>NZ_JBBOSZ010000002.1:0-160436 GCF_038005325.1 Psychrobacillus sp. FSL H8-0484 | reverse complement strand
TCTTACAAACTCAGCATAACTCGGCAGAGAGTCCGATTCAGGAACTTCGTTATAAGAATAATTTTTAAAAACTCCAACTATATCTAGTTGACCATCTTCAGGTAAAGCCTCTAATTTGTCGCCCAATGATTTTCTTAAATCTTCATTATTTGTAATTTCAAAGAAGATACTTCCTTTTTCAAATTGCCATAATGTGTGTGGCATGGTCTCCAAATTCTCTTTGACTATAAAGGAATACTCACTTTCTCCACTCACATCATGAATGATGGAGCCTCTGACTTCAAATTCACCAGTGAATTTTATAAAGTAACCTGTTGCGTCATTGTTTGCCTCCTTCTTTACATCTGAAACGATTAGATCGGCGATTTGGTTATCCGTTTTTACTTGATCAGGAGAAAAGATATTCAAAGCATCGGCGATGGTACGATTACCCGAAATGGAAAATCCCAGTACATTCTGATAACGATTAATTATTTCTTTTTGCTTTTCATTGTCGATTTGTAATGAAGTTATTTCACTAGTTAATTGATCTTTTTTCCTAGATGCTTCCAAGCTAGCTATTTTCAAATCTAATTCTAATTCCTCTTTAACTACTGATAACTTTGCATTTTCTTGCTTTAACTGTTCATTTTCTTGTTTTAAATCATTCCCAGACCCATTATTAGAACATCCACTCATGATCAATATAGAAATTATGATAATCGTATATAAATATTTCACAGACACCCTCCCAGTTTTAACTACTTATAATTTTTCATTATCAATTCTTATAACTCGTTAGTTCAATAAAAAAGTACCAGTTCCAACTTTAAGTAAAGTATCCCTTAAAACACCTTTTTTTGTTCAAAAATTTCACATATATTAACTTATTCAACGCCATTCACACATAAACCTTCTTATTCCACTAACCTGCTGCGTTAGTTTAAGTGTAACATTTCACAATGGATTTCTGAGGTCCACTTGATGTTTTAGATAAAAAATAGACCATCGTAAAATGATGGTCTTTATTTTGCCTCAAAGTTCTAGGGGCTTACTCACCTACCATACCGTCCTTATCGTTATCGATCATATATGGGTATAAATAATGATCACTCGATATTGGCATACTAAAACCTGCTGCTTTTGCTTCTTTAATCGTCACTTGTCCATTTCCATTTGTATCAACGCTAGAAATATCTTCAGTGCCATTCGAAGCATTGGACTTTTTAGAACTTGTTGACTTATTTGAATTAGTTGATTTACTTTCAGTTAATCCTAGAGATTTATTTATTTCATCAGGGTTGCCGTTATCAAACTCATCTACAATTTTATTCCCTTTTAAAGTGTAAGTGTACTTGTAATGAGAAGGAATCTGCGTTTCCGTATTAGGATATGTGATAATTGCTTCGAAAATAGTAGCTCCACCAGCTTTACGAATAGCGTCTTCCATATATGCTTGATCACCATGTCGGTTAAGCGTACTATCTTGTGGCGTAATATTATAAGCGTTTGATACCCCACCAAGAGAATCTGCAATAATATGTCCTTCATCTAAATCTGCTCTCTCGACACCAGGAACTTTTGCTTCATCAGCGTAGTATCTGCCAGATGATGTTACGGGTTCGGTACGGTCATCTTGTAGAACGATTTCTTCAGCAATGACACGGATTACTTGGCCATATTCGTTGGTGAAAGAATAGTACTTTCGGTCCCCAAAACCAATGTCAACGACGACGTTAGGTTCGCGATGTCCTGACAAATCGCCACCATCAACTTCAATCAGTTTGTATCCTTTGAACAGTTCATCTTTTGATTGAGTTGATGTTTTTTCTGATACTGATTTTTCAGTTACCGTAGTTTTTTCTGTTTCACTATTATTTGTTGTTACTTCTTGTGAATCTGTTTCTACATCTGTAATGGATACATCTTCTAAGTTGGTACAACCAACCATAAAGATGGTTGTTAAAAGTAAGATTAAATAGTTCATTTTCTTTTTCATTTTAGTACTCTCCTATAATAGTTTTATACTTTTCATTCTAAAAATCTCGGAATGTTAACATAGATTAACTTTGTTAACCTATTGATAATAGTACATTCCAAGATTAACTTTATTTCAGTAGATACTGTGTTCGAAGTGTGCAGTATTGGAGCAGCCACTAAGGTTGTTGTGACTGTATAAATCGCTCTAACGCCTGCTCCAGCAATTCGTTGAACGAGAGCTTCTCGACTTCTGCTAGGTGGTGTAATGTCTCAATAATGGTCACAGGGAGCTCTATGGAGGTTTTATGATAACCACTTACAAATATCCAATCTTCTTCCTGGTTAATCACTTCACCTGCTCCCCCAACCAAAAACGATTGAATCACTTCATCTGTTAGTACATTTGGTAATTGATCCGTTACCTGTAAGGCTCCCGCTTTTACGGATAGCGCCAAGTGATTGTCATGTTCTCTTAAACGAATGTTTTCAATTCCCCTACGTAAATAGATGTAGTCTAAGAATAGGTAGGATAATTCATTCTCTTTTGGCAAGATAAAATCTGTATAACCGTTTAGCTTTATCAATGGTCGATGTAGTTCATAAACCGCCTTATAACCGTATTGCTCAATAGCTTTATCGTAAGGAATCCAGGAACGAGAAGATGAATAAAATCCCCATTCTCCTATATCGTTACGAACGACACGAGTTTCTATGCGATCGTCTGCAGACGTAAATAGTTGGTACAAAGCAATGTTTAAATGGCTATCATAAAACTCTGAACGAATCCCACGAGTAGGAGCAGTCCGTTTAATTTCTTCTTTCATCCATTGTGCGGTTTCTTCTGGAATTACATAGCGAATCCGTTCATCCCCATGAGGAACTTCATGTACGGGTAGATTATGTTCTTTAATGAGTTGGTATATCTTCTGTTGGGAAATACCTAGTTTTTTCCCTAATTCAGTTGTCGAATATCCTTCTACTTGCAACTCTTTACGCTGCTCCGCAAGTTGATCTACTTCGGTAGCGTAATACCTAGCTTCTCTCCTGGTGCGATGTGGATCCGGAACCTTTCGGATTTTATTTTGTTTTGCATAATGATAGACGGTTACTTTAGAAATACCGAGTAAGTCTGCCACTTCTTTTCGTGTATAGTGTTTTTCTATTTGGCTATTTGTATCATCGGGATGCGTCATGTTTTTTCACACCATACTTTCTTATAAGTGTTTTTTCTTTACTGTGCTTAGAGCTTCAAGAGAATGAACTATGTTTGATCTTCTTACCAATCTGTTGCAATGTATTGCCCTGAGATGATTTCTTAATTACTACGCATTTCATACGAACTGTGACACATTAAACGTCATTTAATATGATGTTCAGCAATTTGAAATAATATTTGATTTATACTCTTCAATCTATTTATTTGTTTGTCCACTAAATAGATTTGACTAATATTTTCATCAATATGCTTCTGAGTTTGTTTATGCTTATTTGTTCTTTGTAATGCTAACGATAGTGGCATCCTTACCCAGTCACTGATCCTTCTCCAATCATCCTCAAAAACTGATTTTTCTCCTGTATATGGATTTTCTGATTCCTTCGTAATTTTAATTAATCGTTCATTTATTTTTCCCGATTCCTTTACATTTTTAACCCATACAATTTCACTCTCATGCAAATAAGCTACATTTAGCTTGTCGGAACTTCTAAATGGCAAATTCCCTTTAGCTTCTGCTTGTGAAATATTAAAAAGATAAAAAAAGCAAAAACACCCTATCATCAAATTTTCATCAAATCCTGGAATAATATAATGAGAACGGTCTATAGATTTAACTGGGGCATTTATTTCATCAACTGTTACGTCAATAAATCTTTCAGTATGTGCATAAACAAATTCTGTTTTATATGCTTTTACATTGAACCCTTCGTTTGCTATCCGAGTGATCCGAATATAATTTCCTCGTCTTGTAGACATGATAGGAGGGTACATCATCAAAATTAACTTCCTCTTAAATAAGAAAAACTTATGTTTAATATTCATCATTGCTACCATTTTTTCTTTCTGTAGATTTTTTATTTGTTAGGTATTGAGTACTCCACCCTTTCTTTAAGACATTTTATGTGTCTACTGAACAGATAACCGTATCTATCCATGGAATATCAATTTTGCTTACTTCTCCTTAAATTCACATTTAATTTTCCATCAAAGATCCTGGTCTAAAATCTCAATAGGCTCGCCATAAGGTTTTTTCTTTACTTTTTTAAAGCTGTTAAGGATTGTAAACTTTTCTTTTGAGTTAGAATCGCCTTCCTTTGCGGAACAAACACCGCATAATGACGAATTATTATTCCCTAAATACTCAAAGAATAATGCATTCATCTTGTTTTTCTTTGCGATGCAGCTACGATGTTGACCATCTGAAAATGAAATATGACCACATGAATTTCGAAAACCGCGAATACCGGTGTTTTCAGTTCCAGCATTGTCTCTAATCATCATATTAAGTAATTCTCGACAGTAACCGACACGCCCTTCAAAATAATGTGCATGACCACACTTCGAGCTTTCTTCTTCGTATTCTTGCTCACTAAGTTCAAAAGTACATCTACCAGTTTTTAATTTGTAACAATCTAGTTCTCCGAGGGTAAAACAATACTCATGTTGTGTAGGATCTATGATGATATTTTTATATTTCTCTACCATAATCAAACTCCCCCTTTCCTTATATGGTCAAGTCCGTGTGATATAGAAAAGCAATCTTATCTCCATAAGCGATTTCATATTGTAAAGTAGGGTTTTTTATGACCTTTTTGACGATTCCTTTCTTTCTTAGATATTCGAGCAGATAGTTGTAATTCAGTACATCTTTTTCAGCTAATTTATCTGGATCTACTCGGACGGTATCCCCTATCTCATAAGGAACAATTTCTTCTACGTAAGGTGCTTCTTGTACCTCTATATGTATTTCTTCTCTATCCTGTATTTTATTTTTAGATGAAGGTATCTCAAATAAAGAGAGTTGTTCTAACTCTGTCATATATTCACCTACTTTCGACAGTAATCATATTGATAATATAGTGAATTACTATTTTTTAATAAAGAGCATAAACAACATAACCCAGATTCGTAATTTTTTTTGGCTTTTTAATTGTTACAAGCTACTAGTAAAAGTGTTGTACGTAATGAAACATCAAAGTGACTAATGATTTCAAATTCATTTTCACAAACTCTTCTTATTTATTGAATAAAACTAATAAATTAATTTTATTAGAAATTTTAATATATAAATATTCTATATTTACCATTATAATATATGAAAATATTTTATTCAATTTTAAATATAATTATAAAATAATATTTATTTTCTTTTATTAAAATCCACATAAACAAATGTAGTATTTTTTTATGTAGAGTATTTTTAAAGATATTTATCGGAAATGTACATGATATAATAGAATACAAGTTCGATAGAATATTTTTATATTCATATTTATATAAATATAATGCAAAGGTAAAAGGAGTGTTATAAATGAGTAAAGGGATGGAGATAAAAGCGACTGGATATAAAATAGATATTTGGAAAGAACAACTAAACAACAAAGCGATACTCCCTATTTTACAAAATCAATTAGATGATGCAGAAAAAAAGAAACAACCTCGCTTTCATGATTTTTCAGATACCGATATGTTGATTTGGTATTTGAATGAACAGAAAAATGTAGACAAAAAGAAAGACCGTTCCGAAAGGACGATTTACGAATACGAAAGAGAATTGACTTTGTTTGTGGAGCAGCTGCTTCAATACGGAACTGTAATCAATATAGATTTAGACTATATAATAGAGGGTTCTCTGTTTAAATCGTTAGAATCGAGACATTTAAGGCGGTATCAAGAGTGGTTAGCAACCGAAAGTCCACATGTTTTAAAGAAAGGACCATATTCACCAGCTACCATTGAAAGAAAGACGACGATCATTAAATCTTTCTTCGCTTTTCTCTATAAGGTTGGCTATATAAAAGAGCCGATACAGATCGGCTTTCGTATTGCTAGCGTTCGGAAAGATGAACGTCCAAATAGAGACCTGGGATCAAAAGAAGTGATTTACTTATTGACTACCTTTCGGGATATGGAGCATCCCATCATGTTCACCATTGTGCATGTTCTCTCTACTACTGGAATACGGAACGAGGAATTTTGTTCGCTGCAGGTAAAAGACTTACAAGTGGATACGATACTTGGCGGTTATTATTTGAATGTTTTAGGTAAAGGAAATAAGCGACGCCATATACCTTTAAAAGAAAAAGTCGTCAATAGCATTAAGATGTTCCGATTTGCAAGAGGACTTCCTTCTATTGAAAAGTCGGACGGAGCAGATCCTTTGTTTGCGACGAATACCGGTAAAGCATATTCTCCTTCTTATCTGTCTCAATATGTGTCGAAAGAAATCAATAAACTATACCAAGAGCAGAAACGGGAACAAGTTATAATTACCCCCCATTATTTCCGTCATGCATTCGCGATTATCTCTCGATTAAATAAAGTGGATGTATATGACATTATGAGATCCCTTGGGCATGAACGGTTAGAAACAACAGAAATCTATTTAGAGAAAGTATTCGCAAAAGAAAACCATGCTATTCATAGTTGGAAACCGGAGTTGTTTGGAGAATATATATAATAGAAGAGATTTAATTTTACAAATTGCTCTATAAACCTCATATAGCCATAAAATAAAAGCATCCATTTTGAAAAAAATTGTTTAAAATGGATGCTTTCGTTATAATTTACTTGATTACTTTAGTGTTCCTTATTCAACTAAAGCCCCCCGTTAGCCATCCATGAAGCCCTGCTTCACCGCAAAATATGCAAGAAAATTACGTTCTTTCATGGTAGCTTAATAAAACTTGTTATAGCGTTGCCACAAATTCTGCACACATAAAAACAAGGGTGAAGATTCTATAAACCGCGCAGAATCTTTTCAAACAAATATGTATTAGTGGTTCATATCATTGCAAAACATTAACCCTAAAGATAACATCCACATCAAGCACAGAAAAGCAGAATTTAATTCTGCTTTTCTGTCGAACCAAAGACTTCATCTACCTCTTTAGCGAAAACTTGGAATATATAGTGTTTCTCTTGTTCTTCCGAAGCAATGCCTGTCGCTAACCCTTCAGGCAATTTCCCACCTTGAATAAACATTAAAATATTATGGTCATCGTCAACTGTTGAAAAATCACCTTTTTTCCAACGTTTTAATATATCTAGATACATTTCATGACGTGCATATTTATCATACTGTGCTTGACGTTCATATTTATCTTTGTTTTCTTCTACCATCTGTATTAAAATGTCGATTCTTTCTGGTGTAATCATAATAGAACCTTCTTTTGTCTCAGCGATAATCTTTTGGTGCGCCATCTCTTGAATCACTTCTTCTACTAGATTGCCAACGAAGGGTTCATCGCCACTTTCCCACTCATCAATCCTCTTGGAGTAAGTAGAATCCTCCCAACCCCTGCCACTCGTATCCACTATCGATACAAATTTTTCTTTTTCATCTTCTTTTAAATCGCTATTTAATTCAGTCTCGGAAACTTTAGAAGCTTCATTTTCATAGTTCTTCTCCATAACCAAATATGTAACACCTGTACTCACCAACGCTGTTAAAACAACTATGCCAAAAACATGAATCCATTTCATTTCTTTACCTCCTCGATTTATAATTATACCTAAAATTACCATACATCATTAACCGTGTAAATAACTGTAAAAAAAACCTCTATTCATTCTAGGTTTACATAACAACAATATCAGGCTGTAACAATAAAAGCTAACCCTTGTCGTACCGAATATAAAGGAGAACACTATTGCAAATTTTTTATCATTCGATTAAATCCATCCGATACTACGATTGGGACATTTTCATCGAAAATTAGAAATTTTTTATTCAACAAACCGTTAGTAATAGGTAAGCATTTGATATTATCTCCAGCTTTTCCCCTACTCCGTATGGAACGTGCCAGTTTCTGTTTCCAAGCATTCCGCGTTCCATCTAGCGATGGTATTATAATTATAAGTTCCAAGTTACTCTTGTTGATTTGGGTTATTTGATTATTTCTAGCTCACATTTTTCTCGATATTTATTGATTTTTTCTAACATCGATTCAGTGATGCCCAAAATTTTTATGAGTATATTCGCCTTAAATTTGTCAGTCATATGAATTAATTCATGTACCTCTTTTTGGAGGATACGTAATTGTTGAATTTGTCGCTTCCACCAAGATGCTTTGGTATATAATGGTGGCAGTACATGTTTTGCTTGTAGGAATATGCCCGTTATTTCCCATTTTCCTTTTTTCATACTGTACCTACTAATCCGATTATCCATATATATTATGACATCATGAGATCACTCGGGCATGAAAGGTTAGAAACTACGGAAATCTATTTAGAGAAAGTATTTGAGAAAGAAAGCCTTGCAATTCATCGCTGGAAACCTGAATTATTAGGTCATTATATTTAATAATAATAATAGTTTATATTTACTTTAAACCATTGTTGGTTTGAAATAAAGATTGTTCAAAACATAGCTTCAAATGCTGATTCTAAAAGAAAATCATAGCCCATATTTTTCATACCTGTATCAATCTTTTTATAATAAAGAATGATTTTTCGAAAATTTGAACGATTGGACACCATGTTTATTTCGAAACTTCCTTCTAAAACTGTAAATAAACAGCCGAGCAGTATTTTTAGTCTGTTCTTTAATTTGTACGTGAATCCCCGACTCTTGATATAATTAAATTAAAGAGATATTAAGATAGGAGAGATTTTTTGAATAAAAAATATAAGATTTTGATTATCTTATCAATCATTTTAGCAGTTTCATGGTTGGCTGTATCTTTTTTTAGCCAAGATAAAAAAGCTGCTGAAGAGATTGCAAATAAAGTCTTTTCTTATCCACTTCCTCCAAAAACAAAAGTGCTTGAACAAGGATTTGATTATGGAGTTAGCTACGGTGGAGGACCATGGGGTAGTGGGGGACAACCAACTGTAGTTGTCTACAAAAAGTTATATTCTGAACTTAGTGAAAAAGAAGTGTATGATTATTATAAAGAACAAGAAAGAGGTTTTGAAATTTACTTTGAAGGCGACGAAGAGATTAAAAAGACCTTTGATGGTAAGAGAACTTGGTATGAAGGAAAGACCCGTGAGAATCTACATACCAAAGATAATACCGGAGAACCGATAGAATTCATCATCCAGGTAAGAACAGAATTTACTTCTGCCTTCGGAGATTTGGCTAGATAGTAAATACCAAGAAGAAATGGTACTGACTTCGACTTCCCTTTTTAAGACAGGAATAAAATACCCTACTATGCAGCCAATTGACGGTATTGAACCGGCGATTGGCTGTTTAGTTTAGTTTGAATACGGATATTGTTATCATAAGTAATCTCCATTTCGATACCACCGCATTCATGTCTTCGGCTGCGTATAGTTTGAATACTCAATTCTTCCATTACTTCTTTTACCGGCACCTTAGCGAACTGCATTTCAATGGCCTTCAATTTCATTTCTACTGAATAACTGGCTCTTGTCTCCATAGAAAAAACACCTCCACATTGATGATTTAGGTATTGTATACCCGCTTCTCAACGAAAGGTGTTTTTATTTGTCTCATGTTTCTAGGTCAGTGCGAATAATCTTCCTGGCTTTTTTATGCTTAGTTATTTCTACTTAATGCATTATACTTTTCGAATACTTGATAAGTTCCATAGTTTCTTTCACCGTATTCCTTGGCTTTCTCATTAGTTCCATTGTATCGAGCAAGAACTCTCTTAATATCTTCTTCTCCGTAACTTAAATAGTCACTGCTAAGGTTAAGATCTGACTCAGCACCCCATAGTAGCACCAATGCTGCTACCGAAATATTATATGCATCGTCTTCTTTAAGATTTCTCCATACTTCCCATACATCTTTTAGATTATCTGGGTCATAGGTTTTACCCGTTCTCCATCCTTTATCTTTAGCAAAGTTTAGACCTTTAATAGCCGTTCTAGCGAAGATTTGGCACCATCCCGTACTTGAGTCATCATCCTCCACTAGAGGTGGAATTGGTCTCGGCGTGATGGCTTGTAGTTCAGGAGATAGAGCTTCCCATGCTTCCAAGTATTCATAATATTGATGGGTTGCGGAAACAAGCGCATCCCCGGCAATATCATCTGGACCTATCAAGGCCGACTCCCATGCTAGCACAGTTTGGATAAGAGCTTTTCTCATTTGATATTTATTACTTAGATCGGTAATCAGATCATCATAGTCAATGGCTCTTTGGACAGCAACTTCCCTTGGCCATAACACAACTGCTATTTGTCCTGCAGTCATAACCGAATGGATATAGTCGGCTGCCTCTGTTCGTAAATCCATTTCATATTCACTTTTTAAGTCAACATCTTGTTTAGAAGACGGTGTATCAATAGAACCGGCTCCAGGGTCCTTGCCCGAATTAATATTATTATCAATTTCGATTCTTCCATCACCAGAACCAATCCAAACAGTAGATATTTGGTCAAATGACCAGTTGCTTGGAAGTGGATACCCGAGATTTCCACTGAATCCAGTTGACATGCCACAAACAAAACTATGCTTGGCATAACCAGCTTCGGACACTTGAATACAAATATTCCTTGGACCATATACTCCAACTTCGTATTTTCCATAGAAATCAAGCGTTTCTTTGATTGCCTTAAAATGTGGAAGAATATTGTTTGTAATATCGCCTCCATAAGCATCAAAGTCTACCGCGAAATAAATAGTAACTCCTTTTTTAAATCCATGATCTTGTGCTGCTGCGTTAGCTGCTCTTGCATCTTTTTTGCCTTGATCAGGGTTGAAATATGATGCGACGTTTCCAATTGTTTGATAAATTGGAAAGGCGGTTAATCCAGCATCAAAAATGTTTTTCAGTTCCCCGGGTTGAATCTTTTTGTTTAGACCAGTTGCAGAAGCATTTGTTAAGTATCGGCCGACTGTCTTGTAACCAGCACTTTTAAGGGCTTGAGCTTTGGCAGGAGTAATCATTGTGATGCAATCGCATGCCGTTCCTTTTCTGTTTGGATCACCAGTACTGATTAATACAGATAACCAGGTTTGTTTTCCTGCAATACCGTCTGCTACTAATCCTACAAATCTCTGAAATTCAGCTACGACTGCTTTTACTCCATTTCCGTAGATTCCATCAAAAACTCCAGAATCATGGTTATTAACATACAGGGCATATTGAAATAATCTTACAAAGTTCCCTTTACTTCCGACCATTAAAGTCGGTAATCCTGCAGTGGTAGCAGGACCTATTGCTCCTGTTTGGTTAGCGGGAGGAATTCCTATTTCTGTTTGAAGACCGTAGATTAAAGCTTTATTCGTATTTCTTTGATAAATACCATCAGTAGGTTGGACTCCAGCTGTCTGATAGTAAAGGTAATTTAAATTCTGTTGAATCTCTCTTATTCTAGAATCTCCTCCAGGCACAAGAACAAAGGCATCCATAGTTAAAAATGCTTTAAAAATATAGTCATAAACCTTGCCATCCCTGACAGGTAACCAAGCATCGGTTTGTAATTTTAAAACAGCAGATTTGGTTCTTTCACCAAAACTTCCATCAAACCCTCCAGGATTGTAGCCTTTACAGAAACACGCCCCTTGAAGTATCTGAACAATATTCTTACCTTTGTCATTAGTGGGAACTGAACCAAGTTGCATTTCACCCCATTGTTTATAAGTAGAAGCTGTGAGTGGTCCAAAACTATCAGCAAGTGGCCTTACTCCTAATTCGATTTGAAGTGCTCGTGTTAAACCATACATTGTGGGCAATCCCGTCTTACCAGTCTCAGGAACTCCCTGCCACCCTTCCTCAAGTCGGTACTTGCTATTAAGCCATCTTTGTACTGTCAATACCATTTCATCCATTAATATCTCTCCTTTGAGATTAATTTTATAGAAACTAACGCTCTATTTTTAGAACGTACGTTCTTTTTTATCGTTCGAATTTTACATTTTTTAAAAATTTTATGCTTTTTTGAGTATTCAGTCTTATTAGTTTGTATTAATTCTGAAATATTTTGGGCAGGTTCTCTTCCTTATAAAGGATTTCTACAAACAATACTAGTACTGTTTCTCCCGAAATTTTAAAAATTTTCTGAATGATTCTTTGGAACGTTGTACCAATTTGCGAACTTTTGCATTATTTGAATCAGCTTCACCAGTTACAATTGCTAATGCATCACCTTCGTAACCTAGCATCATATATCGAATTATATTAGCATATCTTTCGTTCACTTTTGAGAATTCAGTTATTATTGTATTTTCTTCAATTTGATCTAGGAATTCGTCTTCTGCGGAAATAGCTTTCCAAAAAGAAATTTGTGCTAGTGTTGCTTTACCTTCAACAGAACCGCTTATTCTTTTATCCAATGAGTCTAATCTTGCAGATTCGTAAGAAATACCATTTTTGTCGCTTTCATTTCCTTTCGTTTTATATTGTCTCCAAGTGTGTTTTTCAGCAAATTCAAATCTACGCAGCACAATATTCTTAAAAGTAGAGCCTCCAACTTGAAATGATTCAACAGCCTCCCAAAGATATTGCATGAATCGTGATTCGAAGTCTTCCTTAGGGATTTCAAGTCCAAATTTTTTTGGTTTCATATACGCATTGTTTACACTCTTCCCAATATAACCATTCATTTCTTCGAAAATATTTGATAGAATTGTTTCTTTCTTAATCACCTCCTTTTCATTTGAGTATATAGATACCATTTCCTCCACATTACACCACAACCCTCTGTTAGTTTTATTTATAACAATTACCACCTTTTGAATTTTTAGCGAAAAACCACTCACACAAAAATAACTATACGATTTTGAGACTTTTTTTCCTTTCAGCTTCAACGAGTTCAAAAAACGAAGGTGCTTTTTGGAATGGTTTAGTTTGGATAGCCGTGATTATCATCAAAGAAATTTCTTGTTCCAAATCCAAACGATATTGCGAATTAGTCTGTTTTAAAACCGATTTAATTTTGGGCTGTAACATGTTCAAAATTTCTTGTTGAAATGCTTGATTTCTTAACTCTGACATTGGCATTCACACCACTCCTTTTTTGTAATCTTGCTTAATTTTTTTCAAAGTTTGATTTTTGGTTTTATTAATGGATTGTTTAGTAACGCCTAATCTTTGAGCGGCTTCAATTTCAGTCAATCCTTCAACGTAAAGCAAATGAAGGACGTCCTTTTGCCTGGGACTTAAATTTGAAACGATTTTGTAAAGATGCTTGTCCTCAAAAACAAGTTCTAGGTCAGTCGAAAACTCTAATTCATCAAAAGGTTGTTCCCCCTCAATTAAATCAAGAACTGTCCTCTCTCCATCATTTACATTTTTGTCTAAAATCAACTGATTGACGTTATTCATATGTCGAATTTTTTTATCGTATTTTTGAGATTCGAAATGTAATACCTTTGAAAAGTAACTTAATAACTGTACTTTTCGTACGTGAATTTGAAACAACTTTTCAATCATGTCTTTTTTGTAAGCAGAAGGTTGTTCTAAATAACTTAAGTAAATTTTGTTTATCTTTTCATCTGTTAAAAAAGTTTGTAATAATCGATTTTGAATCAAAAAACCAACTCCAATGCACTAAAATAGAAACGCTTGTTCTATTATAACCTAAAAAAAATAATGAATTGTATATTAGCTATTTTTAACTTAAAAACAATAAAATGTTAATTTTATTGTTTTTTCTGTTGGGTTTGCTTTTCTATTGCTTGAGAAAGAATTTGGATATTTTCAACCAATGTATCCAATTTTCGTTCGAACTGATGAAGTAAATAAATGGCTATAACAATAGGAAAACCAACATTGCTTATCAAATTAATTAAAACTGTGTAATCAGCCATACGAACACTCCTTTTTAAAAGCTATGTTATTTATAAAGGCCTTTTAAGTTGTCAAAAGTCAACCAATCATCAAAAAAAAGGCAACCTTCGCTGAAAGGCAGCCTAAAAATCTTTTATTTATATTTATCAAAAAAAATCGAGCAATGCTAAATGATTAACATCCGATTTATTAAATCTATCAGTAAGTGTTGACGTTCTTTGTTATCTGTAATAGTCATATTACATGAAGCTCAACCGCCATTTACCATCGAGTACAAAAAATTTAATTCTGTTTTTCTGTCGAACCAAAGACTTCATCTACCTCCTTAGAGAAAACTTGGAATATATAGTGTATCTCTTGTTCTTCTGTAGCGATACCTGTCGCTACACCACCAGTTTTCGACCCTTGAATACTCATCATAGAATTATGATCATTGTCAACTTTTGAAAAATCCCCCTTTTTCCAACGTTTTAATATATCTAAATATATTTCATAATGCTCATATTTGTCTTTATTTTCTTCTACCATCTGTATCAAAATGTCGATTCTTTCTGGTGTTATCATAATTGAACTTTCTTTTTCATCAGCAATAATCTTTTGGTGCGCCATTTGTTGAATCACTTCTTCCGCTAGATTGTCAACAAATGGTTCATTTCCACTTTTCCATTCATCAATCATCTTGGAATGAAAATTATTTTCCCAACCAAAGGTGTAATCCACTGTCGATACAAACTCTTTTTTTCATCTTCTTTTGAATAGTGAAAAACAAGGGTCTCCCGTATAATCGGGGGACCCTTGTTTTTTTGTTAGTACAACGATAAAGATTATCGTACGAACATATGAGAAGCTGATGAGATAAGTTTATCTGTGTAGGAACTGTTAGCATAAAATTCCGCAGTAACCAACATAACTTGCCCTGCGTATCCAATGTTGTTAAATATAAAATTCTTTTTCGTTGTTGAAGAGTCTGACCAGTAACCACCATTTTGAGTTGAAACGTCTAACCAAACCTCGTTAGCCCCCGCACGTTGCAACTTGAATTTAACGTATCCTACGAACGGCCACCTTTCTGTTGTTACACCTTCTAGCGACACATTAACGTTAGAACCGCTAACACTCACACAAGTGTGAATATCTGGAGTACTTGCACCTGTTTTAACATAACCACTTGAACATGCCATAATATAATTCCTCCTAAGTTATTAGTTGTTTAGATTTAGCTAACCTAACACTTAGTAAAGGGAAATTTCGATTCATTTGACAACCATTATTTAAAAATTTTATTCATTCTCATACATTTTTACTTTACAGGGAGCCAAGTGCTCCCCAAAATTCACAAGCAAAAAAATGAGACGGTGGCCAAACGATTTATCGTTTAAGAGCCGTCTATTTTTCCCCAAGAAAAGAGCAATCGAAAACGTGCTGGACAGATGGTCCAGAAGTCTATTCTACTTTTTCTGTACCTTCAATCATAATAGGGATAATTATAATTGCTATTTCAAGTTTCTTTAAAAACCAGAACAATTAGGTTGGGCTTCATTTCCCAATGTAGCTTTCAACAAACGGGTGCGATTATTGCATAAAGATTGGATTTTTAAACGACTCTATTGTTACATTCGTGGATTCTTATTTAGGGACTTTGCCAAAAACTAAACACCTTTATTATGGGGTATCAGTAGTTTGTGACGGCAAAAAAAAACGAAGGAAATTTCCCCTCGTTTACAATATATTTCGTTCAACTTTGTCGTAAATTCCGTAATAAAGGTTTCTTGCTGTTTCTCAAAGCCTTCATTTTGTATGTTAAAGGTGAAGTTGTAATTTATTTTATATGTAATAATTTGAAGTTCTTTAAAATCTTCAGTCAACTCCAATTTGTCAATCTCTTCTCCAAAGTAGTTAATATAATGAAGTGCTATATATGCAAGTTCTGATTCGGCATGCCCTTCTTCCACTTTCGATTTGAACTCCGATCACTCACTCCAATCTTTGATTATTTGTACCATATAGAGTTTCAAGTCTTTATATTCAGGAAAACGATATTGATAGACAGATAGATCAGGTTTTTCAATTCCATCTACCGTAAGTGGTTTTACTTCTCTAACATCCTTTGTCACGGCTATTTGCTTGTCTTTGAAAGCCTTACTTTCAGCATGCGTTTGTTCCGAATTCTTCAATTCATCCGATGTTTTTAATTCTATTTCCTTTCCACACCCCGTCAGTATTCCCACCGCGATGCGACCTTATTAAAGGGGAATAAGAGAATATTGAACGAAATAAGGCACACTTAGCGAGCATTTATTATTGTCACAAAATACATAAAACATTACACATGTATCAGTGTAAGTGGTGACCTATACGCTGATTTTAAATCTGTTTCAACTAGTTTACCATCAGGAATTTCTAATCTTTTTAAATAAAATAAGGGGGTGCAAAATGGAATTTGCAACAGAAATAGCAACATCACAAGTGGTTTGGGCAATTCTTTGTATTGTATTAGCAGCGGTAGTAATCCGGGAAATGCGAGTTGAAAATATAAAGAGAGAAAATAATTTAATTAATCTTTATGAAGAGTATCGTAAAGAATCAAAAATTCGCGAACAACAATTAATGGCTCACCTTGAGCGTAGCAATGAATCACAAGAACAAACCATAACAGTTTTGCAATCAATAAATTCTACTTTAGATGCGCTTGAAGTTCGAGTAGATGGTATCGAAAAAAAGTCTTTTAATAACTTGGAGGTAAATTAATCTGACAGAAATTAATAAGTAGTGAATGAAGCGGAGGATTGAATAATGAATAAAGCATCAGACTTTTTAATCGCTTTAGACGATGGGCACGGTATGAATACAGGAGGAAAGCGAACACCTATTATTCCAGAATTAGGTAAATATATACCAGAAAATGAATTTAATAAAGCAGTTGTCTCTTTCATGGACAGGTATTTGCGTGAAATTGGATTTCGAACTCTTTTAGTTGCTCCAACGGATTCAGATACATCGTTAAAGGCGCGAACAGATTTAGCAAATTCTAAGAAGGCTGATGTGTACTTATCTATACATTACGATGCAGTAAGCGATATTTGGGGAAAAGTAGAAGGTCATTCTATTTTTGTTTATCCAGGCCATTTAAACGAAAAATCTGGCAAACTTGGAGAATGTATTGCAGAATTTTTGAAACAAGGAACTGCCCAAAAGTGGCGTGGAATTAAAGAGCATAATTTTCATGTTTTACGAGAAACTAACATGCCAGCCATCTTGAGCGAAAATGGATTTATGAACAACCCCAGGGAAGCTCGATTGATGATAGAACCTGTATTTCAAAAAGAAGTGGCGATTGAACATGTAAAAGGAGTATGTAAGTATCTTGGAGTTGCTTTTGTATAAAATTTTAACGATTTGTATCCGATAAAAAAAAGATGAAACAACGAACTAATAGAATGGTATTCTAGGACAATTCATTTCTATGCTAAAGCAAGCGATCTTCTCTGTTATGAGTTGATTGCTTTTTTTATATGATTGCCAATATTAGATAAATGAAAAGCACCTTAAAAACCAAACATTAGAATGGTGGAAGGGCATGACAATCATGTGATGCCCCTTTATAGTAGTATTTTTGTTTGGATTGGAGAGCCAGCTTGGGTGCTTTTGGAGTAGCAGATGGTTGGCGATGATGGATTGATTCGATCGCTCATGCGAAAGTGAATGATGTGCTTTCGCATGGATGGTCGTTTACATACACTGCTTTCATTAAACTATTGAATTAGTTTTAATTAAATGGATATCCGTTTGTATAAATAACATTTCGTATATAATGGCTGCGAAAACTTCAATAGTTAATTCATCGATGTTTCCAAAATCCTCTAGAGTGTCATCCGTACTGATTCTTTCCTCTAAAGTATCATAAATATACTTGTAACATAATTGTTTAAACTCTTTATCTAATACGAGCTTTTCAACTTGTTGACGATTTAGTTCTCGTTCTATAGAAGAATTTGTTAATTTAAACTCGTAAAATGCTGCATTAACAATACCTTGTATTCGGTTGTCGCTGAGCCTGTCAGTTTTATTACGAAGTGATGAAAATATAATGTAAACAATTGTATAAATGTCTTTACGTTGCTCCAATTGATCCATCAATATTTTAGTATTTGTTTTATTACTGTTTTTATGGAGTAAGGCAGACAGCTCTCCTTCTATTGCTGTATTGTTTGCAAATTTTTTCAAATAATCTATTATAGTTTGTTCGTCAAGATTTTTTAGTTTGCTGCGTAATTTTTGGGGGGTGATTTCACTGACATTTAAAGCTTCTTTTAACCGTTCTGGTCTTTTTTTCATTTAAACGCCTCCTGTAATTTAAAATCGTAGCATTGTATTTATTGATATATACTACTTGTTTCTTATGTAAATAATAACATTGTTGTAGTTATCTTACTAAACCCCATTGTGTTCTTTATTTATTACTTAGCCATTAAATTATCCATAAGCGCCGCTTTCCTTTTTGTCTTACTTGTAAGACTCTTTTGCCCTACCTTAAACCCTAATTATTCATATATTAAATAAAACTTCTAATGCATGATTAAAAATTAAAAACTTTAGAAACAATTGGGTTAATTAGGTAACTAAACAGGAGGCATTATAATGAAAAAGGAGAAAAAACTCCCTACAGTTCGCGAGGTAATTGAAAGAAACAAGAAAAAAAGAGAAAAGGAAATGAAAAAAATCTACAAAGAGGTCGATGATTTTAAAAAGAAAATTAGAGAAATATAAAAAAAAGGAGCTCTAGGCTCCTTATGCTCTAACTAATTCTCTTAGTTTTTCTTTATATTCGGCTACTTCAGATTTCATATCTTCCATATCTTTTTCTCTCTCTTGTCTTTTCACTTCAATATAAGCTTTCAGTGAACTGTCTCCAGAGCTGATTACAATATCCGCTTTATTTTTATCTGTGATATTCAATTGGAACGCCTCCTTCAAACTGTTTGTTCATTTAGTATTCTACATTGAGCAGCTAATAAGACTAGTAAGTTAATAGTTATTAAAGTTTCTGGACTTTCATCTGCGTCAAGTATACCATTACCCAATAATAGTTGCATAGTAAGTTCATCATCTGGTTTAGGATAATAAGAGATTATCCACTGTTTATCAATCTTCGGTAAGACAATTTGATAAGTGATAGACTCTTCATCTTTGAAGATTGGTTCCTCAGCAAAATAACATTTCACATATGGTTCGTTTTGGTACCTCTGATCCCCCAAATCAAAACTACTAGGAAATGTCTTTCTAGGGTAAAGCTGAGTAACTAGATTGAATTTGTCATACTGAACTTCATAAACACAAAAATGAGCATCTAAAATATACAAATGTTCGGGATTAAAAGTACCCTCTGCAATATGGTACATATTTTCACCTAGTTTAATTACAATATCGTTTAAAAACGTTATTGTATTTCCATATTGAGTCAGTGACTCCTCACGTTTTTCTAACAATGCTTGAAGTCTGTTTACCATGGCATCTGATAGTTTTGTTATTTCGTTAATAGAATCTTCCTTTGAATTCCTCTGTATATACTGTTGGATTGCTTCTATTTTAAATGTTTCTCCAAGAAAAGGTTCCACAATATCATATTCATTCGGTCTAAATCTTCTATAAGCATCTATATGGAATAAATCTTTATTCTTCCAATTTGGCATTTGCAAAAACGTAAGAATTATACATAACAAATACCACACTCCTAATATAGATAAACCCAATTGCAACCATGTTATATTTTCTGATATCTCTATAAGTTTATTCTCCCACTGCACTAGTCCTGGAAATTGACTAAATGCAATAGCAATTAGTGCGCCTAAACTAGTTACTCCACTAGATACCATTATTGATTTGGAAGCCTTTATCCCACTTTTCCCTAAAGTAAACAAACCTATCAGTTGTTTTAATGGGTAAAATATAAACAAAGGTAGCCACATCTTTTCAAATCCATTTTTATTTTTGTTTATCTTATAATTAGAGTTAATAGACTCAATCATAGGATCTAAACGTTTTAGATTAATAAGATCTTTATCTATTTGATTATTTATATAAATCACTCCTTCTCAAAAAGTAATTCTAGATAACTAGAACATTCCCTTTAATTTTGCTATGAAAATTTCCATAAATCCCATTTTTATTATACCAATTAAAATGTGTCTGTCTTTAAATAGGAAAGGAACCTACCAATTAATTAAGATGGCAGATTCCTTCATATCTTACGCTAGGAGCTGCTGCTCCATAGTTAGCGTTTTATTCTTCACTTCAATTTAAGTGACTGGTTAGAACCATTACTCCTGGACATAGGTGTAATAAAAAGCTTTTTAGGTCCCTATGATTCTACTGTAGTCGAAGCATATCCTGTTTTGATATTTTGGACCACAATTTCAAACTTACAAATCGTCAAGATAGACATAAGCAATTTCTTTATCCTCATTGTATGTTTTTAGAAACTTTTCTATTAATAACATATTTTTTATTGAAAGGTAGTTGTCACAATCGCAAACTTCCGCTGGTATACCATGAACAGTTACCTTCTTATCATTTGCTGTACGAAATGTTTTCGATATAAACTGAACTTCTTTCAACTTCTCACAGGTCGGACATTTCATGTAATTCTCCTCCATACTATACTATAAATAAGTAATATCTATATTATATAGCATGTTACGATACCTTAATAAAAGTGAACATAGAAAAACAGTATTGTTGCTATTGATACTGTTTGATTCTGTGTTTAATTACTTTTTTGATAGGTGTTAGAGCAATTGAAATGTATCTGTTTTCATACGAATGTTATATTGGCCACTGTTGCTGCATCGATGCCAGATTAGACTTAAATACAAAGTCGTCTTTTAAACCGAATAATCGTGCACATTCTCTGATAGATAAGATACGATTTTCACTAGGATGTGTTAACAAGATTTTTCGTGGATTAACGACTGTTATGGATGGTTTATCCCATGCAAGTCTTTTATATACAGAGCTATGTGTATCCCCCTTCAACATACTTTTCGTCTGAAGGTGAGTCGGTATGCTTTTCCAATTGCCACCTTCAGGTACAAATTTCATTCGCTCTACTGTACTTGACTTTGGTTTGCTAAAATCCATTTGATTAGGAATGCCATTGTGGAGTCCTTGAAATGCTGAACGAACAGTAGTGTATTCAGACTTTTTATGGGTTGGTTTAGGTAATTCTATCTTCCCTATTTTAGAACCGATAAAAAAAGCACGCTCGCGATCCTGGGCTTCCCCGAAATCGGCAGCAGACAACGTACCAGATGTAATCTCAAAGTCGTTTAAGGCTTCATAAACCTCTTCTTTAAATCTGCCGTTTCCACAACTTAAAATTTGGGGTACATTTTCTAATACAAAAATCGCACAATTAGGATTCGCCTTCACAGATTCAATATATTGTTTAACCAATAGGTTGTTAGGGTTATCGAGATACTTATTATGCCTATTTGATTCAGAAAATCCTTGGCATGGTGAACCTGATATCATAACAGGTGAACCAACTTGACCGAATTTTGATTTATCAAAAGTTGTGATATCTGCTAATTCAATATGGTTCGAGTGATTCTCTTTATATGTCTCTACAGCATCTTTGTCTTTTTCAAGAGCAAATGCCACGTCAAACCCCTCTTCTACAAACCCCATATCCATAATTCCTGCTCCACTAAATACACTAATCACTTGGAGCGGAATCTTTATATGTTGCAATGCTCTTTCTATCGTTTTAACTGTTGAAGAAGTGAAACTATTATCTTCTCCAATTACATCAAAGATAGAGAGTTGTTCCAGTATTGGACTACTTCCAACTGCTTGAGCTAAATCCTCGATAGACATTCGGACTTCGCATTTTTTACGTACATCTAAGATGGATGAAATATCAACAAGATTCGACTTTTTACTAAATAAGCTTGTCCATTTCTTTGAGGCCTTCTGCAGCACAGAAGATTCTTCATAACCAGAAACGAGAATTTGATTTTCTAAGATCTCCACTTGTAAATAATCTGCATCTTTAAATACTTTGAGTGCTTCATGATTGCGAATATCAATTACAGGCTTCATACCTGTTTTCGTTTTTCGTTTAGAAACGGTATTCAGACTATTTGTATCTGAAGGTAAAATCACCATCTGTTTATTTTTATTATCAATTACATATTTTATAGGCGTACCCGGTTGAAAAGCAGTTTGTTTCAACTCAGAATCCTGTAGATATAATCCTCTTTTTGAGTTTTTCGCTTTGCGTGATTTTATCATAATAAATTTCCTCCTTTAAAATGAAACAAGGAATCTGCTCCACACGCTTATTGAACGTGGGGGTAGATTCCTTGATTGTTTACTTCGCTTGGAGTAATTGCTCCATAGATAGCGTTTTATACCGACTTTCAATTTCTTTATAAGATATATAATGAATTGTCGATGTATGTTTATTTTCCCTAGCATATAAATCGGTCATGAGAGCAGCTCGGAAACTCATAGTTTCTTTCCCGTCTCTGACTTCACTTGGAATGTCGTGAATCACGATTTTACGATGATGACTTTTGATTGTACGGTACATGGAATAAACTCCTCACAACTTTTTTATATAGACCTGTGATATTATCTCCTCATAGCTGAAACTCCCTTTGTGTAAAGTAGTCTAAATCAATGGATAGGGGCTCTTCCTTATCAGGAGGATACACATGCACTCGAATGGATTGTTTAGTTGAATCCCACTCAATCGCCGCTCCACCATTCCCATCTATTTCTACTTTCACACCTGGATATTCCACATCATCACAACGAGAAACGGTCATTAGTCCTGCTGGTGTATACATACGAAATTCAGAATTCAAGACCTTTGATAAGGTTTGAGCAATATCTTCATTCCCTTGTTGTACCACAATTTGGGTGCGCTGTTCTCTCATGTCTAAATACGTCATTCTATACGGGAGAAAACACCACTTAACTGAATCACCCAATGGCAACCGTGTGTGTTGTTTTTGCTCTTCTACAAATGCCGATGCCAGTGAAATATCTAATACCCATCCTTGTTCTTTGCTCCAAAATCCGTTTTTTGATGTAATATAATGCATTTTCATCATTCTCCTTAAAAAAGTTTTGTTTTACGATACTCTTGCTTCATATTGTCCCTTAGAAAGTACATAAACCGTTGTAAGTACGTCTACTGTTATGGAGTCCTTATTATTTGAAATAGCCACTCCTACATTAATTAAACGTCCTTTTTCATCGGTTCCTACGACATTACGTATCATTTGAGGATTGCGATAATTAGGATATTTCCCTACATCGAATCCTTCCATAATGTTCCCCGTTAAGATTACTCTCGCTAAATCTGCAACTGAAATATCTCGTTCAGCCATTTGTTCGAGAATATGATATCCTAACACGTTTCCTTCGTTAATACATGCTCGTATTACATCCATTTCTTCTGCCCAATACACTTCCATATGCCTTGCATTTTTCCGCATACGCTGTCTCTCCTTTCTTTAGTGTTTTCTTATTTTTGACAACAAAAAAAACGCCTACAGAGGGAGCAATGATACTTAAAAAAGTACATTATTCACCCTATAGGCGTTTCGTATATTCATTGAAAAGACAAGCTTCCCGCGTGGGTAGCTCTAGTAAAAAATCAAAAATAAGTACTTTGATTATACCAATGTCTTTAGTTTTTGGCTATACAGTTCTTTTTAAATGGGAGTGGTGTTCTCTTACTTTCATATTATTTATCCTCCCCTGTAACCACTCTGTTTTTACCACTATTTTTAGCAACATACATGCGTTTATCTGCTTCCTTAATGATCAGTTCTGCATCATCTGAACCATCTGCTACCCCTACACTCACCGTAACCCCTGCTAATTTTTCTACTTGTTGGCGAAAACGTTCTGCAAGTTTAGGAGCTTCTCCTGTTAAAACAATTGCGACCATCTCTTCTCCTCCGAAACGACATGCATATCCATTACGACCAATCACTTCTTTGAGTATTTTTGCAACATCTTTTAAAACAATATCTCCTGCATCATGTCCTTTTGTATCGTTAAGTTGTTTGAAATTGTCTATGTCAGCAAATATTACTGATATGGCTTGTTTCTTGAGCAATTGAGCAGACTTCTTATACAGAAAACCTCGATTAAATAAACCAGTTAATGCATCGGTCAGAGAATTAATACTAGCCGCTTTCGTCATAATCAATACACGATCAAAGAATCGGATAATCTCATATCCCATTAAGACCACTAGCATACTACTAAAAAGAAAACGTCCTCCGTTGAATGGCAGCCATTGTCCAATCAAGATAAATAAACCAGTTCCTACAAATAAAATTCCTTGTAAAAGCTCATGTTCGTATCGTTCCTTTGTTTGGTACAGTAAATACAACCCATAACCAATAATAGAAAACGCTACAACTGTTCCTGCTAAAATTTCACCAAATAAGATAGAGATGCTAATTAAAATTAGTAGTATACCGAACGGCCAGTGCTCAATGATACTTTTCGTGGAGGTAAACATCATTCTGGCTCCAATTCCGAACATGACAACAATCGTTGCTATATGATAAGGATTACTCCAAAAGTATAGTCTTTCTCCAGTAGCCGCTTGATAAGGAGTAAATGCAAGAATGATAAGGACTAATATTACACCACCATAAATTACATCTTTCACCCGTCTGGTTTTACTGTATAAGTAAAAAGATATTATCGATAGCAACATAAATAAAATCGGCAAAAATAGTAAAGGAAGTGCGGTTACATCTATCGTAATAATATTCATTTTCATAATTTCCTTTCTATGTAGATAAAAGAAAACCCCTTGCATGGATATTCTGTATGCAAGAGGCTCTTCTATTCTAAAATTTTAATGCGTTACCGCGGGAGAAAAATCGTCTAAGCTTGATTGGTCTCCGTGATAGAAAATCACATCGCCATCGATTAATGGGAATGTATAGCCATATGGATCTGTGAAGCTATACTTAAAGCCTTCTCGTTGCCACTGATTCGTTAATTCCGCATTAATATATTGCAAGTGAGGTTTCGATAAATCCCCATTTTGAATGGATTCAATATCGAAATTGACAATTAAATACCCATCACGCAAGAAAATCGGGTGTGACTTATTCAGTCTATTGGTTAGACCGTATCCAGCAATATCTTTTCCTTCATCAACTACATAGACTTCTGCAGGTAAACTATACTCTCCGTACCATTGTTGCTCCGAAGAAATAGCATCTGCTTGTGGAATCATTGCAGAAGTTGGTACAGTATTTGCTAATGGTCCGATAAACGTGCGAAGTTTCCAGTGGAGAATTTGATCCCCATATGTTCCTGTCGCATGTTCTTTTTTCGAATAATCTCGCTCAAAGTTACGAATGAATGTGCTAATAAATTGTTGATTCTTCTCTGTTGTGTATCCATAATTATCTGCATGACGATAGTAATAATCAGCTGTATTATTCAACTGTGCTTTTGGAACATTTCGTAATGGCTCATTTAGTGTCACCATACGATATTCTTTATCCTTGGGCGAACCGATTTTCACAAAATAGTTGGCATCATTATGATAATACACATCCACTTTACGACGGTTTTTACCATCTTTGTCAACGAAATAGAAGGTTGGAGTAATATGAACACCATCATTCTGATTACGCATATCACCTTTGGTTTTCATATCAAACTTGAATTGATAGCCTGTTTTGACTGCTACGTTTTTATATCCTTCGGGATGACTTCCTTGTCGTATTGGAAGTACGAAAGGATCTTGATTTCCACGTAAAAGCCCATCAATGCTATTTTTTCCTGTCCAATAATAGTTACCTGTATGTTCAATTAATCCTTTGGTAGTTCGGAATACCGATTCCCAATTGTAATCTAATACATCTGTAACACGAAAATCATATAATCTACCAACTACATCGACCTCTATCGTATCCGTTACAACATGAGCTGCTGATTGAGAGCCCGCAGGAGAAATATTGAATGCCCCATTAGGAATGGTCGTATTCGCTTCTTCTTGTAAACCAAAATTAGATACTGGTGCATTGATTGCAAAAGCACGGAATAGTGTTGTATATTCCCCTTCTGGAACCCATACAGGTAAGAAGAATTGCACTTGCTCTTGATTCACCGGTACATTTATCCATGTGTTTGCAGGAAAGAATGTGGACTTGTCGCTAGTGTATACATCGAAAGGGAATAAAACTTGTTTACTTCGAGTATATTTTGCATAGTCTTTCATCCCATAACCTGGAATCGAACGATGTTGACCAACAGTTGGTAAATCAACGGTAAATGGTCTGTCTAAGATAAAAGCATGTCGATCCGTATTTGGATTAGCAGGTGTAGAACGATTAGGAGCATCTGTACGTTGGTCATGCGCTTTATCATCACTTGCTTTTGAGTAAATCACGACTGGCGTATGAACAGTTACATCATTCACTGAAAAAGGAAAGGTTTTCGTTCCACCACTACCATTTAAATTAATTACTTCTCCATAATCAACACTTCCACTACTAGGAGAGCGATAGTAATTTGTTTTTAGAGGGTCAATCAATAGACCACCTTGCTGTGTAGATACCATACTAGGTGGAGGAACTTCACTAGGTTGTGGTCCATCTACTGGTGTCAATGAATCACTCATAATGGAACTTCCTTTAAAACTCGCTTGGTCATTCTTTACATTTGCATCCCCAATTGCGCTATCTGCTTCTGATTCTGCAGCTGATTCATCAATGTCTGGAGCGTCTGGTTTATCTGCTCCGCCAGTTATTGTTTCACCTGGAAGAGTGATCTCACTACAATCTGATGGGAATACATGCTGGTCAACTGATGATACATGTGAACCACTTGCCGATACATTTGTATTTGCAGGCACTGTTACAGACTGCCCAGGCAATGCATAGTTGTCAAATGTTGCGGAATCCCATTGGTGTACTGTGTACGTATCTATTTCCCAATAGCTCCATGGTCGTTTAACCGTAACAGTAGCTTCTTTTGTCTCTGTTTCGGATTTGGGTGTTTTTGTAATTTGCTCTTTTCCGTCAGGTCCAATAGTTTTGGTTTCTTCTTCCCACTCCAATGTAAACTCTTGTGTTACAGGAACGCTATACTCCACCTCTCCCTTTTTCTGTATAAATTGTTGATGGACTAAATATTCTTGACTTTGCGCATCAACTTGCAAATATTCAGAAGAGGGAATACCCTGTACAACATCAAATTCTCCACTGTCTGATGATATAGAACCACTAGGAGATGCTGTTGTAACAATTCGAGAAACCGTTCCACCAGTTCCACCTTCGTTAATTGTATAAGAGCAACTACCTCCTCCACCTGGTCCTGGATCTATAGGTGGCCCACCAACTGTAAATGTAGCTCCCAAATAAACATCATCGTTTTGATAAAAATAAGCATAATGTGGAACTCCTTTTACAGGAGGACCACAGTGAGCGCTATTTGCATTTGGGTCTGTTGCTTTATAATTAACGCCTTGGTATGTAGAATCATTTCTATGCTCTGTTCTCTCAATATCCAATAAAATATTATTACTTTTCATATATGACAAAAGAGAATCTCCAAGCCCTGGGTAAGCAGCTTCGAGAGCATTTTTAATTCTATTTTCCATTCCAGTAACGCTAAAAACATCATTTCTATCTTGATGTCCAGAATTTTTATTTTCCTTTTCCACCCAAGGATTTCTCTCGACACCATTATCAAATATTTTATTTCCGTATTTATCGTAAGCGTAAGCATAGTCGCATTCTAATATATAAGCTGACCATCCTGTGCGTTGGCTGAAGGCGCCTTGTTTATCCATTAAGTCTCTGATTTGAGCTATAGTAAGTGGCTCGGAGCCTATATCTATCAAGGCTACATCTGTAATTTTATATGTCCCTGGAGGAATGGTGGCAGCTAAAACTATATTTGCAGCTGTTATAAATGTTTGAGAAGAAAATATTAATAAAGAAATTAAAAATACTTTAAATATTTTAGACGATTTAATCATTTAAGATGATTTTCTCCCATAAGCGCTATATTGCCATTATATCCAAAAATAAAGAAATATTTTTTACCATTTTCCCCTACAAAATAAACTGTTTTTCCTGTCTTAGCTGATTCATCTATATATTCCGACATTTTCTGAGGTGATGTACCTGTAATCTCTTCAAAATTTTTGATATTATTTTTAAATCTTTCGGCAGTTTCTATACCTACTTTTGCCCCATATCCTCCCCTAGGAATCATAGCCTTATGTTTGTCATACTCTGCAGTTTGAATGTCTAGAACTTCTCGTAAAGTTTTTCCCTTGTATTGATTTGGGAGAGGGACCTTGTTAAATCCATATTTCCCAATATAAGAATTTTCATATAGTGTAAAAAGATCTATATCATTAACTACACCTTCTTCAGTTAAGTTCATAGATCTGAACATAAATACAGCGTAGTGGGCGCGAGTTAAAGATTCGTTTTCTCTAAACGTGCCATCTTCAAAACCTGTTGTGATTTTTGCAGTAGCTAATGCTGCCACATATGGACTATATTTGCCCGAAACATCTTTTAAGCCGTGTGAGCCTTTTGTATCCAGTTCATAAGCAGTTGCAAGGATTTTCGCCATATCACCACGAGTCAATGGTGCGTTAGGGTTAATGTTGCCTTTTGAATCAAGTTCCAGTAAGCCCGCTTCCATTAGCTTTTTAATATCGCCATAATAAGCGTTTGACGTAGATAAATCTTTTGGTTGCTTAAACGTGTTCGTTGTCGGTAAATTTTTCACTGCTCGGGTGATTAATACCGCCGCATGTTTACGTGAAATTGTTTCACTCGGATGGAAAGTCCCATCTTCGTAGCCACTAATAATCTCTTGATCTCTCATTTTGTGAATGATGTCGTAATAGACGTTTTGAGCGGATACGTCTTTGAATGGATTATATACGAATGCTTCCGTTTGCATTGGTGCGACCATAGCTGGAATCGCTACTGCTGATGCTAATGTTGCTAAGAATAGTTTGTTTGTTTTCATAAATATTTCCTCCTATATAGAAACGATTTTTCGTTTCAAATCTTTTCTTACCTTAATTGTAGCAAATAGGAAATATTTGCACAAAAAAGCATTGGTACTTCTAAATTAAAGGAAAAGTATTTTAGAAGTTTGTAATCCCTCCTTAATAAACAAAAAAACACCTCACTAAAATACCAGACAGGTATTCAAGTGAGGTGCTTCCTCTATTTGAAAGTATTAAATTTCTCCTTATATCTTAGCCAAGAGTATACAAAAAGTCAATAGCACGGAACTGTATAACACCTTTTTAGTAGTTAAAATCAAAGCTAATAATTACACTATTTTCTTATGTTCCTTTTCTAAGGTTAACTTGTATCTGTTACTTAGTTCATTTTTATATTTAATAAAAGCTAAACGATCTTGTGGTAGAACCCATTTACAATTAAATAAATCTCTTTCTACAAATTCCAACCGTTTTTCCTTAATACTTTCATTAGCCACTTTTTCACCTCGTATTAAAGTTTTAATTAAATCCTCAATTAATGGCGATAAATGTAGGTTGCTAAGTACTTGGAAACTACCTAATTCTAAAAATGAATAGTCTTGTAAACGGAAACGCTCCATTACATAGCGGAAAGTATCTTTTTGAAAATTCTCAGTCTCAAACCAATGAAATAATATTGAACGTTCGTTTAGCTTTTCACTTTCAATACGGTGAAATATATCGTGCGTATGCCTAATAATTAATTTCTGAAATTGTGGAGCAGATAGTCTACCGGTAACTAAGGTATGGAACGTTGCCCCATGTAGCTCTATAGTAATCAAACCTTCTTTACCTTCGCTCACATTTGTATAGATAGATTGGACAATTCTAATGATGTCTAGTTCATTTTTATTAATATAGAAACACTGAATTTCCTCAAGTACACGCTTTTTCCAGTTTTCAAAATCTGTTTCCACAGATAACGTTGTTTCACTTTGATACAATTCGTGATTCGGGATTATCTCTATCGTGTATAGCAAAATACCCTTCCTTTCTTATTAATTACTTCCTTTTCTTTATGAATAGTATAAGAACTTATTGTTTTAGTAAAAAAAGCGAGAAGAGAAACCTCTCTACTCGCTTTCCTACATTACATAAATTTCATTTCTTTCAAACTTAGACTTAAAATCTTTGCCATTTGACCTCGTGTTAAGTTGCCTTTCGGATCGAATGCATTGCCTTGTTTTCCACTGATGATGTTTAAGTGTTTGAGTGTTGCAACGTCTTGTTTTGCCCACTCAGAAATAGAGTCTACATCTTTGAATGACAATGTAGTATCTTTCGGTAAATTGGTATTGGCATATTTCATTGCTCTGACCATCATAGCAGCAGCTTGTTGACGCGTAACCTCTTGATTAGGGTTAAACTCATTATCTGTCACGCCAGTAATAATTCCTGCTTCAAATAACGCTTGTACTTCTTTTTCATACCATTTACCTGTCACATCTTCAAAATGAGTTTTGTCTGATGATTGTAAGTCCATGGCACGAGCAATCATTACAGCAAGTTGTGACCTAGTAATTGATTTGTTCGGCTCAAAAGTATCTGAACTTGTGCCATTCACAATACGTCTTGTTGCAAGTTCTTCAATCGCATTTTGACTTCCGTAAGACTGAATATCTTTAAATGTTTTCCATTCATCAACCACAATGAAGCTTCCTGCTCTAGTGGTTTTAATGGTAAATGCGCCATTGTTGAATGTGTGTGGTACTGCTGTAAGGTTGTTCCCATCTTTACGTAAAACTATGGAGTTTTTCAATTTTTCAGCAGTAGCAATATAAGTAAGGTTACTACTAGCAACTTTCGCGCCATTTAAGTTCGAGATAGTAGCGTTTTTCATCGCAACGCTTAAATACTTTTGAAAGTTGATTAAGTCTTTATCACCTTCAGGAGTGACCGCTTTTACGCTCAATTTATAGTTTTTATCATCAATTTTGATTAATTGAATGAGTAAACCAAATTTCCCTAATTCTTTCTGTAAAGCGACAAAATCAATGGAACCAGAAGGGATCGTAATCTCTATATTTTCACTTTCTTTTGCAATGATCGTTTTATTGCCTTTGATCGCCTCGTCGATTAATTTATCATCAACGGTAAAATCAAAGCCATCGTCTTTCTGTTTACCTTCCACAACAATTGTCTCGCCTGGAGGTTTAGATGGTTCGCCTGGAGAGCTTGGTCCACTTGGTTCAGATGGTGGTCTAGTTGGTCTAGGTGTTAAAATTGTAATTAGTTGTGTAATTTGTTTCAATTGTTCTTCTTTCCACGTACTATTAATTAATTTCTCTATTTCTACTTTTAACTCTTTTGCAGTATTCAAGTCTTTCTTTGTTTGTTCAGAATGCAAACCATTAACGACATCTATGATTAGTTGAATCATTTCTCTGTCTAGTGTCGTGTTTTCATCCGTTGAAATTTTGATTCCTTCTTTGTATTGTTCAATTAAATCGGCATTAACTCGTTCAAAACCAGCTTTAATTAAATCCTCTGAAGTAATTTTATCTGGATTCTTTTGTACATATTCAAGAAATGCTTCTCCTACTTTTGCAAGTAAACGCGTTTTAAATGCACCTTCACGAAGTTGGCCAATTGTTTGAACTGCGGTATCTACTGCTTCATCTGTTGGTGAAAGTGCTGTTGTAATAGATAAATCAAGCGAATTGCCCATACTACCTATATAGACTTTATCATGCGTTAATACGTTCACTAGTGCCGTCTGTAATGTTAAGAGACTTTCTTCACTCGGTGATGTTTCATGAGCGACAAGTGCTTTTAATGCATCTGTAACGGTTGTTAATTTCGTTTGGAGAACGCTTGGCTCTAGAACCTTCACTTCATCATCTAAATTAGTTACATCATTTGTTGTTACATCTAATATTGCCTTGTTTAATAGATTGGTTACATGGATTACCTGTTGAATTTTTTCAGCATTTAATGGTTGATAATCCTGTAAATATGTTTTATATTCTTCCATTAACGAAGAATCCACATCTTGAATTCTAGCCATATCCAATATCTCTTCTGTTATTTTGTCGGGATTTTGAGAAATGAAATCTACTGCTACTTCGGCTAAACGTTCAAGTAAGCTATCCTTTAACATTCCATCTTCCAAATTATTAATGGCATCAAGTGCATCCTGCAGAGACTGTTCTGTTGGATTTTTTTCAGCTTCTTTAATGGCATTAATTGCATCTACAACTTTTTGAATATCGTCAATCGTCAGATCTTTACCTAATTGATCCTTGTAGTCTACTAAAGCATCTTGATAGTCTTTTTCATTTTCTTTAATTACATCTTGGATACCTACATTAGCTAAATCTTCTGTTGTAACATTGGCTAGATTATCATTAATCGTAGCTAACACTTTCACTGAAAGAGTTTCGAAAAGTATATCCTTTGTTGCTCCGTTATTAAGCTTTTGTATATCTTCTACTGCTTGAATAACATTTGTAGCAATCGGATTGTTGAATGCCATTTCATATGAGTCAATTGCTGTAATAAATGTTTGTATTTCAGCATGAGTTAGATTCATTGCTTTTTCATCCACATAATCCTGTAAATAATTATTGTATGCTTGGATATTATTCACATCAAATGTTTTTCCAGCCCAATTAAGCGTAGTAGAATCTTGTTTGCTTGGAGCAAAATTGATATGTAACAATGTAATATCGGGAATCTGTACTTCATGGTCTGTTTTAAAAGCACCATTGTTCAAGTTAGATACAAGCTCAATATACGCTTCTAAGTTTTCGCGGGAAGGAGTTTCTACAACTTTATTGTAGGATTCCACTATTTTAGTGGCGATATTGATTGTATCTTGAATGTTACTTTTCGTTGAACTACCAGTTAGTACATCTTTTAAATAGCTTTGGTAAGATGTAATCATTTCAGAATAAATGTCTACAATGTTTGCATGTTCTAAATCTGTTACTGTAGTAGTCTCAGGATTATTTTTAATATATTCGACGGAAATATCTTCAAGCTCTTTGAGTAGACGATCTTTAAGAGTTCCGTTTTCTAGAACATTGACTACATCATATCCAGTTTTAATATCCCCAGAAGACCCACTTGTTCTCGCCTTTTCGACTGCATTAATTGCATTAATCACTTTTTGAATATCTTCAAAAGTAAGTGGGGATACCGTTTTGTAATATTCTTCTAATCCTTTTTGATAGTTTGAGATACGTTCAGGAACTATATCTGTAATATCTATTTGGAGTAATTCTTCCTTAGAAACGTTAGATATATCTCCGTTAATTGCATCTAAAACGGCTTGTTTTACTTGATTTTCTAATTCTTTAGCAAGTTCAGAAGTAGGTTCTAATTTACTTAAAGTATCTTGTACTAGAGTAAGTGCTCCATCTGTAGGATTGTCTCTGTAATCCGTTAGTGCATCGGTTACATCCACTACAATTTGAATATCTGCAATGGTGATATTGGCTGCTCCTTGGCTCTTAATGAAACTAGCCATATGCTCGTTATATGATAGTAGTAATTCTTCTCGTACCGCAACACCTAAGTTTTCATAATCCACTTTTCGTTGGTCTAATGGATTTGTCACAAAATGCAAAAGACGTAAATTTTCATATTGGTCACTTTGAGTATCTTTGAATGTTCCTGCTACAAGTAATTCAACAATACTAATATAGGATTCTAATGTAGTTTGAGTTGGGTTTTCTATAACCACTTGGCGTTTTGCTAATACATCGTCTACTTGTTCAACGACTTGCTCTACCTCTGCAAATTCAATTGTTTCTGTTTTTGCAGTAGCTATATCAGTCAAATACACTTTATATTCAGCTAAATGTTTTGCTTCTGCTGTAAGACCAAAATGATTAGATAATAATTCGATAGTTAATTCTGATGAATCGTTGTCTAATGAAAGTAAAACACCTTCTTCTACTTGTCGAAGCAAAGTTGTTTTTACTTTTCCATCTACTAGAATAGAAGAATGATCTTTCACCACTAACCAAGTAGCAACAGTATTGGCATCTATCGCCTGTTTACGAGAATCCGCAATTGTTGCAAGAAGAACGACATCTCCTTGATTAAAATCATTCTTTTCAGTTACATAAATGCCTGCTAATTCATTTACTTTAGCTAGATTGACATCTGTTACATTATTAATGCCTGCTCGAATATAGTCAGCTGCAGTCGCCTTGTCAAAGTTAGCGATTAACCAATCAAAACTACTTGTTTCGATTTGTTGTTGATAAGCTGTTTTAACTTGTCCATTACTTAATAAACTCACTTTTGTTTCGGCATCCACTTGATTAGAAACAGTATTTGTTTCCAACAATACCTTCATCGATTCGTATGCTTCTAATAATGTTGTATGTTGGCCAACATTCCATGCATTTGTATCCACTGCAACATCAATCGCATAAGTATCTACTATCGGTAAATAATTTGCTTTGTCTCCACTAACTTTTACTATAGGTTTTTCAAATAGGACGTCCGATTTTCCTCCAAAATCATCTTGTGCTGATAAATCAATTGATGGATAAACACCTTTCGGTAAATCCGAATTATTCCATCTCAATATCCAATCGTCCTTATCACCAGTTGTTTCAGTAACTATAATGTCCTTATTCACATTATTTAGAGTTCCATTAACCGATACTTTTTCTTTGTCTAAATCGGTAACTGTACCCTTTATTTCAACATCGGTTGTATCATCTGCTAATATCCATGTACTATTCGCTACTTCTAGTACAGGTGAACGTGTTTCCACATCTACATTAAAAGTCAATGTATCAGAATCGGAATGACCGTCATTTACTTTTACTGTAACAGTAGAAGCTCCTTGTTTTAAGGCTTTCAAGTTTATTGAATTTCCATCATTAATAACGGTTACTGCAGAATCATTTGTATTTGTAGTGAATATTTGTAGTGGATCAGTTTCCACATCATTGAAATACTCATTAATCGGCAATGTAATTTCATCGAATTTATTGACAGACTGTGTAGCTATTGTTTTCAGACTGTATGGTTTTTGATTGACTATGAAACTAATTGTCTTACTGGATTCGTTTCCTACTACATCAGTTGCTTGTACAATTAGCGAATAATCTCCACTATCTGTAATTGCTTCTCCATTATATTTTTGACCATTCAATTCCATTGTATGAGTAGCTGTGCTACTATCTGTTACTGTAATTTGTGGAGTGAATTCACCAAATTTCGTTTCGGCTTCTACAATATTATTGAAAGAGATTGTTGGTGCTTTTTTATCAACGATGAAAGTCTTTGTGACTTCTGTAGATTTTCCACCTTTATTATCTTCAGCCCAAACTCTAAGCGTTCGATTACCTTCTGGAATGGTAGAATCAATTGGGATATTGAAAGAAAATGACTGATTTGTACCATTTGCTGTAAATGTTCCACCACTCTTCGATGTATGCGTCGTTCCATCAATTGTGTATTTTACAGTTATGTTGTCACCAACATCTAAGTCTTTATACGTTCCTGAGATTGATAATTGATTGAATCCATTAACTTCGGAAAGAATCTGATTGCTGTTTGTATCTAAAGTCAAGATTGGATTATTATTGGTGGTGTAATTTAAAGTGATGTTATATTGATGATATGTCGTCGTTGTTTGATTAGTGTATCCTTTAAACTCTGCATTTACTGATTCATAACCACCTAATGAATACCCTATACCATAGTAACAATTACTCCATTGTCCATTACTTGTATCTTCAGAGTAACATTCTCTCCCCATCCCTTGATACCACTGTGACCAATCGGAATTATAACTATATTTAATTCTATACTCCATACCATACATAGGATTGTTGTCTGCTTTTAGCCATGTAAGAAAGCCCGATTGCCCATATTGATTGGCTCGCTCACCTGCTGAACCTGTTACAAATCCAGAATATTGATACTCATTTCTTGACCTAGTACCACTACCAACAGTCACCTTTAATTTCCTGTTAGCTTCATCCACCGTATAACTTAAAATATTTCCTGTATCTGTTTTAACACTGTCTACATATGTGAAATCACTAGGTAGGGGCAATTCATGGTATTGTGTTCTATTAATATCTTCAACACTCCACATAAAGTTTTTTACACCTGAATTAGCTGCTACCTTTACAGCACCCCAACCAACATATGGCAAGACCAAACTAACAATCATCAATAAGGAGAGTGCGATTTTTCCAATGAAAGAAAACGATGTACCAAACTTCTTAGCTATATCTGTATTTCTTTTCTTACTTCCCACTTTTTCACTTCCAGTTCTTAATCATTTTTATTGTTCCGTCACACTTCATCAATGCACATTCAAACAGGATTTCTCCACGTACCCTTCTTTAGCAGCATCCTTTTTCGTCGAGTAAATTTCCTCTACTGGATAAGGGAAACCACAAGATTTATTAAAGAAAATCTTCTGTCCATCGACAGTAGAAGCTTGAATCGTATCTACTTTATCTAAACGACCACCAGCCAATGCAAACTGATTGAAAGTACCTTCCCCACGTTCGTATGGATAACCTTGGAAAAAGGTGAAAATACTAATATCATCCACTGTGTTATACCAATCTTCTTGCTCTATTAAAGGCATGGCAAATGTGTAATTCACACCTAGCCGTTTCGTGTAAACGTTATGTTCGTTTATGTAATAAGCTAATTCTTCTTGGACACCATTAACAATCGTCTCTTTTCTTATACGGTGATATTCATCTTCGTCATGAAGAAGATCTATCGTAATCTCTGTATCTTTGATTAATTCGGTTCGTTCCCCTTCGATCCATTCATCTAGTTCAACATCGTAAACTACTGCATAATCATCTAATGTAAAAGAAATAATATTGCCTTCTTCGTCATGATAACTAAATGGAATTTTGGGCAACCATACCCGACTTAGTTCATTCTCGCCGTCCACATTCTTATATTGCTGATATACATTTAGTAATAAACCATCATAATCAACTACTGCAAAAACGGGTATATATCGTGCCATTAAATCTATTGTCACATCATCTTCTACTTCAAAATTGATCGCTAATGTATGAAGGTATGTTTCGAAAGCAGGTTGTGGGTTTACACGATTGAATTTTTCGGAGGAATAACCAGCTTCTTGACTAGGTATGACATTAGTACTTAATACATTCATCGCATCTTGAGTAGCAACTGTTAAAGCCGTATCGTACTGGTGATTCAAGTTGATAAACGTATTCGTATCTTCTGATTTCCATTGACTAAGGACAAGCATGGGCGTAATGATACATACAAAGATAATAGAGAAAATGCTTAAATCAATAATCTTCATTTAAGACCATCCCCCCGTATGGATATGAAATGAAAATATCATCTCCTCCTACACCACCAGTTAAAAAGTCATACATCATGGAAGAATAGCTTTTTGTTACGTTCTCTACATGTACGGAGAAAAAGTCTCCTTGCTGTAACTTATACATACGATCTTCTTTCGGAATACTACTTGATTCATCAAATAATAATTTTTCAATTTGGGACCAATAATACTCGTCATAGTCAACTGTGTATTCCCCTGTAAAAACATTGGCATTCGTATAAACAGGGGTATAAACTTTTTGCTCATGCTTAATCTCTGTTTTAAATAGATACTTAGTGCCGACAGATAATTCTCTTTGGAAATCCTCGTACATTTGAGGAGTGATGTATCCCTTCATTCGCACATTATCAACAAAATTTGTTGTTGCTTGTTTAACATTTTGAGACACTATATCATCTTGTTTATGGAATGACTGATAAGTCGGAACATAATATAGTAGTAAGACTGCAAGTATCAACGTAAAGATTTTAGATAAACTGTTTGGCACGATTATAGTCTCCTTTCTTCCTTATTTAGAGGTGAAAATAATCTTAGAATATTGACCTGATGAATCCCATTCAATCGTTTTCTTATATTTCCCTTGTAATGACACTGTACTTTGATAGGTTTTTACATCTAAATCCGATTGAAATAGACGACCATCCACCACAATTGGCACATTTTCCTCATTTAGCCGATAGAGTTTAGCAACGACCTGGTCACCTGTCCAATTAATTTCTTCTGGTATCTTTGTATCCTCAATAAATACGGTCGTACCTGTTGGGATATAATCATAGGATGTGGCCCAAGCGGTCATTGACCAAACTACATTGGCTAAAGCAGCCATCATAACAAATACCGAAAATGCAAGCTCTAAAGCTCTTACTACTGAATGACTCATAATGGAATTTTTGGGGAGCGACACGCACTCCCCATTCCTCCTTCTTTTGATCTTCGTTTAATCAGTTTTGTTCAAAAACAATAGCACGTATAACTAGGTTAGTATCACGTACAATAGAAGCGTTAAAGATACCAGATGGATTAACATAATTCGTGCTTGTTGTTTCGGATACATTTGAAGGATCAGCTGCAGAACTTAATACATCACCTGCAAATTGGTTATAATACCAGTTTGTAGATTTATTTGTTGACACCTTAATACCAATGTTTTTCGCTTTGCCATCTTGCTCAAATTTTCGAAGGGCATTGACTACTGTAGAACCCGAAACACTCGTCCCGTCATACTGTAAATACTTTTGATCTTTTAATTCTGTTGTTGTAGTACTAAATTCCGTTGTTGCTGTTTTGGATGCTTCTGTTGCTGGGTTAAATAAACCTACCGCGATTCCGATGATTGCCAATATTAATAAAATTGCCGCCCCTATTTCTAATGCTAAAACTAAACTTTTTGACATTATTATCTCTCCTTTGATGGGTAGTAAAATTTGATATATGCATAAAAAAGACTGTAGTAAATCTTTGTCATACCGACTAGGTATTAAATTCATAGAAAAATTTAAAAAAGAGCAATTACACTTTGCGATTCCTTAATGCTGATGTAGAACAATGGACAGATTAAGTAAAGTCCTGTAAGTACGAAAATTGGTGCAAGCCCAATAATGTTTGCAAGGTTTCCTTTTTCGGTAATCGAGCGATTATTAGCTTCAGCTCGTTGTTGAAAATAGAATTCTTTTTCCAAATCAATATCATCGAATGAATCCTTGATACTAATCCGCACAACCGATAATTTTAAACGCTCCACAATTTGTTGGAATGGTTCAAAACTAATACGGTTTCCTAATTGAATTAGTGCTTCTTCTGGACCTGCATCGTAGTTGTGTATCGCTTCTTGAATTGGCTCTTTAAATACAAAGCTAAATCGTTCCATCCAAGTAAGAATGATATAAACACTCATATGATCAAACTCACGTAGTATGCTGATTAATACAAGATGTTGATGTATTTCATTTTCCATATCCTTTTTCCGCATGTAGGCTTTATAACGTAGGGTAAGAGTTGATATATTCCATATCAACAACCCAACTGCAATGGCTATCAATACTTCCCACCATTTGAGGTAAGCATTTTCAACTACAGCCCATTTATTAAGGATTCTGTCTGTTGCGGTCTTTACTTGTGCCGTATTCGCATCAGATATACCTAATTGGTCTGCTATATATAACTGAACATCTTCTGAAGTCACATTCTCCATAGTTTGAATGTCTGAAATAACACGTCGATCAAATTTGTTTGTTTCCTCTAAAGCTTGTCTGTCTTGTTCACTAACTGCTCCTGCAAAGAGAGTATCTGGAACAGAAGAAGCAAGAACTGTTTTTGCAACTCTTACATGGGAATAGCCAAGCAAACCAACAATTAGGAGAACCATGCCAACAGTCGTTAAAATGCGTCTTACCGTAAACCACTCTATCTTTAACGGGGAATTCGCATCTTTTAATAACTGTGAAAGTTTAAAGTGTGCTTTCGTGTAAGGCTCCGGAGTAAATGCATGTACGATTGGTTTAGCTAGTGGCACTTTATCAATGATCATTTGCTCCCAGTAAACTTTTTTTACGGTTGATTGATACTTCTCTTCATTTACTTCTCCCATTTTACGGATCATAAGATAGGCTATAACAGAAATACCGTAAGCAACTATTTCCGCTATGAATCCTAAACGAGAGTCATAGAACTGCAACATAATAGGAAATGTATTAACTGCCCAGTTTTTAATCGGTAATGCGAAAAAGATAGGAGCTAATGAGAGTACACTTAACCCGCGCAGCTGATACGTCAATTTGGACCGATAATTGATTTGCTCATTTAATAGTTCATTTACACTTGTTAAACCACGTAGGAAAGCACTTCCTTTTTCATTGACCATATCGCCTTTATCTTTTACGAGCAGTTCTAAACCTGCAACTACCTTTAAAAATCTGCTAGGTGCAACTTCTTCGTATTTCGCCAACTCTTTTTCTGGATCAACACTAGTTAAAATTGAATAGATTCGATTTGCTTGAATCTTCATTTCGTTTCCAGCGTGTTGCATAGCTTCATAAATTGCTTCATCTACCATTTTTGTTGATTGAAAATAAAAACGAACACGATTATTAAAATCTTTTAGTTGTATTAATAAGCGGGTTTCTACTCTAGTTACAAAGTAATCAATTAATACACCACATAGGAAAAGTACACCTAAAGCAATCCAAAAAGTCACTTGCCAACTAGGTCTGAATAAAAGGGAAGCAGTTATTACAAGCGTAATAACACTACCAAGAACAAAAATAATTCGCATAACTTCTCGACGAAGAGTGTATTCATCATAAACAGAAAGCGTTTCTAATCTAAGACGAATACGAGCAAGTAATCCTTTCAGAACAGGCACTTTTGAAAATTGAATGTACAATTTTTGTAAGAGCTCATTATATTTCATTTGAAAGGTAGGGCTGTAAGTGCTCCCCATTTCGATTTCAGATTCATTTCGATGTTTTTTAGTTAATTTTTTTCCGAAAATTAATAGAATTAATAAAGCGACAAACGCTGTAATCGCTAGGAATGTGAGCATTTTCATTACGCTACACTCCCCCAAACGCGATCCAAGAAGGAACTGAACGCTTGTTCTTCATCTTCAGAAAGTTGTTGTTTAATTTCCTCTTGTCGTTTCGTACTAATTGGATGAACTGCTATATACTCGCCATTACGAAATTCGATGATATTGCGTTCTGTGAATTGCTTCCGACTGGTTTGCTGATGAAAATAAGTGGTTGCAATCTTGAAAAACTGATTCATCTTATCATCCGTTGTTGCATTTATAGGTAATGGCTCTAAATGATTATCAACAACCGTATGTAATGGAATACATTCTGTAATACGTTCAATGTAACGAGATCCATCTTTGTCTTGACGTAAGTGAATATCAAACTCTAAAACACTTACCACTTGTTGTTCTGCAATGGATTCATTGTTAAAGATATTTACTTTTAATAATGAATTGCGTAGTGCGTACACTAAATCCGTAAATGTTTTAGCGTGGTGAGTGAATATCGTAAACAAACTGGCAACCTGTGTAGTCTGGATCATCCATGCAGCAACTGGATCTGTAGCAACTTCACCTAAAATGTTCACATCTCCATCTGTTTTCTTTTGTAAATCCAGCCCCTCTTGACCACTAATAATATCTGTTTCCTGGAAGGATAAAATATTCCGTTTTGGATAAATTTTACGTAAGTTTAATTCAAAACTCGTTTCTTGAATACGCAGGTTATGAGATGGATGAATATATCGAACTAAAGCCATTAGTATAGTAGTTTTACCGGAACCTTGTGAACCTGTTATAGCTGTTACACGATTTCCCTTCATCAAATACTGCATAAGTTCTATAGCTAATGCTCCGTTTTGATGTGTAATCAGTTCTTCTAATTCTAATTGTTTGGAATCATATTTCTTACGAACAAAGAACGCCCAACTCTCAGCAAATTTAGGTCGAACAACTGTTACACGAGACCCGTCGGCCATTTCATTAATCATGTAAGGTCTTGATTCAGATAATTGTCCAGGATAGTTAAATTTATAAATATTTTCTATTACTCGTCTAAGTTCCGCTTCATGTTCAAATTCTAAGAATTCTAAGTGAATGGATTTCCCTTTATACATCACCCAAACAGAATTTAATCCACGAGAACCGTTCTGCATATTTCCATATAATAATTCTTCATCATCGAAATTCTGCATTTTATTCGGTACACCCGAAACACCACCCGAAACACCATCAATATTCATATCACGTATATCATCAATCACACCAAACCCTTTGTACTGACTGTAGATACGGTTAGCAATGATTCGTACTTTATCTTCTTGGCGAAGGGCTTTCACTTTTTTCTTATAAATGTGACGAATTTCACTTTCGTAAATTCGATAACTCTCATTTCCCCTTGGTTTTGCTAGTCCAAATTCTTCAATCATGACTCCAAGTGCTTCTTTACCATGCTGTTTTTGATAAACGTATAAAAGAATATCGAATACATCACGACCACTTTGCAGAGAAGGTGTATCAAATGGAATTGTCCAATTTACGTTTTGTTCATTAAAATCACAGGATTTAGTAATCGTGTCATAAATTAATTCGCGCACATAAATTTTAGAAGATAAATCCCCTGTATTACATTTCTTCAACGCTTCTTTTAATTCGTCTCTTCTTCTCAGCTGGCGATGATATTCTTCTTTTTCTAAACCTAGATTAATTAAATTCATGGTCGTAAGCGTTGTGATCTTATCCATTACCATTCTTTTTAACTCAGGAAATTGATATTTTAGTTGATTCTTTACATCTGCAGGAGTTAACTCTTTTTGTCCTTTTAGCACACGTAATCCTAATAGAAGAACTACTGCACCAACAATAGAGATAATAATCAATACATTTAGCAGGGTGGCCGTCATAATTGATCACCCTCCGTAACATTCACATCAAATGCTTTCATAATGCCTTTATTAGCAGCACGTAGGGATTCAATAAAGCTATATTCCCTATCTCCTTTTTTCAAGTTCACGGAACGGTAGAAGAAGTCGGATACTTCTTGTTGGTTAATGGCATCACGATAACCACTTGAATACATAATTGGATACAACGGTACTTTTACTTTGAAGGTACGCTTTATATTTCGAATAGAGAATGAAGCATTTTCATCATAAGTACTAATTAGGACAACATATGGCTTCCCTTTCAACTCTTCGGGGAAAGATTCTCCATTAAAGAAACTCTCGATGATATATTTATTTTGCGGTAAATTTACTAATACTAAATCGGCATCCTTGAACAATGATTTGGATGTGTGATTAAATGTTCCAGAGTGGGCATCAATCCATAATGTGTTGTAATGGGTTGCTGCTACATTTAAGACAGAACGTAATAATCGATCGGCTTCCACTGAATTGTCCCACGCTTTATTACTACCGAGCAGTAAATCTAAACGGTTCTTATAAATAGTAATCGCGTAATCTGGTATAGCTTCTGATTTTAATAACTTACTTTTCACTAGGCGTTCTAACGCTTCCATCCCACCATCATCGAACCCTGGATTATCACTTTGGAATAAGTATTCCAACGTCGAATAGGTCAATTGTGTATGCGTAAGTAAGGAATGATTATGACCGTCTAATGAAAACATAGATGCAAGAGCTACTGTATTACTTGTAGTAGCACTTTGCCCATGAACAGGCGACCAACTGACTATTGATTTTCCCATATAGACACTCCTTTCTTTTAAGAATTACTAGCTACATTCAACTCGTTTTCGTTTGTTTCATTCATTTTCGTTTTACCAAATCTAAAGAAGCTAGGTTTAATAGCATTCTTCACTTCGTTAACATGAATCTTATATAACTCTGATATGATTTCTTCTAATTGTTTTTTATATTGCTTGCTAATACGATTAAGCGGTATGTGCTGTTCGTGTTGCATCTGTATAGCTAATCCAATCGCAAATTCGTCAGGCTCTATTGTGTAATTCATTGAACGCCAAACAGGTCGATGGTTCATTAAACTATCAAATTGAGATTCATGAAATTTGTTGCTAGATTTGAAAATAACACGTTTTATTTCATTACTTTTCGTGATATCAAATAGGTAATTCAATAATTCCACATCACGATTCTGATTTAATCGTTCATCATCGCCAACGTAGTAACGTTCATCAAATTCTGGCCACTCTTGTTCAATTGCTCCCTTATGATCCATGTCCACAATGATCAAGTCATATTGTGTAGTGGAATCTCCTTCTGCTCGGAGCAGTTTTTCTACATCTAACCAGTTTTTTGCATCACACAATATATCAATTTGCTGAAAATCATATAAATGTTGAGATTTAGTTAAATGCGTGTAACCGTAGCGATAAATCGATTGTTTTGTAGCATCTACGATTAATACATTTTTACCTAATTTCGTGAGAATGTGACTGAGATAAATAGTAAAGTCCGATTTGTTACGATTACCTGCTAATTGAATTGTTTTCATTCAGAACTACCTCCTGTTGTTTCTTCAGATGAAAACTGATTTAAAGCATTGAGTTGGTCAATTTTTTCTTGTTCTTCTTTATTTTTTACACTTTGTTCTTCTGCTTGTTGATTTTCTACTTGTCGTTTAGTCTCTGCTTCTCCCTCTCGTAGACTCTCACGTTGAGCTTCATCCATTTCAGATAATCCATTCTCTAGTGCAGCACGATTTTGATTTTCTAAATTCAACTTAGCTACATTTACAATATTTGGCGAACTTTGAATCAGAGAAAGTACATTATCCTTCACTGGATAAGTAATTTGAGAACTGATTTGCATTTCTCCGTCTACATATTGGATAGCGTAGATTTTAGCTCCTTCGAGATAAGCATCCACAATTGCGGAGCTCATAGAAAGAATCTCTCCTTCATCGTTATCCATCCACATTGTAAGACCAGAGACTTCTTTGACTTTCTTTTTCGCAAACAGAATATAGTCGTCACCATTAGGAAATTGAATACGAACATCAACATAATCATTTGCTTTTAGTTTGCTTGGCAACTCGATCAATGAATACTCTACTTCACGTACATCATTTGCAATGTTTTCATCCATGTATACGAATGAATCAACAAGTACTGTTTTTGCTTTTAAGTCCGTTCTTGCAAAATAACTCGTTGTTTCAAATTGAGTACGAATCATTGCGTTCTCCGCTTTTGCTAGTATCGGGAGTGTTACTTCTACTAACATATCTCCTGTAATAGCCTCTCCTCTTTTAACATCTTTTGTTAATGCGTATCCCACTTCATTTTGTTCTGTCGTAAGTTGTAGTTCTTTTAATTTTTCTTGGTACATGTTTTGAAGTTCTAATTCTCGCTCTTGTGCATTGGTGTAATAGATGTAACCACTGATAGCCGATATTATTAACATGATGGCAGCTCCGATAACGCCTGCCCAAATCAATTTCTTCGTTCGTAGTCTTATGCTCACTTGTTTCTTTCCTCCTTTTAGGACTAGTTCAATTCTGGATGATGTAATGACTCTGCTTTGATTAAATCTAGAAGATCTTGTCTGTTTAACATGTGTAAAGTTAAATCAATACCAGATTGTAATCCTGTATAGAAATGACTCAGTTTCACCTTATTTATTTTTTCCTGGATGGAGTGATAAATGAATTGGCGAATGATAGTTTCTTCTTCCTCTGATAAGTTTGCATTTTGTACTTCAGGTGACCTTAACGGAAGTACATTACGTATTAACTTTATTTCCACATTTATTCACCCCCATTTAATACTCAAAAGAATTTAAAAGCACTAATAATTAATACTGTGATCAAGATACTTGCAACGCTTGTTAAAATTAAGGAGCCCATCGTAAATGCCCTCTTAGCTGTTCCAAGAAACCCATCCACTAAATTCTCTACAAATAATTCGGTCTCTTTAGATGGTTTATACGGATTTTGTTCGTTAGGTACAGGGATAACATGTAACCCTTCTAACCTACTTTCCATATCTTGAGCAATCATATCCGTACCATTTGGTAAGACATACTTTATGTTTTCAACTCCTAAGTTTCCTTTTCTAAACTCTTGTATCCAATGAAACTTCCATTCGTGACCGGAGCAGACTACGCATTTTACATGAGACCTTTTAAACTCTTGTTCATAGGCCATCGATTCCATATCTCCTAAATCCAATACAACAAATTCATAAAGAGCGAAAATATCTGCTAATGACTGATCTTCGCGGTACTTAAAATGAGTAATGCCATTTAATTCAAATTGAGCTTCGTGTAATATAGGTCTACTTTCACCCTCATATAGAGCATGTATTCGATCAAAGTCCGAGGTGTAATTTGCCTCTACTAAGGCGACCATATGCCCTTTTCGACGTAATACAGTGGCAATTCCTATTGAAGTATGTGTAGAACCTAAATGCGGAGCCACACTTGCTACTCCGATCACAACTGTCCCTATAATTTTCTCTGTTACTTTATTAGATTCTGTAAACATTTCAATGGATAGCCAATCGTCTTGTTGTTCCTCGTCTTTTACTTGTTTTTCTTTTACTTGCTTTTCTTTTGTTGTTGGCGTTTCATTTTCTAAGTTATCTTCATCTGGTTTATCTTTTCGAGCTTTCCCTTCGCTTGAAGGCCATTTAATATTGAATTTTTTCTTAGGTTCCTCAGACTTTTCTACATTGACAGCAGATTTTTCTTCTCCTCTTGCTCCATTATTCAATTCGATTTTGTATGTCGACTGGTGTTGAATATTTCTTCTCCATGGAATATCAGTATTTACTTTTCTATATTTCATTGCAGAAGAGAATGAATAAGGTTCTTCAAATGAATTCATTAATAATGGAATAGTAATCTCATCTTTATCTTTTACAAAGATGTTATAAATCCCCATCTCAACTAATTCAGCTAGTAGAGGATGCCCAGGTCGTTCATTCGACATAACAGTAAAAACAACATCCGTAAATTTGGCACGGGCAGCTTCTAAAATGTCAACTAATAATTCCAATCGTTTTTCGGACCTATTTGTTGCAATGTCCGTTGCAATTAGTACCCCTTTTACATTCGGGTTCTTAGCAATTGCTTCGATTAAGTCTTCTTCGGAACTTACAATATCAATAACCCTTACCCCGTCATGTTCTTCAAAATTACTTTTTAAGTCTTTAGCAAATTTGACGTTATGGAATGCAAATAGCAAATCCATTTCTACTCACCTCCCAACGATAATTGCCGTAAAAAACAAAAAAAAAGCACACACTACTAGAAAGTAGTGCGTGCTTCGCATCTTTAAAAAGGTATATTTAATTTAAAAAATTCATGTTTTTTCGGCGTTTATGTGTTTTTATCACTAAAAGTTAATTTATCATAACAATTATTGATTGGCAAGTAGTAATTTCATTTTCCTATATATGCCCGTATTTTCCCATATCACTTGGTCCGTTGACACAGATGCATTAAATAGTTCAACACCACTCAAGTCTAAATCTTCGACCTCATTCGTTTCATATAGAACATGCTCCACTTTTGATTCCGGCAATGGATATAATGTCGCGCTCTTTACCGTTAAGCTCATACATAAATTAAATGTGAGGTTAGATAGATTATTCATAATATAATTGATATAGTCCCTTTTCTCATTTTGTACTGGGAATGCTACCAACCATTCATCTAAATCTATAAACAAGTTAATTGGGATAGGCTCTTGAATAAACGCTGTAAATGACCAATATGACCATGCAGCTATATAAAAGGATTCCAACCTTTCTTTCTCAGTGGTTCCAGTCACGTAATAGGTTAAATCTCCATTTTCACTCAATACCCAATCAACATTCTCTAGCTTTTCTAAATGTTTGAATAACACCTTTTTTTGTTCTGCATCTTCTAATGAATCAATTGAACGAACATAACCCAATAACGGTCCTTCTACATGTGGGCGGTATCTTGCTAATGGAATAAAATCCAATCTTTCTTTATTATACAAGTGACATAATAAATTGAAGTATTCTTGCACCCAACGAGAACGGACATCTGCATACCCCGTAGGATCATCTTCAGGAGATGGATATTTTTCCATTTCTAAGATACTTAATTTATCAATTTCTCCTTCCTGATTTGGTCTTGGTTTTGTCGTAATTGTAAAAACTCGTTCTTCCAATTCTCTCATGTTGCTTTGTAGTTGAGAGAAAATCTGACTTTGAGCGGTTTTTGACACAATTCCTAGACGGCCATGTGCTTCATGTAAATGATGCCAAACAAAACTTCCTTCATCATTTCGTGCTACTGTTATCATTCTAAACCTCTCCTTTTTAACGAAAAAAGCACACACCTCTCATATAGAGAGATGCGTGCTTCGCATAACTTAACCTTTATCTAATGTAACAATTTGCTCGATAGATTTCAAGTCACTTATTTCTTTTAGTAATATTTCTTTATTTTTCTCTAATTTATTTTTTTCATCTACTAGCTTTAACTTTTTCTGTTCAATTTTCCCCAATAAATTGCCATCAATTTCATCTGTATCATTAGTTTTTATTTTAAATAATTTGGTAAAAAAGTTATCTTCAATTTTAGGTGATTTTTTCATTATACTTTCTTGATATTCTAACGTATCTATTTGATTAACGAGACTCCTCATTTCAGCCTCCCAAATCCTCAAGTTAGTTTCCTTTTCAAGTCTTTCTAACTGAGCTTTGTGGTTATTTCCTAACAAATTTATACTGTTGTTCATTCTTTCTAGGAATGGTTGCAATACAGCTTGTAGGTTCTCATTAAACTTTTGGTCAATATAATCAGTCGTTATTTCGGAGCTAATTGGCTCTTCTTTTCTTCGTTTCTCCCCACGCGCATATTGTGTTTTAGTCCCTATGAGTGCAGCTAAGTCTAATGGTTGTACATTATGTTCCATTAATAAAAATGCCATTTTCAGTTGAAATAAAGCATTATGATCATAAGAATAATAACCATTTGTACCTTGAACTACATTAAAGTAACTTTCTAAGTCATGACGATTTAATAAGTTTATTATTGTTTGATTTTTATCTAAGCCAAGTAAGCCAGCCGATTGTTTAGTTGAGTAATCAAATCCCCATACCAACTCACCAAAAAAACTATCTTCACTAAATAGTTTATCCATTAATCCCAGTGATTCTATCTTTTGGTACAAAGGATCATTATTAAACATCTCTTTAAATTCACCAATTTTTTGTTCAATACTTATCAATTGAGTATTCACTTTATAACCTCCTATCTCCCATATTTTATATTTATGATATTTAGTTTGATTAACCATTGGTATATATACTTTTTATTGTTTGTCTCCTATCTCATTTTAACGAAATAAGCCTGATAATACAAGTTCCGTATTGGGTTTATTGACTTTGATTCACCTTAAATACAACCAAATCATATTTAGTTCACTCCAATATTCTCATATAACACAAAATACGATTGAGTATTGATTGAGTCATCACATAAATTGAGTTTATTGAGTTATATTTTATTTAAATACATATTCAAATAAAATCAAATACATATTCTTATTCAATATGATTCAATCAATATTTGCTTTTAACTATTATTTGGTTTATTAGGTTTGATTTAGTTTGAAAAACGCTTGTTTTCGCATTATTTTTCATCAAATTTTAAATAAAGTTGTTGAAAGCATAAAAATAGTATTTTAATAAAGAAAGTTACTAAATAGTTAATAACTAATGAAGCTGGATAAGGACACGGTTGAAAAGCAATGACTTGCATGCAAATATTATCTAGAAAGGGCTTTATAAGGGGTAATAGAAATGATAGGGATATCTTTATGGGAGAACGCAGATAATTCGATTGAGCATGGCCTGGAACATTTGGAGACTGCAATAAAGAATGATAATGCTTACGATTATAAGAAAGTTGTTGTTGAAGGAGATATTGTTCATAATAGAATCCAATTTATGTTTTTAATACGCTATTATTGTAAAGATTGTTGTTTTTAAGGAACGAATAATTGACATTATTTTACTCTGTTTTAATATATAAAATAAGGAGGTATTTTATGAGAAAATCTTTATGGTTTCCATTATTATCATCTTTCGGGACAATGGGTTTACTTTATTTGATTGGCTTTATATTTGATTTATCTATATTAGAATTTAAAATTTTTCAAAATGAGCCACTAAAGGATGGTTCACTTTTAGATGCGGAGATTGCTCTACTTCCAATTGCTATCGGGTTAGTCGTTGGCTTTATTGTGGAACGTAGAGTTAAAGTCCAAAACAAATAACTACATCACCAATGTAAAAAGAGCCTTGCCCAACTTCTATATCAAGTAAGCAAAAAAGCCATAAGATTTTCCTTATGGCTTTTAAACTTGAACTATATTAATAGTAATTGGTAAGGAGAGGGCTAGGATAACTTTGCTATTAAAAATCTATATTCTTTAAATCGGTTACACTTACTTTAGCTGCAACCTTTGAATTATTTAATACTGTTGGATTATTATCTTCCATTTCATCTAAAGAACTAAGGCTAATATTACCACGGCGTTTATTCTGAGACGTTGAACCAGAAAAGAAATCATTAAATTCATCAAGTCCCAATGATTCACTTACATTTTGTTTCTTTTCTTCTTGTTCTTTCTCAATTCTTTCCCACTCTATTAATTCTTTCTGTATATGGGAAATGCGTACTGGTGGAGTATTTGCAACTGTTAACCCATAAAGCGTTATATATTTTAGTTTTGAATTAGCTGAAATGGATCTATGAACTTTAGCATTTAATTGCTCGGATGCATAACTATAAACATCATCTGCAATTTTCGGAGACATATTCTTATTAGTAGGATACAAAACCGCTATAGCACCAGATTGAACACTTTCAATAGTATTTTCGGCTAGAACTTCACTTTTGGTATACAGTTCACGAATAAGTTTTTCTAAATTATCATCTGTCTGAATGTCAGTTAGTTTAGAAACTGATAACCATCCAGCAGTAGAAATAGTTCCTAAATACTCGGTTTTATCAAAAACAGAACGCCCTTGAAGTAGCGGTAATGATGCAATCTCTACAGTCAATGATGCAACCAACATGTTACCATATGATTTTGCATCAATCTCCGTTCCTCCATAGGTTTTAAGCGGGCTATTCGCATAGTAGTCATTCATCTTTTCATTATCGATTACTAGCACAGAGCCTATTTTATTAGTATTAATCATACTTTGCAAAAGGCTAATACCTGCTAAAGCATTTCTTCGGAAAGAAGAACCACGTTCATCTTTTGATGGTAAAGAACAAATGATACCTAGAGGTATTCTGCCATCTGGTAACATTCGATTTTGCCGTACCTGTGACAGATAAGCTAAAGCAACTTTTAATGCACCATTTCCTGTTCCTCCACCAAGAGAGACACATACCCATACGAAGTCCGCATTTTGAACATCATCTGAAATAGCAAGTTTTTTATAAATATCTTGATTTTCTTTTGCAATTTCAAATCCTAATTGAGCGTTTTTATCAGTTCCTTCTAATTCAGGATAGTTCTCACTTTTGGTAATAATTCTTTTTTCTTCAGGAATTAGAAAATGATGTTCATCCATATCTGATTTTGAAGAGTTAACTAGATACGTTGGAAATCCGAAACGGGAAAATTCAGCCGCGATCCTTCCTCCACCTTGTCCTAAACCTATTACTGACATTGATGGGAATCGTTCCATTTCATTTTTAATTTCTTCGGAAAACATATGCTCAGATAATATCGTTTTTGTTGCTCCAAGTAATTTGTCTAGTTTAATCATATTTATCACTCTCTTTCAGCTTTTTCCTTATTTTTTTCTTGTACTAATAAATGAATCAACTGGAATCCACGAACAGATAGGTAATAGGGCTTTGCTTTACCATCGTTTTTCTTTTCTATAAATCCTTGAACTTCCAAAGTTAGAAAAGCAGCGTCATATTTCTTCCGATGCGCTTTGTAATTTTCAAGTTTCGTTTTATGGAGTCCTTCTAGATTGTGAAAATCTTTTACTTTTCGTAAACAATCTATCGTAAAATTATCTAGCTTTTTTCTAAGAAAGTAAAGAACGTCCACCCCATATTGAAGCTGTTCTAAGTCGATATATGCAATTTGCTTTTCTTCTTTTTCGTTTTCAAAATCGTAGTTGTCACTCACTTATTGGCCTCCTTTTCAAGTTTTAATAACATATAGACATTGTACCATATTGTACCAAGTTGGTACAATAAGTTTCATAATAATGTACCATAGTGGTACATTATTATGAATTCTTTTATACCAACGGTTAAATGATATTTCATAATATTATAAGATACAAATTTACATCAAAAACATTTCAATGTACCAATGTGGTACATTCATAGTGTACCACATTGGTACATTTACTAATAAATTGTATTTTGCAGTGGAATAGTAGAGATTATTGCCATTGCAAATGTTGCAACTTCACACGGAGTGGGGGGGATGATTGCTTCGGCAATCAAATTCAGCCCTTAATCTAGCTGGCTTCTTACCTTGGTACTCATATCCACATTGGCTCCATCTAAAGTAGCAACACCACCATGTCTCACTGCAATACACAAAAGTCATTGTTTTTACCCAATAACACTAGAGCACTTACTTTACTGGAATAAGAAAACAATTCTATAAGATGTCTAATATTCACTGTGGTTTTTTCCAAAAATACTGAGTATAATCTTGTATTATTTTTAAGGGAGAAGTGTCTACATAATGACCTTACTAAATAGGATACATTATGTAGAGTACATATGTAGATATACTTGAACCCCCTTGAACCTTTATATTTTCTGCTTAAACCTCCTTTTAAAATCACTTCTTTACAAGGCGCAAGTATATAGCTTAATATTGAGCCATAAAAAATAGTAATTTTGGAGTGAATAGATTGAATAATAGTTCTTTATATAATTCGCCTAAACAAATGGAAATTTTACATTATCTTTTTCGAGTCCGAGGAGCTAATATAAAACAAATTGTAAGGGGTATAGATAAGATCTATCCTAAACATACAGACTTCCGCAATCGTCAATATTCTAGGTATGATTCTTTAAGGAAATTAGTGCAGAGTGGGTATGTAACCACAATACCCGTTAGAAAGAGAGAGTTTGGTATCTATTGTCTAACTAAAAAGGGCGTTGACTTCATGCAGTTAGAATATGACATAGGAGAAGGGGATACGGGTACTGGCTTTGGAAACGATTTTGGGTTTTTCCCTTACGACTATACCAAACCACCTGAATTAAGAACTGAACACTTTTCTCTACAAACTGATATTCAAAACGAGGCGCTAATATTGCAAGAAAGACATAATGGGAAATTTGCATATCGTGATAATCTTCATAGTGCGGTTTCTTATCAAACGAAACAGAACATACCTTCTGTTAAGTTCCGACCAGATGGGGAATTAATAGTGGGGGATAATAGCTTTCTAATCGAAGCGGATATGAGTACAGAAAGAGGACTACAACTTAAAGATAAGTTTGTAGGTTATAAAAAGTATTTAGATTATTTAACTTCACAAAAAAAGAGTTTACCTAAAGGTGTAATTTTTGTTTTTACGAATCGGAATGAAAGATATAACAATCGATTAATTTACCTACAAGGACAGCAGAGATTTAATTCACTATTTACTTTGTTTCGCGAGCACTTGAAAGATTACGAACATACGTTCAGATTAATATGTGTTGAATTAAAAGATTTTCAACAACGAATGGAATTGCTGCTCCCAGGTAATAAGAAAGTTTTATATGACCGAGTAACAGCTCACTTAAAACTAGACGCACCGAAACAAGCAGACATAAGCACTACTCTTGATGAAGGATATCCAGTTGCCTTAATTAAACAAAATAATGAACATACTTTTTATATGCTTCAAGAGATTGAAGGATATACAAATGTTCCCTGGATAAATGGTTTTAGAATCTATAAAGAACTTTTAAGAAAATATCCAAAATTAAAAGTGATCTCTTACTACAGTCAAAATCACTCTATTCCCCCAATTAGTCAGGGACATATAAACAATATTGATAACCCCGAATTGAAAAATTATTATAAGGCGATGAACTTTCTAAATGCAGGAGGGATGGATTCTGTTTGGTTTGACTACCAACATAAAGTATTAGATGCTGCTCCATTTTAAACATTGACAGTTCATTAATTCATTTCATATACTGATAGCTAGTAAAATATAAACTTTTTTTCTAAACGGAAGCACCGTTAGGACATTTTTTCGATGTCTTAATGGTGCTTTTTTTGTTTTTTTAAAAGGGAGCATAGGAGGGCATTCATGGAAAATCGTTTCCGGTATGCAGAGAGAAGGGCAGAAATATTTCAATTTATCCGGCTCAAAGGGCATACCTATCTTGCCACAGCATTAATTTGCTTTAATGTGTTAATCTTGTTTCCATTTGGCTTATTCACCTGGTTTACATCATTAACCAACCAGTTTACCGTCACATGGTTACATGAGTTGAATTGGCCAGTATTTCTAATATTATGGTTCTTACCTTATTTCACCTGGGTGTATACCACAATAACTTACCCCATAAAGAAGGGGTATAAGGTAATCCTCGATTGGTCAAAGACAAAAGCAGGGCGAATTGCTAGTATTACTTTAAACATAGGGACCTTTTTAATAATGGGTTGGGCTGCAGGCGCAAAATATATAACAGAACACTATCTAACATACTTGAAAAGTGTTCAGGTGCCAGAGGAATTGAAAGGGTACTTTTTAGTAGATAACTTAAATTCTTTTATTTTGTTATTGTATTCTGCTCCAATTATCATTACAGGTCTTTTATTATTTACCCTAGCAAGACATTATCAAATCAACAAAGACATATTAGCAGATCAATTCATCGAATGGGAATCACCAGCACTTGCACGTTTAACCCATCCATTAGATATTAATAATTGTGATGTCATTGCAGGTTACGACCATAAAACAAAAAAACCTATTGTCATTAAAGAAGACCAACGATACTTACATGAAGGAATATTCGGAGCCACTGGATCTGGTAAAACGAGCACGAGTATTTTACTTCGCATAGTACAAGACTTGATTAAAATTGCAACAGGTCGGCGTAAAATGGGAGTTGTTTTTCTCGAACCTAAAGGTGATGGTGTAGATGATGTATTAACACTTTGTAAAAAGCTCGGTATTCCCGACGAAAAGATCATGGTGATAGACCCAACTAAATCCTTCTCGATCAAATACAATCCATTTGCAGGTCCATTGGAAACTGCGGCTGCTTCTTTCGAAGGTACATTGAACGCACTAACAGGCGACCAAGATGAATTCTTTAAAGGACAACAAAATGAAGCCGCGAAAACGTATACCATGTTAGCAAAGATTCGTTATGGTAACTTAACTAATATTACACATATACAACGAATGTTTACCGATCCACGCTACCTAGCAAATGTGGTGGAGGAAGTACGTCTACAAATATCTAATAGAATGAAAGAACCGGATTTATCCTCGGATGTTCGCAAAGTATTAGTTAGTTGGGATGGAATTGTTCGGTACTTTGAAGATGAAGTTTTGGACTATAAAACATTTCGTGTGAAAGATGAAGTACTACCTATCCTGTATGGTGAAGATAGTCGTTATCCTGGCCTACAGGTCATTGAGAACAAAAAGGACAAATATGTTACTGGTGCTAAGAAATATCTAAATGAAATTGCTACGAACTCTCTCCTAAGTAGTCTGTTTGTCAGCTCCGAGGGAGATCGAGTATTTGATGCAGATGAATTTTTAGCAAATGGTGGTGTCCTACTCGTAAATACGGCACTTGCAGAGCTTGAAGAATTATCCTTGATGTTTGGTCAATTCTTTATAAGACAATTTCAAAGTGCTGTATTCCGACGACCAAAAGAAGGGCGAATTCCTATCTTTTTAAATGTTGATGAATTCCCTCTATATGTGAATGAAGCCTTTGAACGTTTCTTAACATTAGGACGCTCATATAAAGTTGGAACATTAATCGCCATGCAATCATTAGGGCAGTTAGATAACGTAGTAAAGGGTTTTAAAGAAACCGTATTATCCAACGCTTCATCCAAAACTGTATTTGGACGTGGGACTGTATCAGATAATAAATATTTTTCTGAAGAGTTCGGGGAACATTTAACAGTTGAAGAATCCTTAAATGAAAGTGCAACTCCAATGACTACTGAAAAACAAACATGGGGACTTCGTATGAACACAGCAAAAAAATTCATGCCACGTTTCTCGCCAACAGTTATACGCGAACTAAAGTTTAAGCATATGATTATGCAAGTAGTTGATGAAAACAACAGTATTACCATCTCTACTCATGCTATCGGTAAGTTTGTTCATGAAGCTCGTTTTCTAAAACCTTACTTTAAGGTGAAAGCGAGTGAAATTAAATCTACTAAAGAAAAGGAATTCGAATTAGCAGACTTAATAACCGATGAAGTCAAATTTAAAATTGAAGCATTTTCTGCTCCACTAAATGATATGAACGAATCGGATGAAAATACTACTAATGATTTGTCAGACATGTCCGTAGTGGGAGATGAACTAAATACATCTTCTTCAGAAACAACAAAGTCACTAGAACAATTAAGTATTCCACTAGATGTGAAAGAGGAGCAGCTACTACCAATAAAACAATCTAAGACAAAGTATGCTCAAAGAAATATTGCTGTAAGTGAATCTGGTCAGATTAATATGGATAATTTATTTACCGATTTGTCAATGGATAAAGATGATGCACTAAAAATGTTAGGTCGTTCAAATGAAAACGATGAAACCCATGGAATTGCGAGTATACCATCTGAGGAAATTGACAAGAAGATCGAGGAATTAGTTCATGTAGTGAATCAAGTTGGTGAGGAAGAAGCAGAAGAATTTGTAAGTGCTGCTCCAGTTATACAAACAGAGGAAGAAGAACCGTTAGCATTTGTACCAATAAATACAACTTCTGATAGCCCAGACGACCCTAAAGAAGAATCACCGTTTGGAGATAAAGAAACTAAGGTACAGCCAAAAGAGGATATTCCTATTGAAGACACATTAGAAAATAAGCAAGCCGAATTTAAACCCGCTAATAAAAAACCAAGTGTAGCGGTATTACCAAGTGTAGTAGATGATATTTAAGATTCCATATCTAGAAATATGCATCTAATTTCCCTAGCGAATTGGTAAATACTACTTGTCAATTAATTTGAAAAAAGATATAGTATAAAGTAATTCAATAATGAAACTTAAACGGAAGCACCGTTTTGCGCTATTATGCGTGAAATTTGGTGTTTCCGTTTTTTGTTTTGTTAATTCAAAAAGGAGGAAACAATAATGGTTCAAAAGCAACAAGAAATACAGGTAGCACAAACATGGGCAGATTTACGACAGGCTAATAACAAGAAAGCTAAGAAATTCATATTAAAAGCGAATGTAGTCGGTTTAGAAGACCTTTCTCTAGGTACTAAAAAGGAACAAGCCTTGAAAATGTACTACGAAGGAATATATGGTTATATCCCTATATCTAAAGTGGATGATTATGAATTTAAGAGTTTGCAAATGTTTGTAGGAACACAATTAGATTTTATCGTAGAAGGTGTATTTGAGGATAAAGAAGGCGAAGGAAAGTTTTTCTTAGGTAATCGTAAAGAAGCATTAGAAATACTAGCTGAATCTTTCTGGAGAACAGCTGATGTCGGTCAAGAATATGAAGCTTTTGTATCTGGTGTTGACAAATACGGTGTTTACTTAGTAATCGAAGGTGTACGTACTCGTATGGAACGTGAGGATTACTCTTATACGTTCGTAAAAGATTTACAAGAAGAAGTATTTATTGGTGATACCCTAGATGTTCGTATTACCAAAGTTGATAAAGAAGCGAAACGAATTGAAGTTAGCCGTAAAGTATTAGAACAAGATCCAAAAGAATTCCTAAAAGAATATAAATTAGGTGGTTTTTATGCCGGAACAATCATCAATATTGATGTAGATGCGGGTATATTCGTTCGCTTAGAACCACGTAACATTACAGGTCGTTCTAATATCCCTGCTGGATTGGGAAAAAGACTGTTAAAAGAAGGCGAACAAGTGAACTTCAAAGTTACGGATATTAATCAAGTGAACGGTCGTGTAAACGGTTTGGTTATTATTCCAAGAGTCGGTCAAACGAACAAACAAAAAGGAAAGTCAAATGGCAGATAATCTTCTTGATTTCACCCATGCACCAGACCACCATCGAGGGTCTCCAAGAATGGAGATTCCCGTGGCAACGACCAATCCTTATAATCCAGCAACTTCACCACCCGATATCTTGCAATACCTTCCACCAAGTGGAGAACAATTTAGCTTATTCTCCGATCCGTATGCAAAAATGGTCTACTACATGCCAAAAGCAGGTGGACATAGTGCTCGCTACTGGATGGAGCAGCGTATGGAGAATCACTCTTTCACTGATCATGAACTAAATTTGATTAACTTCTTATCCCAACATCGTTGTGCTACTCGTTCCCAAATAGCTCGTGCTATATTCACGGAACGAGATTCAGGCGATAAAATAAAACAATTTATTCAAAAATGTCATCATCGTGGAATTATATCTGCCTTTTCGTGGGTTTCTCCTTGTTTGGGTGAACGTAAAAAACCACTTATATACGGATTAACTCGCGTAGGAGCAGAAGTTGCCGAGAAGTTATTTCATATACGCGTGCATGATCGTTACAAATTCCATGCGGTGAACTTTCCAAATGGAGCAGGACCGAAGATGAATTCTTTCTATCCTTACTTAACATCTAATGAATTGTTTTGTCAGTTGAAATCCGTAGATCGATTGATTTCATGGGAAAGAGAGCCTCATATCTTATTAGACGATCAAACTACTTTTAAGCCTGCCTTTGTAGCTGAAGTCATCAAAGGTGCTGGGGAACTGCTCCAATTTTGGATTGAGCCAGTTCGCATCACTAATGGTTGGTTTACAAGAATTGTGCAACGTTTCCGCGATATACAAGCGGCTTATGAAAAATCGTCTGGTTCACAAAAACCAAACCGTATTATTGTGATTGCAGATAGTGATTCCCGTGTACCGATTATTGCAGCATTAGCAGAAGAACATATGCCCGATGTAGTATTACGTTTCACAACAGATGAACGCTTACTACAAGGAATGAATGAACAAACCTTTTTACAATGTGGTCCAAACGGCGAACTAATTGCTTCCGCTATGCCATTCTTATTAAAAGATGCTCCTGGTATGAAGGCTAGTGAGTATCTTAGCCATCAAGTCATCGACATTAATGATGAATTTGAGGATTTTTAGAAGGGAGCATTACGTAAGTGCGTATTAAGATCTTAATGTTAGACGAACAGGACAATACAAGTGACTTATTAGAAGTCAATATGACACTAGTTATAGATGATATTCAATACGCAGTCGTACATGTTACTCCGACAGAACAGACCTTTTGTAAGATTACAAAAGAATTTGACGGTACCATGCGTTTAGTTGATATTGTTGACGATGAAGAGTTTGAAAGAGTTCAAGAAGCTTATTTAAACGTAGGAGCGGCTAACTAATGGCTGCTCCTATTTTGTAATTGAAGTTTTGATGTAATTGATTTACAAAATTCTAACGATGAAATTAGGATTAAAAGATGTATTATAAAGAATTTGAATTAGGGGTTAAAGAAGTTATAGCAAAGCAAGATGAATTTTTTCGTGGACAATCAACTGGATACCTATTGGGATTAAATAGTGAAATTTCTGAAGTCGAAACATTAGCACCCGAAACATACCTACAAACACTATTAGAAATTCTAGATACTAAAGAACAAAGCGGTTTTTTTAACAAATCTTATTCGATATCCCTACGTGTATTTATTAATGAACAATATCAATTACTTATATCTGCACCAGGATGGTTAAATAAATCATTTATCATCACTGGCCAAATAGGATTAGGAAAGACTGTCACTATGGCTCATTACGCACAATATCTTATTCAGTCTGAGAAAAGTGTTGCTTATCTTGCACCAAACTATATCGAACCTAAAGCTTATTCCACTGATACATTATTAAATATGGCTAACTCATTAGATTAGTTAATAGTTGATGAAGCTCAATTGCTGTTACCAAAAGATATTACTGTTGATTTCATTAAAAATCTAACAGAAAAAACAAATCTAATCTTGATGTCTCAAATGATAGAGTTAATTCCTGTTTTGGATAAAGCACAGCAGTATTTTGACTTCCATCTTAGCATTACAAAGGATGGAATACTGCGAACGACTAATATGGAACGATTTTGTCTATTGGAAAGGAAGGAAATTTAGAAACATGATAAGTTTATTTCAAAAGAAAACAAAAACGGAAATTGTAACTCCTATTCCTCAAGGAAAAGAGCCTTATTTATTCAATCTATATGGAGCGGATAAACTAAATCATAATGTAGTAGCGGTTGGGTATAGTGGTAGCGGTAAAACACCTTTCTTCAAAAAGTTAATTGAGCAAGAACACAATGACTCTGCTCCAACTACATCTATAGTGGTAAGTAGCAGAGGAATAGAAGATTACGCAGATATACTTCAAAATTTTCATGCTGTACAAGTACACCAAATCAAGGACTTTACCATCAATCCATTTGATTATTGTTACGAGAATATCGGACATACAGAAAGTAAGATCTGTTCTTTATTACGTTCAATAGCTAATGAGCTCTCGATTGTATGGAAATTAGAACATACTCGTTTGTGTGGCATTTATATTCATATGTTACTCGATGAAAAAGAAGAGAAATCTATACCGACATTGGGGCAAATGCAAGAATTAGTCTTGCAAAACTTGATGGTAGAAGGAAAATTAACGATGGACGTGTTTCAAGAATTATACTCTGAATATCAACCAGAAAATATAAAAGAATTTTTACTATTGGAGAAACATAAACCATTATATAGTCTACATCAAAGTTTAATGGTTCATATTGAATTGTTATCGATATTAAGTTGCTTTACAGAGGAATTATCTCCTTACTCTGCCATGTTCAACGGACAAACGAATGTACCAGATTTTAGTGATTCTGACCTTGTGCTGTTTGATGCTTCTTCGTTGAGTCATCAATTAATTTCCTTTGTATCCTTATTAACGGACCACGTTTACCATGAACAATTAAAAAATTCTAGTGTTACATACGATAGTAATAGGAATAAACAGAGAATCTCCTTTTATCATGATCTAAGTTATTCTTGTTTTGATAACCCGTGTTATTCTTATTTAGTAAATCGTTCACTGAGACTAGGAAGACGTTTTCGTTATGGAATTCGTTTAAGTTTGCAAACATTAGATGTAAACTTTATACAGAGTGAGCTATCAAATTTTAGCTGTATTTATTTCCAAAAATGTAGCGTAGATACTTTAAGCAGCGATATACGACAATATATAGATTTATCGGAACTTGAATGTTACTTAATTACGCAGGAGATGAAATTAGGGGAAGGGTATATTCCTAATAAAGAAATTTATTTGAATTCTGAGTTAGTTCCGTACTAACATCTTAAAAATTGATAGTCTATCCTGCTCCTTTTTATTTACTAGAAGGAGCTTTTTCTTACTTTTCAAGGTGAAGTCTGTATGGTATGATAATTTTATATTTTATTTATTTGATTCCTTTATCTCACCCACGCGGGAGAGACGTTACACAACAGCTTTTCTTGCTATACGCTTATTTGTAAGCGATTGATAAAACTCTTTTTCTATGGAGTTTTCAACATCAATCCTTTGCAAATGAGCGTATTTTTTTTATGCTCATTTATTTGAAAGGAGGAGATGATTATGCGATTGCATACCGTCTGGCGAGGAAGCAGGACGGCCATTTTTAAGGAGGATATACCAGGTTTACGAGTACAGACAACTCCACACTGGACTATTATTACCGGTGAACTGGAAGTGTCGTATGACCAAATCAAAACGGTGTATACGAAGATTAAACGACAAGGTTTCTCTTGCCGTAGCATGAAATTGTTTTTTGTAGGACCGTTACCAGATCTATCTTTGTTAGGTTATAGCAAAGAAGAACAATGGTACGTGTACCCACATCGTTCGATTTCGATTGCTGCAGTACCTTATGGGAAACAAGAATGGTGTTTACAGATTGATAAAAGGAATGGTCATGGTGTGCCAATGCACATTTTAGACCACGTACCGATTTATCATCCGGAACATCAAATCAACTTATGGGAGGAAGAAGGATATGGATAATTGTATATCAGCCAGACCATTCAAATCCGCTATTTTAGTCGACGAGATGAATATAATGGGGCAACTTCATAGCATTGGAGTAAAAGGGGTCAATCCCTGGTTCTCTTTTTATGAAGCTTTGGAAAGTTATTTAGGGCATAACGCAGAAAAACATTTTTATTGTTCTAATGTGCCAATAGAGTTATTCCCAGAACGTCATCTAAAACGTGCAGGTTTCTTTAATGCTTTAAAACGTGCATCAATTAACGTTCATGAAGGCTTCACGCAACTTGATTCTGAAGATAAATTAGTGGAAAAAGGCGTAGACGTCATGGTAGCAATGGATATTAATAAATTCTCTTACCAGGGCTACACGGACATCATTGTTTGTAGTGGTGATAGTGATTATGTACCTGCAATCGAAGAAGCAAAAGCAAATGGAGCAAAAATTCATGTTGTGATTTCTTACAACATTCCTGCTGCTAAAATGGCTGCTATAGCAGATGTGGTGATCCCACTTGATCGTGTATTAAAATGGATGTCCTCGGAATGTATCGTTCCGATAGCTATTTAATAAACCAAACTTATTTAAGGAGAGTGTCGAACCATGGCAAAAGTACCTCAATTCATTATTAAAAAAGCAAAAGAAGCGCAGCTTCATACCACAGCTGAAATTAAACAAGCAAAGGAACGCATCCCTGTAGAGTATCACGATTTCTTACTGTTGTTACCGCAAAATGTGAAACTCAATGATAATAAGTATGAGTTAACATTAGAAGCAGAAGAGTTAGGCGTATTCTCTTTTGATAAGGGTACTTATGTGTCGATTGAAAAACCATATATGACGGCAGATGGTCGTGTTTGTATGGCTCGTGAACAGCATTTAGAAGCTGGAGCTAAACTAAATATCCACCCACCAGTCATTCAACCATTTGGAGACATTAACCTTGTTTCCGTCACGGTTGAATCTGACATCCTAGGTTCTGCAACTGGAACGATTGAAGTTGGAAAAGGGGGAGCAGTGGATTCTAAAAATCCTTTTGCTAATGCTCAAACCTCGGCTATTGGTCGTGCTCTTGGATTTTTAGGATATGGTTTAGTAGGAACTGGTGTCATCGCAACTGCAGATGAAATGGCTGGGTTCATTGAAGAACCAAGCACAACTACCACTACTCCTTCTACGGAACTAAAAAGTAATGCACCACAACCGTTTCGTTGTCAAGTTGTAGAAGAAGTTGTATTTAATCGAGATGGATCATCCAGTGCAAAAGTGAAATTAGAATCCCAGGTAGTCGTGAGTTTAGTTATTCCTAAACAGCATGTGGAATTCGCTAGAACACTCAAACTAAACGACGTTATTAATGTGAAAGGTTGGTTAAATAATGACCGCCTTCGTGTTGCGAATGACGTACCTCAAGTAGAACTTAATCAGGCAGGATAACTTGTCGAAACCACGAAAGATGGAACATTATTTGTTCTGTCTTTCTTTTTTTATGAGTAAAACAAAACTAAAACTTTTTTAAGGAGAGATTTTATTATGAATTTCAAAAAGACTACGATGACACCATTATCTATTAAAACGATGAAGGATAGCTTACCTGATTATATAAGCAACATAGAATATGACGGAGCGGCGAATTATCGTGTGACGTTTAATGGATCCGAATTACAGGGCTTATTAATCCCAAAGGATGATAAATACGTAGCCATTCATTACTGTGAATCTAATGAACATGGCTCCACTTGTTCTCATTTAACGATGTTTGGAGCAATTGCAGACCAAATCGGAGGGGAAATGGATAAGGCTGCATTTAAAGTGTCCGTGAAAGAAATGACAGAACTATTAGAACGTGTCGAGTCTCCTAACTTCTATAATGTAAATACTTATTTCGGGTTACTCGAACCTTATGTAGAAACTGTGATTTCAGAGGAAGAAATAAGTGGTGCCCCTGTAGCATCTGCTCCTGCACCATCCCCGATTGCTGATAAACGTGATTGGACGATTGGTTGGGGAGACATCCAAGCTTATTTAAGAAGTGAAAGGTGTTCGGTTGATTTAATTAACCGATTAAGAACACGTCGAGAAACAATTCATGAAACGGTTTCTTGTTTGCCCATGATGATTGCTCCTAAAAAGCCGGACTTTCCGTATTCTGGTGATGTTCTTGCCCGCGCATTACGTCACATTGCATTAGGTAAAGACTTAATCCTTGTTGGTGGCAAAGGTACTGGGAAAGACACACTAATCAACACGATTAGCTGGATACTTGGCTTACCGGTATCTATTCACGTAGGGAATAAAGATGAAACGAAAGAATCGATTGTAGGAGAACCTGCTTTCCGTGATGGACAAAGTACATTTGATTTAAGTCAATTTGCTCAAACTGTTCAAAATGGAGGGCTTGCGAATATGGCTGAGATCAATATGCTACTAGGAGATGTCACTTCTGTTTATCATTCTTTACTAGATGAAAACAGAGTACTTGCTTCTCCGGTTGGTGCTGTTGCTCGTCATCCGTATTTTATTATGATCGGTTCTATGAACGTAGGAGAAGGGTATGTAGGGGTTCGTGCATTAAATGACGCATTTAAAGACCGCTTCAGCATCATTCGCCTACCATACACGCAAGAGTTTAAAGAAATGATTTCGCAAAAGACAAGTTTACACGACACCCATGCATTAGACTTTTTAGAAAAAGTGAAAAATGCAGTCGAAAAACTTATCAAAGAAAACAATCAAGGACATGCAGCTTCTACGATCCGAGGATATATTGATGCTGCACGATATTTCTTAGAATACGCGGTTACGGTTGATACAAAAACGGAGGTTATCGAAGATTTTGTATTAAATAAAGTCGAGGATTTGGATGAATATATGGCCTTACGTCATATGATTCGTGAAGATGCTTGGCCAGGTTTCCCTATTTCTAAAGAAGAACAAGAATATATGGATGGTGGTTTTTAATTATGATTAGCACAGACCGTATAGAACGTATAAAGGAACGAGAGGGCTCACGATTAGTCGTGTCCCTTCGTCGTTTATTCGCTAAACCATTTGGGTTTCATTGGACCAATAAAGACACTTCTTTCTATGATGGAAAAGATATTTGGGTTAAATATGATTTACAAACAGGAAATCACCGCGAATTTACAGATGTCGAATTACGAGCACTTCGTCATGGGCATGGTGTACATGAAGCAGGCCATAGTGAGTTCGATTATTTACAGGCTTATATCGATTGGCAAAAAGAAATGAATGCTACTTGTAATAAAGATTGGAAGGAGAATCTAAAATATCCTCTATCTTGGTTGCAGTTTTTTGGCAACATGGCTCTAGATGGTCGAATGGAGCGTTTAATTGTATTAAAATCTCCGAACCAGCAACCTTATTTAGATTTAAATAACTATGATTGGCGTTTTGGTCATCGTGAAAAGGGAATGGGAGAAGATTTAGTAAACGACTTCCGTTCTTGTTATGCACATCGCGTATTAGGAATGACAGACTTATCGCTTTGGCAAGAAGAGGCTGTAGCACTTGTTGATAGTGTTCAACATCTTGTCGAAGAGATTCGGACTGCTCCAACCACTGCATTGTGTTTAGCACACGTAACAGCGCTTATTCAGGAAGTATGGCCAACACTCCTTGAGTGGATGGATATAGATCTGGATGACTTGGATGAAGAGGAAGACCCTTTCAAAAACGATGAACAAAGTTCTGATATGACTTCAGGACAATGGGCAGATTCGGAAGAAGAAGCTATGAGTCGAAGTGTCGAAATACTAGAACGTGTTACCTCTACCGAAGATTCATCTGATGATCCGACTGAGGAAGAAGGAGCAGCAACACCTTCCGAGCCTTCCCAGGAAGAACAAGAGGAAAAACGTAAGGAAGAAGTAAAACAAATGCTTGATAAACTAGCAAAAATAATAGTAAAAGAAGCGAAGGAAGTTGAGCAAGAACTAATTGATTCAGCTGACTATAGAATGAGAGCTACTTTTTCGGGAAATGACGGAAAAGAAGTATCTGCTACGGTTGAATTAACCGATTATCCAGAGCCTTCTCTGCAACAATACAAAGATTCTTTCCAACATGTCCGACGGTACGTAAAACCTGTTGCTAAACAGTTGGAATCTCTTTTAGAAGGGGAACCAGAGCAAGTGCGTCGAAACGTGCGAAGTGGTCGTTTTATGCCAAATCAAGCATGGCGAGCAATTCATTGTGATGATTCGAATGTATTCCAAAAACACAATCCTGGTGTACCTAAAAAGGATGCATTTATTGGATGTATGACGGATATTAGTGGTTCTACTTACACTCGACTACAAACAGGTAATACTATTGTGGAAGAAATGCGTCGTTCTTTAACTTTATTGTTGGAGGCTTCTCATTCTATTCATTTACCTTCAGAAGCCTATGCATTTACAGAAAAAGAGGTTGACTATACAAAAGAGTACTATACACATATTTTCCGTTTAAAACCTAAAGCAACCCTATTTACTGAAAGTAATCGAGCAGCTATTGGAGGAATCACGCATTCGGAAGGAAACCGAGATACTGTTGCATTAAATTTCCTTTTAGAGCAAGTACGTAAACGATCTGAAGGAATTCGTTTAGCAATAATGCTATCAGACGGAGAACCAATCTTCGAACGAAATGAAGGTCCTGAGACAATTGAAAAAATGGTCAAGCAAGCAGAAAAAGAGGGAATCGATGTCCTTTGTTTATTCATTGGTAATCATTCCGAATATACTGTAGAACGAGTGAAGAGCATGTATCCTGGTCGTGTGATTTTTGCACAAAAGGGAATTGCTAGCGAGTTACAAAAACATGTAAAACGTATTATTCGTTCACGACGGTAGCCACAAATAGTCACTTCCTATGGGAGTGACTATTTGTTGTGCAATTTTATAAATAACTATTGCATTTTATTTTTATCTATATTACAATCACTTTATAACTTAATATGAAGGTTAATTAATACTTTCAAATGAAATCGACTAGAAGAAGGCTTCCTGTTTACAGGGAGCCTTCTTCGTTTTTCTTTTATTAGCCATTTTATGTTAATATCACTATAAAGTTTGTGAAGTAGTTCACTTAAACTAACGCAGCAGTTTAGTTGAATAAGAATGTAGTCATAACAACTCTCTAATTAGTTAAAAATTGAGTAAGAGGTGGACTCATATGAAACATGAAGTTTTCGATGAACAAACTGAATCGCAATTAAAAGTATTGAGAGAAATTGGTGCAATTTCTGATTCACTTGATATTGAATTCTGGTTGCGTGGGTGATGGGCAATTGACTTTCTACTTGTTTAGTTCTTGCATTACAAATGGCCCCCTCCAATTGTAGGTTTGAAATAAAGTTATACCGTTTGTAAAGATGTACCGTTTTTATAAAGTTGCATCGTTTTACCCCTTTGGATATGATTATCCAAAGGGGTGTTTTTAATTGAAAAATAAATCTATTTTATTAAGAAATAAAATTCAAACTCATGCAAAGCCTTTAATTAGAAGAGCGATACTTTGCATGGGGAAAAATATTTAATCGCTAGATAGTATTTCTAATATTTTGGCTTTGCACCTTATTTATGTTAAATCGAAATAAGGAGCGAGCAAATTTGAATTATATAAATGCTACAAAAGTATTACCAAAAGAGCTATTGGCAGAAGTTCAAAAATATATACAAGGGGAAACATTATATATTCCAATACAACAAACCACTCGAAAAAAGTGGGGTTCTGTTAGTGGTATACAAAAGCAACTGAATCATCGAAATCAAAACATTCGAGAAAACTTTGAGTGTGGAATGAACATCCAAGAAATATCTGAAAAGTATTTTTTATCAGTTGAAACAATCAAAAAAATTGTTTATGCAAAAAAAGAAATAAAATAATTGATATGGCTAGTCTGGGGAATTATTAAAATAATACACCAGATAGCCTTTTTGTTTTTTTAAAATCTAAAATATGCTGTCTAATTACAAATCAGTATGGGTAAAAAGTATTATTAGGTATTAAATGTTTCATTACTATTCTTTATCTATCTTTACTAATAATTATGATGTAATCTTAAAAACAAATAATGCTTGTTCAGTGTTTGAATAAATAATTTATGGAGGAAGAAACATGAAGATATTGGAACTACCAGTTGAATTTGAATTTAATGGACAAAAAAATTACATTTATCCTAGCTTAATTATATTGAATAATGAATTAACCTTGGTCGATACAGGGTATGCAAATTTTTTAACTTTAATTGAAAATGAAATTTTAAAAAATGGATATGAAATGAAGAATTTAAAGAATATTATCATTACTCACTATGATGATGACCATATAGGTTCCTTATATGATTTCAAAGAAAAGTATCCTTGGATTAACATTATAGCTAGTGAAATTGAATCAAAATACATTAGTGGTGAAATGAAGTCAGAGAGATTGATTCAAGCTGAAGAAATGCTAAAGACTATGCCGAATAGCGAAGTCGATTTTGGTAATTGGTTTATACAGCAATTAAAGAATTTGAAGCATATTTCAGTTGATGAAAAGGTACATGATGGTGATATGATTTTAGATGATAAATGTAGGATAATAGCAACTCCTGGGCATACTTCAGGGCATATTTCATTGTATTTCCCTAGTTTGAATAGCGTAATTACTGGTGATGCAGCTGTTAATGAAAAACAGGAATTGATCATTGCAAATCCAAACTTTTGTCTAGATGTCGATAATGCACAGCAGTCTTTAAGAAAGATTAAAAATCTTAAAGCTGAAACTTACTATTGTTATCATGGTGGGAAATTTTCTTTATAATTGAGGGCAAACGTAAAAGCTCTCGAATTAAACAACTTTATTATTCAGTTTTATAACAATAATCGTGAATACAATTAAAAAAAGAAGTTGCTTTACACGAAGAATTTGTTGGTTATTTACTTGATAGTGAAGAGGAGTAACAAAAATTCCTTATTAAGCTAACGGGTGCTTTAGTTGAATATTCGCTTTCCGAAATAATCAATCTTTATTACAAAAAGACTTATACAGAAAATAGCCCCTTTTTGAACAATCTTTGTTCAAGATAGGGGCTATGATTTTCTATTAGAATCAGCATTTGTAGCTGTATTTCAATCAATCTTTATTACAAACCAACAGAAAGAATATACGTTCCATTGACTTTTCCGACATAATTCGTGATAATTGTTTCTATAACATTACAATTTTGAATATTTCCTATTAACGTCTCGCATCGGAAGCACCGAGCATACGATTTATTTCGTATGCTCTTTTTTGTGGATATTTTTGGATGTTTTTGAAAGACCACCGTTTTTCATCTTTACGTCTAGGATTTGGATGTGTTAGAATAAAAATAGTCGATTTAGAAGTTTTTTCTTGAGGATTCCCTGGAACTTTTTCAAGTTTCATTGAAATTCTTGTTTGAAATTATTGTATTAACCTTACGGGACATGTTGTACCTTTTTTTGGTATACCTATATTTCCCATAACGTTAATCAATTGTGAGTCGACAATTGATTTTTTTGTTTTTACACAGAAAAAAATCCCATCGCTTGCCGGCGATCGGATTAGTAGGAAAAGTTAGTCCTTCAAAATTGCGAGTTTTGAACTGGACGATGTGAGGAACAGCGCCAACTGTTAATCACGGTAGGAAAATCTCTGAGTAGATAACCGTCAAAATAAACTGTTTAACTAAATACAATTTATTCCAGTAAGTTCATTTTTTAAAATGAATACTTAGTGGTTCGGTTTAATTTTGTCTTTTTTAACTGTTACTTCTCATTATACTGATTTTCATCGTGATTTACAATGCTAAAACATTGTTTTGTTTCATAAAAAATAAAGAATTTTTAGAGGAGGGAACCTGGTGAATACTGAAGTTAAATCTCTATATGGCGTTAAATTCCATCAAATGGAATTAAATCATATCAAGGCTTTACATTTCGAAGCTCCAGGTGGCTCAACTGTAAAATCTTCTTCATTGGCTGTTTATATATTGTTACATTTCAAAATCGATACACTTGGGCGTATTCGCGAAGATGAATTTGTTTTAAAACCATTAGCTGAACAGTATGGTTTTCACTACAGTACATTACATAAAGGTTTTCACGAGTTGTTTGATCTAGGCTTACTTCAATACATAGATGAACATGGTATTCGTTATATCCAAATCAGTGGTTATGATGTACTTAATCAAGAAGGTAACTTAAACTACTTTATTTTACCTAAATACATATTGGATTCTCGTGTTCTAGCTGAGTTTGTTCATGCACGCGACGTTTCGGGAATCATCGGATTATTAGATTTGATTAATTCACTATCTAGGGAAAATACGAAAAAGGGAAAATTTTCTTACCTCCTAAAATGCACGACGCTGCTCCGGAAAATGAAAAAAACCACTCGAAATATTTTGGATTGGATCAAACGGATTAGTTCACTTATTAAAATTGAATCACAAGAAGGAAAACATAGACGTAAAAAAGAATGGACCTTTACCTTTGTAGATGATTGTTTTATCGAGAAGGTTAAAGATCCTAAAAAATCTCGTTTAGAAGCAAATGTTCGAAAAGAAATTCAAACAGCATTGTCACGCTTACCTTTATCTCTTTCAAGTAAAGATATCGAAGATGCTTGCAACGCAACTATACGAGATTGCTTAAATCCTTTTTACCCAATTATCAAAGCGGAAAATGGGGAGAGAGCATTACGTTTCATGCTATTAGATACAGTCGCTTATACTACTAGATTATTAGAATCTAATAAGGCTTCTATCGAGAACTTTGGTGGTTTTTGGCGTAAAATTGGCCGCTCTTTCATAGCAAATCTACTTGAATCGTTAACTCCAGCGATGGTAATAGAGTTGAGGATAGCTATGAAATTGAATAAACACAAGCTACCAAACTTCATTCCTGAAAAGTCATTGCCTTTAGCTTAAAAGAACCATAGCAAAAGGCTTTTTGTCGTGGCTTTTAAAAAAATAAACCTGTTCATTTTTAACCATTTGCCATTGGCAGGTGGTTTTTTCTTTGTTTATTTTTCTGTTTCCCCTTTATTTTCTCCTTTTTGTATTACAAATCACCAAATATCCATATAACGGGATTTATTTGAAGTTGTGAATAATATACATATAAATCTTATTAGTTGTGAATAATCCTTTTAAACGTATCTAAATTAGTGGATAGATTCTTATTTGTGATAAAAATCGGTTGATAATACGAACCTATGTAATTACCAAATCTCTTCATCCCTTGGTGCTCTAAGGTTTAACTGTCTCCGGCGCTTCTCTCTATAAATATTTATTGTTCTCTATAATAAAAAGATTGTAATCACTATTTATTGTTCCTATTATTTTGTTTTCTATAACAAAATGAAAATAAAAGAATAATGTATATTTCATATAATAAAAGGAAGGAGCAGTAAGTAAGAAAAACAACATGACAAAGCCCATAGATTGATTTATACTGAGATATATAACTTTTTACTTTTTTTCTTTATTCCACCCATGCGGGAGGAACGTTCGGTTAATTTTTCTAAAACACTCATCTGAGTGAACGACTGTCCATTTTTCGGATAGCATCGTTTATTGAGATGGGTGTTTTTTTTTGTTATACCCATTTTAAAAACTTTTTTAAGGAGGTGCTGTTTCATGGCACGTATCAGCCAAGAAACCATCGAACAAGTAAAAGCGGTTAGTATTTTAGAATTAGCACAGCAATTAGGTGATCATCCAAAAAGGTTAGGTAAATCATATCAAGTAAACTGCCCTAACCAGTCCCATACGGAAAAAACACCTGATACCTATATTGATCCTAACCGGAATATTTTTACTTGTTTCGGTGCGGGTGGATGTGGTGCTAAAGGAAATAATTCTATTCCATACTACAGCTGGCATGAATTTGGTGGCTATGAACCAGGTGAACATTTTATCAAGTCAGTTCGTGGCATAGCAGATTTGATGGGGATTCCTGTTAAAACGGTAGATGGCAATATCATTTCTAAGGGAAGCGAAACATATAAACCCCGTGAAATCAAACGTTATGTTGAACTGGAAGCACAGTCACCAGAAATTGTTGATCGAGTGTATCGTGTATTTCTATCTTTATGTCCCATTCGGCCACATCATTCACAAGAATGGCTACAAGAACGTAAATACACAAAAGAACAAATTGAGATTATGCAGCTGCGTTCTGTTCCTTCGAACCAAGAATGGATTCGTATTTATGAACTAATGCATAGTAAAGGTTACCCATTTGAACGGATTCCTGGATTTGCTCAACAGTTTATACCAGAATTTATGGAACATCCTTTTCCTAAAGCATTAGTGGAGCAGGATAACGAACGTAAAGGTATTTGGCATTATGCTCCAAGTGCTTCTGAAGGTTATTTCATCCCAGTTCGTGATGAATATGGACGAATTATTCGACTACGTGTTCGGAAAGACAAAGGGAAACCTAAGTACGTGTGGTTCTCTTCCCAACATAATTTAGAAGTGGAAGAACATCTTTTAAAATTACGTAAAAATGGTGTAACCAGTGGTGCACCAGTAAATGTAGTTGTGCCTGCTTCTTTTATGAAACATTGGAAGCCAGGAACTCATATTACCGACGTTTTCCGAGTGGATACAGTTCTCTCAACAGAGGGGGAACATAAATCATACATTTCCGCCAACAAACTTGAAATTCCTATATGGGGAGCTCCTGGTGTTGGTAATTTCAAAGACATGATTCCGATGATCCAATCGTGGGGGGTGAAGAAATTCATCATCGCTTATGATATGGATACTCTGCAGAAAGTAGATGATTCGGTAAAATCCGCGAAGACACAACAAACCCTCTTTGATACACTTACGATCTTTGCAAAAGAAGTGATCAAATTAGGGATAGACGTGTATTTGTGGTCATGGAATTTGAAAGATGGTAAAGGCCTGGATGATTTGCTACTCCAAAATAAACTGCCACTTGAAGTAAACCTTCGAACAGGGGAACGAAAATTGGTAAACTTATCTGAGTTGCAAAATCGATAGGAGGAAATGAATATGCAGAGTTTTACGGCTGTAGGGCGCTTAACCAAAGTACCTGTATTAACTTACGGCAATCAAGCTAGAGTGACATTTACAATCGTGGTTGATTCTAGAAATGGAACTTTTGTGTCAACAGATTATATTCCTTGTGTAGCATGGCGTGAACTTGCAGAACTTATTGCAAATTATACGGTGAAGGGACAAAGGATTGGCATAAAAGGAGCGCTACGTTCCCGACCATATCAGGATTCTGTTCGGTATGAAGTGGAAGTATATGAGGTTGAGTTTTATGATGCTCCAGCTAAAACATCTAATTGATGAACAATACAAAAATCAAACTTATTTAAGGAGAGTGCATTCGCATGATAAACAGAGTCGTAATAGTAGGTAGACTTACAAAAGATGTGGAATTACGTCATACACCAAGTGGGGTAGCAATGGCTAGATTTACATTAGCCGTTAATCGTACATTCTCTAACCAACAAGGTGAGAGAGAAGCAGACTTTATAAATATCGTGGTTTGGAGAAAGCAAGCTGAAAACTCCGCAAACTTTTTGAAAAAAGGTAGTCTTGCAGGTATAGAAGGCCGTATTCAAACAGGTAGTTATGAAGGACAAGATGGCAAACGAGTTTATACAACGGATGTTGTTGCAGACAGTGTACAGTTCTTAGAGCCACGTAGTAGTTCTGGAGAACGAAGTCAAGGTGGACAAACACCATCATTTGGCGGCGGTGAACAGCAGCAAAACTCATATCCGACTTATCAGCAAAACCAATCAATGAGTCAGCAAAACTACACTCGTATAGATGAAGATCCATTTGCAAATAGTAGTGGACCAATCGAAGTCTCGGACGATGACCTGCCTTTTTAGGAATGGGTAGTGTTTACGGTATGTAAATAAAGTGAGGGAGCAACAACTGCTCCTTCCTATCAAACTTTTTTAAGGAGGATATAATCATGAAAATGAATATTCAACAGAATTTAATAAAATCGGTGTTTAACGATCTTTCGAAATTCAGAGGGAAAGATATCATGCAGCATATTCATCTTCATGCAACAGAATCGTTATTAACGTTTCGTGCGACAGACGGAGAGGTTACATTTATTAAAAAAGTAGCTATTCAAACTGGAGAAGATGTGAATGCAGAGATCCACGAGGCTGGGGAGTTATTATTACCACCTAAATTGGACGAGATAACGCGAAAACTAGCTTCGGGTATGATTAGTATTACTACTCTTGCTAATGGTCAAATCGAAGTAAAACAAGCTAAAACTTCAGCCAAAGTAAATGTAGTCGTAGGAGAAGATTTCCCTGGTATTCCTAACCAACAAAAAGGGGAAGGGATTAAGTTTAATGCAAAGGTACTAGCTGCTCTTGTAACACAGACCGCTTTTGCTGCAGCAGATGATAATTCCAGACCAATTCTCAAGTCGATTCATATGGTAAGTGATGAAAAGAGTTTTAAAGTTGTTGCAACCGATCGCCATCGTATAAGTCAAAACTTAATTCCAAAACCATTAAAACTACCGGCACTCAACATACCTGCTAAACAATTAGTAAATGTTGTGGCAGCGTTTGAAGATAATGAATCGTTATCACTATTTGATTCTGGGAATCATGTATTACTTGAATCTGAAGATAAAGAAGTCTATATTCGTCAACTTGATGGCAAATATCCAGATATAAGTAAATTACTCGAAAACTTACCTACTTTAAAAGTGAAAATCAATCGCAAAGATTTAATAAATTCGATTGACCGAGCTGGCACATTTGCAAAAGATGATAAAAGATACGCCGTTACATTAGAAGCATTTGAAAATAGACTAAGTATTTCAAGTGGAGCAGATAATGGGTCCATTGAAGAGGAAATAGTAGCCTCCTCAGAAGGAGAACTATTTAAACTGACGATGAATTCCAAGTATTTGCTTGATGCTTTAAAAGTTTTTTCTTCCGAAGAGGTAACTTTGCATCTTCAAAGTAATTTAAAACCAGTGTTTATCTCTTCTGATAAAGAACCAAATATTACAGAATTGATATTACCAATGCGTACTGCATAAATAAAAAAGGACGAACTCTTTAGTTTATAAAAGAGATTCGTCCTTTTTTCCAACTAATATGAAAAAAGTGAGGAAACAAAATATGAGTTCAGTACAAGACATTGAGAAATGTAAATGCGGTGGTAAAGCCTATGTTGATTTTGATTTACGAACTTCAGAAGAAGATAAATTTTGTTCTCATTGCGGTTATACGTTTGAACATTTACTAAATCGTGATGAACATGGTAATCCAACTGACGGTAATTATCAAACTACAATTCAAGATGGATATGGATCACTGTTTATTTCTTATATCACAGACGACTTTAGAATTAGATGTTTCCATGAACCCATCTCAGGTGAAATAGTGGAAAAGTTCTTCAATGAAATAAATCATAATCCGTTGATAGACAAAAAAAACTCCTATTTACTTCGGTATGAAAACAACCAATTGACATCTATTTTTGGAGAGATTCCAGAAATGTATGATGCCTTTAGAAAACGAATGGAAGCTATGGAGGCTTTTCCATGGTGAGATCTATTTATGAAGTTCAAAGTAGAATTTTAGGCTTGAGTTTAGGCGAGCTTGTGGATGAAAACTTGGAGATAGACGGAATGATTGACTCTCTAAATGTTCATTTTGAGGTATCAGACAGCTTTCTACAACAAGGGGTATATCATTGTATTTCATTTAATGAACTTCCTTGTAGGAAAGAAGATAATGGATCCATACTTCTTACATTGAAAGAAATCGCTCAATATGTGAAGTTAAAATACAACCAAGAACGTTTTAGCGTTGTGGTGGAAACTCCAAGATGTGGAGTTATTATTAACTATAATAACAATGCAGAAAATAATTGGACACTTCATGGGATTACAAAAGGCTATTCGTGAGTGAACGATACAAACTTTAGATAATAAGATTAATGGGAAGTAGACACCAATTCATTTTGGTGTCTCTTTTTCTATAGGAGGAACAAATAATGAAATCATTTGGTTGGAAACGAAAAGTATGTTTTGAGATTGATCAAAAAGGCCATAACGTATGGGGAAATTGGTTCGCTATACTGAACAAAGGAACCTTCTGTGAAGGGGATGCTATTCCGTATGTACCTGTATCTACAGTTGAAAAGGAAGATGTAAAAAAAGCGTTACAGAAATGCTTTGATTATTTCTCTTTAACAGGTAAACGTGCCACAGATTTTATCGACTGGATCGGATATGCAATTGGTATTGCATGGTGTAGTGAAAAACCAAATATCACGGAAAAAGTGGAATTATTCTTAGAAGAACACTTTCCGTGGGAGGGGCTTATTCAACATCCTGCTGATTATATGAGTACCTTTTTGGTGCTTAATGGATCATCGGGTAACTTAGAATATTATCCTACTCCTATGACTATTACTACAGCCATTTCTCGTATGCTCAATATATCAGTGGAGCCAAACTTAACAGATTCCGTTTTAGAGCCTTGTCTTGGACCAGGAGCAATGTTATTACCAGTTAAGGCATTAAACCTGGTAGGGATGGATCTGAGCTTGTTAATGGTGAAAGCAGCTTGTATTCAAGCTTTCTTTTATAAACCCTCATTATTATTTGTACCGACACCAATTGTAGGTATACATGCACATCCCGTGGAAAAAAGAATTCATCAATATTTTGAAGTGAAAACAGATAGTCGTATATATTGGGGAAACTCATTATTTGGTGAGTTTCAAGCTCCTAAAAACATTTTTATTCAGGATAGTGAATTTGAAGATGTATACGTCAATCCATACCAAGAAAGTCTTAGGGAAATTCATCAATACCGAGATTGGTTAAAAGAAGAGTGGAGTTCTATTGATGTCGAGCGTCGAAAGATCCTTGTTGGAGTTATGGCAAGGGAGCATAAATTCACGGTCGTTATGAGTAATCCACCTTTTGGAAAAATGAATGCACTTGATATTGAAAAAATGAAGACTATTGAAAAGGAAAATATACAATTTTATGAATCCCTTCAAGCTCCTATCGATGTAATTGAGGATATTCCAAGTATAGGGCAACTACAGTTGTTTTGAGTTGGGGGTTATATAATGCAGAATATATATCAATCTAAAAGGGCTTTTAACAAAGCGTTTAAAGAATTTATTTGGCAACCACATTTGGTCGATTTATTAGATGGCTGTGGTTGGATGGATGGAGGATATCGTTCGTTAATGAAAGCATTCCAACTTTGGCTTTCAGACGAAGATATACAAACTTATCAAATAGTTAAAAGACGAGATTGTCTCCATTCTGAGCACGCTCTCATTCGATTGGGCAGCTGTTACTTAGATGGGGATGGCTTATCTTCCTATCAGGCTTTGTATCAGCGTTGGAGATATGTAGAACGATTTCCTCACGTTTATATAAGAGTTTTTGAGCCAAAGACAGAGCCAGCTAATCTTGCCATGAAATTACCGGAAGAACCTTTTTATATAAAGGAAGAATCTATTGAACTAATTGCCAAGGAACTCGATGCTACTTTTGATAAAAAGGCATTAGTTTTATTAATGGTTGGATAAGATTAAATATCCTTTTACACTAACCAAATGAAACCTTCAAGTTGAGAAGGAATAAATAAGATAAATGGAGGAATATAACATGTATCAAATATCGAAAGACAATGTAGAAGAAATTATTGGAGCGGTACTTGTTGGATATAAACATGCAAACTACACTAAGGAGTGTTTAAGTAGCGTTAAGATAAAACGCTTAAAAGCATTTGAACAAACAGTAGATAAATTAATAGAAGGTATTATTAAACTAGGATATTGTCCGAATGCTATATGTAAGCCTGCTGAATTAATTGCAGGAATTGATTTAGGCATCAATACATTTAAAGACTTAAAGCAGTCTGCAGATGATGATTTCGAATTAACTGTAGCCAAGGTTCCTGTCGATATAGGACGAAATTATACCCTATCTTTATAAGTAGGAACAAGAATTAATTTAATTACTATATAAAAAGCAGATTAACTCTGCTTTTTATATTTTTGTTGATGGTTTAGTGAATACAATTTCACAGAGATATCTATACAATTATTCATTTTAAATGCGTAATTCCTTGCTTGACCCAATTTACTAATTGCTCGTAATCTCTTTTTAGTAAGTTGTATTCTTGAGAAATTTGACCATACGATTGTTTCATTTCATCATAACTTTCCATTGCCAGTTGCATATGGTTTTGAACAGACGGTGAATCAGAAGCCTCTTTAATGAGCTCTTCTTTAGGAGGTGCTTCTCTCTTAAAATGAAATGGGCGAAGATTTTTATTCCATCTGAATGCACAAGCCTGTTTGGAGCGGCCTAACAAGATGCTAGCTTCCTCAAATCCAGAAATCTGCGTGTATCCTTGTTCTATTTTCTTTAAAATAATATCTTTAAGGAGATTGTCTTCGTCAGCACTCCAACTATCTTTTCTAATTTTTACCTTCATATTTTTCACCCTTTGCTTTTTTTACCAATATATGCAAAGTAGGTGAAATTAGAAACTAAATATTAGGTCTTTTTTTGTTCATCAGACAGGGTAGGTTAATGGAAATCCAGCTGATTAAAACAATAGCACTCGGAAGATTGTTTGGATTTTCATGAGACTAAGTGCTATAATACCTCTATATCTAATTTTACTTTTTCATTCATCTCACCCATGCGGGAGAGACGTTTTACCAATGACATATCATACGCGTATTCATTTGCGAACAAATGACCTTATTAATAAGGTTCTAATTTTGTTTATAAATGAATGGGCGTATTTTTTTTGCTCAAATTTAGAAACAAAAGGAGAGAATTTATGCAACCAAAAGAGTATTATTTGTATTTTTTATAGTGCACAGATGGAGCTTGCTAAATGACTTTAAATTAATGCTGTGAGGTAGTTAAAACTTTTTTAAGGAGTGTTTGGAATGGAGAATAACTCAAAAAGAGCGGTCAGATATTTTCTTGTATTCGATCAAGCTTTTAAAGAGGAGAAAAAGGCATCGGAAGTGTTAGAAGGATGGGAACACAAGGAAAAAATATACGAAGTGTATATCATCCTAGACGATACAAGTGATGCACCTGATCAGATAGATTTGCTTACCAATGATTACTCCTATTTTAGAAGTAAAGAATTGGCGATGGAATTTATAAATGATGAAGAATAAAATTGTGATAGTTTTTTTATATTCAATCTAAACTTTTTACTTATCTCACCCATGCGGGAGATATGTTTTGTCCAAAAACGCTTTGTTTACAGCGTTCTTCTGTCTTTAGACAGTTTGACGTGTATTCAAGGTGTTTTTTTTTGAATATAACAAAACTTTTTAAGGAGAATTTTCATGCAAAGTATAACTGAAAAAATAAAAGAAATGTTTGGTGAGAGTGTGGAGATAAGTGTTGTGAAAAAGACTCCATTAGTGCTGCTCCCAAAACGAAATGAAAAGGAGTTGGAGGAACCATGTTACCAAATCCAAAACCTAGCGCGATACCAATAGCGGTTAGTTCGGTGGAAGAAGAGATGTGGAGTTATTCCAAAATATCGTCTTATGAATGGTGTAATCGTAGCTATTATTATAAGTACGTATTGAAAAGACCAACCCCTTCAACAGTACCAATGCGAATAGGTAGTATCATGCATAAGGCAATTCAATGGGTAGTATCAGAAGGCTATGATACGAGTGACGCACTTAGATTTGCAGCGTATGAGGCTGGGGGAATACCAGAAGGAGAAACATTTCAAGAACTACTCCGTATGGTTGTAAATGCAATTTATGAGATCCCCTTGGATACAATGGAAGTCCAATCAGAAGTGTATGTTTCCATAAAGACGACGTTAGGAATCGTTCGAGCGTATATTGATATTATAATTGACGACCTTGCTAACGATGTAACGGAAATATGGGACTATAAATCGGGTTGGAAGGAACAAGTTGCAAATGAATCGATGCAACTAGCTCTTTATGCTTGGATACTGTCAGAACTAAGAGGAAATACGATTGGTAGTACCTTTTTTGGTCGTTTATTCTTTCCACGGATAAATCGGTGGAATGAAGTAGAGATAACTACAGAACACATCCACAAAGCAAAATCTTGGTTTATCCAAAACGTTCAAACTATACGAGCAAATTCATTAGACATCGATGATTGGGAACGGACAACTGATAAGGGCAAATGTGATACCTGCCCGTTTGTTGGTTTATGTGCCAGTGGAATGATGGAAGAAGGGTTTCCGAGAAGTGGGAAAGTCACGACTATGGAAGAAGCGACAAAAATGGGTGAGTATATACTCATGCAAGAAAGACTGATCAAAAATATGAAAGCAGGTTTAAAAGACTTTGTCTCAGAACATGAACCTGTGACAATTGGTAACAAAAGCTGGCAAATTACTTTTGGAGAACCATCTCCGAAAGTGACGGATATGTTAGAGTTAGAACGTTTTGCATTAGAAAACGGACTAACTTTCACAGAAGTATTAAAGGCTGATTCAGAAAAGATAAAAGTTTGGTTAGATAAAGATGAAAGTGGCATGATGAAACAGCTAATCACCTGGACCAAGCCAAAGAAAACATTGAAGTTTGCAGAAACTCCTACTTTAGTAGAAGCAGAAGAGGTTGAAGTTGATATTAAAGAAGAAGGTGTTTGATTTTTATATAAATGCCTTATTTTCTTGAGAAAACTCATTAACGAAGGAGTGAAAAAAACTTACAGCATATAATAGTTAGACAATTTATATACTGTAAGGTATAATATGACGAAAATAATATTCTGGGAAGAGAACGGTGTAAAAGAGGTACTTGTACAGATTACTGAAATTGCTCGGCTAGGGATAGCAGGAGATAAAGATGCTCAACATTTGGCTAGGTATATTCTTGAAGGGTTGGATATACTAAAAACAACTCAGTTACCTCCTAATCAAAAGCTTCAAGCATTTTTTAAAGAAGATAATGGAGATCCACGTACATTGAGTATCACCAAACCATTTCCTAATAATCCACCATTGTTAGAACTAAGGATCAATCGAAGTGTACCAGGTGCATTTCGAGCAATCTATTTTGAATATGATAATGATGATAACGAAAAAATCTTGATTTTTACGAAGTCATTGTTAAAAAAGGGAGATCCGAATCCTCCTGAATTGCAAGTAAAGATTATTGAAAGTTACAAGATTTATTTAGAGTTTCTTAAAAACCCTAAAAAATACTTGGAAAGAAGTGGTCATGTTGAATAATTCAAATATGGATAAGGACTTTAATGAACTCGTCAAACTATTAAATCAAGTACCTGGAGTACAAGAGCATATGAATAGTTTTGAAGTTCAAATGGGTAAGAAAATCCTACAACGAAGAATTGATAAGGGATTAACGCAATCAGATGTAGTAGATCTTGTGATTAGACAAGGAGAAAAGATTACTCAAAAAACTATCTCGTTAGTTGAAAATGGTGATGCTGTGATCGAATCAGACACTTATACAAAGATTTTTAAAGCATTAGGTGTGAAACGCTTTAATATTGACTTGATTGAAGATTCTAGTAACGAACAAGATACATTAGTACGAAATTAATAAAAAGTACAAATTCGCTAATCACGAATTTGTACTTTTTTTAGTTGAATAATTCTTCATAATTAAAAATATTTTTAACTCTTTCGTCTGTATGCTCTATAAAGACTTCTAAATTTTCACCTAATAGTTTTCTATACCTTTTGGTGTACGTTAATAAATTGCTCACATTAAATGTTTTATATGCTTCTAAGAGGTATGTGCTTACATATTTTTCTCCATAATTCCAAGCATTGATTTCAGGAATAATTGAACTATTAATACCTCTTACTTGACCTTCTTTATAGCTTTTCTCAAATAGTGAATGTAGCTCGTTTTTTTCTTTTTCAACATCAAAATTATCGTCAAAATGACCAAACTCATGACATATTACCAAATTGAAGAACTCTAAGAGACTAATTTTAAAATTATTTCTATAATTACCTTTTTCATAACTTAATTGTACAATTTCTGGGTAGATCTTAATTTTATTATTTTTAATATCTGCAATCATCATTGCATTTAGTGCGTCTTCATCTTTTTTCTTCTTAGCTTCAACCTGTAAAAATTCTAGTACAATTTCTGCTTTATCTTGAGTGTTTAAACTATGAATAAACTTCATAATTGAATCTCTTATATCATTTATTTTTAATGTCTCCATTTGTATTCCCCTTTAAAATTTTTCGAATAAGCAAAATCAATCTCCATGTGAAGAAAGTATAACCCCTAATATTGAATTTAATATCACAAATAATAACACTGTGCCACCTCTATTGAACCAGCATATTAAAGAGTAGCTATTGCTAATGGAATTAGAGCATCATTCATGTAAATTGACATACACTAGACAGAACAAGTGTTTGTTTTTATAATGAAAAGATAAGGAGTGAACTCGATTGCGAAATCTGTTAATGAAGTCCAAGCGGTATGGTGATGTATTAGAAATGATTTATATAGCAAAAGATGGTCAGATAAGTAAAAGGTATATTAAAGTAATTCAAATAGGTGAAGTATCATTTAGGGCCTATTGTTATACAAGGATGTCTAAACGCACTTTTACATTAAACAACGTATTAGCACTTGTTCCCGTAACTATTAAAGAGCGTGATATTATATGATGGATTACAGTAAATTGCCTAACCGATCGATAGCTATTATTGACATGGTTAGTTTTTATTCAAGTTGTATAGCTGTCTTACACAATTTAGATGTTAGAACCGTCCCTATTGCAGTTGTAGGAAACCTAGAACAAAAGGGCAGCGTGGTATTGGCGGCATCGCCCGCGATGAAAAAGCGCTTTAGGGTTAAGACTGGAACCAGGTTGTTTGAAATACCAAACCATCCAGACATTCGATTATTCGAACCAAAAATGAGTTATTTCCTTGAGATGTCGATGGCAGTCACGAAAATACTACACAAATATGTTCCACCTGAAGCTATACTTGTCTATTCCGTTGACGAGTGCCTGATTGATTTAACTACCACAGAAAAACTATGGGGACCACCAGAACAAACCATAAAGCATATTCAGAAAGAAATATTCGACTCATTACAATTGCATTCAACTGCAGGAATGGGACCAAACATTCTTATGGCAAAACTGGCGCTAGATTTAGAAGCAAAGAAAATTGGATTTTCAAAATGGACATACGATGATGTACAAACAAAATTATGGCCAGTGAGTCCTTTAAGTGAAATGTGGGGAATCGGTTCTCGAACAGAAAAGACTCTAAATAATATGGGAATCACCTCAGTGGGGCAGTTAGCCAGAACTCCCTTGAATGTATTAGAGAGTAAATTTGGTGTGATGGGTAATCAGCTTTACCATCATGCATGGGGTATCGATTTATCCAATTTAGGAGCTCCTTTAGAAGAAGGTCAAATTAGCTACGGTAAAAGTCAGGTCCTAATGAGAGACTACAATAAAATCGAGGATGTAAAAGCAGTCATCCTTGAAATGTGCGAAGATGTGGCAAAAAGGGCAAGAGATACTTATCAAGCAGCTAGAGCGATTACATTAGGTTTGGGATATAGCAAGAATGCGTTCGGTGGAGGATTTCAGAGAGCTAGAACAATTTACGAAGCAACCAACGACACGATGAAAATATACAAGGTGTGCTTAGATCTATTAAAAGAAAACTACGATAACAAACCAGTGAGACAGTTGTCTGTTTCCATCACGAAGCTAGAAGATGAACACTCTATGCAGTTAAGCCTTTTCGAGAAAGATAATTGGAAAAACAGAAAGTTAGCGGCTGCTTTGGATAGTGTTCGAAATCGATTTGGCTCCGCAGCTTTATTAAGAGCGGTATCATATACACCAGCTGGGACTGCAGTAAAACGCTCTAAAATGGTTGGCGGACATAAAGGTTAAAGAGGGACAATATTGATAAAAGAACGTGCGTATTACGCTTTTACACGCATCTATTAAATCAAAATAGCCAAGCAATGAAAGAATAGCGAATAATGCCTCCGAAAGAATTGAAATCAAAGATATGTAAAGAGAACCCTTTAATTAAAGGGTTTTTTATTTAGATTTATATTCCAAATTGTAAGTATATTGGTGTACACTGTATATTTAAATAATAATAGGGGGAGTTTATATTAAAGCTACATTTGCAAGCATATCTACAGTTGCTTCATATAATATTATGAGCCAAACTATGAATTTTAATGATTTAACTCAAAAACACTTAGATGTACTAATAAAAGAAATTGAAACACTTTCATATGATTATTTTACTATTAATAGTGGTAAATTAATTGTTCATGAAGTAACTCATTATTTTGACCATCATGCTACATTATCTGGTCAACATTTACTTGTGAAAGTGTTTAACGCTCTTAACGAATATGAACATTTTAATAATAATTATGTCCAGAATAAAAAACCTTCTGTACCATACATACTTGAATTTTTGACTATGTTCGAAAAATGGAAGAGAACACCATATCGCTCTATTTACAAGACAAAGGATTATACCAGACATTATCAAGATTGGAAATTTAACTTTGAAACGTTCAATGCTAAAGAGTTATTTGAACATTCTTCTACTGAAAAAATATTAACAGTTACTTTTAAAAATCTTGGAACTGACTATGCGAAAGTGCCATTTACAATTGAATCTTTATGGGAAACTAGTGCAATGTGGTCAGAAATAGAATATCACCTTGATAGAGTAAGATTAATAGATGAAGAACAAGGTTTGGTTGAATTATCTAATATTCAGGCACATTATGAGGCATATTTATATAATCCTAATTTATTTGTTTATTCTATAGCTGCTCATTTGACATCATCTTTTTGTAATCTAGGGTCTATATTACATGCATTTAAATTAAGTAAAGCTATTTCAAGTATTAGTTTAAATTTACCCTTAAAGTTTTACAAAAAAATAAAGAGAACAAAAGGGACTTTATTTAAAGGGATTGTAAACGATTTACTAAACAGTAATAAGGAACTTACGCCAACCACCGTTTTTCTTGCTTTATTAGAGAATTTAGTAGAATCAGACATTGATATTTTCAAACTCATCGATAAAAAAGTTTTAGATGTTAATGTCATATTAACAGCAAGTGGTTTACCAAATAGAAAGGCAATTGAAGCTGAAATACTCAAAGAAATGAATAGCCTTTCCTTAAATATTTATGGTTCTGATTCCAAACTATATTATTTTCATAAAAAACAAGGTATTGATCTATTTAGACTTTCAGGGATAGAGGGAACACTTAAATTGCCTTCAATTGCTTTAGTTGCTTTAGCTAATAAAGTTAAGAGATGTGTATTTCAAGGTTGGGATGAAGAGGCCTTGTTTGAGGAAGAAACTGTCGCGTACACTCGACAGAACCATTGTGAAAAAGTATTTCATATGATGATTACATAATTTTCTTTCGAAGATTAATTTAAATCTCAGCGATAACATAAAGCCCCCGTATCTTATATTGCTACGGGGGCTATTTATTATATATAGTCACCTAATGCGGAATCATGGGAGCATAAAAAAATAGAGATGTGGAGATTTGGCTATTATTTTAGAATAAGACGTAAGAAAACCCCGTAGAATAATCTACGAGGTTTTCCCAAACTTTTTTAAGGAGAATTACGAACCCGGAGAAGGTTCGTCTCTCATGTATTTATCTTACAAATTATCTTTTCTATTGTCAATAAACAAAACCCGAAATCTCGCTAACGTTTTATTAATAAATTTATCTTTATCTGCATCTTTTATTTTTCGTACCATGCAGAAATCATTTAAGACTTCACGAGCTAATTCTTCGGTTAACTTTTCATATTTACTGGCATAGTTAGCTATTTGTTCTGTAGATGGATATCCGTATTTATATGCTATTTCTTTATTGAAGAATTTCGGATCTTTAGTGGAATTTTCTATTTTAATAATTTCATCTATCTCTTTATACTTGTTAAAGGAATACCCTTCAATGCTTGCTCTTAATTCCGTTAATAAAGTATAAGCCTTAACTCTGTGTTCAAAAGGAATCCATTCTGGTATAGAAAATGCTAAAATCCCTAAACGAGCCACTCTTGTTTTGCTATCTTGATATTTTAAATGGATTAATTCATGCGTTAACAAATATCGAACGGTTCTATAATTTGTTGAAATCATTTTTGCTAAATCCTTAGTGATAATAATCCTCCCAAATCGCTCAAAAGCATTTAACCCGCCTCCTGAAATTCTAAATGGCGGTTTTTTTATTTTCATTTCCATGCACAGCTCTTCAAATAACTCTTTTGTTTGTACTTTATAATTTTTCATCCTATATTCCTCTTTTCTAAAAAATAAAAAGCGAAAATTATTCGCTCCGACTATTTTTCTTATTTTGAACGTCTTCTTAACGGTACAACGTTTGACTCTTTCTTAGGGTTATCCCAGGTGTAAGTAGTCTTTATTTATTACTTCAATGGGATAAAATGCTGTTCACCATATGGTAAATATGAATATACATTTCTTCCTTGATGGTTGTAGGCTTCAAATTTTCTTCATATTTAGAGCAATCCATAAACGGAAATTCAAATATTCCATTGTTTAAAACAAAAGGAACTTCTCCATAACTTCGTTCTTCAGTTATGAAAATCTCATACATTTCATCGGTCAATAGATTATTATTTGTAAGCTCTAATATAAAATTGCATAAAACCATATCTTCTGTAATTTTGGACTGAAGTTCCATTAGTACATTTTCCATAATAGACATTTCTTTTATATTCCTCTTTTCTAAAAAAAAGAAAGGGCGAAAATTTTTCGCCCTCACCTTCTTTCTTATTTTGAACGTCTCCTTAACGGTACAACGTTTGAAACTTTTTTGGGGTTATTCCATTCGTGTTTCTTTGCTTCATAAAGCTCCTCTATATCATTTGCCCATTCTGGTACTATCTTTGTAGGGAATGGATATGGAGGTAAAGCTTCGTGTCGGAAGGTTGCTGTTGTCGCAGGGACAGGTTGATTGGTCGCTGCATAGAAGTAACGCATCCTCTTTTCTTTTTCGCTATAATACGCACGAATAATAGTTTCTCCAAAAGGTCTATCTGGAAAAGCATCACGCCAGTTAATATTTTCTCCATTGACTGTTTCTCTTTCTATTTTGCGATCTAATCGAGAAGGGAGATGTTCCATAATAGCTTGAAGCAACATTGTCGATTTGCTTAGTCCATAGATGACGAAAGGTAAGCTAAAAAGCTGCCACTCGACAATTAATACGGAATAATCTTTGATTACCCAGTATGCCAGCCAACCGAATGACAATCCAAAGTAGAAAATGAATTGTGCAATCATTTTAAAACCAACTATTTGGTAATAGGGTTTTCTTTCAGAAGGTTGAGCATTTTTATAGTCGGATAATACATATACACGATCACGAAACGTATTGACTATTGTTCGATAAAATGTGTTTTTGACATAATCCAAATCATACGGACTATATGCAATTGGTGGACTTATTAAATACATCGCCATTAATGGAGAAATATAAGGTGTATTACGGTAACGACGAACTTCTTCAAAATATTGATTTATTCGAAGTTGCTCTAAGATTTCATTTCGAAACTTTGGCATTTTTTGTACAACGTAATAGGATATCACCAAAACTAATCCGATTTCCCACCATTTCATCCAAAATGAATGATAGGCGCTTAACAATTCAGCATCTGCTAAAAAGTCGATTCCCCATAATAGCGGATATAATAATATTACCCAAAGTAAAACTTTGCCCATTTGAATCACTCCTTTATTTTTTGATAAATAAAAAAGCATTCCATAGGAAAAAATGGCTCGCGCTCATTCATTCTAATAGAATGCTTTAACAATTGGTCTAACGCTTCTCCCGCATGGGTGAAGTACAAAAGGTAAATAAAATAATATATTCAAATCATATCATAATCTAATTAGGAATAATAGAATGATTTCCTTAGAATAAGATACTCTCTGTGTAGCTTTTAGTCTACTTTTCACTGTTGCCCACTATACGATAGTCACGTTATTGTGATACAATTAATGTAATTATTTTATTTTCTGTTTACTTCACCCACGCGGGAGAAGTGTCCTTCAAAAGTACTTTTCAAGTAACAAGCTCGACACGAGATTATTAACGTTTTTTTTGACGTTCAACAAATCATCGTAACGAGCTTTTTTTTTAGATACTTTGAGGATTAAAGAATAAATAATGACAAAACTTTTTTAAGGAGAGTATTAAATGGGCGAACAATTGTCATTTTTCGATGAAACCGAAGTAACAGTTCAGTCGTCTAATGGATGGTTATTAATTGATGGGAATAACTTAATGAATCGCTGTTATTACGCAACGGCCCATGATCCCAACAATTTAATGAAAGCACCAGACGGAAGGTACACGAATGCTGTATCTTTGTTTATTAAAATGATGCTAAAGTTGAATCAATCATTAGGAACTGCTCCCATCGTGATGTTTGACGAAGGGAAAAGTTATCGAAAGGAAATCTATCCTGCTTATAAAGATGGACGTAAGGAGACACCGATTGAATTAAAAGAACAATTTCCTTTGATCAAAGAGGTATTAGGACATGCGGAAATTCCTGTCTATAGTAATGCAGAATTTGAAGCTGATGATTTTATTGCTTCCTTTGCAGAACAGGCAGACGGGGATATTTACATTTTGTCGAATGACCGAGATGTGTTTCAATTAATCAATGAACGCGTGACGGTAATAGTTAGAAAAGGTAAAGAGGATGTTAGGATGACACCAGAGTTATTCCAATTAGAGTATGCTGGTTTATCACCTCTCCAAATTGTCGATTTAAAATCAATCACCGGAGACAGTGTAGATAATATTCCTGGAATTGACGGGATAGGAGATAAAGGAGCGATTAAGCTGATCCAACATTTTGGAACTATTGAAAAGATGTTGGTTTCTGAATTTCCTACGCATTTAAACCGCTATAAAGAGAAAGTTGCAAACAGTAAAGAACAAACACTTTTTGCAAAAAAATTAACAACGTTACATAGAGATATTCCTTTGAATATTAAAGAGGTAACAATTAACAGTAAAGGGTTATTGTCTATATGTAATAAGTTAGCAATTAAGAATATAGATAAATTGCTATACTAAAAGAAACACTAAGAAAAGGAGGCGTTTGTTTTGAACGAAACAATTAATCGCCCAATTGATTATTGGTTTTTCGTAATGGATAACAATCAGATCAAATGGGCAGTAATGAAAGTACCACCTGAAATGTCGTTAAAAGAAGCGACCGACTATATTCAACATAAGATAGGAAAAACAGTTTTAAATCTTGGGTATGGAGACGAGGCCCCAAAAGGCTTTCGTAAATTACCTCAGTTTCACCTATAAAACTAAGTGCAGTAGTTCGTATAAACGAACTGCTGCTTTTTTAATTAGGAGGGATACCAGATGGAAAAGCTCTGGAAAACAATGAAAAACAAAATGGAAGTAGATGCAGATGTTGAACTATTGCAGAAATTACTTAATACAGAAAATGGCGTCTTAGGAGATATTAGAGACCTTTTAAATAGTTTTACTAAACAGGAGATAGAATCATTGCTACAGGCTTATGACTGTATTCCTACTTTTGATGAAGGTGCTTCCGAAGAGAAATATTTTGGCTATCTGCACGATACCACCTATCTAGGATTACACGAAGTACAATTGCTAAACGGATTACCAAAAACGGTATGGAATTTGTATAAGGAAAAGAAACGTTTCTTTTAATTAAAATAAACTTTTTTAAGGAGTGTTATGAATGGCTTTTTTTAGTTATTTTGAATACTGGAAGGAAGATAAAAATTTTATATTGGAACGATTAGATCGTATCATGATCGTCAAAATGATTGAACAAGTAGGTGGAACGGTTCCTGATTCTTTTTCTCTAGTAGAAAATGATGCGATTACAATGGATTACGATTATATTAATCTGCAGTCGGTATCTGATTTCTTTACCTATTCGAAGATTGGGGTGTTTTCCATTCTTACCGAGGATATAGAAAATGAGCAATTAACTTTTTCCATTCAACTAGATGTATTAAACCAATTGAAAAAAATCAACTTAACAGAAAAAGAGAAAACTAGGCTAAATCAATTAATCAATTATTTGTTAGGTGATTTCGATGAAAATACGAATGCAGAGTTCAAAAAGAAACCCATACTGAAAGGTTCGAGGTTTATGTATCAGCCTATTTCTTTTTCGGGACCTAGTTATGAATTTTGCAATTGTTTTATAAATTTACACAAATTTGTGAAAACACTGTTAGATGAAAAACAGGTGAAAGGGGAATTTACCAATGGAACTATTAGTAAAGCTTCGTGATGGAGAAAAGGTGCAGATTGAACGGCACGAAAACGGCTTAAAAAGTGGGACAAAGCGATTATATTTTAATGATTTTGTCGATGGATTAATGGACGAATTACCGATACAGAATGTGATGGTTTCATTTCTCCGACGAACACCAGATTTTAAGGAATTTTTGAAAGAAGCTCTTGACGATGATAAAGAATTATTTGCATTTATCACGAATACATTTGAGTACATCACTAGACATGACATTATGGAGCATGAACAATTTATGCAATTCATTCTATCCGTGTTCAAAAAATTAGACCTGAGTGAATTGGCTAACGAACATATTGAACGATTGATTAGTACATTACTATTAAATGTTAAAAAACTACCCGATGAACCTATATATGTAGACTTGTTAGTCGAATTACTCCAAAAAACCATTTCTTTAGAATCTAAGAAAGAGATAGCGGAGCGTGTTTTACCTAAAGTTATGGAAATAACGCGTGATGCAAATGTAAGTTTGCTACAAGAGTGGCTTACGATGATCTTACCTAAATTAGACATTGTATGGTTATTGGAAGCAATGGAACGAATGCAAGACGGGGAAGAAGTTTTAACACTGGATGAAGAAATACCAAAGTATTGTGTTATGGTGAAAAAAACTAATAAACGCACAATCTATGTATTAGATATTCCAAAAATGAGAATGCGAGTAAAGTATCATGATATTCCATTTGAAGATGTTGGACATCCGCGGCTTGTTAGTTTTATTTACGTGACACAAGGAAGAGTATCTGAAATGAAAATGTTCGCAGTAGAAGGAGATGCACCCCTAACTAACGATACAGAAATGTGTCACTTTCCATTCTCCAATGTACATGGAAGCGGGCAGGTCTGTTGGTCTGGATACAAAGGAGAAAAGATAAATTCTGCTCAAGATGTGAGTATGCTTCCTTTTGTATTTCTAGGGGGTAATAGCAACGATCACTTACGTTCCAATGTGCGAGAGATGTTTGAAAAGTTGCAAGGAAAAGACTTTCCTAACAATCAATTGCTTCCTTTTAAACAAACATTAAAAGAGTTCGTTTAAACAGCTACAGACAGGGGATGCAATTGCATTTTCTGTCTGTACAATCTTTATGTATATATGCTATAGTTAATTTACATTTATTGAACGTACACTTATTAGTCTCACCCATGCGGGAGAGAAGTTTTATAAAAAGCACTTTGTTTTTATGTGTTCATCTGTCTATTTTAAGGACAGCCGAACCATTTAGACGAAGTGCTTTTTTTGTGTACTTTGAATGAATGAAACTTTTTTAAGGAGAGATACGAAATGGAAGAATTAACATTGTGGGATTTAGGATTGGAAAAAGTGGAGGAGAAGAAAGAGGAAAAGAAAGAAACAACTTCTCCAAAAACCAAAACAACTACATCATCTTCAAAACCAGCAGGAAAGGAAACGCCAACGGCTGCTCCTACACCACCAAAGGAACCAATAAAGGTTACAGATGACTGGACAATACATTTCGGAGCCGAAAAATTTAAAGTGACGGATTTTGTGGAAGAAGTACCAGAAGAAGGAGTTACTTTAGATGAAATTCGTGCTGAAATGGAAAAACATTTTGCACAGTTTTCAGCTGCACGGACTAAATGGGACGTGGATAAAGAGAATAAACGTTTATTTCCAGACTCATTTGCTGGAAGTAAGGGAGGGGTATCGCCTTTGCGAGCCCCTTATTTTCTATCTATAGACGAACTTCAAGCATACGATGGTAATTTTGCTTATATTGTCGGGCAAGATGCACAGGTATACGAAATGCGAAAATCAATATTTGGTGAAATGCTTACTAAAGCCGAGCATTTAGCTGATAAACCAGTATTAAAACCTAATTTCACATTCACATTACCAAAGATTCCGAAAGAGTTAATTGCACAGATACTAGCTTTTTTCTGTGCTTATACGAAAAAAGGAAGATTTGAAGTGATGAATCGAATCTATTGGGATCTAGAAACCAAAAGTTATTTGGTGGAATGTCCTAAACAAGTAGTAACTCATACACATATTGATGCGACCTATAATGAATCATACATTGGTCGTAATTCGATTCGGTACTTACCGGTAGTAGAAATACACTCGCATAATACTATGCCTGCTTTTTTCTCTGAGATCGATGATCGAGACGAAAAAAGATTTGGTATCTATGCTGTTGTAGGAAAATTAGATACTCCTAAATTGGAGATTATTGTTCGTGCTAAAGCGAATGATGCCCAAGTTAATGTACCTGTTACGGAAATATTTGAATTGCCAGCAAGTCTAAACGGCGGCTGTTCATACCCTCCAGAATGGGACAATCTCGTAGAATTGAAAGGATGATTATTCAATGAAGATTACGGATGAAAATGCAACATATTTTATCGTATGTATTGGAGCAGGTGCAAATGGAAGTCATTTCGTGCGTAATTTGCTTCAAGATATAGCAACCTATGCACCAAAAAATAATTATCGTTCTTATTATCCCCTGGCGAAAGTGGCATTAGTAGATGGAGATAAAGTAGAGAAGAAAAATCTTGCTAATCAATTATTTGATTCGGAAGATATAGGATTATCAAAGACGGATGCTTTAGCTGATCGTTATGGTACTCATTATAAGGTGGATGTGCGTTCTTTTGATATGTATGTAACTACATTAGAAGAATTAAATGCCATATTTGCACTTAAAGGACCGAACGACATACCTGTATTAGTAGGTCTTGTTGATAATAATCGAACTCGTATGCTACTCCACGAATACTTTCATTCCAAAGAAGTAGAACATCTACTATACATCGATGTTGGTGTAGAAGGGGTGCTCTTGAAGGAAGAGTTAGTAGGAGATACGAATGCTGAAGAAAAGATACGAACATCTGGCTTTTCTGGCCAAGTTGTATGTGGTTATAAAGAAAAGGGGAAAGTTTTTTTACCTCCTCTTGCCGATGTATATCCAAGTGTTTTAGAAGATGCAGAGAGTGTTTTTCCAACACAATCTTGTGGAGATTTAATCTTAAATAATCCACAACGATCTGCAACGAATAAAATGGCAGCTCAGATGACTAATACCTTCTTAAATAACCTTTTCTATTCAGGTGAGATTGTTCAAGAAGAAATACTTTTTAATGCACGATATGGTACTGCACAAGCAAGGTTTGTGTCGAATCATGTCGAAAAAGAATACCAAAACTTTTTTAAGGAGATGACTAACAATGGCGCAACATCTAGCATTGTATCGTAAATATAGACCTACAGGATTTGATTCTTTAATAGGCCAAGATGCGATTAAAACGACTTTATTAAACGCATTAAAAACTAATAAGGTATCGCACGCATATCTTTTTTCAGGACCAAGAGGTACAGGGAAAACGTCTTCAGCTAAAATCTTAGCAAAGGCGTTAAACTGTTTACAACCGAATAGTTTAGAGCCTTGCGGAGAATGTGATTCTTGTAAAGATTCTAACCCAGACATTGTGGAAATGGATGCAGCTAGTAACAATGGAGTTGATGAAATTCGTGAACTTCGTGAAAAAGTAATCTATGCTCCAGTTTTCGGAAAATATAAAGTGTACATCATTGACGAGGTACATATGCTTACAACGCAAGCGTTTAATGCGCTTCTAAAAACGTTAGAAGAACCTCCCGCTCATGCTGTCTTCATTTTAGCTACGACTGAACCACATAAGATCCCATTAACGATTCTATCTCGATGCCAGAGATACGATTTCCGTCGTATTTCACAACAAGACATTGTGGAACGTATGAATTCTATTGTGGCACAAGAAGAGGCTCAAATTGATGATGAAGCATTACAACTGATTGCACAAATTGCTGCAGGTGGAATGCGCGATGCTCTTAGTTTACTGGACCAAGCGATTTCACATGCTACTGGAAAGGTAACTTTGCAAGACGTTATTAACCTAACAGGAGCAGTCGATACTCGCAAAATTGGGAAGTTGATTCAGTTCATTGCCAATAAAGATACAGAAGGTGCCTTAGAGCATTTCAATTTATGTTTCCAAAGTGGACAAGAACCAAAGTTTTTTGTAGAAGAAATGATGATCTACTATCGTGACATTCTGCTACATCAAAAGCTAGGGAAAAAGGCGACCTTAAAAAAGGGGCTAACAGACGGGAACTTTGAGACGATTGCTAGTAATGTGGAATCGGCCCTCATTTATCATTATTTAGAAGTATTGCAAGATACAATGGGGAAATTAAAATTCCATCACGATGCACAGTTATTGGTCGAAATGGCAGTCGTGCAAATGTCGAACGATAATAGTTCAGATGTTCATGCAGAGATTGCTCTTTTAAAACAGGCTGTAAAGGATTTACAACAAGCTGTGGCTCAAGGTGTAGCTATTGTACCTTCCATTGATAAAGAGGTTAGTATACCGCTTGTAGAAGCAGAAATAGCAGCTACAGTGGAACGATTACCTTCTCAAGAAATTCAACTACCAATTGAAGAAAAGATTACGGTAGACGAAAAAGTAGGGAAAGAAGAACCAATCGAAATACCTTCTTTCACCATGACTGATTTAATGCAAGATTTGTCCTCTATTCCATCATTCGAAGAGCTGAAGGAAAAATCCTTATCTTCTGAAGGCACTATAGCAGTTGTTGAGTCAAGTACTGAAATAGTGGAAGAACCTCATGTAAAAACTGAAATGGAAGACCAGGATAATTTAGTGGTATCAGAAAAAGTGGATTTAGAAACAGGTCCATCTAATGATAGTGTTGTTATTAATGATGTGAATGGTTTTATTGACCAATCTTTAAATAGACCGGAAGATTGGACCCATTGGGTTGATGAACACAACATTCCACCAGCTATCGAGGATAACGAAAATTATGAACTTATTGAACCTGTTGAATCTACTGAACAAGCAGTAGTATTAACAGAATACGAAGCAGAAGTATTAGAACTCTTATCTGCATGTTCAAAGGAATTGAGATCTGAATTTATGAAGGTTTCAAATAACATTTCAGAGATGATAAAAATTGAAAGATTATCTGTTCATACTTTGTTTCGAGAGTTCAAGGTTCTTGCGGTAAGTGATACGAATCTTATTATGTCGCATCCTAACCCAATAACCGTGAAGTTGATGAATAAAATCACGAATAAAAGTAGAGTCGAAAGCATTCTGGAGGAACAGCTACGAGCACTTCAATTGGTTGTCGTGTCTGATCAAGAATGGGAACGAATAACAAATGTGATTAAACAAAAAAACAGTTAAACAAGGGGATCCTTTCCTCTTGTTTTCTTAATAAGGAGCTGTAAAACCATGCTGAAAGAACAATTTCAACAGCTAGTTAAAAACAACCATTTAGCTCATGCGTATTTATTTGAAGGAGATGGTTATCCGTTTGCATTATGGCTTTCCAAGTTGCTCTTTTGTATAAGTGGAGAGAGTGAACCATGTGAGACATGTTCTTCTTGTAGACGAATCACCAATCATAATCATCCAGACGTGTTTATTGTGGAGCCAGACGGTCAAACGATCAAGATTGACCAAATACGTGGGTTAAAGAAAGAAGCAGCATATAAAGGTGTTGAGGGGAGTAAACAGGTATTTATCATTCGACATGCCGATAAATTAAACGCACAATCTTCCAATGCTTTGCTGAAATTCTTAGAGGAACCTTCTCAAGATACGTTAGCCATATTGGTCGCGGAAAATAGAGATGTGATTCTACCCACCATTTTGTCCCGTGTGCAATCGGTTAAAATGACGAAGAAGCATTCCTTAGAGCGTATAGCAAGGGGGAAGGGGTATAACAACTATCCTTCACTTCCGATTTTGAATACCGTGTTGCAAGACATTGAAGAATTTGAAGCCTATCAAGAGGAAGTAGAGGGATGGGTGGTTTTAGTTAGAGAAACCTTTCATCAAGACACTATGCTAGCCTTATTATCCGTACAAACGGCTTGGGCTGAACAGTTTCATGATAAACCGAGACAACTCATTAGCATTAAATTAATTCAATCCTATGTAAAGGCAATGTGGTTAGGGAAACAATCCAAACCAAATGTTTGGAATGTGGAGAAGCTACCTCGTTATAAATGGAACGAGTTAATTCTATTACAATCTTTAGCAGATGAATTAGGTAGAGCATTCTTTTCCAATCAACATTACTTGTTGGGATTAGAAAGATTCTTTTTGACGAAACCTGCAGCATAAAATAAAACAGACAGTGAGTTAATATTAACTCACTGTCTGTTTTATTTTATTAATTCGATATGATCATATTATAGGGAAGCCACCCGTGAAAGAATCTTGTTATTATATCCATTAGTTTTTTTGCTTCTTCTTTACTAGGTTTATGACCGAAGATTGGGATTTCCATATAGTTTAATGACTTCAAACTGCCGTCTAACTGTCTTGAATAGTAATGAAATCTTACGCTTATTCCTTGACCTCTTTCAGTGCCGTCATCTGTTGTTATGCAAAAGTATTGCCTATTATCTTTATCCCCTAAATAATTAAATGACCATTTCACTAATGTATACCTCCACCTAAAAATATTTCATTACACAATTTTTAATTCGTTGTATTGCTTCTTATATATTTCTGAGCAATCCTCGTCGTTTGGCATTTTTCCTTTTTCATCTGGCAAGATTAATCGCAAAATCTTTCTACCATCGTCCTCAAACTCTTTAAAATGCACGGAGCCATTTTGAATAATATTTTTGTATTCAATATCAGGTTCAAAAGTTTCTCCTTTTTTAATCAATTCAACTAAATGATAAAACAGTAAAATAGTTTCTTTTTGTTCAAATGGTATTACTATTTGAAAATCATCATGACCAAAATTTTCTATTATTCCATGAGTATGATTATTAGCCAACCCATCAAATTCTTTTTTGCCAGTTTCAAACACATTATGAACTATATAACCATATTTTTTCATTAGAGCTTGTTCACGTTCCATAAACGCTTTAATTCTTTCTTCCATAATTCTATTTCCCATTATTAAACCTCCATTTAGTGTTTTTTAAGCATGTAGGATAGCCAAGTCTCACCAATCGACAATTTCTCCTTATTTTCAAATAATTGTTTGTCTTATATACAAAATATCTCTGCGATTTAAGACTTATTTGTTACCTTAGTTTTACCTTTTATGAAAATAAACACAAAAAACGCGGAGTAAATATTATTTAAATAGTTGGCTTTTTTGTTGTAGTCGGAACATTAGACGCAGCATTAGCTAAGTTATTTTATATGGGAATATAGTAAATTCTGCACATTCTCTACAACCTCTATAGTAAAATAGGAAATATGATAGAACTTATGGAAGTAGGGAATAAATATGGTAATGAAGGTGAATAAAAATAAAATTAGTTCGAAACTCAGTCGTTGTAGATCCTGCGGTAAAGAAGTATCTTTTCGTGCAGAAATGTGTCCAAATTGCGGTGATAGACATCCCAATGGATCAGGATGTGGATGTCTTATTGTTATTGCTATATTTTTAATTATAGTTTTAGTGATGATGGCAAAAGTTTTAAGTGGACATTGATGTTAAATCACAGAGCGTATAAGGAACATTTAATAAAACCTGTTCAGACGGCTCTTTTTTCTTATATGGTTTAGGTACGATAGAACGAAGTGAAAATAAGCTTAAAATGTAGATAGAATAAGGAAAATTTGGGAGGAATAAAAGTGAAAATCAAACTATCTTGTATTGAATGCAATAATGATCCAGATCTTAAAAAAGAATATAGCTTTGAATTAAGGGATGATAATACTTATTCTATTAAGTGCGATTATGGTCATGAATCTATTATTTTCTATAAGTCACATAAGTTCGAGTTATTATTTGAAATGGGAATTTATGCAATGCTGGATGGTTATTATAGAGAAGCCGTTTCCAATTTTGCGACTAGCATTGAGAGATTTCATGAGTTTTCAATTGAAATATTCATCCAAAAGTTATTTAATACAAAAAATACGAGTCCATGGCTAATGCAAAATAAAACATCTGAATACGATAAAGCATGGAGCAAAATTAGTAACTCATCGGAACGACAATTAGGTGCATATACAATGCTATATCTATCAGTTTATAAATTCGCTCCTGAATTAATAACAACCAAACAAGTAGAGTTTAGAAATAAAGTTATTCATAAAGGTTACTTCCCAACTGAAAAAGAAACACTGGATTATGCAATAGTAATCTTTAATTATTTGCAATCAAAGTTATTAAAATTAAAAGAAAATATGAATGAGGAGTTAGAATATGTTTACGAAAGAAAAATGAGAGAATATATTGCAAAGGAAAATGTTGAAGGGAAACATTTGGTTAATTGGGCAGATATAATGACGTTCAGATCATTAAGTCCGATTGATGAAGTTAAATCTTTAGTTTTTAATGGGATACTTGAAGATAGAAAGTACGGATATAAATCATTTGTAAACAAATAAAAACTCTTAAATCTTTATTACAAAAAGCACAATACTGGTATGAAAAACAGCCCCTGTTTGAACAATCATTGTTCAAATAAGGGGCTATGATTTTTTATTAGAATCAGCATTTTTAGCTGTGTTTTTAATCAATCTTTATTTCAAACCAACACTATAATATTTATTGTAAGTCTCTTAATATAATTTAATTAGTAACAACAACTTAGTAGATTCATTGTTTAGTTGTTTATATACAATATGTTTATATTGTTTAATTGTTTCAATTGTTTGTATGTTTAATTGTTTGCTAATCTCTGAATCCCTTGTTACACATAGATTAATAGAGTTAAAAGGTAACGTTTTTGGTACTAGATATAACGATTATGGTACGAAAGATAACGTTTTTGGTACGAAAGATAACAATAATGGTACAGAAGATAACAAATATGGTACAAAAGATAACAGATTTGGGGTACGAATTATAACGAAATTGGTACGAAATATAACGATAATGGTACGAAAACACAAAAGATAACGGATTTGGTACGAACTATAACGAAAATGGTACGAAAAAACGAAAGGTAACGGATTTGGTACGAACTATAACAAAAATGGTACGAGGACGGAACTATAACGGATTTGGTACTTATAATCAAAATATAACACACCTGTTTTTATGTTATACTATCATTATTATTGATAGGTGGTGTTTGGAATGACAGAAAAAGTAGAAGAATTAGCATTAATAATAAGTAAAGAAAACACTGTTACAAAATCGAATTTACTAATTGAAGCAGCTTATAAACTTTCTTCTTCTGAATTTAAATTGATTCAAACGATCTTTTCAAATATACAACCAAGTGACACAAAAACACATACATATTCTTTCCCTATCAAAGAATTCCTAGATCTTTTGGAACTAAAGGGGAAATCAGGTTATCTAGAATTAAAGAAAATTACCTTAGATTTATTTAAAAAACCAATCGCTATTACTATAGAAAATCAAACATATCAATTCACATGGTTATCTTTGGTAAACTATAACGACAATAAAGGCACGATTACGATTGAAATTCATAAGTTCTGGGAGCAGTATTTGTTATCCCTCACAAGCAACTTCACTTCTTATAAACTTTTTAATATTACAAACTTAAAAAGTATTTATTCTTTACGATTATATGAGTTATTAAAATCGAGAGTAAATTTAAATTCGATTCGTGTTATTACATTACAAGATTTAAGAGCAAAGATGGGGATTGAGCCAGACCAGTACCCGAAATACGCAAACTTTAAGCAACGTATTATCTTACAAGCTCAAAAAGAATTAAAAGCAGAGTCAGATATTTATTTTGATTTTGTTGAAATAAAAAAAGGAAGATCCGTCGATAAAATTGAATTTCATATTTATCGAAATGGTCCAAAAGAGCCTATAAAAAATTTAATAATTGACGCGGTATTAGAAGAACAAAACAGGTTAAGCGAATTTGGATTAAAGCCAAAAGTCATGAGTGAAATAATTGATAAATATAGCAAAGAACAAATTGAACTAAATATTGCTTACACGAAAGATAAAATGCATTTAGGGGAAGTTAAAAATCCAGCAGCATATGTAATAAAAGCTATCGAAGACAATTACGCTTCTTCCTCAATAGAAACACCTAAAAAAATCGATAAACAAGAGGAAACATTAAAGAATTTAAAAGGAAATAATGAAGAAGCAGAAAGAGAACGTTTCGATAAACCGATAGAGGAAATAGAAGCACATATGCTTAAAGTAAAAGAGTTGAAAGAGTTACTTGGAACAAGTGCAGAGGAGACAAAAGAAGCCATATATCTACAATTAATGGATTATCAAAAGTATCAAGAACGAACATATGATAAATTAGTTAGCCCAAAGAAATTTAAAGATGAATATCTACAAGCTATTTGTAAAGAAGTTGTAAGTAACATATATTCACATAATTGAACTTTTAATTTTCCTACCTAGGAGAACGTATCTTTTCTTATAAAATAATTTATGATATGATTACCTTATATTTATTGTACGCAACCTAATCATCTCACCCATGCGGGAGAGACGTTTTACCGAAAACACTTTGTTTACAAGTGTTCATCTGTCTATTAGACAGTTTGACATTGTATTCAAAGTGTTTTTTTTGCGTTCTCTGAATACAATAAAACTTTTTTAAGGAGGAACATACTTATGTTCAAGATCAAAGGAGAATTACTACAGCAAGTTGTTGGAGGTTTAACGAAAGGAGCAAAGCGAGCACGTCTAGGAGAATCACGCGTGTTTGTTTCTTCTACAGTAGCAAACGAAGTTGTTTTCTATTTTGTGGGGGATGATTTGCAAGTGGAAAAGAAAGTAGAGTGTGAGGTTATTGCCCCATTTGCTTTCGCAACATCTGTTCATGAACTCGACATTAAAGTAAGTGCTTTACCAGATGATGAAATCATTACAGCAGAAGTAGAAACAGAAAATGAACGACTATTTTTGAAATGGGGCCGTTCTTCAAAAATTTCCATGGATACAATTCCTGAAACTGCACCATTAATTGATATGCCAAGTATTGTCGAAAGTGTGCAATGGAGCCCTGGTAAGGTGCAATTAATGAGTAGAACTATTCCATCATTTACAGCATTAGAAGGGAATAGTAGTGCGCAACGCTTTCCTACTTTACGTGGTCTTTTCATGACAAAAGAAGATACAGGTATAGTAAATGTACGTGCATCCAACGGTGCCAGAGCAGTTACATATCGTGTACCAGGAATAGATTGGTTTGGAGATTTTACAGCTTCTATTCCGTCGGAGACTATTTTAGGATTAGCTGAAATTTTATCGTCAGATGGTGATGTAAAAGTATCACTCAATGCCGCTAAAACATTATTAGTTTTTGAATGTGGTCATACAAGAGCGATCTCACGTATTTTGGTTGGAGAGTTTCCTGACATTGATTCGAAGTTTGCGAATGAAAAGGGCACTTCTACCTTGTGGAGAGTTGACCGTTTAGAACTTTTAAGTACCGCTCGACGTATTAAGCGTCTAGCAGTAAAAGAATCAATTATGGTGTTCCGTAAAGAAGGGACCAAAGCTTTTGTGGAACTTCCAGGAGTGCTGATTGAACAAATAGGAGCAATGATTGAAGGAGATGATTTAGAATTCACTGTTCATAGTGATCATTTAGAATTTTGCTTATCTCTGTATCGCTCAGATGAAGTCGTACTTTGTTTAGATGGTAATGACAAACCATTAACAATCTTAAACGAAGGTAATGATGATATAAAATCACTGATTGCACAATATGCAAAACAGTAACTAACTCGATATAAGGAGGTGAAAAGGCACTACGAAAATATTCGTAGTGTCTTTCTAATTATGCTAACAACAACATACAACAAAACAGGTCTTTTCTTTGAAGGCGACCAATTAGAAGAAAATATTCGCGCAGACGAAGCGATGCATAATAATAAGCTAAGTACTTCTACTCACTTTTACGATATTTTGGAAAAGGGACATACAAAGCGTAAAAAGAAAGTCGTTAACAGTTTTAATTGGCATTCACTTATTACGAGAACAGATGAACCTTTCAAAGAGCATAAGGTATTCCCCATTTTGAATAATTGGGGTTTAAATGTTGAAACACCCAATTTTGTGTTGGATACATTGGAATCAAAGAAAAGAAAGTATGGTAGTGAAGGTATTAGTCTAATAGATTATGAGAATAAGCCTGCATACAAGTTGGCATTTCAACGCATTCAAAATGCTTATAGCGGAAAGCTATCTGATGGACGTCATGTATTTGAATATCAAAAAGCAGGAGCAGCGTTGATTGGTTCAAAAAAACGTTTAGTCTTGGGGTTTGATATGGGTTTAGGAAAAACTATGACAACCTTAATTGGACTAACTTCGCGTGAGGAAAACAAAAAAATCCTAATTGTTACTATGAGTCGAAATATTTCCGATTGGGAAAGAGAGATTCACTTATTAGGATTTCAAAATGATTATATTAAATTAATGAATCGAATGGATATGAAATCGGATAAGCGTATACATTTAGTTTCGTATGAAAAATGGAAACAAGAATCCATCATTTTTAAGGAGAAAGAATACACTTCATGTCCCACTTGCAATAGTACATTTTATTGGAATATGAAACGTCAACATTGTAAAGCTTGTAACAAATCACATAAAAATTCTGAGGATTTATATACGAGAGATACGTTGCCAGAAGATTGTACGAGATGCAACAAAACGTGGAAAAAGGGACAGTTATTTTGTGGTTGTGGTTACACCGTCGTAAAAGAACGAAAAAAAGGTCTTTTCCGTTTTATTGATCGAAGTTATGACGCAGCTGCAATTGACGAGGCACATAAGATTAAGAATGGAGCAAATCTGACTTCAAAATCTATACGAGCAATCAAAACTAAAACTCGTATTGCACTCTCTGGAACGCCTGCAGAAAACGGTACAGATGATTTATATTGGATTCTTCAATGGGTTTATGGCGACAGTCATCACTTTGAAGATCCTTATGAAAAAGAAGTATTCCGTGGATATGGGAAAAAAGGAGAAGAGCATTTCCGCGCTTACTTTGGTGGAGGAACTCAAAAAGCATTGATGGACACAAAAAGTATCGAAGCTCGTGTATCTAATCAAGAAAAACTTTGGGAACTCCTTGATTTGTTTATGTTACGTAAGAAAAAAACGGACGTGGATGTAAAGAGCGAGATTAATGTTCCTGCTCCCACACACCACCGCTTACATCTCGTATTGAGTGAGGCAGAGAGAACTTTATACGATAAACGCTTGGAAGAGTTTCGTGTATGGTATCAAGAAGAACATCTTAAAAAAGAAGCCGCTGAGATGCGAGGGGATAAATATCGCATTTCTACAATCGAGGTATGTTCTTGGTTAGATAAACTCCGTAAAGTAGCATCTTGTCCTTGGGTTCAAGAAGATTATGATGCTAAGTCTATGACAGAGCCAGTTAAACTTACGACAGTTAAGGATAAAATTCGTGAGTATGCGAGAACAGGGAAAAAAATGCTGATTTTTACAGCTCATAAAAAAACGGCAGAAGAGTTAGGAGTTATTTTAGACTCCGTTTCTCCAGGGATGCGAGCAGCTTATATTCATGGTAGTGTCGCAATGGACTACCGTCATGAATTAATGGCTAGATTTCAAAATCCAAATGATGATTTATCAATCCTTGTGATGACTATGCGTACAGGAGCTGAAAGCTACACGCTAACTGAAGCAAAAGGAGTAATATTATATGACCTTGAATTTAACCCAAAGAAAATAGAACAATGTTTTTCTCGTGCGGTGCGTTTAGGACAAAAAGATTCAGTAGAAGTGATATGGCTTATCGGAGTTGATACTATCGACGCAAATATCCATGCACTTGTATTATCTAAGAAATCTGGGGTGGACCTCGCCATCGATCGTGTAGTGATGGACGCGGAGCAGTTAGCGAAAGAGTTTGTAACTGACGGCACAACAGATTTGGAAAAAGGACTTGATTATCAAGAATTTGCATCGAAGATGTTAGCCAGCGGAAATACTCGCGCTGACTATGCTTCCTAAGGAGGAAAAGACCAATATGATTTGGGATGAACATAAAGGGATGGTAACGTTCGAATGGCTAGAAGCAAAAAATGGCACAGATGAACATCATTATTTGCGACGTAATCCAGTAACAATAATCTTGCATCCAAGAAAAGGTACCATTTATAGAGCGTACTTTAAAGGAGCTCAACCGGCATGGATTGAACGTTTTGCTAGGAAATTTGGATATCAAACAAATGAAACGTCAACTAAATTAGGTAAGGGTTGGTGGATAGCTGATTATGGCAATGCAAATGGTTATATAAACCTGTCAACTCCATCCGTCGAAGGAATGATTGGAGAATGGTTTCAAAATTTGCCAGACGAATGTAGAAATGATGAAAAGCGATTGGTTGATAATATCGACATCGTGAAAAAAAATCTATTTTACTTTCCAGAAGAGTTAACGAAAGAGGGAATACTCTTTAGTCATGAACTCAAAAAAAGAGAATTAGGCTTGTTGGTGTTGAAACAAGATTTATTTCCCAAAGATAAAGATGGTATTTGCACACTAACTGATTGGCCAGCGTATCAAAATGCAGTTAAACAACTTTTAATTGAACGCGAAATACCAGTTGAAAAGATAGCATTACCTACTTTGGATGATGAAGAGGAAGAAGAAGCTTTAGATATGGATGACTTCATAACAACAACTCCTGTTATTGAAGTTACTGAATCAGAGGATTTTGTACTAGATGATTTATTTACAGGAAAATCAACTATAGAAATTGATGATGATGAAGTAATTTCATTAGACGATGTAATAACTCCTGACACAGTGGAACCCATTTCTGAAAATGAAGTCACTGAAGTAGTCATTGAAAAGGAACTGGAAGAGATTACTGTAGAGGATATACTACCAACCATAGAAATAACGAATAGTGATCCAATTCCACTTGAACTTGTTCAAGAAGAGGAAGAAACTATTAAAGAAGAGGATCCTGAGAATATCCCATTGACCGTTACGGAAGAGACTATTACAACCGAAGAAGATGTGGTTGTTTCTAGTCCGACTAAAGAGGTGGAAATGGAGAGAAGAAAGCCTTCTGTTCAGGTGCTAGATAAACCGAAAAAACCAAGAAAAAAGGCGAAAAAAGAAGATTTTGGAGCAGGACAGACCTTGCTTTTCTAAGGTCTGAACTGTATAATTACCTTATATCTTTCTACTTAATTTTTTTCGTTCACCCACGCGGGAGAATGGTTTGACTAATCGTAATATAAGCCCATGAAGGGATACGTATATCTATATACGTCCTTTCATGGGCTTTTTTTATATAGATAAAAACTGAATTCAGGAGGTTTCAAAGAATGGGAACGTTTCTTTTTCTCATGCTGATCATTGCTGCTGTAATAATGATTGGTATTATGCCTGTTTTTTCTGCTATTAGTGCGGAAAAAAGACCATCACCTTGGGCGTCTACTGTTGTTTCTTCTGTTTCAAAATCAAATGCAAAAGTTTCAAGTGTAATTGCTGCCACGCAGACACATGTGAATGTTGATATACCATACATTCCAGCATTCGATTTAGAAATACATACCGTGGATAAAATGCCTGAAGAAACAGACTCTGCTTTCATGAATATGGTAGCTAGTGAACCAAGTAATGAAGGGATCGATAATATCTCTAAACTATTAAAAGCGACAATGGATGTATCTGTTGAAGTGCAAGACAAGAATGATTTAGAGGTACTAGATTACGAAATTTATGAAAATTTGGAAGGCTTCACTCCACTGAAAGACGAAGAGTTTCAAGCAATTTCAAAACAATTTGGAGAAAAAGTAGCTAAAACTGTTACATGGACACCATTACAAGGAAGTTCAGGTCCACAGATTATGATTGGACAATTTTTTAAGGAGGGAAATCACTTAAAATTCAGTGACGATTATGTCGAATTAAGTGGTGATGTTCTCGAACAATTGGAAAAATTAGATAAGGAGTTTCTTTTAGTGAAAGGAAACTTCTTGAATGATGGAACATTTTTTGTTCAACACTGGGAAGATCCGGAAATGGTGGCTCATGGCTACTCCGACTTTCAAATGGGTCATAGTAAAATGATACTGTGATTCTAAAAGAGGGAAGATTTCTTTCCTCTCCCTATGAATACCAATAATATAAGTATTTATAGGGAGTGGAAAGATGTTGTTTAATATCTAAATAACTATTTTTTGATATTAATTTCAAAAAAATGGTATAAAATAACTATTTTTCGCCAAAATTCGATTAATCTATCATATTATTGTTGAAAAAGGTATTTTGGTCCGATATACTCATGAAAGTAAATAATTGAAAAATTCATTCAAATATTATGTTGAAAATTGAAATTGAAATTGAAATGGAGTTGAAGAGTAAATGGGTTCTGACAATACGATAATTGCTAAGGATATTTATAGTGTTATGTTGGGTAAAGAGGTTTCTATGACCTTACGTTCGATGGAAAAAACTACAATTCGCATGTTTATCCGTTTTAACACATTAAATAAATTTAATTACGAAGAGTTAAACGTTGACGCATTGAAAGAAGTTGAAAATGAAGAAGAAGAATACTGTGAAATGCCAAAGGAAATTTACGAAAATGCATGTCTATTAATAAGTAAACAAGTCGAGAGCATCCAATTTGACCTCAATTATAAAACCATTGAAGTCTCATGGAATTACGATAAAATCGAAAACGAGTTTACAAGTGTAAATTATTCTGTTTTACGTGAGCTGCATCGAAATGGTTCAATGACATTCTGATCTCGCCTCTTACGTTATTGTCGATATAGACTCTATTTTCAATGACAAGTTTACATTGACATTTTTAGTACTTTATAGAATAATTGTGAATGAAATACATATACACTTAAAGCGGAAGCACCGCAAAACGAGAGTAATCTCTTGTTTTGCGGTGCTTTTTTGTTTTATTCCATAGAAGGAGGTGAAACAATGAACTTTTTGAACACAATCACATTGTTAACAAATCCAATCAATAACACAATTTATACCACACAAGATAATGAAATCAATAAAGCTGGTATCGCAATTATCAAGATGGTTGGTGGAATTGGGGGTACTGCATTCACATTAGCAATCTTAATCATCGCAATAGTCATCATTTTTGGATCGATATCTTCCAAAAATATTGGGAAAGTTTGGGGAGCCTTATTTTCATGCCTAGGCGGCGCTTTATTGTTCTATTCAGCATATTTCCTTGCACCGGCAATCGCAAAAATAGTTGCATAATTAGGAAGGGTAAAGGGAGTGGAGAACTATTTCTTCCGCTCCTTTTTAAATAAGAAAGAGGGGATTTAGATGAATGAAATTATTGTGCCTATCGACTTAACGGAAGAAGAAAAAACGATTCTTGCGGTTCTGTCGACAAGACAATTTTTAATAATAGTTCCTGCAGGTGTCCTGAGTTTTATGCAATTGTTATTTTTCAATCTACCTTTCATTTCTGGGTTTGTAGATTTTGGGCTCCGATTCCTACTATTTCTGACTGTTAATGTCACAACAATTCTACTGGCATTCGTTAAGCTTGATAGACGTGACCAATATTTATCAGAGTTTATTATAAGTAAATTGCACTTTATACGAAGCAAAAAAATTTACTACTAACAAGTTACGGGATGCACCCCGTATTGTGAAAGAGGTGTTACTTTGTTCGATATTTTTGTCATATTTAGCATCATTTTTTTATTCGTCACACTGGGGTTTGTTTATGTTGCTAAAAAGCGAATGGACAACAATGAACCAATTTTTGGTTGGAAGCGAAAGCAATTTTTAGAAGAACAAAGAGAGAGCACTGGGGAACCTGTATCCTCTTCAAGTGAAAAGTGGAAGAAGAAAAAGCTAACTTCTGAAGATCCAGATGTAGAGAGTTTAAAGGATTTACTTAGTTTAAAGGATATTCAATATGGAATCGTACATAAACAACGTAATGAATTTTCAATTACTCTAAGTAGCGACTTTGTAAACTTTGATTTATTGAAACTATCTGAGCAATTAAGTATTTTACAAGGTTATCAGCAGCTCTATAATGTGGTGAATTTTCCTATTCAGATACTCGCTCAAGCAGTACGTCAAGATTTCCGTAAAGATCGAACTCGTTTTGAAGAAAACTTAAAAAATGCGAATCCGCTAACACGCGACTACAACATGAAAGTAATTGAACACATCCAATCAAGAACCATGAATGATTTCCGTATTACTCTTCGGATTTACTATGTAATCAATTACATTTATGAGCCATCCAAAATGGCGAAATTGAACAAGGACCAACGAGAAAGTGTTATTGTCAATAGTCTATATCAACGTGCGAATACCGTTAAACGCGCCCTTAGACGTGCGAAAATCGAATCGGAAGTATTGGATTCCTTATTAACGATGGAAGTGCTTAAAAGGGCATTAAATCGTGACCGAACAGTATTGCATCCAATTGAAGATATTGCCGAAAAAGAAAAAATGGCCGCATTTGTCACGATGGACCCAACGACTATTCCTGGATTTGCAGAATTAGTACATGATTATGAGGAGGCGTTAGAAATTGTTCAAGATCCGCGAGAAGAAGAAACCAACATTACCACAGCCGGTTGATGATGAACTGGAATTTTCCTTTCCTTCCTTGATTGATAATGCACTTAATGACGGAATAAAGTTCTCCACTGATTATTTTGAAGTGCAGACAGGATTAGGTCAAAAAAGATTTGGTCGCTCCTTCTTCGTTAAACCAAGTGGGTATCCACGTACTGTAAGGATAAATTGGTTAGAAGGATTGTTTACAGGGGAAGACATGGATACTTCTGTCCATATTGAGCCATTTGACCGAACTGATGCTATTCGTAAGTTGAAGGATAAAATTGATGCGTTAGAAGCAGTTATGTATTCTGCACAAAAGAATGATAACGCCGCTCGTTATGAAGAATCTTATCAAAAACTAATGGATACTAAAGCATTAAGGGATCAAATACGGAATAACCAAAATGGTTTGTATTATGTTAGTATTTCAGCTTCCATTTATGCAGAAAGTTTAACCGAATTGAATGATAAGAGTGTCAGTATTGAGCGTTCTTTAGCAGCGGAATCAATTGAGCTAATCAATGCGTTTGACCGTCAAAAAGAAGGCTGGTTATCAACACTTCCATTAGCAAATAACTATTTAAAAAAATCACATCGTAACTTAGATCGGATGGCTTTAACCGCTATTTTCCCGCATACTTCTTCCAAATTAAATCATACGGGCGGTATGCCAATTGGTGTATATGGGAACGAATATGTCTATTTCAATAATTTTGACACGAAATTAAATAACTATAATATGGGGATATTTGGTGAGTCAGGAGCAGGGAAAGGGGTATTCGTCAAACAGATTATTGGTCGTGGTCCAATGGACGGGATAGAAAAGACGGTAATCATGGATGTTGAGCCAGAGTACGTTGCGCTTACACACGCACTTGGCGGTATTGTTATTGAGATTCGAAGTGATACGACAGCTGAGAATACTAGTTGTATTAATCCTCTTGATATTTATGTAGAAAAAGAGATTATGAATCGCTATAGACCAGATGAATACATTGTCGAGAAAGTAAATATTAACGAGAAAGTAAAAGAAGCAATTGAGTTTTTTAAAGTAATGAAAGAGTCTGCCTCACCTCAAGCTCCGTTTTTGACTCCACAGGAATTAGGAGCGCTTGATGATATCCTGCAACATGAATATCGTGATCGTGGTATTACGGAAGATCCAGAATCTCTCTTTGTTCAACAGGAGGCTGTTCAGCCGGGTGGACGTATTACATATCAACGTTGCTACATTAATATGCCACAAATTTCAGATGTTAAAAAGGAAATTGAACGACGGATTAAAGAAGAAAATGCAATTGGCCTAGATGATTTAAACAGTGTAGTCGGGTTATTTGTTGGAGGACGAGCTTACGGTATGTTCGATTGTCAAACGAAAATCGTAAATAGCGAAGGGGAAATCTTATCGGACAATGCCCTTGATGTTGCCTCGATTGTAAACTTTGATATTAGTCGCCTTTCGAAAAATGGGATTGAACGTCCTCTTGCACAACATGTATTAATGACATGGATTTGGAATAGATTCATCTCTAATAATCCAAAACCGAAAAAAAGAGTAATTCAGGATGAAGCTTGGATGATGCTTGAATATCCATCGATGATGAATTTCTTCAAATTGTTATCAGCCCGTGGGCGTAAATGGAACGTGTCGTTAACACTTGTATCACAACGATATGAAATGTTTGACCGCTCCGAAGAAGCACAAGATGTTATAGCTCAGTTAAATACTGTTGCATTTATGAAACAGTCTGACCAGGATATTGAACCGATTTTACGTACATTCCGCTTTTCAGATGATGTTGGTCAAATGATTCGTACTGCAGAAACGGGAGATGTCATTTTAAAAGCTGGGAAAGAAATTGTCACTTTCCAAAGTCAACCAACCCCTTCGGAATGGGAATACATCAATACCAATCAAAATATTTCTGCAGAATCTCTTATGGCGGGGCGGTGATACATGATGTGGAGAAAAATTCTCCTCGTTGGGATGCTATTCATGTTCCTCCTACCAACTTATACTTCAGCAGCACTCGTAGATGTTGATGGTGAAAATCAAGCCAATGCAGCTTTAGGCGAAAACACTTTAGAAGGTTTTAAGTGTTCGAAAGATGGATTCTTCTCCAAGGAATTAGATGAAAAGGTAACGGATTATAAAGAAAATGATGCCAATATGGCTGAAAGCTTTATGACTGGCCAAATGCAAAATCTTTGGAATATCGGAGACATCAACGGTTTATCTACTTTAATCTTCGGTAATCCCTATTGTGTTTGGGCTGATGGTGCTTTCAAAGATGAAACGGAAATCAAGATGGCTCCAGACGGAATTTTTACAGTAGATGAACGGGAAAAAATTATTAATCCTATCCTCAAAATGTTTAGTGCGTTATTTGTTACGTTACTTGCTCTTGCCATGTTAATTTCGGGGTTAAAATTAGGATTTAGTTCAGTACGAGGTCGTGGTATAGCCGAATTTGGTGAAGATGTAAAGATGTGGATTTTTGCTTTATTCTTCATTGCAGGATATAGCACTATAACCAACGCGATATTTCAGTTAAATGCAGCAGTCGTACTTTCCTTAAAGGGTTTGTTAGAAAGTAATGGAGTAGATGTTAATTCTTTTTCCATTATGTCTTCTTGGACAGATACAATAACGATTATGCCGATTCCAAGTTTTCTAGTTGTGGTTTTAGGTGAATGGATTCTAGCATTAATATTGAACTTTGTTTACATCGCTCGGAAGGTTGTTATTTTGATCTTACTAGCTCTCGGCTATGTTGCTGCTTATAGCTTATTATTTAATCGCTCCCGTGCTTTCTTTGGTACATGGATGCGTGAATTACTAGGAAATGTTTTCTTACAGTCAATTCATGCAATAATTTTATACGGAATGGCAATGTTTGCTTCGATGGGAGCAGGAGTTATTTATAAACTCGGCTTAATGATGATGTTTATTCCACTAACCGGAATGATAAGTAAGTGGTTAAAACTCGGAGACAGTTCTTCTAAAATGGGTTCTGCTCTTACGATGGTGGGGCTTGGAGGGGTAATGTCAACCATGATGTTAACCAGTCAGGCGGGTAGCATCATGAGAGGTGGCTCTATGCGTAATGGCGATATGAGTAACTCTTCTAATTCTACGGCATCGATGGGTGGAGCATTAAATGAAGGTAATTCTCTATCAGCTGCAGGTGGAGGATCAGATAGTTCCATAACTTCGATTTCCATGGATGCAATGGGAATGAATTCAAGTGCCTGGACAGATACAAAAAACAAATTAACCAATACTGCTGGTGCTGTTTTTGGTGCTGCAGGTATGGTTGCAGGTCCTGGTGGATCGATGATTGCCTCTAAAGTCGGTAGTGCTGCAACGGGCGCCTTATTACAAGCTCCTCGAAACGTGGGATTTGGAATGAAACACGCAATAAGTGCTATATCAGGTGCCCAAAATTATGTTGGTGCTGATGGTAGCAAAGGATTTAAAGGGATGATGGGTAATCTAGCAGAGCGTCGTGCGTTCTTTGGAAACATGGGAGAAAGTGTTGGAGCAATGGTAGGGAAAGGACAAGCTGGGCGACATATTGGTCAGTCTTTAAGTATGGTTTCGCGTCAAAGATTAGCAAGTTCCAATCTACCAACGTCTGCTATGAATTTAGATGGCAAAATGAGAGCCATTCCAACTGCTAATGGTGGTGCAGTTCCTGTCTATACAGGAAATCCTACCAAACTAAGTGGAGCGACTTTATCGCGTCAATCCATGGGTGGAACATTGAAGAATGATTCACTTTCAAAACCAAATCAATTAACATCCTTTGAATCGATGGCGAAACAATACCCAGGAGCAGATGTACGTTTTGCTCAAACTAATATGGAAAGTTCTATGTGGGTTAAACCACAAGGAGCAAACGATTGGAAACAAGTTGGATTATCTGGTGCAGCCGATCCTACTTTAGCAAAAGGTGCAATGCGTATGACGGATTATGAGTTATCAAATCCAGCACAAAGTTATGAGTTGCAAAACAATGGAGTTTATAAAACGAAACAGATTTCTGCTTCCACAGGTCATATGGAAAATACGATAGCAGGATTGTCCGGATCTACCCCTGAAGTGATGCGAACATCCAACGCTTACGTGGTGGGTACAGGTGGTAATGGTCGAATCTCAATGGAAACGATGGGACAAGCGACAAGTGGATCAGTTCAGCGGTATACAGATAGTGGATTTAAAGCGGAAAATATTAATCCATCTTCATTTGTAGCACATAATATTCCAAATGTAGACACACGTACTCAAAGCGACAGAAATGCAGATAGATTATTGAGCACATCGAATACGATTAAACAAGTAGTCTCTTCTCATACACCTTCAATTAAATCTCAAGAAAATGTGAGATCAAGTTGGAGTAGTGCGTTTAAAAAGAATACAGAAGAACGAAGAAAAAATATCATTTAGAAGAGGGGGAGGAAAGGTGAAAAAAATCCTGGTAGTAGGGATCCTAATTTTCTTTCTTTTCCCCTCTTTATCTGTTTATGCAGAAGAGTCAACAACTGTAGATAAAGCTACTGGTTGTGGGCCATTCATGACAGAAGAGAAGAAAGAATCGATAGAAAAATTTAAGGAAAAAGATGCGAGTTTGCAAGAAAGCTACGCTGTGGATTTAATAGAAACACTATGGAACGCTGTAGGAATCAATACATTGGATACGCTAGTCTTCGGAAATCCCTACTGTATATGGTTTGATAAAGAAACAGAGCTTGTATATGGTACCTTTCCAAAAGAGCAAAAAGAGCAGATTATTGATCCCCTGTTTAATATATTTACAGGTTTTTATGTTATAGCCATGATTTTAGCAATTATGATAGGTTCTTTAAAACGAGCGTATGAACCGTTAGGCGGTAAAAAAGTAGCGTTTACAGAGGATCTATACATGTACGTAGGAACCACCATCTTGCTTGCGGGATACTGGATAATTATTCAAGAGATTTTAAATGTCAACTGGGCTATTGTGCAGACTTTCCGTGATTTATTAGTTAATCAAGGAATTAACTTAAACGGAGCTACGATTATATCCTCCCAAGATGATTTTAATTTTACGGATATAATCATCATTTTGGCAGAATGGATACTCGTTTTGTTCTTGAATTTCGTCTATATCTTACGAACTTTTATGATAGCGATATTACTTGGATTAGGTGGACTAGCCATTGTTTCTCTTTTGTTTGAGACAACTCGTGATTATTTTAAAACATGGTTGCAAGACTTTGCGGGTGCAGTTTTTATGCAAGCGATTCATTCCTTTTATTTGACGATTGTCTTGTTGTTTGTATCTACGTTATCTGGTGAAGCAGCTGTTGTCTTTAAATTAATATTACTAATTATGTTTATCCCATTATCTACAGCGATTATGAACTGGATGAACTTATCTTCTGGAGCACTTGCTACAAGCATTGGAATGTCTGGTGTAAATAGTATGGCTGGAGCGGTACGTATGGCGAAAATGGGGAAAGCAAGACTTGGAAATGGCAAAGTAGGTAAATCCCCGGACTTTTCAAAGCTAAATCAAACCCGTATTTCGACTGTTGCTTCTGGTGCTAATTCGAAGTCATGGGGAGCAACTAAATCGATATTTCAAAAGTCTGGCATGCTCGTCGGTGCCGCTGCAGGAAGTGTATTGGGACCAGGTGGAATGATGCTAGGTTCAAGTATTGGTGGTGCAGGAGCGGGTGCTATGTTACAAGTTCCTCGCAATATAGCGGGTGGAGCAAAAGGTGCCATTGACACGATTAAACAAACGAAAAACGCAGGTTATAAAAACACAATGGGTAACTTACAAGACCGACGGAATTTCTTCGGTAGTATGGGTGAGTCTATCGGAGCCATGGCAGGAAAAGGAGAACTAGGTCGAAGTTTAGGACATGGATTTAGCGGTGTATCGCGTCAACGTCTATTAAACTCTTCAGAGTTAGGTGGACTTGGTGGAGTAACACTATCCGACATTGCTCAAAAATATCCAGAAGCGAATATAGCATGGATGCAGAACAATCAAGGAAGTGGTTTCTATATGAATAACGGTGGAGATATGAGTCTCGTTTCTCCACTCGGAGCAGCAGATCCCTCCCTTGCTCCAGGAGAAAATAGAATGATTGATTTTAAATCAGAAAATCAAAACGCAACAGAAATGGGGGAAAACCCATTAACTTCGGGCTATTCATTACAACGAACATCCGAACCTTACATTAAAGATGTAACAGGTAATACATTTAGTGACCCCCGCATGAAGTCAGACCAACTTAATCCGGAGAGCTATTATGCTAGTGGAATGAACGGTGCTGAAAATAGAACACCTTCAGACCGAATGGCAGACTTTTTAGCTCCACGTCATCAAGGATTTGTGTAGAAGGGAGGTAAAGCGGTGAGTGAAAATAAGGACAGTCAAGATATAGCCAAGAGTGTCATGGATGGAAGTAAATCGGCAGGAAAGAAAGTTCTTGGCGGGAAAAACATGCTGAAAATGTTGAGTAAGGGAAGTAAATTTGCCTTAAAAATGCTGAAGTTTATTATGGAAAAGATCGTCCTGGTCATACTCAAAGCCGTTATTGGTTTTTTTGGACCTTACGTATTGTTGGTAATAGGGATTATTATTCTCTTACTTCTTGTTATTGATAGCATTGATGTTTTTGATATCCATCAAGAAGGTGGAAAACGGGAAGAGTCGCAAATCTTGTTTGATGAAACAGTCTTAGAAGTGGTTAAAAATCGCAATGAAGAAGGTCCTACATCGATACGGAATGCATTAAGAGAAACACAAAATGACAGTTTGTATCCTTCTATATCGGAGTCTTGGTTATATCAAACAGGAGAATTAATGAAAATTAGTTATGCTGTTCCTTCCATACTTCATTATTATAAAAACCTAAAAAATGAGAATTATAGGCCATGGCATAAAGATTTCGATGTGAGAGATGTTTCTACAGAAGCCCTAAAGCAAAAGGTGAAGAATGATTTTACAAAAGTAATCTCAAAAGAATGGGACTATTTTTACTCAGATTCAACATATGAACCCGATTTAGTATGGGGTACTCCCCCAAAGGAAGAATATAAAGAAATAAGAACCACGCGACGCTGTCTGCGACCATCTGCAAATGACCCAGATGAAATGGAATATGGTCCAGAAACAGAGAGTATTCAAAAAGTAGTACTACCAACAAGGGAAATTGTTCTTAGTATGACGCTTCTTTATAACTCTGCAGATGTCCCATATAAAGATTATGAGTCAGATTGGTCATCAGAAGAAGTAAAAGAAAGTGGAGATTGTGAAGTCAAAAAGAGTGAAAAGTATTTCTTGTACATTCTAGATGATGGAGCTCCGCCTTCAGTTACGTTTAGCCCAACAACATTAGTATCATTTTTGACTGGAACTGCTCCTGAAGGGAAACTTACTCAACATATTCGACCTGTCGATGTAGAGTATACATTAGATTTAGGAAAAGAAGTAGATCCTGCTTTCCCATCAGTCGTAATGGACTTTCCAAAATTCATTAAGTGTGCCCAGAAGAGTGACGTATTAGGATGTATCACTGAATTTGTTACAGGAGGTTCTAGTGGATTTGGTGGAAGCATCAATGGTATGTGGTATCCAGCCAATTATCTAGCAATCTATCAAGCGGCGGGAGATAAATACAAAGTAGACTGGTGGATTCTTGCTTCTATTCATGGACAAGAAACTGGTTTTAGTAGTAATCCAGTAGCATCTGATCCATCGAAAGGCTCTAAAGATGCAAACGGAAACTTTGTTGGGGCAGTTGGCCACATGCAGTTTATGCCAATGACTTGGGTTGGCTGGGGGGTGAGAAACGATCCGGCTTATGACACATCTGATTTAGGACATATTATGGGAGATTTATCTTTCTTAAAAGAACCTTCTAACATTAGAAAGTATGGTGGATTTGGAGTAGATGGGGATGGGGATGGTCTTGCGGATCCGTGGAATTTACAAGATGCTGTATTCTCAGCTGCAAATTATTTAAGTAGAAGTGGATATCGTCCAGGGAATGAAGAGAGCATCAAGAATGCACTTCATTCGTATAACCAAGATTGGTCATATGTAAGTGAAGTCTTAGCAAGAGGAAGTATGTTTGCAGGTAACTTTGCAAACGGAGAAGTCGGTGGTAACCGTCAAACCATTATTAATGCAGGGATGACATGGGTGGGTAATTCGAGATATGTATTAGGTGGAGGTCGAACAGACCGAGATATTAACAATTATATATGCGATTGTTCATCCTTTGTTCGCTGGGCTTATTATCAGGGCGGATACGATTTTGGAAAACCATCGAATACCAATACACAAACCATAAAAAAACATGGACGAGCTGTCTCATTAAATCAAGCTCAACCAGGCGATTTGATTTTTTGGGATACAACTGGTTACAAAGATAGTCATGTTGGAATCTATATCGGTTCTGGAAAGTGGATTGGTTGTAATACTTCTTCAGGAGTAGCCGTATCCAATGTAGATTCTGATTACTGGATGTCCAAATTTAAAGGGCACGTTCGTAGTATATTACCATAAAATTATGCCTTCGCTACTTAGTTGCGGAGGCATTTATAAAAGAGGTGTAAAGTGAAAAAATTACTATTTGTTATTGTATTTGTAAGTGTGATCTTCTTTGGGTATCAATTTCTCACAGAACAATTCTTAGAACCTAGTAATGAAACAAATATGAATGAAAAAGAACAGCAAGAGTATCTCGATTCCTTCGGGGTAATGGATGAAAATATTCAAAATGAAACGACTATGCTCTCTTTTGAACAATGTATGGAAATGTCCTATGCATATAAAACATATTCATGTGTCAGTGGGATGGTAGGAAATGATACTACAACACTTGTTAATATGGATGTAGTGAAAACTGAAAATGTAGATGAAACAGGAAAAAACATCTATAATCTGTTCGCGAATAATAAAGCGATCATTGATATGAAAGTAGTGTTGAATAAGACAGAAACCGATACAGATAAAGGTTTATATGTTTATGAAGGAACTTTTGATCTCCTACAAGATAGTGAACATCCTTTATATTGGATTACTGTGAAAGACGGGGAAATTATTCGGATAGAAAAGAAAGGGGCTTAATGGTAAATGGAAGATATACTTGCAGGGAAGTATGGAGTTGCTGACTCATTACTTGTTTTTATTAAAGTTATTCAAATGATTATGGTTCCTCTCTTTGGTATCATGACATTAATAGGTATATTCTTATTTATCTTTTCATTTAAAAACCCAATGAAGCGTCGAGCTGCTTTTTTGTTCACAGTGATTTCACCAATAGCATTTTTAGGATTTTTACATGGAATTCTCTTTGTTGTGAGGTTTGTGGTCACTGCTCCTGTTGCAAATGAAGAAGGACAAGGTGTAGAGGTGATGGTTAGTTGGGTAGAACGATTAGGAGCACCGATTTATCATGTATTTGAAATCATTTTACAACCAGTGTTAGCCATATTGTTTTGTATTGGACTAGGAGTTTCTTATCTAGCAGCTAAGAATCCAGGGAGAAAAAGGCTGGGCACAGGTATCTTAATTGGCGTTCCATTCTTGTGGGGTATCGTTTTGCTTGGACCAACCATTTATCATATTTTCATATCATAAAGCAGCCTTTTTCAAAAAGGTTGTTTTTTTGTTTGACAATCGTTCTTGCTAGACTTATTCTAAAGTTAATAAGTAAGGAGAAAAGTAAGGAATTAGAAAGAGGGTTTCAGAATGAAGAAGGCTCCCATCGCTAAGATGACTTCCAAAGGGCAAGTCACATTACCCAAAAAAATACGGGATGTATTAAAAGCGGATACAGGAACTCACCTCTTGTTTTCGATAGAACCAGCTAATCAGCGAGTATATATAGAAGTATTAAATGCAAAGAACACCTGTCCTCATTGCGAAGGAAATGGCCAGGTAGAAGATGAACCTTGTTTTATTTGCTTAGAAAGGGGCGTCATTCCATCTCCCTTTCATCCATCCGAATTTTTTGCTGTTTGGATGCAGTCTTATGAGATCCAGATCAATTTTTCATTAGAGACGACAATTGCTCCGAACGGTTATGTACTGCTGCCAGAACTTTCATTACAGAGCGATACTTACCCGTCTGATATTCCAAGATATATGACAGATATGCGTGTGCATGATATTGCTGATCTGATTTTGTATTATTTATTCATCGAATTTGTCGTAAATCATCAAGATAATTGGCGTGAACATATAGAAGTTTTTCAAGAAAGAATTCATTCAACAAAGTGGAAAATGAAATTAGCTAATTTATAAAAAGGAGGGACATACGACATGGAAAAATCATTTCAATTGATAGCGGATGCCTTACAAGCAAAATTTCCTGAAGGAACTGTAGAACATGGTCAAACGACAGCACATGCTTACATACCTGTTCAAGTGTATATTCGCCGTTTAGAAGAAGTTGCTACTGGTGAATGGTCATGGAGGCTGGTAGCAGAACCAACTTATTATGAAAAAGACGCAGCGATGATTGTTCGTGGAGAGCTTACGATCATGGATTCTACCCGAAGCGGAATTGGAGCAGCTCGATATATCCGGGAAGAACCGGTCCGAAATGTCACCTCTTTTAAAAATGCAGTTAGTTCAGCAGAGTCCGATGCGATACGGAATGCTTGTGATAAATTCTTAATGGGTTGGCAGGATCTAGCTCCTTATCGAGATTGGTCTAATAATCCAGGAGTTCAATTAAACGGTACTTCGGTTACTTCAACTGGAGGAGTTACTTCAATTTTATGTACAAGATGTCGGAAGCCGATAACTAATGAAGATAATCTATTTTTGCAAGTCAATGATATTCGAATTCCTTATTGTCTAGAGCATGTGCCAAAACACTTGAAAAAGAACAAATAGATACATAACACGTTGAAAGGATGAAAAATGATGAAATATTATCCAACTTGTTCCCTCTGCGTTCATTTTGAACCGAATTCTAATAGATGTAATCGCTTGGAAATGCAAACTACACCTATGAATCAAGAACAACCAGAGGCTTGTGTAAAAAATGGGGATTTCCTTAGAGATATGAATGTAGTTTTAGATGCGTATCATATATATGGACCTGAAGAGGTAGTACCATCCACTTATCGAATCAATCTATCAAAGCTTCCAAAGGATGATAATGGAGTACCTTTATTCGTTATGACAAAACGGGGAATGGAAAGACCAATACCTGCTAATAAAGAAGTTCAACTCCGAGGAGACATGTTACTTGGTGTAAATAAAGTATTAACATTTCAAGGACAACGAGAATTAATCCATGACTTAGGAGTAGAACTAGCCAAAGAAGTAGCAGATAGTAGAAATGTAGACCTTCTTGTACTACCAGGGGAAGAACAATCTGTAGGTATTGAAGCAGAGAAAAAGCAATACCTACTAACTCGTAAAAGAAGAGAAACTCATGATCCTAAAACATACTGGTTAGCAAAAGAAGAGGAGAAATGGTAATGGACCGTAATGATATTCGATCTAATATGCATGTATCCCTATTTAAATGGTGGAGTTCTTTGCAGGAAGCGGGAGCAGCTGATGTATCCTATGAATTGGAGGGATGGAAAGTAACCTATCAACACGAAAACTTAGAATTAATTAAAAAGGGTTATGTAATAGCAAGCTGTAATAGTAAAAAAACATATTTAAATGAAAGTATTGATAGAATATTTGATATTCCGATGGAAATGTTGAAAAAACAGTGTGACAATCTATTAAAAATTGTGATATAATCAGATTAATTAAGAGTAAATCTAATTCCATAAAAATTAAAATTAATCAAAAGTTGGAAGCACCACTTTCGTATTCGAAGGTGGTGCTTTGTTTATTTTCGGGTATATTAACATTTACATAGAACTATTGTAGGGGGTTTTGCTTTGCCTAGAAAAATTAAACGCTATATCGAAGAAGAACCACAAAAGTATAAAGTGATCGGATATAGCACGGCACCAGTTGAAGAACAAGAAGTTATCCAAATTGATACTAGAATTACTCTTTCTACACCACTTGATATATCCTGTTTCTTTCGAGAGATGGTTCAAGTAATTATTTAATACCGTTTGCGTGGCAGCAAATTTGATTGATAGTTTACTTATACGCCCTACTATATACATAGAATCTACGAGTGAGGCAGAAATACTGTTTCATTCGTTTTTTCATATTCGAAATAATCGTACTTGGAGAATTTCCGTATCAGAAAATATTTGAAGCTCAAGTGCGCGTTACTGACGAGAAATAAGTTAAATATCCTGAATAAAGCTATGTTTTATACAGCAAGGAAGGATATTTTTGTAAATAGATAGAAAGAATAGTAATGCGATTAATATAGGAGTGATTACTAATGAGCTATGAAAAGTTTAAAGATGTTGTATTTAGTACAGAACCCTTAAATATGGTATACCATCTATACAAAAGTGGATTGTGCATTAACGCAACTGTTATAAGTGTTGTGCCTTATTATGACAGTGGAATAACAGTGGATTTTGTAGGTGGGAACTTTCATGTGTGGTCAAAAAACAAAATAACTGAATGTCTTAAACCCGCTAACTTAATTACTGATTGTGAGATTTGTTTCAATGTAAATAATGAATATGACGAACATATAGGATATTTGTTTATCCCAAAATAAAAAGTAAATCATTAAAACCCACGCCAGAACCAAAAGTGTTTATTAGTGGATCGTAAAGACTTAGACAGCCAGACAATTGCAGAATTTGAAAAAGGCTCTGTGGATACAACAGATAAGACAGATAAATTGGTGGAACAAACACAAGATATGACGAAGCCACTTATCCTGACTACCATTCAAAAGATGGCCAATGCCGCAAAGAATTCGAAGTATTCTGCCATTTTTGAACAGTATCAAGATGAACGTGTTATTTTCATTTTGGATGAATGTCATCGCAGTCAATTTGGCAAGATGCATACGGCTATTTCTCATCATTATAAGTTCGCTCAATATTTTGTCTTTACTGGAACACCACGTTTTGAAGAAAATTTAAGTTATAGTAATTATATAAATCTAATATTAAAAGGATGTTAGCCAATGAAAAGTCAACAATATATCGCACACATAAGAGAAAGTGATGGTGCAGAGCAATCATTAGTGGATCATTTAAAAGAGGTACAAGTGATTGCAGAGAATATTGGAGAGAAGATTGGTATACCACATGTGACTGGGTTGGCTGGGATGCTCCATGATATGGGGAAATTTAGCGATGAATTTCAAAACTATTTAAGAGAAGCTTATGCAAATCAGTTAAATCCACCAAAAAGGGGGAGTGTTAATCATTCTACGGCTGGTGGGAAATTTTTGATGGAGAGATACCATAGTGCTTTTAATAAAATATCAAAAATTTATCCAGCATTGATTGAATGTATTTCAAACGTCATCTTTTCTCATCACGGACAATTACTAGACATGATTAATCCTGAGGGTAATTCCCCGTTCATAGATAGGATGACACCAACAAAACCTATCGAAATTAATAGTGTCGCAGAACGATTTTTTCATGAGGTATGCGATGAGACATACTTGTTAGAGTATATAAAGCAAGCTAATAATGAATTTATTCAATTTATCGATAGAACTTTACAGAAAGTTAGTTCAAAAACTGAAGGTAAGGCATTGTTGAGAAAGACATTGGCACTACTAACAAAATTTGTATTTAGTGCATTGATTGACGCGGATCGTCGGAATTCAAGAGAATTTGAGGAAGAGGTTAAAAAATCAGAGGAGATTCCAATAGAAATTAACGCGCTATTTGAACAATTTGAAATGGAATTGGAAGAACAATTAAGAGAAAAACAAGTGCGTGCTATTCCAAATGAAATTACGAGACTACGTCAACAAATGTCTGATCACTGTTTTACAAAAGCAGCATTGCCAACAGGAATTTATACATTATCTATCCCGACTGGTGGTGGGAAAACGTTGGCGAGTCTTCGTTTTGCCTTAAGACATGCACAGTTGCACAGTAAAAAAAGAATCATATATATTGTGCCATTTACAACTATTATTGAACAAAATGCAGAAGAAGTACGACAAATACTAAGAGCTGAGGACTATATATTAGAACATCATAGCAATGTCATATTGAATGAAGTTGAATATGATGATTTTGATAATGTCTCATTTGAAAAGTATCAACAAATAAAAAAGATGAAAATAGCGAAGGATGATTGGGATATTCCGATAATATTTACGACCATGGTTCAATTCTTAGATACTTTTTATAATGGAGCATCTCGTAATACAAGAAGGCTTCATAATTTGGCAAATACAATCATTATTTTTGATGAGGTGCAAACCGTTCCAATTCAATGTATTTCACTTTTCAATGAAGCGCTAAATTTTTTAAAAAAAGGATGTCAAACGACTATCCTTTTATGTACAGCAACACAACCGGCCCTTCAATACGTAAAAAGAAATATTCAAATAAATGGGGAACTTGTTGAGAATTTACCTGAAATAGTTAAAGCGTTTAAACGTACGGAGATAGTGCCATTATTGAAAAATGCTGGTTGGCATACAGAAGATTTAGCGAGATTTGTAGCGGATAAGTTGTATGAATGTGGAAATGTTCTTGTCATTTTGAATACAAAGAAAGTAGTAAAAGCATTATATGACAAGTTAGTAAACTGTAATGCAGAAATTTATCATTTGAGTACAGCTATGTGTCCTGCTCATAGGAAAGTCATCATTCAAGAGATACGTCAAAAATTAAAACAAGGCGAGCCAATTATTTGTATTAGTACTCAGTTGATTGAGGCTGGGGTTGATGTGAGCTTTAACAGTGTCATTCGTTCTTTGGCTGGATTGGATTCAATCGCACAAGCAGCGGGTCGGTGTAACCGGAATGGTGAAGTTTCGTTGCGTGAAGTATATGTAATTAATCATGCAGAGGAAAAACTGGAGAAACTTCCGACAATTAAGCAGGGTGGAGAATGTTCGAAATATATTGTCAGTGATATAGAAAAAGATCCAAATCTTTTCGAGGGGAATTTTTTATCGAATGCTTCTCTAGAACATTATTTTAAAATGTACTTTACAGCATTTGAAACAAGATTAGATTATCCGATTTATGATTTGAATACATCTATATATGACATATTATTAGGTGCTAATAGTCAATTTAAATCTGAGAATAATAACAGACAACCATTAGGAATGGTTGCAAGCTTTAAGACGGCAGCAAGCTATTTTGAGGTGATTGAGGCGAATACGTATCCAATTTTAGTTCCTTACGGTGGCGGGAAAGAATTAATCAATATACTTACAGGAAAAGAAATGATTTCCAACTTCAAACGTTTTTTTAGAAAAGCGCAACAATATAGTGTTAATGTATTTCGACATGAGTTTAATAAGCTAGATAGAAATAAATTAATACGAGAAGTGGATTTTGGTTTTTGTAAAATTTATGTAGCTAAGGAAAACGCATATAGCTTAGAAAATGGTCTAAATATAGATGGAGAGGCAAAACTGGAGGAATATCATTTTTAATAAGGTGCAGCTCTAACGAATACAAACTTTTGTATTCGTTAGAGCTGCATTTTTTAATAATATACTATATTTTTCAATCCGCGCTCATTAGGCGACAATTTAATATTAACAAAAAATATGATTTTTTAAAACTTTCATATAATATATTATTAAAATTAATAAGGTTGATATTCCCAAAACATTAAGATATATTATCTATATAATACTGGTAATATTTAACTAGAATAGAATTGGAGGTGTTTTTTTATGACAAAAATTAGAAATAAAATAGAATTTGAAGTATACGGAGATTATGCCTTATTTACAGATCCTTTGATGAAAATTGGCGGCGAAAAAATGACCACGCAAATCCCTTCGTATCAAGCGATAAAAGGAATCGTAGAATCAATCTATTGGAAACCAAGTATTATATGGGTTATTGATGAGATTCGTGTAATGAATGCTATTCGTATGGAGTCGAAAGGTGTCCGACCTATTAATATGAGCGGTGGCAATACATTAGCACATTATAGTTATTTGCGTGATGTAAAGTACCAGGTAAGAGCCCATTTTGAGTTCAATCAAAATCGTTTAGAGTTAAGCGAAGATTTTAATGAACATAAGCATCACAACATTGCGAAACGTTGTGTTAATGCAGGTGGGAGACGAGATGTCTTTCTAGGGACAAGAGAATGCCAAGCATATGTGGAACCATGTAATTATGGTGAGGGAGCCAGCTTCTATGATGAAATCGATGAAATGCATTTTGGCACAATGGTTCATGGGTTGAATTATCCAGATGAAACGGGGCGCAATATGCTTGAAACAAGATTGTGGCATCCTGTCATGAGAAATGGCTCTATTCATTTTATTCGTCCAGAGGAATGCGAGTTTGTCCGTCCGATTCATGAAATGTCAGCAAAATCTTTTGTGCTTGGTGAATCAATGCAAAGTGTTCATGAAGTCAGCAAAGAGCTAGAGGGAGGGGTGTAAGTGAGTTATTTAAGAGCACTATTTTCAACGTATGAAAATAATTTAACTGCAGTTGGAGAAGTGGCCACGAAAGAGACAAGAGATCATAAAATGATTGAATATATGTTACTTCCCATTTCTCATACCACACAAACTGCTCATGTTGAACTGACGGTTAATCTTGATGGTACCTTTAATAACGCAACAGTGATTAATAAGATTAGCACTATTTTACCTTTTACTGAAGGATCTGGGAGTCGGGCTGGCAAAAATTTTACTTCACCACATGTTTTGCACGACAAATTGATGTATGTAGCAGGAGATTATGTGGCGTATACTAACGACATAGAAAAAAGAGTAGGTTTTACGACTTATATACAACAACTACAAGAATGGTGTGAATCACCGTATTGTCATGAACATGTAAAGGCTATTTTTAATTATGTAAAAAAAGGTACTGTCATTCGAGATTTAGTTTCTAGAGAGATACTACAGCTTAATGATGATGGTTTATTAATCGCAAAGAAGAATGTAAAAGCTGAAGAAAAGGCAGAAATATTCACCGTGTTAACAGGAGAACAAGAAAGTACGTTTGTTCGATTTAATGTTCATATACCAGGTGAAATAACAAAACCTATCTGGCGTAATAAAGACATTTTTGATGCGTATATAAACTTCTATAATACGAAACTGAAAGAAAAAGATATTTGCTATGTTTCAGGGGAAAATGAGCCAATTATCGAACGTCATCCGAATAAATTACGTAATTCAGGAGATAAGGCTAAGCTTATTTCTGCTAATGATAGTACTGGATTTACATTTCGTGGTAGATTCAAAGAAAGCATTGAAGCTGCCAATATTAGCTATGATGTATCACAAAAAGCACATAACGCACTAAAGTGGTTAATTGAACGCCAAGGGAAAACAATTGATGGACGAGTTTTTCTTATTTGGGGGTCAAAAAATCCCGACGTTCCTTATGTTGCGGATGATTTATCTGATGATACATTTACGGATTTTAATAGTTTATTAATGGAATATGAAACGGACGACTCATCTTATGCGGATACGAAAGAGGTATTAGCAAGACAGTACAAAGAAATTATTGCTGGAATAAGAAAAAAGGTGCACATTACAGAAGTAGATGATGAAATAATCTATGTGTTAACGATTGATGCAGCAACACCTGGGCGAATAGCCGTTTTATATTATAGAGATTTTCAAGTGAATGATTATTTGGAAAAATTATTGAAGTGGCATACTTCCGCGAGCTGGCGTCAAGTGCATAAAAAAGGTGATAAGTGGATTGAATATTATGGTTCACCCTCTTTTTATACCATTGCTCATGCTGCTTATGGACCACACCCGAATGATAAAGTCATAAAAGGTGTAGTAGAACGTCTAATGCCTTGTGTATTAGATGGTCGAAGAGTACCGCTAGATATTATTAATAGTGCTATAGTACGTGCATCTAATCCGCAGTTTTACGAGCAAGCGTGGGAATGGGAGCGAGCGCTTATGGTAGCGTGTTCATTAGTAAAAAAACGATATGAGAAGGAGGAATACAGAGTGGCATTAGATAAGACAAATACTGATCGAGATTATTTATTTGGTCGCTTATTAGCTGTAGCAGATGTATTAGAGCGTTCAGCTTTAGGTAGAGAAGAAAATCGCTCAACGAATGCGCTTCGCTATATGAATGCATTTGCAAGACAACCTGAACGTACGTGGAAAACAATTCAAATGAATTTGCAACCCTATCAAATGAGATTACGAGAAAAAGGGATTTATTATTCGAAGTTAATAGATGAAATTGCTTCAACGATTCCAATTGAAAGTTACAGTAATAAACCGTTAAGTGGGAAGTATTTACTTGGATATTATAGTCAACGTCAAGATTTATATACGAAAAAAGAGAAAATAGAAGAAGGGGAGAAATAAAACATGGCCACTTTAGATCATAAAATTGATTTCGCAGTAATTTTTTCTGTACACAATGCTAATCCGAATGGAGATCCACTAAATGGGAATCGTCCTCGTCAAAACTATGATGGTTACGGTGAAGTATCAGATGTTTGTATTAAACGGAAAATCCGTAATCGCTTGCAAGATTTAGGTGAAACCATTTTTGTACAATCAGATGACCGAGCGAACGATGGTTTTAAAAGTTTAAATGATCGTGCGGAGTCGGTTCCTGAACTTAAAAAGATAAAAAACGATAAAAAAGGAAATGCAGATTCATTTGCATTACTAGCTAGTGAGAATTGGTACGATGTGCGGGCTTTTGGTCAAGTGTTCGCTTTTAAAGGAGATTCTTTGTCTGTTGGTGTTCGTGGACCTGTATCAATCCATCCTGCTATTAGTTTACAGCCAATCAACATCTCAAGCATTCAAATTACAAAAAGTGTGAACTCTGTGACGAGTGACAAAAAAGGCTCGGACACAATGGGTATGAAGCATCGTGTAGATTTTGGTGTGTATAAATTTGTCGGTAGTATCAATACCCAATTAGCAGAGAAAACCGGTTTTACAAATGAAGATGCAGAAAAATTAAAGGAAGCTTTCATTTCATTATTCGAAAATGATGCATCTTCTGCTCGTCCAGAAGGTTCTCTTGAAGTTCACAAAGTATATTGGTGGGAACATAATTCCAAGTTAGGTCAATATTCTTCTGCAAAAGTTCATCGTTCATTGCAAGTGAAAATGGCTGAAGATGCTAAGTCATTTGATGAAGTGACAATTCAATTAAATGAACTTGATGGGTTAGATGTTCATGAATTTGAAGGAAAATGATGAATCAGATTATTTAATGCTGTCAGGCATCCAGCATTTCCGATTTTGTCAACGTCAATGGGCACTTATTCATATTGAACAACAGTGGGAAGAAAATGTTCGTACTATTGAAGGGCAATATATTCATGAAAAAGCGGATCGACCATTTGTTCGTGAAAAACGAGGAAATAAATTAATTGTGCGAGCAATGCCTGTTCGCTCGCATGAATTAAAAACGTCTGGTATTTGTGATGTAGTGGAATTTATCAGTGATGAGAATGGTATTGAACTCCATGGAGAATTAGGAAGATATCAACCAATTCCTATTGAATATAAGCGTGGAAAACCAAAAAAAGGTCAAGAAGATATAGTGCAGCTTGTTGCGCAGGCTATGTGCTTAGAAGAAATGCTGCTTTGTGAAATAAATGTGGCCTATCTCTTTTATGACGAAATAAAACGAAGAGTGGAAATAGAAATTACAGAATCAATGCGTGATGAAGTGAGTAAGATATTCAAGCAAATGCATCACTATTATAAAAACCAGTTTACGCCAAAAGTGAAAATGGGTAAGCACTGTCAAAGTTGTTCTTTACTTAATCTGTGCCTGCCAGTATTAGAACAAACAATTTCTGTACGTCGCTATATGGAGAGGTATTTATAATGCGAAAATTACTTAATACATTGTTTATTACGACGCCAGATATTTATATATCTTTGAAAGGTGAAAACGTAGTTATCACAAAAGATGATACACAATTGGGGAGAATTCCACTTCATAATTTAGAGGCAATTTGTACATTTGGTTATGCTGGAGCAAGTCCTTCTTTAATGCATGCCTGCGCTACTCAAAATATATCTTTGACCTTTTTATCTCGGTCTGGTAGATTTTTGGCTCGTGTTATTGGGGAATCGAGAGGAAATGTTGTGTTAAGAAAAATACAATATCGTATTTCAGATAATGAAATTGAAAGTGCAAAAATTGCACGAAATTTTATTTTTGCTAAAGTGGCAAATCAGAAATGGATATTGGAGCGTATGACACGTGATTATCCAATGCGAATTGATGTCCCTATGATCAAAAAAACTTCGAGTAGTTTATCGGGTATTCTAAAAGATATTTTACAAACAGAGGATTTAGAACAACTAAGAGGGTTTGAAGGTCAAGCCGCCAATAGTTATTTTAAATGTTTTGATCAAATGATATTACAACAAAGAGAGTCATTCTTTTTTAAAACACGAAACCGTCGTCCACCTACAGACAATGTTAATGCATTATTATCTTTAGCTTATACATTACTTTCTTCAGATGTTGCTGCAGCTCTAGAAGCAGTTGGATTGGATGCATATGTCGGTTTCTTGCATAGAGATCGACCAGGACGGGCTTCTTTAGCGTTAGACGTTATGGAAGAATTACGTGGTGTAGTAGCTGATCGCTTTGTATTGAAAGTCATTAATAAGAAGATTTTGACTGCAAATGATTTTGTACAAAAGGAGAATGGGGCTGTTCTGTTAACAGATGAAGGGCGTAAAAAGTTTATTAAAGCATGGCAAGAGAGAAAGCAAGAGTCATTAACTCATCCTTTTCTAAAAGAAAAAATCAATTGGGGACTAGTACCTCATACACAATCAATGTTGTTAGCAAGATTTTTACGTGGTGATTTGGAAGAGTACCCCCCCTTTTTGTGGAAATGAGGTAGAGTAATGCTTGTACTTGTGACCTATGATGTTGTAACAAAAACCGCTGCAGGACGAAAAAGATTACGGAAAGTTGCTAAAACTTGTGAGAATTATGGAGTACGTGTGCAAAACTCAGTGTTCGAATGTATAGTAGACGCAACACAATTCAAACAACTTCAATTAGCTTTAGCTGAAATTATCAACCAACAAGAAGATAGTTTACGTTTTTATCAACTAGGTAAAAATTACAAAATGAAAGTAGAACATATCGGAGCCAAAGAAACGATTAATGTAGAAGATACATTAATTTTATAGTTAGTTATTGGTGCGAACATTAAGTGAGCATAAAAGTATAAGAGGATTCGCACCAAGAATTTATGAATTAAAGCTATTTTAAGATGTATTGTTTAGGTTATTAGAATTATATAAAAAATATTTTTTAGTGAAAATATTAACGAATAGATATTTTTTTGTTGATTTTCGCAGTCGCTCCCTACATAGGGAGTGTGGATTGAAATTGATTATGAAGCAATTGTATTATCAATGATATCAAGGTCGCTCCCTACATAGGGAGTGTGGATTGAAATCGTGATTTTGCAAAAACGGCTTATGAGGGTAAACAGTCGCTCCCTACATAGGGAGTGTGGATTGAAATCTTTTCCTAAAAATTTTATTGACATTTTACGAAGTCGCTCCCTACATAGGGAGTGTGGATTGAAATAGTATCGTGGTTAGATATTCCAGATAAGCCTAATGTCGCTCCCTACATAGGGAGTGTGGATTGAAATACATATATTTGCGCCTTCGCAATTACCCAATTCGAGTCGCTCCCTACATAGGGAGTGTGGATTGAAATAACAACTATGGCAAGTGCGGCACCAACGGCAGATGTCGCTCCCTACATAGGGAGTGTGGATTGAAATAATGTCGAACCTGAAGCACCAATTTTTAAAATTGTCGCTCCCTACATAGGGAGTGTGGATTGAAATAGTTACAATTGACGGGAAAAGTGTGCGTAAAGTGTCGCTCCCTACATAGGGAGTGTGGATTGAAATAGCATTAAATATTTACAGGTGTCAATTTGTTCACGTCGCTCCCTACATAGGGAGTGTGGATTGAAATTACATTCATTTCGTTTCCATTAAACTCATAGTCAGGGTCGCTCCCTACATAGGGAGTGTGGATTGAAATCTTACTTGTTTTGCGTAAATATCAGCATAGTTTACGTCGCTCCCTACATAGGGAGTGTGGATTGAAATAGTAGCAGGAGCAGGTTTAATCCTTTTCGGAGGTATCGTCGCTCCCTACATAGGGAGTGTGGATTGAAATCGATTATCAATAGCGGGCAGCGCTGGGGGCTAGTGTCGCTCCCTACATAGGGAGTGTGGATTGAAATAATTAACAGATGTATTAATGGGGGCTGTTGGTTAGTCGCTCCCTACATAGGGAGTGTGGATTGAAATTAGGTTTGTATGGCCATGCTCGCAATAGGGACAATGGTCGCTCCCTACATAGGGAGTGTGGATTGAAATAACTTGGTTTACGTTGGCAAGTTGAAACAAAACAGTCGCTCCCTACATAGGGAGTGTGGATTGAAATTTGGGTTAATCGCCCCATCAAAACACTCCTTTTTGTCGCTCCCTACATAGGGAGTGTGGATTGAAATTAGTTATGCGAATTCAGCAACCAAAGACCGCTTACGTCGCTCCCTACATAGGGAGTGTGGATTGAAATTAGTTGGTGTTAAGCAATGAAATTTGTTGATAAGGTCGCTCCCTACATAGGGAGTGTGGATTGAAATCAGGATCTTGTACCGCATCCCTAAGACTGGAACCGCGTCGCTCCCTACATAGGGAGTGTGGATTGAAATAATTATAATCGTATCGCTTGGATTTTTAGGTGGTGTCGCTCCCTACATAGGGAGTGTGGATTGAAATTGGTAATAAACCATCCCAATGTTCTGGTTCTGGGTCGCTCCCTACATAGGGAGTGTGGATTGAAATTGGTTCTGGTGCTTTTGGTAATTTACCTGGGTTGCGTCGCTCCCTACATAGGGAGTGTGGATTGAAATATTTATGTAACCCCCTCATTAGTTTAAGAGTACGTCGCTCCCTACATAGGGAGTGTGGATTGAAATCTTATCAGCACATGTTTTACAGCAGCCACCAAAAGTCGCTCCCTACATAGGGAGTGTGGATTGAAATTCTTAAAACAGGAGAATCATATTTTTCACCGAGGTCGCTCCCTACATAGGGAGTGTGGATTGAAATACACAGGTACTACACCACCTGTTGGAGGTGGTTAAGTCGCTCCCTACATAGGGAGTGTGGATTGAAATTTCCAATGTCTTCTCTTTAACACTGGATCTGTGGTCGCTCCCTACATAGGGAGTGTGGATTGAAATTTTTTGTAGATCATCCATGTGATTAATTAGTTTTGGTCGCTCCCTACATAGGGAGTGTGGATTGAAATGCCCTATTTCGACATCTATCACAATATACTATGAGTCGCTCCCTACATAGGGAGTGTGGATTGAAATAAGAAGTATCGTGAGAAAGACCAAAAGACTTCATCGTCGCTCCCTACATAGGGAGTGTGGATTGAAATTTCATAGTTGGCAGCATCCACTTTTACAATGGCGTCGCTCCCTACATAGGAGTGTGGATTGAAATCTGTTTCCATGCGATCACCTCTCTTAAACAAAGCGTCGCTCCCTACATAGGGAGTGTGGATTGAAATTTGTTTCGAATAACATTTCAATGGTACGAACAGCGTCGCTCCCTACATAGGGAGTGTGGATTGAAATGTGTATTGGCACGTTGGATTAAATTAATAAGGAGGTCGCTCCCTACATAGGGAGTGTGGATTGAAATAACAAAGGGTTTTAATAATTGCCCTGCGTATTCGTCGCTCCCTACATAGGGAGTGTGGATTGAAATCGCAAAGTTAATGCATTGGATGATTTGAATAGCGTCGCTCCCTACATAGGGAGTGTGGATTGAAATTCACCCATTGTGAGAACCTGCCACCCGGCGAGGGGGTCGCTCCCTACATAGGGAGTGTGGATTGAAATAAATGTGTACGCTGCTGAATCTATAAATCGATGTCGCTCCCTACATAGGGAGTGTGGATTGAAATCGATGGCTCTGTATCGCCTGGTAAAAGTGTTACGTCGCTCCCTACATAGGGAGTGTGGATTGAAATCAGCAAGAGGGGAAATAATATGACGAAGATTAAAGTCGCTCCCTACATAGGGAGTGTGGATTGAAATGGTAGCTGGGTGTACGTGCCCACAGTTGCCGCATGTCGCTCCCTACATAGGGAGTGTGGATTGAAATATTGAATGGCTTGAATCTACAAGAACAACAAACGGTCGCTCCCTACATAGGGAGTGTGGATTGAAATAAATCAACTTTTTCAAGATGTTTACCAGGAGTGGTAGTCGCTCCCTACATAGGGAGTGTGGATTGAAATTGCATCTCATTCAGCTCTACCTCTAGTAGTCGAGCAGTCGCTCCCTACATAGGGAGTGTGGATTGAAATTTTAGTGTACTAAAGTAAATAGACCAAAAAAGACGTCGCTCCCTACATAGGGAGTGTGGATTGAAATCCACCATTACTTTTATGTGTTGTGAAAGCTTGATGTCGCTCCCTACATAGGGAGTGTGGATTGAAGTTAAAAAATGATAAGGAGGAAAAAAAAGTGGCTATTGTCGCTCCCTACATAGGGAGTGTGGATTGAAATACAAAGAAGGAATACGAATTCGAAAGACCAAAAGTCGCTCCCTACATAGGGAGTGTGGATTGAAATATATACCGTATGAAGCAGTCGAACCCAACTTCGCGTCGCTCCCTACATAGGGAGTGTGGATTGAAATCGAAACAAACAACAGTGAACAACATTTATATAGGTCGCTCCCTACATAGGGAGTGTGGATTGAAATTAGTTGGACTTGCTTCTCTTGCGCTTTAAGGTTTGTCGCTCCCTACATAGGGAGTGTGGATTGAAATAACATCGGTCTTACTACAAAAATCCAAAGAGCAAGTCGCTCCCTACATAGGGAGTGTGGATTGAAATAATTGTATCTAAGTAGTAGTCTGGTGAAGCAACCGTCGCTCCCTACATAGGGAGTGTGGATTGAAATGATCTATGTTAGAAAGAGGAATTGGGAACGCAGTCGCTCCCTACATAGGGAGTGTGGATTGAAATAGAAGTTGGAGGAGAAAATGGAATCACTGGAAACAACGTCGCTCCCTACATAGGGAGTGTGGATTGAAATAAAGAAAGCCCTGTGCCGTTCTATACCACAGCTGTCGCTCCCTACATAGGGAGTGTGGATTGAAATTTGTGTACTAGATGCCGTGGAGGAAAACATATTGTCGCTCCCTACATAGGGAGTGTGGATTGAAATTTTAGATGAAATAAATTCATCATTAAGTGATATGTCGCTCCCTACATAGGGAGTGTGGATTGAAATTGAAAAATATGAGAGCGATATTATTTTTGTTCAGTCGCTCCCTACATAGGGAGTGTGGATTGAAATATTGAGATGGAGAATGAAATCTCTTTTCCATCAGTCGCTCCCTACATAGGGAGTGTGGATTGAAATTGCAATCGTTCCTCTGTTTATGTTGATTTTGTTCGGTCGCTCCCTACATAGGGAGTGTGGATTGAAATAATGCAGTAATTGTATGGGATACTGTGAATTTAGTCGCTCCCTACATAGGGAGTGTGGATTGAAATATGATTTACAATGTCTTTTAATTTTTCCAAGGTGGTCGCTCCCTACATAGGGAGTGTGGATTGAAATTTTAGTAATCGCCATTTAACCGTCCCTTCATATGTCGCTCCCTACATAGGGAGTGTGGATTGAAATTGCTATTGGTTATGAATATGAAGAGGAAGTTAAAGAGTCGCTCCCTACATAGGGAGTGTGGATTGAAATAATTATGGCCAAACACGTATTCTGTGGATGATGTTCAGGTGAAATATATCTTAAACAATAAAGACGCTACTGAATCCGAACAAGAAGAGGTAAAATCAATTTTCTTTGGGATAGTTAAAAAGAATAATTTAGATTCTAATGCATTTAACCTTAAAGTGGCTGATAGTGATGATGGACCAGATTGGTAATTAGGTTCTTATTTCACTAACGGGTGCGTGGGACAATGATCCCGTGAACTAAACTGTCCACCCCCTACTTGTAGAAACATGTTTGAGGCTGGTTGGGACGTAGATCTCGTATAACAAGCACAAAAAATCTCATGAATTATACTAATAGGAGCTCCTTAATCTTAGACTTGGATTTAGATTTTTTTGCGGTAAAGACCGAAATCGAATATGGGCATATTTGTTATTTATAAAAGAGATTGAGTAGATCCGAAGAAACTTAAGAACGCTAAAAGAAATATACGTATGGGATACAATTACTGTTGCACTTTCCCCAGAGGATTGTCATATAGGCGGACCAGATAATGCAGAGGTTGTCTTAAAGATATTCCTGGAAGAATTTGAGGTTGAACTCTCGCAAGCTGAGGATTGGTCAGTATTAGAAGAAACCGAGTGATATTTGATCACTCAGTTTCTTTGTGGATATCACTTTGGGAGCGACGACTTTCATCCATACGATCTAATATCACTTGATTCTCTTTACTTGATAAATTTGTATAAAGAGTTGTAGTCTCTATGTTTCTATGTCCCATTTGACCTTTTAATAATATTAATTCTCCGCCTTTACGAATATAATCTGCAGCAAAACTATGACGTAACTTATGTGGGCTAATTCCTTTATCTGAAGAAAAAGCACCAGTGTATTTATGTACTAATTTTTGTACAGCTCGGCTAGATAAAGGTCGAATCCCTTTATAGTCCGTTATAAAGCAGAACGGGGAGTCCACTGCACCAGGGTATCGCTCTTTACGAATATCCAGGTATCTTTTTAAATCCTGCATCGCGGAATCTAATACACCTACTGTATCTTCGCCATTTCCTTTTCTAGTGATTCCAATCTTATTTTTTGTTAGATTAATTTTTTTTAATTCCAATTGAGTTGCTTCTTTAACACGAATCCCGGAACCTAACATTAGGGAGAGTATGGCTTTATCGCGTTCCTTATCACGAAGGAATCGTTGGCGAGAAAGTTTATTCGATAATGTATGTTCATATCCATTTTCAACAAAAAATAAAAAGTCATCGATTTCTTCTTCATTTAAAATAACAGAACTTATTTTTTCTGCTCGACGATTTGCCGTTTCTTTTTTTGTTAGTAATACAATTTTACTCATGACATTACGGTAGAAGTAGCATTCGCCATCGGTAGTTTCCGTTTCCTTTGTTAAATAATTAAACAAAGATTTAAGAGATTGAACTGATAGAAAGACGACTTGATCACCACGATGTTTTTTTGCATTTTTTTCAGCTGGGATTTCTTCTTCTCTTAAATATTCAATATACAATTCAACTTCTGTCTTTTTTAAATTTTCCAAAGAGGAGAGAGGAATTTTATCTATGCTCTCAACGTCCACTATCGCTTCTCTAAGCAGCCAATTTAAAAAATGGATGTATCTGTATAGATATTGCAAAAGCGTGTTAGGGGATAACCCTGAGCGTTTTTTAGCGCGTATATATTCTTGGATGTAAAATGGCATTGTAGATAAATGCTTTTCTATAAGTTTATTCACGTTTTGTGCTTCAGGTGTAAGGAGCATAGGGGTGTCATCTCGATTCTTATAAAATAATTTAACAATTGCGATAATAATTAGTGTACTGTTCGCAAAATAAAATATTAACGAACATTAGTTCTTAAATTTATTGTAACAGAAGTGTGGGGGGATGAAAACACCCATTTAGCTTAACCTAGAAGGTACAGAGTTTTGTCGCTATAAAGCATAATTGAGGAATTAGAGAGTAAGGAACTAGGCTCTTGAAATGCGGCTACGCGTGATTGTTTGGAATGTCACTGACATGAGCATTGCAGATACGGCTGGTAAACGTAACTGCCACAAAAAACCTCCGGTTAAGAACCGGAGGTTTTTTGTTTATCGTATATCGCTCTGAGCTTCATTTGTCTCTTTTGCTATTTTGTCAAACAGATTTCTCTTTAACCAGTAAATTTTGTCAGGGACCATGTTTACGTCACAACGTTTTAAAAACACAATATCCTGGTAACCCCTGCTGGTATTTACTATGCCATCACCAGTTCTTGAATAATTTTCAACATCGGCTGTCACTTTCGGTAAAACTTTTTCTAATGATTCATGCCGCTGCTTATGCCCATTAGCTGTCTCAATTAAGTGCAGGATCAAAGGAAAAGATGGAACTAAAAAGGAAATTATCAAAGTTTGGGTAGGTAAATTCATTAGGAAGCAAGTTCCTAACAAAATTAAAATATACAGAATAAGGATCCAGTATAATACATTTTTATAAAACTTCCTTTGTTCTATATCCCAAATAATGTTTGTTTTTTGAGCCAATAAAACATTAAAAAAATGATTGGGACTTTTTAATCCAGGATACCAATTTTTAAGATTTTCCTCTTTTTCCTGTGACTTTTCATTCAACCTCATTATCCGCTCAATTGGAATCTTCTCACCTACTAAAAGGTTATTCCAAGAAATTTGAAATAAATCCACATCAAATTTTTCCTGAATTTTTGCCGCGTCTTTTACCATGCTTTTTTCAATTTCTATAAAGAAAATCCTGTTAAGAACCAGCCAAACTCCAGCTATGAATGCTAATTCTTCCTTAAAGTTAGAGAAATATTTTAAACTTAAAACACTAACAATAGGAAGCAATACTGTTATAAAGACTCTAAAAGAACGTAAGATCTTCGCTCTTCCATACAGAATACGCATGGCAGCCAAAAGACGCAATGATTCAGGTTCATTCTGTTTTCCATTAATGTAAATTTCATCCATATTCAGGGAAATCACTTCCAAAAACTTTTTTCCATTCATCGTGGGCTGCTTTATGGTTATCTTTAGCCACGAAATCAATAGCATTTTGTACACATAAATAAGCTTTTGCGGCTGCTTCAGAGAATTTCTGTTTGGTTTCAAAAGGAAGTGTATTTAAATCCCCTTGTATTCCTTTGGGATCATAACAGCTAGAATAAATACTGTTGCTTAAATTATAGAAAACATCGCTTAAAGCCAACTGGTCAGTAGGAGATACCTCGTTAGTATCAAAGTAATTTAAAACTAAATTCTCTAACAGGTAAGAGCCAATGCCCGGCACAACCGGTCTTTTTTGCCAATACTTAATAAGCCTTATAATCCTTAATACTTTCCCGTTCCGCTTTTGATTTATTTCAGTTGCTCTTTTAGCATCTACCCGCGGATCAGTTTTTTTCCATTTACCATAACCATCGGGGATTAGATAGTATGTCCTTTGAAAGCTATCAGGAGCCGTTAAAAAAGCCGGAACTATATCAAAATTCCAATCATAGCTAGTTAGTTTAAGTGTTGTAGCTTCTTGATTACGTTTAATATCTGCCGCTGAATACTGCGGGACATTCTGTAAAGAGCTTTTTAACTTATTTAAAAGCTTAACCGAGTTTAAGGTATAGTTGTCATTCGTCAAACGCCTTAAATTAGTTGCTGTCTCAGGAACGGAAATAGTAATTTCGTTATTAGAATTTGTGTTATAAGTACTTCCGTTTGCTGAAAAGACTATAATAAAATCAATGTCATCCAACGGGCGAATTTTTGTTCGTCTTGCAAACGATCCCATTTGGACATTGTTTTCTTTACTATAAATTTCAGGAAAGTACTCATCTCTGTTTTCAAAATTTTCAATTTTTTCAACAAGCCAATTTCGGCTGCTTCTTGCTGTTCCGAGTCTAGTCGGATCTAAATCAACACAGTTCTTGGAAAAATCGCTAATGGATGTAAATATATTTTTCGCCACCGAGTTATCTCCTATCTTTTAAACAAATTATAACAATATTCTTCCTTACATGCTAACTTTTACTACCAATCTACCTTCCCAAAAAACTATAGTCATAACCAGTCGGATTCTAAGGTTTTTTATCTTCCGAGAAGTAAGATTCTACTTCCCGAAAACTGGTGTAAAACGATGTAATTACATCGTTTAGCAGAGTATCAACAACAAAAAGAGAACAACTCAAATTCATTCAAAAAATTAAATAACTTTATTATTTTTAAACAACTTTATTATCACGCAACATTTTACTTATTATAACCAATACTATTAGATTATCATTATATGTTCGTTAAATTAGTATTTTGCGAACTTGTATTTTCAAACTCTTCTATCGCCTTTAGTTAATTTTTATGTGTGGAAATAATAATGTTGTTTTGTACAACGACATAAAAGTATGTACAGCTCGGACAAAAATGTATGTACAATCGCATATATGAACATGCATTTATGTCCTTTTACAAATTTTTAATCGTTTCTCTTGATAGTGACACCAATGTTTACGTGGTCTGAATTTGAAAAACCCATGCCACCTTCATCATATAAGTATTCTACTTCTACGTTTTCATCAAAGAAGGTCTTAGATAGAAGCACATAATCAATTCTAGTACCCCATTTAAATGTCCTGCTCATATTTTTATCCAATTCAGCAAGATCTTCTAAATTCGATATACTTTTCAAATTCTCAAATGCAGTCTGACAAGCATTCTTTTCCGTTGAAACATTCATATCCCCAATAATTATTACTTTACGGTCTATTCCACTTATTTGTAAATGGCTTTGTAGATAGTTCCAATAGTTCATGCCCTTTGGATATTGTTTAATGTGAACCCCTATTATCGAAATATCTTCACCCCAAAGGACGCCTTTTATTTCTAACCATCTATAAGGTGTATCCATTGTTAATTCTTTCCCTTCAGAATGGGCAACTTTAACATCCTCAATCTTAACATCTTGTAATATATTATTACCTTTACGAATCAGCACTATTGTAATCATCCAGAGTCTTTCCTTGGGCTCTATAATAGTGTCAATTTTAGGTGGAACTACATATCCAACTTTAATTTTCTGACCGACATCAATAGGGAAGGAGGATTTATTTTTTCTATACGTTTTTTTTCCAGTAGGTAAAATATAGCTATAATCTTTTGATAAACTTTCCAATAGATTAAGACCGTCCTGATTATTTGGAAACTCAGATAAAACAAAAATATCTGCTAAAGAGTTCTGTATTATCGTCTGTATTGCGAGCCTTTTCACTTTTGTCTTTAGCGATTCAATGTTCCATGCCATCACTTTAATTTCCTTCATGTAATTCCCTCCAGTAAATACTGCATTTCGACAGTCCTCTTTTCTGGTTAGCAAACCAATCGTATTGTTAAATGAACAATTTAATTTCTCAATGTTTAATATATGTATTAAAATTCACTTTCAAATAGCATTAAAAAGCGTCTATTATTATCTTTACTATTCCAAAAATAAATGCAAACACATAGTCTTCTTAGAATGGCAATCACAGAAACACCGCCAACATAAAACCACAAACTGGTATTGTTTTGATTTTTAAATAGGCCTTTTCCATCTCTTCTAAAAGTCCCAGCTTTTGCACTTTGTATAATTCTGAGTATAGAAATAATTAAAAGTACAAGTCCGATAATTAGCATAATAAGTGCTATAGTTGACATTATTTCAGGCGCATTATGATCGATGCATAAAAAGAAATATAATACATATAAGTCAATCGACATTTTAAATCCTACGATTGGTAACATCCATGCCTGCAATTTTTGAAATTTGAGTAAAATATTATTCTTTACAAATAAAATAACGAGTATTAATTGAACAATAAATGCAATTAGAAGAGCCATATTGAACTTATATAAAACAGGTGCATATACTAGTTCCTTAGTATTACTGCATATGTTGAAACAGCTATTGTTAAGAAACTATATATGGTTGCACCAATCAAAAACATATTTATTTTAGATGGTGTCGTGCCACGGAGTGCTACTTCTTTTACAAAATAAAAATCTTCTTTTTTTAATTCATTTAATGCCATGAATTAAAATACCTCCAATTTTTTCTTTTTTCTAATTGATTTATCATCAAGATATCTCCCTCTCTTAATATGTAATTTTCGAATTCATTTGGTTTTTAGTGGATTTGCAATATAGTAAGCTAATGAAACTATTCCTGATAGTATAAGATTGGCTAATATAACTTGTACTGTCATAGTCATTCAAACTATCCCCCCCTACTGTATTGTCATAGTTGTCTTTATTGTTGCTATTTTTGAATGAATTCAATGAATGACGAATAATTCATAATAATTGTCCCAGTTGCAAATAAGGAAATAGCAAAGGTTAAATCTCTAATTCGTTTTAGTACGAGTTTGTAATATCGAAGGGCTGCTATCTTTTGTTCACTGGTCCGATCAATTGGTTTAGTTTTGCTCCAATTGGTCGGTTTGTTAATTACTATTTCATGACCATTTAATAAATGGTGCTCTATTTCTTCTAATTTAGCTGTTCTATCGATGATTCCAATAAACCTAAAGAGAAACCAATAAGAAGTACTAAACATGCTTGTAAGTATTCCAAACATCCAAATAGAATGTCCTGTGTTATCGAAAAAATAATAGGTCCCTGCTCCAAATAATATTACCCCTATTATTAATAGAAACCTGGTTGTGCTAAATATATACTTAGGAAACAATGAAAATCCCCCGATCGATTCGAATACTAAAATAATGAGTGAAATGTATTGTTATTCTTTGCAACCTCTTTTGCGATTTTACTTCCTCTATAAGTGTGACACTTGAAGCTGAGAAAAACAGCATCAACGAAGTTCTACCCAACTATTTTTAATCCCCTTTAAAACCGCTTGTGTACGATCATTTACCGCTAGTTTTAGCAATACATTTGAAACATGATTTTTTACTGTCTTTTCTGAAATAAACAAGTCAGTACTAATATCACGATTACTTTTGCCATCGGTTAATAACTGCAAAATTTGACATTCTCTTTTTGATAATATTTTTCTAGGGGGATGAAGATTTGTTTGGATAAATTTATTTGTAATCACATTATCATTCATTTTTCGGTACTCTTTAATAAGTTTCTTAGTAGCTGTTGGACCAAAATAAGCGTAACCTTCAATCACTTTCTGAATAGCATATATAATCTTATCGGGTTCCATATTTTTTAATAAATAGCCACTTACTCCAGCATTAATGCAATCCAACACATATGCATCGTTTTCTGAATAAGTTAAAGCAATGACTTTGGTATCTGGATATATTGAGGAAAAAGTTTTAACTATAGAAGTAAATTCAGAAAAATGTTGATCTATATCGACTAACAAAATATCAGGTCTGTATTTCTTGTTTAGTGGAAAGAGATCTGATACTTTGTTTCCCTCTCCAACTACTTCTATTGTGCCATTTCTAGTTAATAAAGCTTTTAAACCTTCACGGAAAATTTGATGTTTATCGATTATGACTATTTGTGTCATGAATAATTCCTCCTGTAATTTCATCTTTTATTGCAAAAAGTTCTATTCTATTGAATATATTTTTTTACCAGTGGCTAGTGGGATAACTCTTATTTTTCAATTTCAGAATTCAAATCATTTATGATTCGTTGACTTTCCTTACCTAATTCTTGGCTGACTGATGTTATAAATTCCTTACTCATTCCACTCGTTTTAATTGCTAGTTGATTAAAGCCAGTTTCTAAGTCTGCGTATTCGGGAATAGACCAAATTCCTTTGCCGTTTAGAGCTGCATGATCTTCTAATGAGCGTAAATCAGAAATGTGTAAAAAAGAAGAATTAGGATTGTTTAAAAGCATAGAAAAGCCATTCTCAAGTAATAAATCTTGTACTCTTTTACCATTTACATATGCAAATGCAGAAAGGGAATCTGATTCTATTGCAAGATTGTCTAAATCTAACTCTAATTCAACTTCTTTTCCTTCTAATATATTTTTCACAAAGACATAAGCTTCTTCACCAAATGGTTGGCCATCCACCCGGTCTGGTGCCTGAGTGAGTGCTAACCGAACTAATATAATTTGGTTTGGAGAAAGTCCTAATCCTCGCAATAGTGCATTTTCACCTACTTGTACTTTAAATTGATTTCCATCTAATACTTCAACTACTACACCGTCAATGACAGCTTTTGATTCTGGAACTTGTAGAGCATTCACCTCTTTATTTACTTCTATTGATGGGGCATTGGTGTAATCTGGTGCAGTAAAGGATTCACTACAACTTGATAAGAGTAATGTGCTGAGTGTAATAGCGGTCAACTTTTTATACATGGCATAAATTACCTCTCTTCATCATTTTATTATGCTTTACGGGTTAAAACAAAAAAGCACACATCCCTCAATAGAGAGATGCGTGCTTCGCATTCGAATAGTTACATTATTTGCATTTAGTATACCATGTTTTGGTATCACTTTCTACACTTAGAAAAGTGAATATTAGCATTACATTATAAATTTAGCTATTCTATAATTCGACTACTTCTGGGAAAAAGTTTTCAAATTGAATTAAATCAAGAAAGTCGATAGATGAATAATTTCGCCAATGTTCGATAGCTTTAAAAGAAAATGTATTTGTCTCGTTATTAAGTAAAGCCATTTCGTATAAAATCATAAAATAATGGTTATTGAAAATTTCTTTTTTCTCCATTATTTGTTTAGCTAACATTAACTTATCTTCATATTTTTTAGGATCTTTTGTTAATGATTTAGTGTTGATTGCATCTAATAACAAGGTAACGTGATGGGTTTCATGATAATTATATTTGTTTTCAAATTCATAAAGAATTGATAGATATTGTGTTGATTGTTTATTTTTGTAATGAATATTTGTTGCAATGTGAAATTGTAATTTTAGCACCATTAATTTAATCTCTTTTTCGTTTATAAACTTTGTGTTTAATAATTCATTTTCCATATAAGATTTACTACCATCAATACGATCTAGATAGTGTGAATGTGAAAAACTAGCAAAATATAAAGAAGCAATGGATACTTTAATTAATAATTCTAAGTCATTTTTATCTAATAATTCCAAGCGGATTACATCTAATAGTTGCATACCTGCTTCATAATCATTAGTAAGTAATTTTAGTAAAGCTTTTACGTAAATAAGTCGGGTATTCTTTTGTTTAATAAGTGATAAGTAAATAGATGATTTATTATATTCATGTTGGTACATGTACAAAACGCATAGATTGTAATTAATCCTCCATGGTATATCTAAATTATATGATTGTAACTCATTAGCAGCCGCTTTAAATTTTTCTATTGCCATATGAAAACTATTTCTTTTTACATATAATTCTCCTAGTAAATGATAAGTTTTACTTCGAATCAAGATATCACTCTGATTCTGTGCAGGGAAATCAAGTATTTCTTCCAGTGAGGATGACATACTTAACTCATTACCTAATGATTTGTATGCCAATGCTTCAGTATATTTGATTTGTTTTCTTAGAGATGAGCTATTGTTTAAAAGCACCTTATATTTTTGTCTAATATCATGAATTTTATCGAGAGCATCCGCTCCACGATCATATGCTAGCATATGTTTTATGATTTCTAACATATCCCAAAAGCGTACTTCTTCCTCTGTTTTTTTGGGGAAAAATTCATTTATAGAAACGTTTAATTTATTCGCTAAAAGAATGAGAGTCTCTTCTCTAATATTGGATAAACCGTTCTCAATATTTGACATTGTTCCCACAGAACAAATACCTTTAGATAACTCTTCTAAGGTCATTTTCTTATCTTTGCGTATTTTGCGTATCCTTATACCAACTTTAAGCCTGTCTGTTGTTTTTTCCAAAATGTCATCTCCTTCTATATTTAATAAGTATCATCCGATATTTATAATAAATTGGTATACTAATAAATGAAATTTTACTATTTTTGACTATATGTAATAATAGGACAAATTGTATACTTTAGTAAACCCATTATAATACACGAAGTAATAAGAATATCAATAAAAAAAGAGAAGAACCTATTCTTTAACTTGCAGATTAGATTCTTCTCTTGTCTTTAGTTGTATATTAATTTTCTTTCGTTTCATACTGCCTCAACAGTGATATTCACAATTAGTGTAATGACTGTTGAGAATATCGTGAACCACCAAGTTCAATGTGTGCAAATAGTTTTGTCACATCTTCATTTGTTAATCCTACTTGCGAACGGCCTTCTTCTTTTGCAAATACATGGAGGCTGTTACCTATTTCGTTATAATCATTATCTACTTGTTTTTGTGCCATACGTTTTAATGGTATAGAACTAGAAATGAGTGATTCATTCACTAAAATTAACTTTGCTAAATTTATAGCAGCTTCTTCAGGAGTCATTTGAATCCATTTAGTATCTGCTAAGTATTCATGATAATTTAGATCATCTACAATTTTTTTAGCTCTAGGATATTTTTCTAACATTCGAAATCTCTCCTTAATTTTTAAGTATTTTAATGCCATCTGAAAGGGGGGCTATTATTTGTATATTTTTCTGTGTGCTTTCCTACTTACTATGTTGGTTCTTTTATCTTAACTGAACCATGTGGGTTGAGCAAAAAATCGAGGGTAATATATCAGTTTTAGATTTATTTGAAAATACAAGTTCAGGATTCCCTACCAGAAGGACATTAGTTAGTTGTGTGAACTGAAAATTAAGTCATACAAAAATAATAAAGTCGTACAAAATGTAACGAAACCACTTTGTATAAAGGACCTTATTGATTGGTATCACAAAAGTTATATATATTAATACAATTTTATTTTTGATTTCAACCATAGCAGTTGAACAGCACAAAAAGGAACAACTTTATTTTTAAAGAACAAGAATTGTATTATCTTATATTGGCTAGTATAGAATTAATGTTTATTTTTGAGATGTTTATTGGTTTGCTTTTTTAAATTTCTCAATAAGTGAAGCTGTTCTGCTGTTGTTAAATTACCTTCAGAGAAAATTTCAACAATCTCGTTTTCGACAACTTGTGATAATTTTTTTCGTTGTTTAATTTTCTTAGCACTTCTAATTTCGGTAAAAGTATTATCAATGAAAGTCAGTGCAAGTGCTGGCAACATATACTCGTACAGTTGGAAAATTGCTTCCCAATTATTAAGTGCATCGAAGAATAGATAATTTTCTTCAATCGTTATTTTATAAATATAACCTACGAATAAAAGAACAACCCAAATAACAACGGCGGTGAAAATTCCTCCTGTACTTGCTATTCTGTATGCTTTAACACTCAAAGTGTCTTTATAGTTAATCAATCGAATAAGTAACGCTGCACCGATTGTTGGTACGATAATTACAAGCATTTTGGCAATAACATAAAATCCATAAATAATATATTGCCCTATTACATATGTTCCCGAAAATCCATTTTTGACAACTTCCCATAGTGTCACTTCTTTTTCAAAGAAAAGCTGCCCGATAGTAGTGATAAATAATATAAAGATTAATAATCTAAAAAGTATATTTAACTTAGTCCACCCTTCTGCTGTTCGTAGTTTTTCATAAATTTTCTTCACATAATTTCCTCCTTAATAATAGTTTTAAAGCATTCTATACGATTTTTAGTAGAATTATAAGAGTAAATGTCAAAAAAAAAAAACGAGCAGTAAACGCTACTCGAAAACTTTATTTAATCTATCCAGTCAAATTGTTATGATATAAATAAATATGATGATCCTCATGTTTAACATCAAACTGGACTATGTATTGAAGTTTTTTATAATTCAAAACTTGTATTAGGAACCATTATTGCTGCTAGATATATAAATACAAAAATAAGTTTAAGTATAGTCCCTTTAGTTTAGTTTTTGAACAACTTTATTTTCTGTTTACAAGTTAAGGATATATTGAGTTTTCCATATGAATATTTTAAAGTAAATCTCCTTTCGAAAAAAAAAGCACTCTTATCCCCTGGGGAAAAGAGTGCTTCACTAGGAACATTTATACTTTAAGAATAAGTTTGTAGCAAGAAGTGACAGGTATCAACTTCTTTATCATGATAACGTCTAGGAGAACTAATAAATAGTTCATTCTCGGCACGAGTCATTCCTACATAGAGTAGTCTACGCTCTTCTTCTATAGCCTCTAAACTAGTTGTGCCAGTAACGCGATCTTTTTGTTGGTCTGCATTAGTAGCACTTGCATGTGGCATTATCCCTTCGGATGCGCCAATCAAAAATACTGTTGGAAATTCGAGTCCCTTTGCTTGATGGATGCTCATAAGTTGAACTGCTTCAGCATTTGGGTCTTTTCGTAATTCCTCCATCCCATGATATATGGAAATGATTCGATCAATAAACAAAATATATTCATGAGTGGTATCAAATCGTTTCGAGGATGCTTCAAATTCGTTCAAAATCTCTTGTACATACTCTTTTTGCATAGTATCTACTTCTCGCTCTCTCGCCTCAACATGCTTATTGTAAAATGCTTTCCGTAAATGCTGTATCACTTCTCTTGGTTTCTTTGTTTTCAATTGTTTCAATAAAGATAATCGATTAACAATTTGTCTTTTCTGAAATTCAGAAACTTGTAATTGCAGTAAAGAGAAGATGGCTGGTTTGTCCGGATTTAATTCTGCATAATCCTTTGCATTTTGATAAGCTACATCGCGTGATACATAACAAGTAGGTGCCATCTCAGCAATTGCTTCTAAGTCATCTTCATTAACGAGTAATCGTAAATGAGCCAACAGTGGCACAATAAAACCATTTTCATAGAAAAGAGTATCATTTCCATAGATGATAAACGGTATTTCTTTATAAACAAGTTCGTCTACAATTGCACGGGAGGTACTATGCGTGCGATAAAGTATAGCAAAATCATTTAATACACGTCGCTTTTGTTCCTCCATTAGATGACTGGTAATCCACGATGCTTCTTCTTCTGTGTCTGCAGGACGGCTATACCAGATAGCATCTTCCACCTCTCCGATCACATCTGATGATTTATCGATACGATTTTTATTGAAGGAAATCACTTTATTCGCTGCACCTACAATTAGTTGATTCGACCGATAATTCGTGGTAAGTGTAATTGTTTTTAGTGTAGGATAAAAATCCTGTAAATTTAAAATAAAATCGTTGGAGCAGGAATTAAACGAATAAATTAACTGATCTGGGTCTCCAACAAAGATGACGTTGGATGTATCATGTGTAAGTATTTTCATAATGGCATCTTGAATCCTGTTCGTATCCTGAAACTCGTCAATGCTAATGTACCGGTACTGATCCCGTAAAGCAGCTGCATAACCAGGAGCCTTTAGGAACAAGTCGTAGGTTTCTAATAAGATATCATCAAAATCTAGATAGTCGTTCTCTTGTTTCCATTCTTCGTATGCTAAGTAACAAGCGGCTAACTCTTTTTCTGTACGATTGGATAGCTCAATATGATCTGGTTGCATCATTTGGCTTTTCCAATGGGAAATAGTAGCTAATACGGTTTCAGCAGCATAGAGTTCATGTAGTTTCAAGGATTTTAAAATGTCTTTTAGGATTATTTGACGGTATCTGTCGCTTGATAGAATACGCTGTCTATATCCGTTTTCTCTTAGCAATCGTAATAGAAAGGAATGAAAAGTACCTGAGTCTATCTTATCTACTGTTTCCTCAGACAAATGGGGCATCTTTTTCATGCGTTCAATCATTTCGTTGGCCGCCTTTTTTGTAAAGGTAAGCAACAATATTTGATTGGGCTCTACTTCTTTCTGATAAGTTAAGATATAGCTGGCACGAGCGGTTAATACTCTTGTTTTACCTGCACCAGCTCCTGCAACTAAAAGATGCGGTCCTTCTAAGGAACGAACAGCTTGCAGTTGTTCTTGGTTTAAATAAATGCCTTCTTTTTCTAAGGAACGGAAAAAAGGAGCATCTACTTCTGAATCCATTACAAGATCCTCCGTAGTTAGTGGAGCTGCAATAGGAGCAGCGATTTTGGTCTTTTTTTTAGAACCTACTGGATAGGTAAAGGAATTAGCAAATAAATTCATCATGAATCACCTCTTGGATAAAATGAAAAAGGACCTTAATTCTAAATTAAGGTCCTTTTTGTTGTTAGTACAGTTGAGCAAAAGTATTCTTAGCTGAAAATGCTTAGGAAAGATAAAGAAAATGTTAGAAGAGCGAAAAAACTAAGGACTACAGCAAACATTCCTGCTGTCATAAATATAGTTTTCCACGAAACAGTTTCTTCATTATCTTTTGCTTGTTTGTAATACTCTTTTGCTTCTAGTCGAACTTGCTTTCTCATTTCTCTAGTAGCACGAAAATTTTCAATTGCAGTTGATTTGAATCCCTCTTGCTTGTTGTTATATGAATCGATACGCATAACGTAACACTCCTTAAAAAAGTTTTGTGTATTCAAAAGCACGCAAAAAAACACTTTGAATACAACGTCAAACTGTCAAAAGACAGATGAACACTGTAAAACAAAGTGTTTTTGATAAAACGTCTCTCCCGCATGGGTGAGATAATTAAATGCATGAATGAGAATATACGGTAACTATACCATATTCTCATTCAACTGTTAAGTACTAGTATTGTTCTTTTTCCGTCAAGATAAGATATATATTAACGCATTCTATTAATGTCGTTTAATATTCGCACTGTTCAGTATTCAGTAGAACAAATTATGCATGGTTCTGTAATGTTTTCGTTTTGGATAACCCATGAGAATGTTTTGAATGCCCATTGTTCACGCCATAAAGCCTTGTTTTTTTCGTTTCTTTTGTTCCTCCAGGGGAGTTTCAGATAAATTTCCAATTTCAATTAAAGTCTTAATCGTTTTTTTTTAAATGCGTAGATACGATTAAGCATTATAAGAGACTCATTGGAATTATTTGAGATATGTTCACATGACTTTTTTACCTTACCAATCCGTACAGAAATTCCTATTGAAATGGTTACAAAAGCTGCAGAACAATTTTTCGTTTCTTTATTTGAAGATGTATCGAGTCTCGAGGATTACTTTACTAAAATAAATACTTTTGAGGATATTGAAGTTACTTAAAAGATCCAGTAAAAGATTGGATACTATTTGGTTGGGATGACGATGGGGTTAGAATCTATCTTTAAAAGATAGATTTTTAAGTTTTGTAGACTCGGAATATATGGGAAATAGAAATGCTCCCGCAAGCGAAATATTTTTCATTTCTCGAATAGGTTATTTGTCTCAAGGAATGAACATTTTATTCACTATGTCTTCACTTGAATTTGTACCCTATATTCGAGGAGAAGTACCTTTCAGATATTTAACTATTTTATATACTAGTCTAAAAACGAATTTAGATTTAGACTTAGACCATCAAATCATCAGAACTAAGATAAGTTATTTTTTTGAAAAGATTTTTGATTTTAACGAAGTTTCTAATGTTTCATATAATGATTATTTAAATAAAATCAAGGGGTTAAATTTGTATCAATCTGTTGAAGAAGTCTTAGAAATTCAAAATAAAGAGTTATATGAAATAAGTCTTCGTGAAGTTGATTTGGCTGTAAGAAAATTTTATGAAGAAGAATTTTTATCTAGATTTCAGTAAAAAAAAGAATGTTTTTATAGAAAGGTATAACAGAAGAAGATAAGTTTTCAAATTATACTTATTAGAAAATGTAACGCCATCACTGAAGAAGAGATGGCGTTCATTTTTATTGATGTTCTACATATTCCATACCATCAGCGTTAATGGACTTAATGGTAGTAATTAGATTGTCTTTTAAAGAGGATAAGCCTCTACCTGTATTTGAATAATGGATATATCTTAAATGTCTTAAATCAAAAGGAACATCCTCTGAATTTTGAGTTAATAGAATTACTTCTTTTCCAAGAGTATGGGCAATCCCTACTTCATAAAAAACATTAGGATTTTTATCTGTTAAATCAGCTATAATTATTTCTGCACTGCAAATTTTGGTCCAAATAACTTCTATTATAGATGTATTGTGAAAAATATCATCTGCTCTCTCACACTGATAATCTACTTCATTTAAAGCTAACTTAATACAATCCTCATACACTTCTGTTAATTCATCTTTAAATGGCATTAATACAAAACAATATTTTTCCTTAATCCTTACATCGGTATTAGAAAACACTTTAGGTCTAACATCCATAATAGACTTTCCTCTCCTAATTATTTCGGCTTCCATTTCTTCAAATTCCAAAACTTGTTTTAATAAATATTCGTCCAATTCTGAACCGCTTAATTCTAATATTTGTTTGCTAAATTTGAAATGTATAAAATCATGGAAATTGAATTGATTTTTTAGAATTTGATTTAATACCGTTTCGTCAACTTCGAAATCAAGTTCAAAACAATATAATCCCGTCAAAAAAAGAGATTTATTATTTTTACATAATGTAAATATCAATTGATCTTTAGTTAATATAATGGCTAAATCATGTGGAGCAAAAAATATATAGTCATTTATATTTCTTCCCATTTGTTTAATAACGTTTGATAGGATCGATGTGTATCTATCTAAAATTATGTTAACTTTACTCCTTAATTCCTCGTTTAAACGTACAGGAATAGCAGCATGCATTATTAAAGGAAAACGCTTTTCTAAATACGCCATAAAACCACCCCTTTACACCTTTATAGGTTTATTATTCCACAGATAGATTTTTTAGGGAAGTTATTATTGGTAGAATTTTATTCCGGTATATATAAAGACTTATAACTTTAATTATTTTTATCTAGGATTGAGTTTATGAAATGACTTATATGTATGTTTGGGGTATCGAAGATAAAATCTCTGTGTGTTTTAGTTAAATATTTATGTACAAATCATCAAAATAATTAAGTGCAGTAAAAATTACTTAGATATTATTGATTTTAAGGAAAAGAAATTGATTTAGGATTTATGTGCATACTTTTTTATAGAGATACGCCTGCATCGGAAAAAACTACATAATCATATTCGATCTCATTACGGAAGTGAGCTTCAAGAAAATGGCTTGATTGTGTCCCACCGTCAAACGATAATACTCTATAAATCTTTGTTTTTCCTTCACTCTTAGCAATTTCAATAATTTCCTTTTTTGATTTTAATACGCCATTAACGTATTTCTTGTGTTGTTTATAATCATTTATTTCGAATAACTGCAACTGCATAATGTCAGCTCGCCTTCCATTTTTTTATCTGTTTAGTGAATAAAATAAATGACCTTACTAGTTCCAATTGGGAACTGGCAAGATCATTGTGTTTATTCCTATTCGTTTCTCCTAAGGATATTATTCTCCGTAAAAAAGTTTTGGATTAAATCCATTTAATAATCGCGGTTTCCAGAGCGATTTGTTTATCGACAAGACCGCGTTTCATGGAAACATCTAATTCTGCACATTCAATCAATCGAGATTGAACTTCCTCGGTTGAGTATAGATCAGCTTGTTCTTCAGCAATATTAATCACAAAAGGATTTGCTTTAATTATACTGGAAGGTTTTTGACCAATTGCTTGAGCTGCTTTTACCTGTGCAATCATACGGAACTGTCGAGCAATTAATAGATTGATTTTAATTGCATCTTCACCTAGTCGAAATAAATCTTCTAAGATCGTTAGTGCAGATGCTTGCTTACGTATAATGCGTTCAATTAATTTGAAAACATCACTCTCTAATGTTCGAGACATTACTTCTTCAAGCATCCATGCTTCGATTTGATTTGCATCAGGATATGCTAGGCCTAATTTTTGGATTTCGTTATGAAGTAAAAATAGGTCATATCCTAATTGCTGCTCCATTTGGAAGAGCGCATCTTTGGAGATAGTTTTCCCTTCCAACTTGAATCGGTCTTGAATAAACGATTGAACATAACGAAGTGGTTTTGCTTCAAAGGTATTTGCTACCTTTAGTAGAGATTTCACTACTTTTTTCCGTTTATCCAATTTTTCATGCGATACAATCAAAATTAGCGTTGTGGAAGGATTCGGAGAATCGATATATCCCAGTAGCATATCTAAATCATGTTGCAATTTGGATTTGGACACTTCCGTTGATAGAAAGTAGCAATCCCGAAGGATAAGCGTCTTGGTATCTCCAAATAAGTCCATTGTTCGTGCTTCTTCGATAGCTGATTGAAGAGTTGTTTCACGCATATCTAACCAGGAGATAGTAAATGGATCTACTCCCTCTAAAATAGCGTTCCTATGTTCCCTTATTAAAAAGGGTTCTGCTCCGTACAATAAATGAATTGTCATCTGTTATTCCTCCTTAAAAATGGTTTAGAACAAGTTCAGTAATGATGCGAAACGGAGAATACCGTAAATCGCAAATATCAGACTTGTTACTTTAACTAAGGCATTACGAATGAATTTAAAAATCACCCATAATATAGCTGCGCCAACAACTAGTAAAACCCAACCAAATTGTTCATACAGTGCTGTGAACATTCATATCATCTCCTTTCCCTAAAATTAGTGCAAAAAAATAAGCACTTTTTTCAAGGAATGAACAGAAAAAACCTGTTTCACTCTTTCAAAAAAGTGCTTAAACAAACGTAAGTGTTTATTGTTAAAACGTTCCTCCCGCGTGGGTGGAATAATAAAAAACAAATAAAAGATATGAACTTATCATAACGAAATGAGCGGGGTTTGGCAATGAAAAAAAGAAGCCGTAGTGGCTTCTCAAAATACGTTAGGTAGCATATCCAAATTATCAAAGTCGTGTTCTAATGCCAGCTCACGTTTTGCTATTTCTTGTGCTTCTAGGTTAATGTGTTTGCGTATAACGGAAGAAAGTTTTGGAAACTCCTCTTTCGCATAAGCTTTTTGCTCTGCAGTACCATGTAAAATCATGCCGTTTAGTAGAATTGCTTTCTCCATAAGTACAGCAGCGTCGAGTGATGTAAGTCCAGTAATTTTAGGTTGCATCGTAATTAGCTCCTTTCTAACTAGTAGGTTTATATCTAGTTTAGGTGAATGTAGAAAGGGACGCAAATAATCACTGGGGTTTTGCTGAACCTTGTAAAAAAGAAAGAATAGCATGTAAATGAGAGCGAACATCTTTTAAACGTTCTGCAAAAGATTCTTCAACGGTTTGGAAAAACATCTGTCCTTCATCTGTCCCTTTTAAATGACGAACGGTTCGCCGTTCATCTGGCCAGTGTCCAATAAGAAGTCCTGTTTCTTCCATTTCGCGTGCAATGAGATATAAATATCCGTTAGATGGAGACCATCCAAACAAATCATCTAGTTGATCAGCAACTTGTGCCATGTAGAAAGAAGGACGTGTTTGACTGAGTTTGAGCGCAACGTATCGAATTACATCTTTGACCGACAGCAGTTTGGCAAGGAAAGGACGAAATGCTTCATCAAGTGGAGCAGTTGGGTTCTCTGGAGCTGGTCCGATTTTGGTAAGGTAATAATACATACGATCAATGACAAGCGTTACTTCAAAGAATCGTTGGTAATATTGTTCTTCGTAAAGACGGAGCTGCTCCGAACCAGAAGAGGTGGATACATAATACTTTTTGCCATCCATTAAAGACATGGAAAGATGGCCAGCTTGCTCTAATTGTTTAGCAATGCGTGCGACATAATCGTACCCGATCGGATGCCCTGGGAACTGCACTAAAAAAGCATCGGTCAATTCTTTTGGGTACCTTGCAGACGTTTGTGTTTCAAATAACCAAAAGAGGGTGAGGGTATCTTTGCGACTAAAACCAACGGTTGCAACCATTGTATCTTTGCTCATAACAAACACTCCTTTTCCAATAATTATACACCTCGATAGTCCACTTGGGTAGCCTTATGTCCCGTTCTGACGTGTTTCTCTCCCCTCCTTATCCACTTCTTTTCATGGTTTTGATCTTTGGGTTTCCTCGAATTCTTTTATTCTATCGAAGTTAGAAATTCGAATCTATGTATTAATTCGAATTAATGTATTTGTTCGAATCTATGTATTTGTCGAATGGGGGTGGGTTTGACCTTCGCGTTTGCTTTGGGGCAAGGTTGGCTTGGGAGAAACCTTTGGTTTCCAAATTAATATCGGGGGTACCAGGTTTAAAACAAGTGGGATAAGGAAGGTTGGTGCAATGGATATGCGTAGTAACTTCCGGATAGCGGAGCAGCAACCAGGAACGGAAAAGAGTGATTTGGTCGGGATAAGGTGCATAATATGGACTATCGAGGTGTATTATTTATGTTATTGTACTCTATCTACATCTTCCTTACTTTTCTATTTTCCCATAGATTTGTTAAGATACTAGAAGAAAACATATGACTTTGACTAGAAAATAGTGACGTTTAATCTACTATAACGTCTTAATAATAAAGAAATTAATGGTAATATTACTTTAGATGATAGAACGGAGGGAATTAAATGAATGAAGCTACTTTTGAAGCAAAGGCCCATAAAGCCATTGAAAGTATATTTCCAAACTTTTCTCGTTTAGAAATAACTCACCAAGTGATTTTTACTGTGAAATTAGGGCATGAAAATGTCGAAGTGAAGCCAAGTATTAGAAGACCTCGTTTGGATATTTTAATTAAACATAAGGAAAGAAACCTAGCTGTATTAGAATTGAAAAAACCAACGATTACTCTTACTGACGATGATCGTAAACAAGGTCTGAGTTATGCGCGTCTACTAGAACAAATGCCACCTTTGGTAATTGTTTCTAACGGTAAAGAAACTCTGTTTTATGAAACTATTTCGGGCCGACCAATAGCTATCACCAATCCTGACATTGAACAATTAGAGATGCTATTTACTCAGGTACTTGAAATTGCAGCAAGTAAAAAAGACGAAGCTATTCAAATATTATTAGGGAAAGACCCTTTAATTTGGAAGCATGTGATTGATGACTTTAATCAAAAAAGTATTAGTAATCATATTGGTAGTCTTGATACCCTTTCACTACCTATTTCTGAATCTTTACATTTGCCTAGGAAAAGTACTGAGAAGTTAATCGACTATGTTGGTAATAATCCAGTAATAGCTCTAACGGGTGCCCCACTTGTTGGGAAGACCAACGTGTTGTATGAATTTTGTTACCTAAAAAATACTCCATTTGTTCCTATATATATCAATGTTGAGGATTGTCCATATGGCATTTTTCAATACTTAGCTAACCACTTTACTAAACATTTCTTCTCAGCTACTTCAACAGATGAAGTTCGACAGTGGTTTCTAAATGGTATTGTTGGCAATCCGCGTAGCGATGGAAAAACTGTACTGATTGTTGATGGAGTTCGTCATTATGAGGACAAGATTATTAAGGAAATAAATGAACTTATCGATTTCTGTTCTTCCAGCAAATCATTTTCATTGGTTATCGGCTGTGATAGTAGTAATTTTAATCTAATGTCTCAGATCTCCGGGCGCCAAGGTAAGACTTTATTTGGAAAAAAGTCATTGAAATTAGAAGTTGATAATTTGAACGATGATGAGTTTGAAAATGCACGTAACTATTTAATGGAGCAGTGGTCCATTGATTTCCAAAAAGGCGCAAAATATAGCAGGGAGCTTCGCACCCCGCGAATCATTCGTATGATTTTATCGCAACTTCCGAGCGAAAGAAAAGAAGATACCCAGATAGTAATTTCAAGTTTTCTCCCATTCTATTCTCTCAATAGAGTTTTAGAAGGATTTAGTAGTGACATTACATTTATAGATGACATGGTAAAGTTAGTGAATGTTTCCATGCGTCAAGATTTAAAATCACCTTTGGAGGTAATGGTTTCTTATGGTCGAGGTTTTGTTACTTATGAGAAAGCTGAATCTATCTTGGGTGAGATCCGAATTGAGCGCCTTCGTCATCAAGGGCATATCGACTGGTTTGTCGATAAAGAACTGAACCGTTATATAGCCCCAAAATCACCCGAACTTCTCGCAGCATCGGCAGTTGAAGCTTTGTTCAGAGAGGTCAAAAAAATGGGGTATGATGAAGCAATTGAACATGTATTAAATTTATGTGAAAGGCTTCCTTATAGCGACTTAATTGCGGCCAATGTTTTTGATCGATTAAGCTCAGAGGACAAATTTCCATTGTATGAACTCATTGTGCGGTTAGCCAACAACCCACCACGTATTGAGAAAATCCGAAATGATTTCAATGGAGCATTATACTTCGACAAAACAGGGCTAGTTAATATCCCTAAAGAAACGCTGAACGAAAGTCCTGAAGAGGGTAAGTTAATTTCGAATATATTTCCTTGGCTGGTCCTTTCACAATTGGCGACAAAACCATTATTATCTGAATATCCCGAAGATCCGGGGTACGCGTATCGTGAAATAATAAAAACCGTTGGTAGTTATCGGAATATCCTTAGACGCTATGATCCAATAGCACATCCTGAAAATGTCATGGAATATCTCACACATAACTTAATAGACAAAAATGGTGAAGAAGGAGAAGTTCTTTGTGGTGAAGTGGGAATTATTGAGCCTATTACTTATGCAATGATGTCTGGTTTTAGTACACTACCCGACGAGTTACTTGAAATTTGTAAATATGCTGTAAAAGAGAAGGACCCTTTCCTAAAGCATCGACTTTACAATGCAGCAAACAGCATGATTGGTGTAACTGACGAAAAAATTGAAAATACTATAACACAAGCACTTAAAATACTTAATAACGTACACTAAATCTTAGAATTTGAAGATTATTTTAATGGAATAGCAAAAAAAGTTAACGCTTTTTTTGCTATTTAAAATAATCCAATTACATATTATATTGGAGTATTTTTAAACACTAGAGTTGATATCAAGCCCTTTGATTAATACACCTTTGAAATGATAAATAGAATCGCTAGATGTACTGGATAAAACCAGTAAAAGAAATATTTAGATGTGTTCGGTATTCGAAAAGATACTTTACGTATTATAAGCGGCAATACTAATCCTATGACTGCCCAAAATTGAATGAATGAACCTATTTGAATCGCATAGAGGAAGGTTAAATTAACTGCAAGGATACATGCAATCCCTGGCCACTTCCGTAAGTAATAATAAATTAACGCTAACCCTACTCCATACCAACTATAATCAACTGGAATTATCATTAAACCAATAAATACTACTGGTATAAGATACGGTAATCGAATACAAGTTACCGCTATTGCCATTGTAAATATTACATTCAATACGTAAGGATCTATTAGGAGTAGATAAGGAATCTGGCTAATACATGCAAATACCCATAGTCTTATCAAATGAGCTTTCTTATTCCTTGTCCGAACTGCTCCTTCCGCAAGTAAAATGATGAAAATAGGAAATGCAATGCGACCAATAACACGATATATAGCTTCATCTGGAAAAAATACGATACCGATGTGATCAATAATCATCGTTATGAGAGCTATCCACTTGAGCAGATCCACTCTTCCATCACGTTGTATTTGTTCACTTACATTCAAAGCTTTTTTCATTCTAAACCAATTGAAATTGGGTATTCCTTGATTCAACTGTAACCTCTTCCACATATTATCCTCTTGCTGCTCTCTTTGTTGCTAATAAGCTTCTTAGTGAAAAATAGTCCATATCTTGTAGGTTTTCCCCACGCGGTCCTTTACCCACATGATATTGAAGTAATTCCTTAATTAAGTACTCTCTTTCATAATTCTTCATACATTTTTCTCCTCAACATTATTAAACTTTCTATTTTTTAAGAAATCGGTTAATCCGAATAGTCCAGCTCCATACAAGAAGCATAAAATAAAAGCGTCTTTTACACCATTAAACAAGTGTTGCGCCGATGGAACAAAAACACCAACTACAGTAAGAATTAAGATACATAAGTAGACTGGAAACATTCCTACCCATATTCCAATTGATTGTTGTTCGTTACTTTTGTTAAGTGCTGAAATCATTAATAGAGTGGCAAAAAATAATAGCATAATATTAAATAACTGTTCCATAGTAGACCAACTTTCTTTCTAATTTTGAAAACAAAAAGCACCACTAAACAAAGGTATTCCCTTTTGTTTAGTGGTGCTTCCACTGACTTTTGCTAAAACATTAATAATTAAACTTAGTATAGCAGAAAACACCTTGATTTTAAAAAAGATTAATTATTTCGGAAAGCGAATATTCAACTAAAGCACCCGTTAGTTGAATAAGAATTTACTCTATATAGTCAATTAACTGTGCAGGAACTTGTTCAAAAATATAAAGTTCAGGATTATTAAAAGGCTTATTCTTTAAAAATTCTTCGAGAGTGTTAATACTTGCCCAATAATTTTTCATTAAATCTTCCTTTGAAGGTAATCCTTCAACAAAACGTCCTTTGCCACCATCATATATATCTTCCTTATAAGCAAATAAATCACTTGATATATCTCGGTTAAAAACTAAAATTTTATCACTAAACACTGGAAATCGATAGTAAGGATTTTCAAACACTTCCAAGTCTGCTCTGAAAGCAACTTTAAAATCAATCCATTTTGGTGAATTTGCTGGTCTAAAACGGTTTGTTAAATCTGGAAATAGATTAAAGCTATTAGAATACCATTTGGTTGCCGTCTTTTGATTTAATCCTTCTTTTAAAACCCTTTGTGGACTTATACTTGGGTCACTATCATTTTCAATGAACATGTGATATAAATACAAGTTATCCCCTCCTTTTAGGTAACCTAAGCAACCCCATGATCTTTAACTAAAGCACCCGTTAGCCATCCATGCAGCACAAAAAAAATGCTGCACCACAGAGAATGTGGGAGTTCAACAGAGTTACTTACTAGTATTATTCAGTTCAAAGGACTCTTCAAAGTCATTCCATTTTACATTTACTTTTATAACTTCGTCTTCACTTACCTTTGCCCCACCTTTTGAAGCACCTGAAGTCGAAAATATTACCGTTTGCGGGGGTTCTGTGAACTGCTCAGTTTTTTTCCCACCACTATGATTTGTTTCATAAGAGTATTCAAGTTTTTGTATTGAAGACAACTCTTCTAAAGAACCTTTATATTTTAATACAAATTCATAGTTATCTTGGTTTGAATAAGTTTTTGTTCCGTCTTTTTCCCCCCATTTTTCTGTTCCTTTATAGAAATATTCAGCTTCCCATTTTTCACTTTCTCCACTAAATTTATAGTCATTGTTCGTAGTCTCTGAACAAGCTGTTAAAAGCATTATAGTAAATAATAAAGTAATTATTTTCTGCAACTTAACTCCCCCCAAAAATTTGAATTGAATTATTAATTATTATTCGACACATTTCCGAAAATACCTCGTTCTTCAACTAACCTGCTGCGTTAGTTCAATAAGAAAAAAGAGCTGCCTAAACAACCCTATGATCTTGACTAAAGCACCCGTTAGCCATCCATGTAGCACAAAATCAGTGCTGCTCCACAGAGAATGAAAATGTTTAGGAAGTGTCAATACTGATACTGACCTTAATCCAGTCTTCCGTAATCCATAGACTTATTTATGCTCTCCTCTTTTTTTAACGATTAAGTAGGGGTCTTCTTAAGTATTGTCATTTTTCTTTTCTTGAAGAAACTAATTTTCATGGTAGTTTAACAAGAAAACCCCTATCCACAAATCAAAAATTAGTTCTCTGATATTAT
>NZ_JBBOSZ010000001.1:3347500-4138003 GCF_038005325.1 Psychrobacillus sp. FSL H8-0484 | reverse complement strand
TAATCTTATCTCCTTTTTTACAGATTGATAAGAAAAAATTTCTTATCTATTTCTGTTTCTCCTCCAAATACATCAGACGATGTTTTAATATTGGTCGAAGCCTTTAAAATAATTAATATGTATAAATTATAAGGACATATACACAAATCCACTAGCTGTGGATAAATATTATAAACGTAAGTGGAAAAACTTATCCACAGATTACTAACAGTTGTGGATAAAGAAAAACAGGGAATTTCGTTTGAAAAAGTAAAACACAAACATCGTATCAAAAAACCGTTGTAATTACAAGCGTTTTTAAGGTTATCCACAATAATTAAATTATTAACAACTCAAGTTGTCCACAGTGTATGAGTATGTTTAAAACATGTTCATAAGCTATGTGGATAATTTTTGTGTGCTATTTTTTTATACACAGGTAAAAAAGTAATGAAGATATTTTTTGTGGATAAAGTAGAGTGCTGTTCCAAAGGGAGGATTTAAAAAAAAAATTGACAAAAGCGTACTAATTTATATATAATATCGGAGACTGTCTAAGGAACATTTTAAGATGATCAACTCAGGAGGTGTCATATAGATGAAACGTACATTCCAACCAAATAGCCGTAAACGTGCAAAAAATCACGGTTTCCGCGCACGTATGAGTACAAAAAACGGTCGCCGCGTATTAGCAGCACGTCGTGCAAAAGGAAGAAAAGTATTATCAGCATAAGTCCACTGACCATTTCAGTGGTCTTTTTTTTCTTTTAATACAACGATTAGTTGGAGCAGGTGAATGGATGAACAAGAAACAACGGATAAAAAAGAACGCAGAGTTTCAAACGATCTTTAAAAGAGGGAAATCATTTGCTAATAGACAATTTGTTGTTTATTGCTTAGATAATGAAGAAGACTTTTTCCGAGTTGGGCTATCTGTTAGCAAGAAAGTTGGTAACGCAGTAGTTCGTAATCGCATTAAACGGTATATACGTCAAACTTTTTTAGAATTAAATGATTATGTATATACAAATAAGGATTATATTATTATCGCCAGAAATCCGGCGGCCAAGTTAGACTTTCATGAAACAAAGAAAAGTCTTGAGCATGTATTTAAGATTGCAAAAGTAATGAAAAAGAAAAGCTAGTGTGAAGTCTTTATTTGAAGTGGTAAGATTAAAACTAGATATATTAGTTATAATAGGGGGAAAGAAGGTTGAAAAAGAGATTATCATTAGTACTTTTACTAATAGTTACAACCGCTTTACTTGCTGGATGTAATGAATTTAATGAGCCAATCTACTCTAATTCAAAAGGCTTTTGGAATGAATATATTGTTTGGCCGTTAGTCTCAGCTATTACTTATTTTAAAGGTTTATTAGGCACGTATGGATTAGGAATTATAATGGTAACAATTATTATTCGATTAGCAATTCTACCATTAATGATTAAGCAAACAAAAAGTTCTAAAAATATGCAGGAAGTTCAGCCAGAACTAAAAAAACTTAAAGAAAAATACAGTTCTAAAGACAGCGCAACGCAGCAAAAATATCAGCAAGAAATGATGGCACTATTTAAAGAAAGAGGAATTAATCCAGCTGCTGGATGTTTACCTGTTTTTATTCAAATGCCAATATTAATCGGCTTCTACCATGCAATTAGTCGAATGAATAACACACCAGAAATTAACTTGGGTGATTTCTTAGGCCTTACATTAGCGGAACCAAGTATTTTCTTAGCAATTCTAGCAGGGGTTATGCAATTTATCGTTTTACGTACAGGTCCAGCAATGGATAATCCGCAAATGAAAATAATGATGTATATTATGCCGTTTATGATTATGGGATTTGGTATTGCTTTACCTTCAGCACTAACATTATATTGGGTTATCGGAAATATTATCTCTATTATTCAAAATTTATTCATTTATAAACCTTGGAACAAGCGAAAAACAGAACCTGTTAAATCGGGAGGGGCAAAAAAATGAATCAGATTACGCAAACTGCACCTACAAAAGAAGAAGCTATAAATATTGCACTAGAAAAGCTTGGAGTTTCGAGAGAAGATGTGTCAATTACAGTAGTGGAAAAAGGTAAAAAAGGTTTTCTGGGATTTGGAGTAAAACCTGCAGTTGTTGAAGTAACTGTTTTAGAGAAAGAAGAAATAGTCGATGTAGCTTCCGAGGAACAAGAAGTTCAAAGAGTAGAAGTAGATGAGATGAACGATTTAGAAAAAGTAGTCGAAGTAGAATCAACACCACTACTTTCAGTAGAGAAAGCAGATCATCTTAAGAACACAAATGACTTAGCTGTAAAAGAAACCATTCAATATATTAATGAAATAGCTAAAGAGATGAAAATTGATGATTTAGTAATAACTGAGAAAAAAGAAGGGAAGTTTATCCACCTTCACTTAAATAGCGAGAAAGCAGCTCTACTAATTGGAAAGCGTGGACAAACATTGAATGCGTTAGAAAATTTATCTCAGCTAGTCGCGAATAAGTTTTCTCATTCATTTATTATTATTAAGTTGGATGTTGGAAATTACCGTGAGCGTAGACAAGAATCATTAGAACAACTTGCTGAAAGAATGGCGGACAAGGCTGTCCGTACTGGTAATAAAGTAGAGTTTGAACCAATGTCTTCTTTTGAAAGAAAGATAATTCATAATGCATTGTCTGTTCGCGTGGATATTGAAACATACTCGGTAGGTACAGATCCAAATCGTTATTTAGTTATTGAATCAATAAAATAAAGTAAACGGATTTTAGCTATTTATTAGCTGAAATCCGTTTCTTACTTTTAAGAATGATCGTTAAGTAGCTGCTACTTTTTGTTCAGATAAATAAAAGCTTCTATACTTCTGATTTTATATAATTTATGTTATTGTTATATGTTAGATAGTCATGTTCGTTTTAGTTATACACATGTGGATAACTAAAAAATTGTAAGGAGGTGGACACTTGTGGAATTTGATACAATAGCTGCTATTTCTACTCCTCTTGGAGAAGGGGCAATTGCAATAGTAAGACTTAGTGGAACTAGTGCAGTAGCAATAGCAAACAAAGTTTTTCAGTCACCAAATGGAAAAGATTTATTTAACCAAGCTTCTCACACGATACACTATGGACATTTAGTGGATCCCAGATCTAATGAAGTAGTAGAAGAAGTAATGCTATCCTTAATGAAAGGACCAAAAACTTTTACTAGAGAAGATGTAGTAGAGATAAATTGTCATGGTGGACTTGTATCAGTTAATCGTGTTCTACAACTAGTATTAATAAATGGTGCGCGACTTGCAGAACCTGGGGAGTTTACAAAACGTGCATTTCTAAATGGAAGAATTGATTTATCACAAGCTGAAGCAGTTATGGATTTAATAAGAGCAAAAACAGATAAAGCGATGAATGTTGCTTTAGGGCAAATGGATGGCCGATTATCTAGACTTATTAAAACTTTGAGGCAGGCACTACTTGAGACATTAGCGCAAGTTGAAGTGAATATTGATTATCCAGAGTACGATGATGTAGAAGAAATGACCATCCCACTTATGATAGAGAAAGGTTCTTGGGTGAGGGAAGAAATTGAAAAATTATTACTTACTTCATCTCAAGGGAAAATACTGAGAGAAGGCCTTTCCACTGCAATAATTGGAAGACCTAATGTAGGAAAATCATCTCTATTAAATAGTTTAATTCAAGAAAATAAAGCAATTGTTACAGATATAGCAGGAACTACAAGAGATATTATAGAAGAATATGTAAATGTACGTGGAGTTCCATTAAAATTAGTGGATACAGCTGGAATTCGCGAAACTGAGGACATTGTAGAACGGATTGGAGTCGAGAAGTCACGACAGGTATTAAAAGAAGCAGATCTGATTCTACTTGTATTAAATAACGCAGAGCAGCTGACGGAAGAAGACCGAAGACTGTTTGAAGCAATCGAAGGTATGGATTACATTGTTATTATTAATAAAACTGATTTACCAAATAAATTGGATTTTGACGAAGTAAAACAATTATCCGGAGATAAACGATTAGTCACGACTTCATTACTACTAGAAGAAGGAGTCGACGAATTAGAAGAAGCAATTGCATCTTTATTCTTTGAAGGTTCCATTGAAGCATCCGATTTAACCTATGTTTCAAATGCACGCCATATATCGTTATTGCATTTAGCGAAAGCAACAATAACGGATGCTATAGAAGCAGCATATATCGGAGTGCCAGTCGACATGATTCAAATAGATGTGACTAGAACTTGGGAAATATTAGGTGAAATTATTGGAGATACAATAGAAGAAAGCTTAATTGATCAGTTATTTTCACAATTTTGTTTAGGAAAATAAAAAATGAGAGGAAGTTACGAACATGCCAAACTTTGAAGCAGGCAAGTTCGATGTGATTGTTGTTGGAGCAGGACATGCAGGAGTGGAAGCGGCACTAGCATCAGCTAAAATGGGCGCAAAAACGCTTGTTTTGACAATTAATCTTGATATGATTGCATTTATGCCATGTAATCCATCCATCGGAGGGCCAGCAAAAGGAATTGTTGTGCGTGAAATTGACGCATTAGGCGGTGCCATGGGGAAAGTAATTGATAAAACACATATTCAAATGAGAATGCTGAACACAGGGAAAGGTCCTGCTGTTCGAGCACTTCGTGCGCAAGCAGATAAAGTATTATATCAACATGAAATGAAGCGTTTGTTAGAAGAGCAAGAAAACTTAACAATCCATCAAGCTGTAGTAGAAGAATTAATTGTTGAAGACGAAAAAATTGTAGGCCTCGTTACACAAGTAGGGGCTATATATAGAGCTGATGCTGTAGTCATTACAACAGGTACATTCTTACGCGGGGAAATTATTATTGGAGACCTGAAGTATTCAAGTGGTCCAAATAATCAACAACCATCGATTAAATTAGCAGATAGTATTCGAAACTTAGGATTTGACCTAGTGCGATTTAAAACAGGTACTCCTCCACGTGTTAATAGTAAAACAGTGGATTATAGTAAAACAGAAATCCAACCTGGAGATGATGTTCCAAGAGCATTCAGTTTTGAAACAACTGAGTTTATCATGGATCAATTACCATGTTGGTTAACATATACAACGGAAACAACTCATCAAATTATTAACGAAAATTTACACCTATCTCCTATGTATTCAGGTATGATTAAAGGAACTGGACCAAGATACTGTCCTTCCATCGAAGATAAAATAGTGCGTTTTAGTGATAAACCTCGCCATCAAATCTTCCTAGAACCAGAAGGAAGAAACACAAGAGAAGTATACGTTCAAGGACTTTCAACTAGTCTTCCAGAGCACGTACAACGTCGTCTGATTGCTTCTGTTCCAGGTCTTGAAAAAGCAGAGATGATGCGAGCTGGTTATGCAATCGAGTATGATGCAATGGTTCCAACGCAACTTTGGCCAACTCTTGAAACGAAAAAAGTTAAAAATCTTTATACAGCAGGACAAATTAACGGAACTTCTGGATATGAAGAGGCTGCTGGTCAAGGATTAATGGCAGGTATAAACGCAGCGTTACGAGTACTCAAAAAAGAAGAAAAAGTATTAAGTAGATCTGATGCGTACATTGGAGTATTAATTGATGATCTAGTAACAAAAGGAACAAATGAACCATACCGTTTATTGACTTCCCGTGCAGAATATCGTTTGTTATTACGTCACGATAATGCTGATTTACGCCTTCTCGAGGTAGGGTATGAAATAGGGCTTGTTCCACAAGAACGTTATGAAAGATTTTTAGAGAAAAAACAACGAATTGAAGATGAATTAAAACGTCTTCGTTCTTTCATGATAAAACCAAATGAAGCAACACAAGCACTAATTCGAAGTGTGGAAGGTAGCGAATTAAAAGATGGAATTCGTGCTGCAGACCTGCTTAAACGTACAGAAATGAACTACGATTTAGTTGTTCAACTAGCTCCTTCTGATGTAGAGTTAACGATTGAAGAGAAGGAACAAATTGAAATTCAAGTAAAATATGAAGGGTATATTGAAAAATCTCTTCAGCAAGTAGAAAAACTTAAAAAAATGGAAGACAAAAAAATTCCTGATCAAATTGATTATAATGCGATCTCTGGAATTGCAACGGAAGCGAAACAGAAATTAATGGAAGTACGTCCGTTGTCGATTGCACAAGCATCACGTATTTCAGGAGTAAATCCAGCGGATATCTCTATTCTACTTATTTATATTGAACAAGGAAAAATAGCTAAAATTACTGGATAGTCTAAAATGATGAGGAGAACTACATGAACGAAGAACAATTTAAACAAGCCCTTCATGAAAAAGGAATTGACCTAACTGGTACACAGTTGCAACAATTTAAAAAATACTTTGAACTATTAGTTGAATGGAACGAAAAAATGAATTTGACCGCAATTACTGATGAAGCTTCTGTCTATTTAAAACATTTTTTCGATTCAATTAGTGCTTCTTTTTATGAGGATTTTACTGGCTCTTTCTCCGTATGTGATGTTGGAGCAGGAGCTGGTTTTCCAAGTATTCCATTGAAAATATGTTTTCCAAATTTAAAAGTTACGATAGTTGATTCATTGAATAAGAGAATTCAATTTTTAACCCATTTGAGCAAAGAATTACAATTAACTGATGTACATTTTGTTCATTCTCGTGCAGAAGATTTTGGACAAAATAAAGATTATAGAGAACAATATGATATTGTAACTGCAAGGGCTGTAGCAAGACTTTCTGTTTTAGCTGAACTATGTGTTCCTCTAGTAAAAGTAGGAGGAAGATTCATAGCAATGAAAGCTGCTAGCGCTTCAGATGAGTTAAAAGATGCTAAAAAAGCACTAAATATTTTAGGTTCTGAAAAAAGTGCAGAATATTCTTTTCTTTTACCTATTGAAAACAGTGAAAGAACGTTATATGTCTTTTCTAAAACAAAAAGCACACCGAAAAGATACCCTCGAAAACCAGGTATTCCAAATAAAACACCTATTATTTAATGAGGAACGTTCCACGTGAAACATTATAGTATTGTCTTCTTTATCGTGAATATGAAGTATAAAGAGTTTCTAAAAGGTGGTGCTTGTTAGATGAAAAGTCCTTTTTCACGTTTTTTCGGAAGTTCTGAAAAGCAAGGACAAGATGATATTGTGGAGACTACACAAAATCATTTAGAAGAAGTAGTTAATGTGGCGATTGAAAAAATAGTGCCTAATAGATATCAACCGAGAACTGTTTTTGATGATGCAAAAATAGAAGAACTTGCACGCACTATTCATACGCATGGTGTAATTCAACCTATCGTCATTCGTAAAATGGACGATGAAAAATACGAGATAATTGCTGGAGAACGTCGTTTCCGTGCGATGACTAAACTAAAATGGACGGAAGTACCAGCAATAATTCGTAATTTGAGTGATAAAGAAACAGCTTCTATTGCATTAATTGAAAATTTACAACGGGAAGAGTTAACAGCTATCGAAGAGGCAGTTGCTTATCAAAAGTTATTAAAACTACACGAACTAACGCAAGAAGCGTTAGCTCAACGACTTGGTAAAGGGCAATCGACTGTTGCGAATAAACTGCGGTTGTTAAAATTACCTGAAGAAGTCCAGGATTCAATTATGAAAAAACAGCTGTCAGAAAGACATGCACGTGCACTAATGCAAATTAAGGAAAAAGAAGCACAAATAAAGTTGATGAATATGTCCATAGAGTATCACTGGAATGTAAAACAGTTAGAAGATAAAGTGGAGGAGATATTAAACCCTCCAACTAAAGATGAAAAGAAATTAGTAAAACCAAAAAGAAAAGCAGTTAGTAAGGATGTAAGAATTGCATTAAATACTATAAAGCAATCTTTATCTATGGTAACGAAAAGTGGAATAAATATTAAGACTGAAGAAGAAGATACGGAAGAATTCTATCAAATTACCGTAAGAATACCTAAAAAGAAATCATAATATTATATTTTAATGAAACTCTTACATGTTTTTGTAAGAGTTTTTTTTTGTAACAATAATAACATTCATTTTTCTGTAAAGTTTGATAGAATGGAATAGAGTTAATAAATTTTGATGAAAGTAGGTGCAAGAGTGGGAAGAATTATTGCAATAGCCAACCAAAAAGGGGGTGTAGGCAAGACAACTACATCCGTTAACTTAAGTGCCTGCCTTGCATACTTAGGGAAGAAAGTATTGCTTGTTGATATAGATCCACAAGGAAATGCTTCTAGTGGTGTAGGGGTAAATAAAGGTGATGTAAACCAATGTATTTATGATGTTTTAATAGATGATGTAAGTGTAATAGAAACTATTCAAGAGACAAAAGTAGAAAACTTATATATTGTTCCAGCTACCATTTCGTTAGCAGGCGCAGAAATAGAGCTAGTTTCTACAATTTCACGTGAAGTTCGTTTAAAAAAAGCATTACAAGAAGTTCAAAGTCAGTACGATTATATTATTATTGATTGTCCCCCGTCACTTGGCTTATTAACGATTAATTCACTAACAGCTTCAGATGCGATCATTATTCCAGTGCAATGTGAATTCTATGCTTTAGAAGGTTTAAGCCAACTATTAAGTACTGTTCGCCTTGTTCAAAAACACTTAAATAAGAACCTTGAAATTGATGGAGTTTTATTAACAATGTTTGATGCTCGAACTAATTTAGGCATTCAAGTAATCGATGAAGTAAAAAAATATTTCCAAGATAAAGTGTATAAAACAATTATTCCGAGAAATGTTCGTCTAAGTGAAGCACCAAGTCATGGTGAACCAATTATTATTTACGATCCGAAGTCTAGAGGAGCCGAAGTATACTTAGAACTAGCAAGGGAAGTGATTCGTAATGGCTAAAGGATTAGGAAAAGGTATTAATGCACTTTTTCCAGGGGAAGATTCGGTACAAGAAGAGAAAGTGGAACAAATTAGTTTAACCGATATTAAACCAAACCCTTTTCAACCGAGAAAGATTTTTGATGAAGAGGCGATGAAAGACCTTTCCGAATCTATTAAAGAACACGGGGTATTACAGCCTATTATTGTTCGAAAAAAGGGTTCGAAATATGAAATAGTAGTTGGTGAGAGAAGGTTTAGAGCCTCTCAAAAGGTTAGTTTGGATCTAATTCCTGCTGTCATTCGTGAATTTAATGATCAGCAAATGATGGAATTGGCTATTTTAGAAAATTTACAACGGGAAGATTTAACACCAATTGAAGAAGCAGAAGCATATCAAAATTTAATGGAACATTTAAATTTAACACAAGAGCAGCTTGCATTTAGATTAGGAAAGAGTCGTCCACATATTGCTAATCATCTTCGGTTACTGACTTTACCAGAAGTTGTTAAAAAAGCAGTTTCTAATGGAGTTTTATCCATGGGACATGGAAAGGCGTTACTTGGATTAAAAAAGAAAAAAACAATTCCTTTAATTATGCAAAAAACAATTAAAGAAAATTTAAATGTCCGTCAACTAGAGGCCTTAGTCCAACGATTAAACGAAAATGTTCCACGTGAAACAAAAAAAGAAGAAAAAGATATTTTTACAATTGAAAAAGAGTCTGAATTAAGAGATTTATTTGGCACAGCCGTCTCTATTACTAAAAATAAAGAAAAAAATAAAGGTAAAATTGAAATTGAATTTTACTCTAATGATGATTTGGAGAGAATTTTAAAATTATTAGAAGATTAAACCAACCTATTTCTAGGGTTCCTAGGAATAGGTTGTATTTTTACAATTGGAATGAGGAATAGAGATGGTATTGTTAGGTACACTTGTGAATGCAATATTAATAGTAGTCGGATCGATTATTGGGAGACTTTTAAAAGGGATCCCAGAGAACATGAAACAAACTGTTATGTACGCAATTGGTATTGCAGTAATAGTATTAGGAATTCAAATGGGAATAGAAAGTAAAAATTTTGTACTAGTTATTGTTTGTCTCGTATTTGGAGGAGTAATTGGAGAATGGATTGATCTGGATAAATGGCTAAATAGGCTAGGTCAATTTGTAGAAAGTAAGTTTGACACTAAAAAGCAAGGTGGTAGCCTTGCTCAAGGGTTTGTTACAGGAACACTAATATTTGTTATTGGAGCAATGGGAGTAATAGGAGCACTAAATGGCGGCCTTCAAAATGATCATGAGTTGTTAATTAGTAAAGGAATAATAGATGGATTCACTTCTATTATACTTGCTGCAACTTTAGGGATAGGTGTTTTATTGTCAGCGATTCCAGTATTTATTTATCAAGGTTTGATAGCCCTATTTGCAACACAAATTACAAAGTTAATACCAGAAGCTGCACTTGAATTGTTTCTGCAAGAAATGACAGCTACTGGTGGAATTATGATTATAGCAATTGGATTAAACTTATTGGGCTTAACGAAAATTAGAGTTGCTAATCTTTTACCAAGTTTAGTTGTTGTAGGTATCGCTGTTGCGATTATTTATAACTTTTAAATTGTAGCGATGCCAAGCTAAGAGAAGTGAACGCGAAATTACTTTCCCCATTTCGAATGTTAAATTGAGACGTGTACTTTGCAACACGTTATACTCCATAAAACCACCAATATTAACAATTGCTTTAATAGATACTTCCCCAATTGGAGGTAACTCTTTTTTAACTGCTTTACCTGGATAAAGCGGGCCAGGGTGTACAATAATTTGTCCAATATTGTTAGCATTTCCTAAACATGCATCAATGGCAATAATATAAGGCTTTTCTGGAGAATTAAGAAGTGCTTTTGTTGTTTCCTCCAGATTTAAAGCGTGCAACGGCGTGTCTAAAGTACCGACAATTTCGAATGGAAAAGAAACGAGTTGAGTTAAAAAAGAACCTGTCATTGGTCCAAGCGCGTCTCCAGTAGAGCGATCTGTTCCAATACAACAAAAAACAAGATTGGGATGATCAAAAGGAATTTGCTCTAAAAAAAAGTTACTTAATCGCCAAATAACACCTGTTTCTTTATAATAGATAGTAGATGTAGGTTGAACTGTAGTAGCTTGAGTATTCATACATAAGCTCGCTTTCTTTTTAGCATAGTATATGCATCTGTGAAATTATTTATTCAGTGAGGGTGATAAGGAATCTATGAACAAAATATTAGAAGGAATACAAAAATTCTTTTTTAACGAAGATACTTGGATAGCATTAGGAAAGACTTCTCTAAAAATAGTCGTTATTTTATTACTTACAGGGATTCTTGTAAAAGTTGGTGGGCGGGTAATCGAAAAAGTCTTTTTAATGAGGCAAAGAAGCCCGTTAGCATATTCAGAGAGAAGACAAAATACACTTTTGAAATTGATACAAAATATTTTGACATACGTTGTGTACTTCACAGCTATTATAACTATCTTATCAACGCTTGGTATAAATGTAGCTGGTCTATTAGCCGGTGCTGGTATTTTAGGGTTGGCAGTTGGTTTTGGAGCGCAAAGCTTAGTAAAAGATGTAATTACCGGTTTCTTCATTGTCTTTGAAGATCAGTTTGCTGTAGGGGATCAAGTACAAATTGGGCAGGCTATAGGAGCAGTGGAGGAAATAGGACTTCGCACGACAAAAGTGAAGAGTTACACAGGAGAACTTCATATCATTCCAAATGGGAATATTGCGGAGGTTATTAATTACTCCATTCATAATTCGCTCGCTTTAATCGATGTTAGTGTCTCTTATGAATCGGATATCCCAGTAGTTGAAAAACTAATAGAAGGATATTTGAAAGATTTATCAATTAAATATGAAGAACTTGTAAAGGATCCCGTTTTACTTGGAGTGCAAACCTTGGCTGCATCTGAAATAATTTTGCGAGTAGTGGCGGAAACAAAGCCAATGCAACAACATGGGGTAGCGAGGAATATTCGTAGAGATTTGAAAGAGTTCTTAGAGAAAAATGGTATTGAAATTCCATATCCGAAGATGGTTGTTTACCAAAGTAAATAATAAGTAGGTGAGTGAAGTGGGAAGCAAGCAATTTCAACTAAATGATATCGTTGAAATGAAAAAACAGCATCCATGTGGCACGAATGCATGGAAAATTATTCGTATGGGAGCCGACATTCGTATAAAATGCGAGGGGTGTCAGCATAGTGTAATGATTCCTAGAAATGAATTTGAAAAGAAGATGAAAAGGCTATTAGTTCAAGCAAATCCTGAGCAAGGATAGACTTTTATACGTAAAATCAATATAATGAACAGGTTATATAGAAAGAAAATGCTTTAAAAAATTGAAGGGTTGTGACATATATGGCTTTAACGGCAGGGATTGTAGGATTACCAAATGTAGGGAAATCCACATTATTTAATGCAATAACAAAAGCGGGTGCACTTGCTGCAAACTACCCGTTCGCTACAATTGATCCAAACGTCGGAATAGTAGAAGTTCCTGACGCTCGTTTAGATAAATTAACTGAGTTAGTAGTACCAAAGAAAACAGTTCCAACTGCATTTGAATTTACAGATATTGCAGGAATTGTAGAAGGTGCAAGTAAAGGAGAAGGTCTTGGAAACAAGTTCTTAGCTCATATTCGAGAAGTAGATGCAATATGCCAAGTAGTACGATGCTTTAATGATGAAAATATTACACATGTATCTGGTAAAGTAGATCCAATTTCTGATATTGAAGTAATTAATCTAGAGTTAATCTTAGCCGATTTGGAAAGCGTAGATAAACGTTTAGCACGTGTAGTAAAAATGGCTAAACAAAAAGATAAAGATGCAATGGTAGAAGAACCTATTCTTACTCGTTTAAAAGAAGCTTTTGAAGAGGGTAAATCTGGTCGTTCTGTCGACTTTACAGAAGAAGAGTTACGTGTAGTAAAAGGCCTTCATTTATTAACAGTAAAACCAATGCTTTACGTTGCGAATGTGTCGGAAGATGATATTATGGCTTCGGAAGAAAATGAATATGTACAAAAAGTACGTGCATTTGCTACAGAAGAAGGGGCACAAGTAATTGTTGTTTGTGCGAAAATCGAAGAAGAAATGGCTGCACTTGAAGATGAAGAAAAACAGATGTTCTTAGAAGAATTAGGAATAGAAGAGTCTGGATTAGATCAACTTATTAAAGCTTCTTATTCATTACTTGGACTTGCTACTTACTTTACAGCTGGTGTACAAGAAGTAAGAGCTTGGACATTCCGTAAAGGGATGAAAGCACCTCAATGTGCAGGAGTAATTCACTCTGATTTTGAAAAAGGATTTATCCGAGCAGAAACAGTTGCATATGATGATTTAGTTGCTACTGGATCTATGACAGCTGCAAAAGAAGCGGGTAAGGTTCGATTAGAAGGAAAAGAATACATTGTACAAGATGGCGACGTTATGTTGTTCCGTTTTAATGTATAAATCCTGTTAAATTAGGCTGTTGTTTTTTAGAAACATATATTTTGTGACGAAATCCATGCGACTCCTTCGAAAAAACGAGTCGCCAAGACCCCGGAACGAGCTTATAGGAACAAATCCTGAGTTTGCCACAAGGTGGCTTGGCAGTTCGTCCGCGAAAAGCAAGCGGTTTTTCGACAGGTAAAATATGATTGTTAACAATGCCAATATATAAAAACATCAGATTTGCAATTTTGCGAACCTGATGTTTTTTCATATTATTTCATAACGTATAATTTTGGTTTAACGGGATCATCCTTTATTAATATGTTGGGCGGGTATTTTCTTAAATCTTTATACATTGCAAAATCTCCTGCTGCACCAGCAATCAGCCAAGCCCCTAAAAGTACAAGCATAGGTGATTGGATGGAGTACCCAATGATTACTGGGAGTACACCAGTTGTCCAAAAAGGTAGTAGTAATGCTTTTTTCATAGCTCTATTAGGCAAAGGAATAGAAGTAGTTGCATATGCAATCCCCATTTTAAGATTTACTCCGTAGTTCATGCTACTCCAGGGAACTTTTCCAAAGAACCAAAACCCGACTAGATGAAAACATTCATGCAAAATAATAAGTAGTACATATCCGAAGAAGAATAATAGTAAATCCACGAATGAAAAAGTTATTTGAAAGCTACCGTACAAGGAAATATAAATGATCATTCCAATAATGGAAAATGAAAAAGTCATAATTAAGCTTGACCAAGCCACTTTTTTTAAATCAATTTCAATGACAGATAAGATATCTTCCTGTTCATAGTTTTCCATGAATAATCCCTCCAATATAATAAATATACATGAATTAACTTAATATAACACTCTGTTCTTGATACATAGATTATTATATGGTACAATTCATTGATGTGAGTAATATAATTACTTGCTCCTTGTCGGCTTTTCATAGTCGGCCAAAGACCATAGGGAGGTGTAAATAGATGAGAAAGTACGAATTAATGTACATTATCCAACCAGCAATTGAAGAAGATGCTAAGAAAGCTTTAGTTGAGCGTTTCCAAGAAATCTTAACTTCAAATGGTGCAGAAATCATCGAAGCAAAAGAGTGGGGTAAACGCCGCTTAGCTTACGAAATCAATGACTTACGTGAAGGTTTCTACCAAATCGTTAAAGTAAACGCTGATTCAAAAGCAATCGATGAGTATACACGTTTAGCTAACATCAATGAAGACATTATCCGTCACATTGCTGTTCGTATCGACGATATTAAAGTTAAAGCAAAAAAATAAAAATGACTAACAAAGCTGAACGAGGGAGGTTAAATACTGATGATTAACCGTGTCGTATTAGTTGGAAGACTAACAAAAGATCCGGAACTTCGCTACACGCCAAGTGGTGTTGCAATGGCAAGATTTACACTAGCTGTAAATCGCACATTCTCCAACCAGCAAGGCGAAAGAGAAGCTGATTTTATCAACTGTGTCGTTTGGAGAAAGCAAGCTGAAAACACAGCTAACTTTTTGAAAAAAGGAAGTTTAGCAGGTGTTGAAGGGCGTATTCAAACGGGTAGTTATGAAGGACAAGATGGGAAACGTGTTTATACGACGGATGTTGTTGCAGACAGCGTTCAGTTCCTAGAACCACGTAGTAGCTCTGGTGACCGAAGCCAAGGTGGACAAACACCATCATTTGGCGGCGGTGGACAGCAGCAAAACTCATATCCGACATATCAGCAAAACCAACCAATGAATCAGCAAAATTATACACGTGTAGATGAAGATCCTTTTGCAAATAGTAGTGGACCAATCGAAGTATCGGATGACGACCTACCGTTTTAAAAGAATCACACGCATGTTTACTTTAATCGAAAAGGAGGCAACCTATTATGGCACCACGTCGCGGAGGCAAAAGACGTCGTAAAGTATGTTACTTCACAGCAAACAACATTGCACACATCGATTATAAAGATGTAGATTTGTTGAAAAAATTCGTGTCAGAACGTGGAAAAATTCTTCCACGTCGTGTGACAGGAACAAGCGCGAAGTACCAACGTAAGTTAACACGAGCTATTAAAGTATCTCGTATCATGGCTTTACTTCCATTCTCTTCTGAAGAGAGATAAGTATAAATTGAAAGGACCGGGAAACCGGTCTTTTTTTGTTCCTCTTTTATATATAGGCTCTGTTAGATTAAGTCGTTGTTTTTTGGAAGAATATATTTTGTGACGAAAATCCGCGAGACTCCTTTGGAAAAACGGGGTGCCAAGACCCCAGAGCGGGCTTATAGGAACAAATCCTAAGTTCGCCACACCAAGGAGGAAACGGCTTCGTGACCAACATCCTGTTGCCCCGAGGAGGCTAGACAGTTCGTCCGTGGAAAGTGAGCGAATTTTCCTCCATAAAAACATTTATATAAAATACCAATGACCAATAGAAGGAATTTTAGTTGTAGTAGGAAATCTGTTACAATGGATAGATGATTACAACAAAGGAAGGTCCTGCATGCAAAAAAATAAAACAAACAATATAACATATGGATCCATGATGATTGCACTATTTGCTATTCTATTAGGCCTGACTTTCTATATACCATTTGTAGGTTTTATAACAGCTTTTATAGTGCTATTACCGATTGCTTGGTATAGTGCAAATTTTGAAAGAAAACAAGCTATTCTTGTAACTACCATTTCAATAATAATCTCTTTTATTATTGGAAATATTGGTGGTTTAATATTTGGACTCCTAATTGCTCCGCTTGGATTTATAATAGGAGACTCCATTCGAGGTAATAAGTCAAAGCTATATATGTTAATGGCTTCCACGATTTTTATATTATTCATGACGGCTGTTCAATACATAATTTCGATTTTAGTATTAAATATTAATGTTTTGGAGCAATTTTTAGAGAACATTGAAATATACTACGAACGACTAGGGAATATGATGTCCTCGGTAGGACAGTTGCCAGAAAATTACGATGCAATGGTTAATAAAAGCTTACAGCTTATTGAAGCAATTATGCCTACTTACTTTATTGGTGGAGCATTTATATTAGCTTTTATTTACTTAAGCATTAATTTACCTTTGTTGAAGAAGCTTAAATTAGACGTGCCAAAGTTTTCAAAATTCGTGGATTTTCGACTTCCAAAAGCAGTGTTATGGTATTATTTAATCGTATCCGTTATCACATTGATTGTGTCATTTGAAATAGGAACTTTTGGTTATTTACTCTTTATAAATGCAGCTTTGATTTTAAGAACTCTTTTGTTTTTACAAGGGGTTTCGCTTATTCACTATTATTTTTATGTGCGAGGATGGCCAAAATGGGCTGCTATTCTGGCAACATTTTTGGCAGTTCCACTTTATACGTTTACAATAATACTTGGTGTGTTAGATTTAGGATTTAACTTACGAGGATTTTTAAAAGACAGGTACAAAAAATAAGGAGCTGATCAAGTGGCGTCTTTTTTTAGAAAACGACCAATTCGATATCCACTCGTTTTATTTATGCTCCTTGGTGGAGTTGCGTCTTATTTACTTCTTTCGAACAATGTTTTAGTTGGATCGTTATTTCCTCTGTTGGTTATTGGAGTATCCATATATGCATGGAAGCTAGAACAGCGAGTATATGAAGAAACAGAAAAGCATATCGAAACTCTTTCTTACCGAATGAAAAAAGTAGGCGAAGAAGCTCTGTTAGAGATGCCTATTGGAATTATATTAATAAATGATCAATATATCATTGAATGGGCTAATCCATATATGATGCAAAAGCTTCCATTCGATACCATTATTGGTGAGGAGCTTGTTTCTATATCTAAAGATTTTCAGCAGCTTTTAAAGCAAGAGGATTCAAAGGAATTGGTTATATCCCTGGATGATAATAACTATAAAGTGTTCTACAAGGCGGAGGAAAAGCTACTTTACTTTTTCGACATAACGGAACAAGTAGAGATGGAGTCTTTATACTACGGTGATCGAACGGTAATTAGTGTGCTTTTTATTGATAATTACGATGAAATAGCACAAGGCATGGATGACCAAACACGTGGTCAGTTAAACAGTATCGTGACATCCTGTGTGAATAATTGGGGCGCGAAGTATGGAATATACGTGAAAAGAATTTCTTCCGATCGCTTTTTAGCGGTATATAATGAGTCTATTTTAGTTGAACTAGAGAAAAATAAATTTTCCATTCTAGATGATATAAGAGAAACAACTTCCAAATTTGGATTTTCTTTAACGTTAAGTGTTGGAGTAGGTGTTGGTTCTACTTCACTGGTTGAACTTGGAGAGTTAGCGCAGTCTAGCCTAGATTTAGTATTAGGTCGAGGCGGTGATCAAGTTGCTATAAAACAGCCAAATGGAAAGGTGAAGTTTTATGGTGGAAAGACAAATCCAGTTGAAAAAAGAACTCGTGTTAGAGCAAGGGTTATCTCACATGCACTTCGAGATTTAATACAAGATAGCGATAAAGTATTTGTAATGGGACATAGAATGCCAGATATGGATGCTATTGGTTCAGCTGTCGGAGTGAGAAAAATGGCGGAGATGAACAAAGTTGAAGGCTACGTTGTTGTTGATTTTAATGAATTCGATAGTAGTGTGCTTCGACTAATGGATGAAATTAAAGAAAAGCCGGACCTATATAATCGTTTTATTAGTCCAGAAGAGGCTATAAATAAAATGACAGATAAAACGTTGTTAGTTGTGGTGGATACACATAAACCTAGTTTAGTTATAGACGAGAAATTGCTTCAAAAAGCAGAAAAAATAGTTGTAATAGATCATCATCGACGGGGAGAAGAATTTATTTCAAATACAATGCTTGTGTATATGGAGCCATACGCATCATCTACTTCAGAACTTGTAACGGAATTAATCGAATATCAACCCAAAAATGAAAAAATATCCATGCTCGAAGCTACATCTATGCTTGCTGGGATAATAGTAGATACAAAAAGCTTTACGCTTCGAACAGGAGCCAGAACCTTTGAAGCAGCCTCTTATCTTCGGACACATGGTGCAGATACCATACTTGTTCAAAGTATATTGAAAGAAGACCTAGACACATATATTGAGCGATCTAAAATCGTGCAGACTGTTGAATTTTTTAAAAAAGGAATTGCGATAGCTCACGGAGAAGAAAGTATTTCATATAGCCAAGTACTACTTGCTCAAACCGCTGATATTTTATTAACAATGAACAACGTTACTGCTTCATTTGTAATAGGGCGGAGAAGTGAATCTACAATAGGAATTAGTGCAAGATCGCTTGGGGATGTAAATGTACAGTTGGTAATGGAAAGGCTTAATGGCGGAGGGCATTTAACTAATGCGGCATGCCAATTAGAAAATAAAACAATAGAAGAAGCAATTACACTTTTAAAAGATGCCATAATGGAAATAATTGAAGGAGGAAATGCAGAATGAAAGTAGTATTCTTAAAAGACGTAAAAGGAAAAGGTAAAAAAGGAGAAATTAAAAACGTAGCAGATGGGTATGCACATAATTTCTTATTAAAAAATAACCTTGCAGTTGAGGCAAACGCTGCAGCAATAAGTGCATTAGAAGGACAAAAGAAAAAGTCCGAAAAAGAAGCGGCAGAAGAGTTAGCAGAAGCAAAAAAACTAAAAGAAGTACTAGAACAACTAACAGTTGAATTAAAAGCAAAATCAGGAAGTGATGGCCGTTTATTTGGTTCTGTCACTACAAAACAAATTGCAGGACAATTAGAAAAATCACATGGTATTAAGTTAGATAAACGTAAAATGGAGTTAGACGATGCTATTCGTGCGTTAGGATATACGAATGTTCCAGTTAAACTTCATCATGAAGTAGTAGCGACACTAAAAGTTCATGTAACAGAAGAAGCGTAAGGAGAGAGGTCAATGAGCGATCCATTGTTGGACCGTGTGCCCCCACATAACCAAGAAGCTGAACAATCCGTCATTGGAGCAATATTTTTAGACCCGCAAGCATTAATAACAGCTGCGGAAATTGTAATGCCAGAGGACTTTTATCGAGTAGCTCATCAGAAAATATTCCAAACGATGCTACGACTAAGCGATCAAGGAAAAGCGATAGATGTAGTAACTGTTACAGAAGAGCTATCTTCCAAAAAAGAGTTAGAAGATGTAGGTGGTATTTCTTACATCAGTGAAATTGCAAATACAGTCCCTACGGCAGCGAATATTGGACATTATGCAAAGATAGTGGAAGAAAAATCGATATTACGTCGACTAATTCGAGTAGCTACAACAATCGTAGAAGATGGGTTTACTAGAGAAGATGAAGTAGAAGCCTTACTGTCAGAGGCTGAACGAAAAATGATGGAAGTTGCCAACAGAAAAAATGCTGGTGACTTTAAGCATATAAAAGATGTTTTGGTGGAAACATATGATAACATCGAAAAACTTCATACAAGAAAAGGCGATGTTACAGGTATTCCAACAGGGTTTCGTGATTTAGATAAAATTACTGCTGGCTTCCAGCGAAATGATTTAATCATTGTAGCCGCACGTCCATCTGTAGGGAAAACGGCTTTTGCACTTAACGTTGCACAGAATGTGGCGACGAAGACGGATGAAAATGTAGCTATCTTTAGTTTGGAGATGGGTGCGGAGCAATTGGTCATGCGTATGCTTTGTGCTGAAGGGAACATCGATGCTCAAGTACTTCGAACGGGTGCCCTTACAACAGAAGATTGGCGTAAACTTACAATGGCAATGGGTAGTTTATCAAATGCAGGTATTTTTATCGATGATACTCCTGGTATTCGAGTGAATGAAATTCGTGCGAAATGTCGCCGATTGAAGCAAGAACATGGACTTGGAATGATTTTAATTGATTATTTACAGCTCATTCAAGGGAGTGGTGGAAGTCAAGCAAATCGTCAACAAGAGGTATCTGAAATTTCTCGATCACTAAAAGGTTTGGCTCGTGAACTTAAAGTTCCAGTAATTGCACTTTCTCAGCTTTCACGTGGAGTGGAGCAACGTCAAGATAAAAGACCAATGATGTCCGATTTACGTGAATCTGGTTCTATTGAGCAAGATGCCGATATCGTATCGTTTTTGTACCGAGAAGATTATTATGATAAAGAAACTGAAAACCAAAATATGATTGAAATTATTATTGCAAAACAGCGTAATGGTCCTACTGGAACAGTGACGCTTGCATTTGTAAAAGAATTTAATAAATTTGTGAATATTGATTGGAGCCAGCATCAAGCCCCGCCAGCATCATAATTCAAACACGAACATATTAATGTTTATCCCATTAATCGTTCGTGTTTTTAACTGTTATTGGTTGACTCAGAGCTTGGTGCTTGGTACAATTACAATGTTTGAATCAGGACATAAAAATGTCTGACGGAGGTGTTGGCAATGCCATCAGTAGTAGTAGTAGGAACACAATGGGGAGACGAAGGTAAAGGGAAAATTACAGACTTTCTCTCTGAAAATTCTGAAGTAATCGCTCGTTATCAAGGCGGTAATAATGCAGGACATACCATTATTTTTGGAGGAGAAACATATAAACTTCACTTAATTCCTTCAGGGATTTTTTATAAGGACAAGATCTCAGTTATTGGAAATGGTATGGTAGTAGATCCAAGAGCTCTTGTGAAAGAATTAAAAGGTTTACATGATCGTGGAGTATCAACAGAAAATTTACGTATTTCCAATCGTGCACACGTAATTTTGCCATATCACTTAAAACAAGATGAAGTGGAAGAAGCGCGTAGAGGTGCTAACAAAATTGGTACTACAGGTAAAGGAATTGGTCCAGCTTACATGGACAAGGCTGCACGTGTTGGTATTCGTATGGCAGATCTTCTTGATTACGAAGTATTTAAAGAAAAATTAGAGCGTAATTTAGAAGAAAAAAATAGAATGTTCGAGAAATTTTATGAAACAGAAGGATTTACTGTTGAAGAAATTTTAGAAGAGTTCTATGGCTACGGTAAAGAAATTGAAAAATATGTTACAGATACTTCAAAAGTATTAAATGATGCTTTAGATGAAGGCCGTCGCGTACTTTTTGAAGGTGCCCAAGGTGTTATGTTGGATATTGATCAAGGTACATATCCATTTGTTACATCTTCTAACCCTGTGGCTGGTGGAGTAACAATTGGTGCTGGTGTGGGACCAACGAAAATTTCGCATGTTGTTGGTGTTTGTAAAGCCTATACTTCTCGTGTAGGAGATGGTCCATTCCCAACGGAACTATTTGATGAAGTTGGAAATCAAATTCGTGAAGTTGGTAAAGAGTATGGGACAACTACAGGACGACCACGTCGTATAGGCTGGTTTGATACAGTTGTAATTAGACATGCTCGTCGCGTTAGTGGTTTAACTGATTTAACGGTTAACTCCATTGATGTTTTAACTGGTTTAGAAAAAGTAAAAATTTGTACTGCGTACAAATACCAAGGTGAATTAATTACAGAATATCCAGCAAACCTTCGTACTCTTGCAGAATGTGAACCAGTATACGAAGAACTACCAGGCTGGAGTGAAGATATTACATCATGTAAAACACTAGATGAGCTTCCTGAGACAGCACGTCACTATTTAGAGCGTATTTCACAGCTTACAGGTGTACCAATCTCTATTTTCTCAGTAGGACCTGATCGTACTCAAACAAATATTATCTCAAGTGTTTGGAGATAAATTAAGTTAATAAATAAAAAACCGTCAAGAAATGCAACATTCTTGGCGGTTTTTTGTTATTTAATGACAAAAAAATTAATGTCATAGCAATATTAATCTTCTATTATTACAAATATAACAAAGACCATATGCAGACTTATGTATAAAAAAAGGATATTTTGGTGAAAACTAAAACAATATAAAAGCAAATATGAAACAGAAGTATAATATTTTACAAATTAGTAACGTTAATAGGAAATAATGGGACTTAAAATACATTTTGTTTACAAGATTGATTATTAGTACACTTCGCCATTTCAAATATGTTAAATTTAATTAAAGTGACGTTAATAAAGAGTGAAATATTTTAATTGTTTTGGAAGGGGCTTTATCATGTTTTGGAAAAGAATGAATGAGGAACAAAAGCAACTAATTGTTTCTTCAAACAGAAAGTCAAATATGGTTAAAAAAGCAGCCGTATCAGTTTTACTAATTTCAAGTGTTTCTTTTAATATGGCTTTTGCTAATGAACCTGAAAATACTACATTAAAAGAAATTTATCATATATATTCAAATGGGCAGTACATAGGTGCATTAGCTGATAAAACAGAAATGCAAGCAATAATTGATCAAAAAGTTAAAGATTCGAGCTCCCAGTATGAAAACCTCCCTTTAAAAGCAGGATCTAACTTATCAGTGGTGTCGGAACAAGTTTTTACACCATCTACAAATGATGAGGCAACACTTCAAAAGCTGGATGAATTAATTGAAGTAGAAGCAACTGCATTTGCACTGTTGGTTAATGACGAGATGGCGGTCTACGTCAAAGACCTGGATGCTTATCAAGAAGTTATTCATAAACTAAAATTACATTTTGTTTCAGAAGAAGAGTTAAACGTACTGGAAGCTCAAAAGAGTTCTACTGAAGTTTTACCCGAATTAAAAGAAGATGAAACACGTATTGCGGATTTAATATTAAAACAAAAAGTATCTGGCGTTACAGTAGATGTGGATCCAAATAAGATTGTATCACCAGACGACGCAGTTAAACTTCTACTAGATGGTACATTAGAACAAGAAACATATAAAGTAGCTGAAGGAGATGTATTGGGGACAGTTGCAAGTAAGTTTAATCTAACATCTTCTGAGCTTTTAGCGATTAATCCTGACATTACGGAGTCTAGTGTTTTGCAAATAGGTCAAGAGTTAAATGTAACTGTCTTAAAACCACTTATTAATGTAGAAGTTCATTATGAGAAAAAAGCTGTAGAAGAAATAAAACATACGAAAAAAGTAATAGAGATAGATGAGATGTATAAAGGTGATACAAAGGTAAAACAAGAAGGTTCTGACGGTAAAAAAGTAGCAACTTACTTAATACGTAAAGAAAATGGGGTTCAAGTAGGCCAATCTGTTAAAGAAGAAACGATACTTGTTCAACCAACAGATCATATTGTGCTAAAAGGAACAAAAGTGATTCCTTCTCGTGGTTCTGGTGTATTTACATGGCCTGCTGAAGGTGGATATATATCTAGTAAAATGGGACACCGCTGGGGCCGACAGCATGAAGGAATAGATATTGCTCGTCCTAATGGATTTAATATTAAATCTGCTGATAACGGCACTGTCGTAGCTGCTGGATGGGATGGAACATATGGTAAACGAGTGATTATAGACCATAACAATGGCTACAAAACAACATATGCTCATCTTTCTTCTATAAGTGTGGATGTAGGAGATGTTGTACCTCAAGGTTCCAAAATAGGTGTAATGGGAAGTACTGGCCGTTCAACAGGCACTCACTTACATTTTGAAGTGGATAAAAACGGGGTAACGATTAATCCATTAACTGTGTTAGACTAATATTATGTTAGAGACGGTCACTTGTTTGGCTGTCTCTTTTTTATATAGTTTACATAATGTTCTAGACAGATTATTTACCTACATAAAATTTCCTGGGAAATAATTCGACAATCGTCGACTTTATGAATTCTATCATGTGCCTATTTCCTTTAAGGATGCATAGAGTCTAAAAGCATGATAGAGTAAATATATATTATTTGTTTCAAAAAAATTATTTAAATAAAGGCTCTGTTATATTTTACTGATGTGTTTTAGCATATAATTTGCGGTAGAATTCGCGCAGACTCCTGCGGAAAAGCAATCAGATTCTACCAAATAACAACAATGTAGTTTAACAGCTTCTAAATAAAAGATAGACTATGAGTGCGAAAGGGGTTCTATACATGAGTAAAAAAATATTAGTAGTAGATGATGAGAAGCCAATTGCAGATATACTTCAATTTAATTTGAAAAAAGAAGGATATCAAGTGTTTTGTGCCTATGATGGCGATGAAGCTTTGAAAAAGGTAGAAGAAGTACAGCCTGATTTAATGTTACTAGATATCATGCTTCCAAATCGAGATGGTATGGAAGTTTGTAGAGAAATTCGCAAGAGATACGATTTTCCAATTATTATGCTTACAGCAAAAGATTCGGAGATCGATAAAGTACTTGGTTTGGAACTTGGAGCAGATGATTATGTAACGAAACCATTTAGTACAAGAGAGTTAATAGCACGAGTGAAAGCAAACATGAGAAGACATCAAACATTACAAGAAGATGCTGAAGTGGTAACGAATGACATAACTATTGGGCCACTAACTATTCAGCCAGATGCATATTTAGTGTTAAAAAGAGATGAAACAATAGAATTGACTCATCGTGAATTTGAGCTATTACATTATTTATCGAAACATATAGGACAAGTCATGACACGTGAACATTTACTACAAACAGTATGGGGATACGACTATTTTGGGGATGTCCGAACAGTGGATGTAACAATACGTCGTTTACGTGAGAAGATTGAAGATAATCCTAGCCATCCTACTTGGATTGTAACTAGAAGAGGCGTTGGTTACTATTTACGGAATCCTGAACAGGAGTAAAAAGAATGCAAAAGGTTGGTTATTTTAAATCCATTCACGTAAAAATTGTGTTTATATATATATTATTAATAATCATTGCGATGCAAATTATTGGTTTATATTTTGTTCGAGAACTTGAGCAAACATTACGAGAAAACTTTCAAGAGTCTATTTCCGATCGTATAAGCTTATTGGAGTTTAGCGCGAGGGAAGAGATATTAAAAGTAAGAAATGAGGAAGATGACGCAACTTTAGAGCAAAGCTTGCGTTCTATTTTGTCTGGTTTAAATTCTTACGATATAAAAGAAGTTCGTGTTATCGATGCTAAAAATCAAATTCTAGCAACATCCGATATAAATAATCAATCGATTGTCGGACAGAGGTCAACCGATGAACTCGTGAGATTGTCGATAAGTGCAGAAACACCCTTTGATAACATTACACTTGATTCTGATAGAAAACGCATATGGGTTTTAGCAACACCAATTAAATCTCAAGGGGAAGTAATCGGTTCTTTATATATTGAATCCAATATAGAAAATGTATTTGGTCAAATGAATGAGATTAACCTAATACTTGCTGGTGGCACAGCCGTTGCACTTGTTATTACGATTGTACTCGGGATATTGATAGCGCAAACCATTACTCGTCCCATTTCCGATATGCGAAAACAAGCACAGGCTATGGCAAAAGGTAACTTCTCGCGTAAAGTACGTGTTTATGGAAACGATGAAATTGGGCAGCTTGCAATAGCTTTTAACCATTTAACAAATAGATTACAAGAAGCTCAATCTACAACAGAAGCAGAAAGAAGAAAGCTTGCATCTGTCCTTACTAATATGACAGATGGAGTTATTGCAACTGATCGGAAAGGTAGAGTAATTTTAATAAACGATCCTGCCGTAAGATTATTGCGTATTCCTCGAGAGATGGTATTAAATCGCCCAATCATATCGGTATTAGGTATTGATGCAGCGCATTCTTTTGAAGACTTAATTCATTCCAAAGAATCGATGACACTTGATTTTAGTACTCATGAACGACCTTTTATTTTGCGCGCAAACTTTTCTGTTATTCAAAAGGAAACAGGATTTGTAAACGGCTTAATAGCAGTTTTACATGACAATACGGAGCAAGAAAAGATTGATATGGAACGAAGAGAATTTGTTGCAAATGTTTCGCATGAACTGCGTACTCCACTTACGACGATGAGTAGTTATTTAGAAGCACTTGCCGAGGGTGCTTGGAAAGATGAAGAAATTGCACCATCATTTTTACAAGTAACACAAACCGAAACACAACGAATGATACGATTAGTAAATGATTTGCTTCAATTATCTAAAATGGATAGTAGAGATTATGATTTAAATCGCGATATTGTTAACTTTAATCAGTTTTTTAATCGAATTATAGATCGATTTGAACTATCTAAATCTGAGCATGTATCGTTCCAACGGATGTTTGCAGATACGCCCTATTATGTTGATATTGATACGGATAAATTAACACAAGTAATTGATAATATTATTTCAAATGCTATTAAATATTCGCCAGATGGTGGAAACATTCGTTTTGGAGTTGTGGTAAAAGATAATTTACTGAAAGTCATGATCTCCGATGATGGAATGGGAATACCATCCGAAAATATAGACCGAATTTTTGATCGTTTCTACCGAGTGGATCGTGCAAGAGCAAGGTCAATGGGGGGAACTGGACTTGGTCTAGCAATTGCCCGGGAAATGATTGAGGCGCATGGAGGTACTATTTGGGCTGAAAGTGAAGAGGGTAACGGAACAACTGTATTTTTTACACTCGAAATTGAAATGGACGAGGAAGGTGAGTGGGATTGAAGTATATTGAACAAGTAAAATCAGTTATTTTACTCTTACTCATCCTACTTAGCCTTTCGCTGACTTTTACCATATGGACATATTCTCCATCTTATGACACGAATGAACCACCTATTGTTGACATTTCCATTGCGGAAAAAAAGAAAATTGAAGATGTGATAAAGCCATATCGATTAATACTTAGTCAAGAACACACGATAAATGGAACTATTAAAACTGTGAATATAGAAAGAGTATTAAATTCAATGAAAAGCTGGGAAATACAAACGGTAGAACTTCATAATAATAAAGTAAGTCCCAAACAAATAAACGAAATGATTAATACGCCTAATCGGGCTACTTTTTTCTATCAAGCAGAAGTTCCAATCGAAATCTTTGGTAGTATTTTAACTTTTGCCGATCATAATTTTCCGGATGCTTCCTTTAATCGTTTAGTGGTTGATTGGTCAGACTCATCCAATGGCATTAACTTGTATTTTCTTAATACGGTAAAACAAAAAGTGTATACTACCTCTGTCGAAAAGGTTGATAAGGAAGGTTTTACCGAACGCATCATTCAACAATCCGCTAATATGCCAGTGTATAATGAAATAGAAAGACCAGGTAGATTATCTTTATATGTTTCAACAATTCCTGAGGATACAGTAAAGTATACGTATTATTTAGAGGAGATTGCACCAGAAAGGTTTAAAAATGCTCTGTTTAGTAACCCAAGTTTAGTACGTAGTAATCCGGTAGGTACTAGTCAACAAGAATATACAGATGATACCGCACTAATGAAAGTGGATTTTCTATATAAAAGGCTTAATTTTGTTAATCCAGCGTCTGAAAGTGAAAGTGCCATTGATCCTGCAGACCTCATTTTAAATAGTGTCAATTTCGTAAACGAACATAACGGATGGACAGATGATTACCGTTACAGTAAGATCAACGCGACAACAGCTCAACAAATTCATTATCAACTGCACTTTCTTGGGTTGCCTGTGTTTAGCAATGATACTGAAACGGAAATTATTCAAAATTGGGGTGTTAATCAAGTATATCGGTATACAAGACCGTACTACACGTTGAATGCACTACCTATCAAACCGAGAGATGTACAGTTGCCGTCAGGACAGGCGACATATGATTTACTCACTTCCATTCCTGAATTAAATGTATTATCGTCTGTTGACGAAATGGTTCCAGGGTATTATTTATCACGTGATGATAATCAACCATTATTAACACTAGAACCATCTTGGTATTATTTAATAAATGGATCTTGGGTTCGCGTATCTCCAGATCTACTCGGAGGTGGCAAATTTGGATTGGAATAAAACAAAAACAATATTTATTATTGTATTTTCTATTCTAAACGTGTTTTTATTCTCTCTTTATTTAAATAGATATAATGAAGCCTCGGATGTTGTAGTTCCCAGGGATACACCTATTGAGGAACGACTAGTCTTAGATAATATAAAAGTTGAAAAAACAGAAGGTATTATTCAAGAAGCTTCTTATGTTTCTGGTAGTGTTCATATATTTAGCACAGAAGAATTAGGACAATTAACGAATCAGACCGTAGAAGTGAAAGAAGACTATCAGCTAATAGGTACCTTTAAAGAACCACTTCAAATAACGGAGGAAAATACATTAGAAAAACTACTACAGGAAAATATTATTCGTGGATCTTCTTATGAATTGTGGAAAGTAGATGAAGAAAATCAGTCTGCTACATTATTTCAAACAGTAAATAATCGACTAGTTTATTATAATCAAAATGCAAAAGTCGTTGTTTACTGGAATGATGAACAAGAAATTATTCGATATGAACAAACAATATTGGATAATTTAGAGGACTACAATGAGTCGAAAAAACTATTGCCTACTATGCAGGCGATTAATCTTTTATATTCCCGAACGTTAATAAAACCTGATTCTACGGTAAAAGAAATTAATTTGGGATACTCCACCCTAGCCCAACAGGCAGAAACGCAAGTATTTGCACCAACGTGGCATATTTTAGTAGAGCTTTCAAATGGAACAATAGAAGAACACTTTGTAAATGCAGTAGAAGGAAGAATTATTGAAATTCCCAAAAAAGAGGTAGAACAAGCAGTTGTAGAGTAAGGAGTTTTAACTATGAAGTTCAGTGTATTAGCTAGTGGAAGCAGTGGGAATGCAGTTTACGTGGAAAATGAAGAGCATTGCTTCCTAGTAGATGTAGGGCTAAGTGGCAAGAAAATGGAGCAACTATTCCATGAAATTGACCGAGACATGAAAAAACTGTCAGGTATTTTTGTTACTCATGAGCATAGCGATCATATTAAAGGTCTAGGAGTGGTTGCAAGAAAATATGGTATTCCTATTTATGCAAATGAAAAAACTTGGTTTGCCATGGATTCCCTTATTGGAAAAGTACCGGTAGAGCAGCGATTCCAATTTGATATGGAAACGGTTAAAACATTTGGTACAATGGATATCCAGTCCTTTGGAGTGTCTCACGATGCGGCAGATCCAATGTTTTATATCTTTCATGAAAATGGTCGCAAGCTTGTCCTGATTACAGATACAGGCTATGTAAGTGACCGAATGAAAGGCCATATAAAAGGAGCAGATTCGTTTGTCTTTGAAAGTAATCATGATGTCAGTATGCTTCAAATGGGACGCTATCCCTGGTCGGTAAAACGTAGAATATTAAGCGATGTAGGTCATGTGTCTAATGAAGATGCAGCTGTTGCAATGAGTGAAGTAATAGATTTAAAGAATACACATATTTATCTCTCGCATTTGAGTAAAGATAATAATATGAAGGATCTTGCACGAATGAGTGTTACACAAACTCTACAATCGTGTGGGATAGTTGCGGGGGAATATGTGCATCTACATGATACAGATGCCAATCATCCAACTGAGTTAGTCCTTGTCTAGTAAATGAAGTTCCAAAAGCTACTTATTAGCTTTTGGAACTTTTTTTATTTAACTTTTAAATAATTTTCATTTAATTTTAATGTGAAATGGGTAAATTAAAGACACGAACATATTGTTAAATGAAAGGGAGATGAACAATGGGCTATTATAATCCATACGAACCGCAAGAAGAACCAAAGAAAGAAAAGAAAAGGGGATTACCAGGATACTTCTTAAGCGCTTTAGCTGGTGTAATGGTCGGAGCACTTCTTGTATGGTTTCTAATACCATCTGTTGTAACAAATTTACCATCAGCTAAAACGGCGAAAAATGCAACAGAAACAAAACAGCTTTCAGTTGATATTACAACAGATGTTACGAGTGCAGTAGAAAAAGCATCGGCAGCAGTTGTTGGGGTTACAAATATTCAGTCCGTTACTAATTTTTGGAGTCGGTCACAATCAACACAAGAAGCTGGAACGGGTTCAGGAGTTATTTATAAAAAAGAAGGCGGAAAAGCTTTTGTTATTACAAATTATCATGTAATTGAAGGTGCAAAATCGTTAGAGGTAACATTAGTAGATGGAACAAAAGTACAAGCAAATCTCGTAGGAAGTGATATTTGGACGGACTTAGCAGTTCTTGAAATTGATGATAAAGGAGTAGATACTGTCTTAGAGTTTGGTGATTCAGATGCATTAAAGCAAGGGGAGACAGTTATCGCAATTGGTAATCCGCTTGGTTTAGATTTCTATGGATCGGTTACAACAGGTGTGGTATCTGGTAAAGATCGTGCAATTCCAGTGGATCTTAACCAAGATGGTGTAGAAGATTGGCAAGCAGAAGTATTACAAACGGATGCAGCGATTAATCCAGGAAACAGTGGTGGTGCACTGATTAACTTAGCCGGACAGCTTATAGGAATAAACTCGATGAAAATTTCTGAAGCGACTGTAGAAGGAATTGGGCTTGCAATTCCCATCAATTCGGCAATTCCAGTTATTGAGGATTTAGAGGTTAACGGACAAGTAAATCGACCATCTATGGGTATTACAATGATTGACTTGACGAATGTACCAGCAGTACATCAACGTGATACATTAAAATTACCGGCGGAAGTGACAACTGGGGTAGTAGTCGACCAAATAGTAGAAAATTCGCCTGCAGCTTTAGCGGAAATGAAAACATACGACGTAATTGTCGAAATGGATGGTCAAAAAATAGAAAACTCTATTGATTTAAGAAAGCATTTATACAATGAAAAAGAAATCGGAGACGAATTAAAAGTAAAAGTATATCGCCAAGGAGAATTGGTAGAGTTAACACTTACTTTAAAGGAAACAACTGAATTATAAACATGTGGATAACTTCGAATTGTAAATAAAACATTTACACAGCGAGTAGGTAAAGAAAAGCTTGTCTTTCCTACTCGTTTTTACTTTGGTAAAATAGGTTGTGGATAAGAACGAATCATTTGTGAATAACTACATTAATTATTCGGAAAAAGAAAGGATGTTAAAAATTGAGAATATTCAGTTGCGAAGTCCATATAAATCAAGCTTTAGACATGTTTGTTGCAGAACAAAAAACCTTCCCAATGATGGAAGAACTAAAAGAAGATAAAAAGTTATCCACAAAGTGTACATACTGCGATGGATCGGCAATATATATTGTGGCAAATGAAAATGACGACACAATATGTAGATAAGTGTTGTGGATATGTGGATAAATTATGTGTATAACTTGTTTGTAAATGAATTGTAAAGGTGGATAACCTGTGAATATACAAATTGTATCAGTTGGAAAGTTAAAAGAAAAGTATTTGAAAATGGGGATAGAGGAATACACAAAACGTTTAGGGGCTTACGCAAAAGTAGATGTAGTGGAAGTACCGGATGAAAAAGCTCCAGAACAACTAAGTCCAGCAGATATGGAAATTGTGAAGAAAAAAGAAGCTGACCGTATTCTAGCGAAAATTGGAGCCGATACGTATGTCATTGCTCTGGCTATTGAAGGAAAAATGAAATCCTCGGAGCAGCTTGCAAGTGATTTAGAATCACTGATGACTTATGGACGAAGCAAAATCGCATTTGTTATTGGAGGATCACTTGGTCTGCACGAAGATGTAATGAAGCGAGCGGATGAAAAGCTTTCATTTAGTAAAATGACTTTGCCACACCAGCTAATGAAGTTAGTACTGGTAGAGCAGATCTACCGAGCCTTCCGAATTATTAAAAACGAACCGTACCATAAGTAAGTGCGTTTTATGAAAAGGACCACCTAGAACGTTGATATGACAACGTTCTAGGTGGTTTTGTGATTTATTAAATTTTTATTTGGGAATGTTATTTAGGTTAAGGATACAACAATCATATAATGTTGGAGTAAAACGTGAGTAATTAACCTAAAATAAGAACTTTTATACAGATGTGATAAACTAACCATGAAAATACCTGGGAGGATTTTTCATGAAAAAAGTTTGGAGATGGATTGGTTCGTTTTTTATCATTCTATTTGGTGTTTTTCTTAGCTTAAGTTCTAGCACAAATCTTTTTACTTTCGGAAGTATCAGCTTAAATACAGTGAAAATCGAAAAGAATATAGAAAGATTAAAAGCTTTTTCATGGTTTAATGAGTTATATGAAAAAGAAGAACATAGACGTTCTTTTTTCATGAGTTTAAAAGTCAGAAGATATTTAGAAAGTTCTATTCGTGTCTCTAGGCTAATTAGAAGTGAGCGAGAAAAAGAAAGGTTAATCCTTTTGTTAGAAGAAGTTGCTCGACTGCGAAATAAAGCGTAGCATTTATATAATTTCAAAACCGCATATAGTCTAGTTACGGAGAGCCGTATCACAAGTAAATGAGGCTAATCAGACTTAAAAGCAGAAATATACAAAGTTGTATTTCTGCTAAAATTATGAAAAAATCTTATATTTTCTTACCAACTCTTTAGCGATTACCCTTTTTCATACAAATACCCTGACCTGTTTTATGATTAGTGAGACATCGATGCATTAAACATAGGTGCCTGTCCTGTCACCACCAGCATTTTGTCGAATCCTTCGACATAAATATATCTTATATTTTGGAAGTCTATGCTGATAGACAGTTCATATATGGGACTAGGAACATAGAGGGACATATAAAAGTATATCGTTTAATATATTATATTTATAAAAAATAAACAATTGTTTTAGTTATAAACAATTGTTTATTTTTTTATTGACGATACTTTAAATTGTTGCTATGATAAATGTAAATTTAATGTAGAATTATGTCGTATAATATTGGGAATATGGCCCAAAAGTTTCTACCAAGCTGCCGTAAAGGGCTTGACTACGAGGTAAGTGTTAAATGAAAGAGGGAGTCTCTTTCTTATTTACTCACGCCCTAGTCAAACGCTCCGGTAGATATCGGAGCGTTTTTTTATCGTTTAAGCAATATTTAATTCTAGATTTTATTATGCAAAGTGACATACCAAGAAAGTTTTCTTCGCTCTTAATGTGTAATAAAGTGTGATCCATTCCAGCGCTGGGAAAACAGTTGGATCAATTCGTAAGCTATAAATAAATTCAATGTGAAGGATTGAGAAAGAATGAAAAAGAAAATTTACTTTAATCATGATGGCGGTGTGGATGATCTAGTTTCTCTATTTTTATTACTACAAATGGATACCGTTGAACTAACTGGTGTTTCCGTCATTCCAGCTGATTGTTATTTAGAACCAGCTATGTTTGCAAGCCGAAAAATCATTGATCGCTTTGGAAAAGGCAGTTTAGATGTAGCAGAGTCAAATTCTCGCGGAAAAAATCCTTTTCCTAAAGATTGGCGTTTGCATGCTTTTACTGTGGATGCCTTGCCAATATTAAATGAATCCGGAAAGATTGTTACACCGGTAGCGGAGAAACCAGCCCATCTTCATATGATAGATGCAATTCACGCTTCAGATGAAAAAACTACTCTTTTATTCACCGGTCCACTTACGGATCTTGCTCGTGCACTTGATGAAGACCCTTCTATTGAAGAAAAAATCGATCGACTCGTATGGATGGGTGGCACATTTCGTGATGTAGGAAATGTAGAAGAGCCCGAACATGATGGGACAGCGGAATGGAATGTGTTTTGGGACCCTGAAGCAGCTGGTCGAGTATGGAAAAGTAGTATAGAAATTGATTTAGTAGCGCTTGAAAGCACTAGCCAGGTACCTCTTACAGTAGATATACGTAATCGTTGGGCATCTGAACGCAAACACCTCGGTGTTGATTTTATTGGCCAATGTTATGCGATGTGCCCGCCGTTGGTTCATTTTACAACAAACTCAACATATTTTTTATGGGATGTCTTAACAACAGCGTTTGTTGGTAATAGTGATCTTGTAAAAGTGAAGAGAATTAATAGTATCGTGCATACAGATGGGCCGAGTCAAGGGCGTACAGAAGAAAAAGACAATGGTCGCCCAGTAAATGTGGTTTATGATGTAAATTCTAGTGATTTCTTCGATTATATTACTGAATTATCTAAAAAAGCTTAAAGAACATTCGTGTTTGTGAACCATTGATCGTAGTACATTTAGAGAGAAGTTCTTAATGTATTACGATCAATACAATTGATAGTATTTTTTATAGAAAAAATTATAGAGTGAGTAAGTCAAATACTAATATTATAGATATAATTAACAGAATTTTCGGATAATTAATACATAGCTATAATTTAATATCAAGATTTTAAAAAAAGAGTTTAGAAAGTTTAGTTTCATCACAAAAAGCATTGTTGGAGGAAAAAATGACTATAAAATCACGACTTAAAATTATGATGTCTCTTCAGTTTTTTATTTGGGGATGTTGGATTGTTACACTTGGCTCATATATGTTCAATACTTTGCAATTTTCCGGCACACAAGTTGGAAGTGTTTATAGCACAATAGGGCTTGCTTCTCTTCTAATGCCAAGTCTTGTAGGGATTATTGCAGATCGTTGGATAAAGGCAAATAGATTATATGGAATTTGCCATTTCCTTGGAGCGGTTTTCTTATTTTCAGCAGCGGGGATTTCAGAACCTAATCTTATGTTTTGGGCTATGCTTTTTAACGCAATGGTTTACATGCCGACGATTTCTCTATCTTATACGATTTCATATTTTTGCTTAGAAAAAGAAGGGCTTGATACAACGAAAGGCTTCCCTTCTGTTCGTGTTTTTGGAACAATTAGTTTTATTCTTGCAATGTGGGTAATAAGTCTTGGTGGATTTGAGTTAAGCAACATCCAGCTTTATATAGCTGCGGGGGCTTCCTTCTTACTTGCACTTTATTCATTTACACTGCCAGATTGTCCAACATCAAATGTCAAAAAGGATAAGTCGTTAGTAAGTCTTTTAGGTCTAGATGCTTTCGTATTATTTAAGCAAAAGAGAATGGCTATCTTTTTCATTTTTGCTATGCTGTTAGGTGCTGCGTTGCAAATTAACATTGCATTTGCTGACCCATTTTTACATGATTTTGCGTCAATCAGTAATTATAAAGATAGTCTTGTTGTTAAATATCCAGCAATTTTATTATCAATGGGACAAATTGCTGAAGTATTCTTTATTCTTGCCATTCCTTTTTTCTTACGTAAATTTGGAATTAAGACGGTAATGTTGTTGAGTATGGTGGCGTGGACATTACGCTTTATTCTTTTCGCCTTTGGCGACCCATCTAATGTAGGAATCATTTTATTGCTATTATCAATGGTTGTATATGGTGCTGCATTTGACTTCTTTAATATTTCCGGATCTATGTTTGTTGAAAAGGAAGTGGATCATCGAATTCGTGGAAGTGCACAAGGCTTATTCATGACAATGGTTAACGGAATCGGTGCCTATGTAGGCGCTGTTCTTAGTGGGAAACTGGTGGATTATTTTACAATTAACGGAGTGAAGGATTGGCAAAATATCTGGTTAGTTTTTGCAGGATATACATTCGTCCTTGCAATCGTTTTTGCTGTAAGTTTTAAATACAAGAATGACCGTGATGCAATTAAGAATGTAAATAATGTTGCTTAATAGATATTCTTTATCATTTTTGTTTCTGCTTTGAAACGATATTTGGTTTGGAATGTAATAAAAAATATTACTAAAAATTGCATAAGAAACACAACCATTAGTAAGCACATAGTCAGTTTTTTTAATAGAAGTATCAAAGAACAACTAAACGTTCTTGATACTTCTTTTTTTAATTTTGTATAAAGGGATAACTGTAATCTCATTAATTATGCCATAGGAAGATTTTTGTTCTTCTGGGGATACAATAGGAAGCATGCCAAGCTTATGTTGCTTCCCTTTTCTGATGATTCTTTTAAACGATTTTCTTAAATGGAACTCGTGTATTTCTTCTTTTTTATAAATCTTTGTCCCAATAAATACTGTAAAACTTAATCCATAATATTGTCTGATTAATATGATATTATGTGAATAGAATGATATCAACGTAAAAGAGGGATAATATGACGATAGTACCTAAGCTAGCTTCGAAGTTACAACGTCGTGATGAAGAACCAAATATGGAACTAGCACAGGAGTTAGTTAGCGATCATAATCTTGAAGGTATAAAAGAAGTTATACAAAACTTATCTAATAAGGATAAAGGAATTCAGCAAGATTGTATTAAAGTAGCATATGAAATTGGAGAAGTTAAACCAGAACTTATAAGTGAATTCGCTTTAACCTTTATAAATTTACTAAAAAGTAGAAATAACCGTTTAGTTTGGGGGGCAATGACAGCATTATCTAGCATTGCAACAGTGTCATCTACGATTATGATGGAGCATCTTGAAACGATTTTTTCAACTATAAAAACTGGATCTGTTATTACTGTTGATAAAGGGGTATTAACTTTAGCAAAGTTAGCATCCGCAAGCAAGGAAAACAATGAACGAATTTTTCCTTTCCTGCTTCATCATTTAGAAACTTGCAGATCTAAAGAACTCCCACAACACGCTGAGAGTACTCTAATAGCTGCTAATAATGATAATAAAGAAGCATTTTTAACTTTGTTAAAGCGAAGAGAAAATGAACTTACAGCACCTCAATTAAAAAGAATTAAAAAAAATTATAAAGTACTAGGGCAGAATGGATAAAATGTGGAGGAACTATGATGAAAGAATATAAAAAATGCCAAAGCTGTTCCATGCCAATTAAGAAATCAGAAGATAGAGGTACTGAAAGAAATTCTGAAACCGTCATAAGATAACCTCATATTGATTTATAACGGGGAACAGTACCACAAGTAAGTGAGGTTTTTTGTTTGATTTAGTATTCTAGGAAGGAACTGAATGATATAAAGCCTGAAATAAACGGATTAGAATCAACAATAGCTAAACCTAGGTAATCTAATACTCTACGCTTTTCTATTAGAAAGAGTTAAGGTAAATTATAACCCAAGTTCATTATCCTATTTTTTGTAGTCTGTCCATAATCATTTCTCAAATATAGGATATCCAATAATGTTAGATATCCTGGGAAGGGATGTTCAGGTCCGGTTTTTTGTTTATTAGCTGTCCCCTTGTAGATAAAGGTATTTTCTCTTGCTAATAGCATCTTCACCTTTTTCTGACTTAAAGCATCAGTGGCTTTATATATTAGGAGGACTTAGAAATGAATTCGATTAAAACTACTATGTATTATCTCAAATGTACCCTCATGAACAGCAGCTAATTTTGTTCTAAAGTATATTTATCCATAAAAAACTACACCTCCAATTGATAGATGTGTCTAAAAATTGGGGTGCAGTTCATTTATTAGAGGAAAAGTGTCTGTTTTTTAATGTTATCTATGCCCTTTTTTATTTAAAAATCAAAGTTGTCAGGGTCTGGCCCTACTCGATGATTTTGATTTAGCTCATCAATTCGCTGCATCTCTTCTTTTGTTAGTTCGAAGTCAAATACAGTTGAGTTCTCAACAATTCGATATTCCTTCGTGGATTTTGGAATGGTTACAACACCATTTTGTAAATCCCATCGTAAAATAATTTGGGCAATGGTCTTGTTATACTTATTTGCAATTTCTTGTAATACTAGATTATCTAATAATTGACCTTGCATTAAAGGTGACCAAGCTTCTAACTGAATTCCATGTTCTTGACAAAAGGCTTGAATTTCTTTCTGAGTTAAACGTGGATGGTATTCTACCTGGTTGACCATCGGTTTAATTTCAGCATCCTTCATTAAGTCCTCTAGATGGTGGGCTTGGAAGTTACTTACTCCAATAGCCTTTACTCTTCCTTCTTTATAAAGAGTCTCTAATGCACGCCAAGCTTCCTTATATTTTCCTTCTACTGGCCAGTGAATAAGGTATAAATCTAAATACTCAAGATCAAGTTTCTTTAGGCTTGTTTCATAAGCTTCTATAGTTGATTCGTAACCTAAGTCAGAATTCCAAACTTTCGATGTTATAAATAGTTCTTCTCTTGGGATACCAGCTTCATTTATCCCTTCTCGAATAGCTTGTCCAACTCCTTCTTCATTTTCATAAATAGCTGCTGTATCAATACTACGATACCCATGTTTAATTGCAAATTTAACGGCATTAACCAGTTCAGGACCTTCTTCTACTTTAAACACCCCAATTCCAAACCAAGGCATTTTTACACCATTATGCAAAGTAGTTGTATCTTGTATGTTTTTAATCATTATAAATAAACCTCCAAATTTTTATTATGAGAAATGAGATCGTTCTATATTTGGTGATTTCACACATTTATTACTTAGGAAACCACCTCCTTCAATTTATCCCCTTTTTGGTCTTTTCTTTCCAGGGATGCACTCCAACCTGCAAGGATGGCAGCTATCAGTACCATAAGTGCTCCTACCCAAGAGGTGTGAATCAGTCCAATAGAGTCTGTGATAATACCACCTAAGTAGGATCCAATTGCAATTCCAGCGTTAAATGCAGCAATATTGATGGCCGACGCCATATCTACTGCAGTAGGTACAAATCGTTCTGCTAACATGACCACATACACTTGTAATCCCGGCACATTCATAAAAGCTAGAACCCCCATTAAGAAAATGGTAATCAATCCTGCTATTTTAAATGGTGCCGTAAACGTCAGGATAAATAGTATCACCGCTTGTACAATAAACATGTAAAATAATGCTCTAATCGGATTGTGATTAGACAGCTTTCCACCTACCATGTTGCCAATAGCGATCGCAATACCATATACAAGAAGAATCACAGCAACTGTTCCTTCTTTATATCCTGTTATTTCCTGTAGCATCGGTGATAGATAAGTAAAGACAACGAATGTTCCTCCATAACCTAAGGCAGTAATCATAAATAAAAGTAATAAGCGACCATTTGTCACTAATTTGAACTGATCACGAAACGTTGTACGAGTACCTTTTTGTAAACTAGATGGAATCAGGATACTATTCGCGATTAAGGCTATAACTCCGATGACAATGATGATGATAAAGGCCATTCTCCAACCAAATTGTTGTCCAATAAATGTTCCCAATGGTACACCTGTTACAGTGGCTACCGTGAGTCCTGAAAACATAATGGATATGGCACTAGCTCTTCGATTTTCTGGTACTAAATCTGCAGCGATGGTAGAGCCAATGGACATAAAAACTCCATGTGAAAAGGCAGAAATAACACGAGCAACAAGTAACACACCAATGCTTGTCGCACTAGCAGCAATACTATTGCCTATAATAAAAATAACCATAATCCAAAGTAGTAATGATTTTCGTGACATACTAGAGGTAATGGATGTTAGAATCGGTGCCCCAAATGTTACTCCTAATGCATATAAGGAAACTGTTAAGCCTGCTGTCGTAACAGATATTTGTAAATCATTCGCTATTAATGGTAATAGACCTACACTGATAAATTCTGTTGTTCCTATTGCAAATGCACTAATAGCTAAGGCTAACAGCGCTAATGTACTTTGTTTTTTATCTACAGACATTTTTCTCCTCCTTAATAATTGGGTAATGTATGAACGATCTTGTTTTAAGTAAACTAAAAAATAATTACATTAAAACTCAACCGATAAATGCTATTATGATACATATGAAATAAATAGAGAAGTACGCACTTAAAAGTACTATAGGTACTTTTAAGTTCCTATACATGAGGAGGAAAAATATATGAAGAAAAAGAAATACAATATTTCAGTAGAAGCGACGCTAGAAGTGATAGGAGGAAAGTGGAAATGTGTGATTCTATGCCATTTAACACACGGTAAGAAACGAACAAGTGAATTGAAACGTCTTATGCCAGATATTACACAGAAGATGTTAACCCAACAATTACGCGAATTAGAGGAAGATGGAGTCATTAATAGAATTGTTTATCACCAAATTCCTCCAAAAGTGGAGTATGAGCTAAGTGAATATGGATGGAGCTTACAAAGTATCTTAAATTCGCTATGTACATGGGGAGAAAAGCATATTATCAAAGTGTATGGCGATACATTTGATGTCCTGGAAGAGAACGTTCTAAATGAACATCTAAAATAATGAACTAGGGAATTTGAAAATATTTCTTTCCTATTCTGTATATAACAACCTATCAGGTGGCTGCTGTATCAGAATTGTTCCCTGCTTTGCTATCCTTCTATGGTTCAGGAGCGATCCTGATAAACATATGTTTCGAAAAAATTGTGCTACCAATAGGAAAAACGTTTAGGGTTTTTAAAAAAGGCTGTTTTCTAAATGATTGTTGTTTTTGAATGGGGTAGAAGCCTGAATATGTTAAAGTTATTGGTTGATTTTGAATAAACCATAATTTGTTTCATAGGCAAATAAAAATTCACATAAAAATAAGCTAGGAAATGTATCTCCAAGCTTATTGTATTTTCCTATCCATTTCCTTAACGAAGAATGGTCTTGACAAAGACCTTACTATTAATTGTCCCACTAAAAAAACAACTGCAACAATGATTACTGCAACATCTCTACCTACTGGCTTAAACCAGCCACCGTCGTTAGGGATAAAATACATAGCCAAAAACATTGATAATAACCCCGTTATAACATTAACCAAAATAACGTAACGAATTCTTATTTGACCCGATAAAAGCCCAATTATAATAACAAAGATTACAGAACCTAAAAATAGAAAAGATGCTTCTTCACGCTTAACATGTTGACCATATTCATAAAAGTGAAACAAGAATGGAGCAGGTATTAAAGTAAGTATTAACCACAAGGTCTTCATGTCGTCCTCCTTTGGATATATATAATTAATTGAACCTTTACTTTTAATAATTTCATATTGTGATTTTTAGGAAAAACTATTCAACTCTATTTCAGCGTTAGTTAAAATAGGTTCCTTCACAATCTTTTTCTTATTTTAATATTATTATCCAATTAAGCTAACCCATTTATTAATTTATGATAAATCAACCTTTTCATTTAACATAACCTTAAATTTTAAGTTGATGGAGATGGAGTCCCGCCCACATTTTAACGAAAACATACGCTAAACAAATTTCGATATAAAATGAGTCGAATCTTCTGCTCTAAGAGAGATTCAGCTCTGATTTTTTAGTCTACTAAATCCATAATTATTTTTTCCCCCATTTTGATTGAATAGGAAATTTGCTGCTAAAAATACTGAAGCTGCGTTAATTACAATGGCAACAATATTTAAAAAGTCAGTTGTCGGCATAAATACAATAATCAATGATGTTGCTGCGACAAATAATGGAATTACCTTATTTGTGCTTGTGACTAGTTGTTGCTTGTGAAAATGTCTTAGCATGAAATATATACCTATTAAGATTGGTGCAGTAAGGAATACACCTAAATATCCCCATGCATCTTCAATAAACCAAGGGAAAAAGCGCATACGTGAAGTAAAGATAAAAAGATTTAGTATGATAGTACCTACTAATAGTATGTTTAATATAACGACTTTCTTGTTTTTCTCCATTTTAATTACTCCTTAAAAATTTAATTACTCATTAGTTAATTCGTGAAAATGATTCATGACTTCTTCTACTTCAAACGTGCTATACCAACGATAATCACTATCATCTAAAATACGATAATGTTGGCTGATCACATTTTGTTGTACTCGAAATTTTCCTTTTTTCGCAATCTCATTCCAAAACATTTTTCCTCCTAATGTTTTTACTTTTGGAGTATTCATACCATCGTGAGCTAGTGTTTCAATTACTTCAAAAGGTTCTTCTCCTAAAATGTGTTCTAGGATTTGACTATCCTTAAATAAGGCACAAACTACAACTGCATTCGTCCAACCAATTGATGTTCTTTCTTTTTCAACTTGAACCAGTGTCTTTTTAGAAATTCCTAGAACAGTAGCCATTTTTTCTTGAGAATATCCTTTTTCAAGACGAATTAGTCGAACATTCTTAGAAATCAAAGCAATTACAGTTTCTTTATTCAATTAACATCACCTCCATTTAATAGTGTTAAATTCTACTAATAGTGTAATATTACACCGTTATTTACCTTTTGTAAATAGCGCATAACATATTAAAGGATGTTTTCTTAATTTTGATAACAACCTTCTTTTAGTTGTACAATGTGTGGAACAGATATAATCATTGGCTAAAAAATGAATCGAATAAAATTAATAGTATAGAAAAGGTCAGCTATTACCATAAAGTTTTAGACTGTTATGGTAATAGCTGACCTTTTTATGTCATATTAAATTGGTTAAAAGAAAATATTTATATTGTTGTGCATTTTTCTAATATGAGTTAATTTCATAAATAGTACTTTGTCATTAAAATACGAACATTTATCACTTCGTTCACCCCGCGGAAAGCGTCCGCCTATAGCGGGAATCAATTATGAAATTGACTCAACTATTTAAAAACAGAAACTTTTTTCAACAAAACACAAACTGGAATGGCTATAATGATCCCCACAACATTTTGAACTATGTTTCCAGGTATAGAAGCCACTGGTATAATCCAACTACCATATAGAACCCGTTCACAAATGTAATAAACAGCTAACATAAAGGGAATCGAAACGATGGTAGCTACTAAATTAAAAGCAATACTGTTTCCTTTGTGGCCCATCGACCAAGCAATTTTTCCAACTAAATATCCTTGCAAGCCACGTGCCACAATGGTGAAAGGTGCCCACAATGTCCAACCAGATACTAAGTCAAATAAACCCATACCAATAGCACCAGCGAGTGCTCCTTTTTTAGGACCAAAAAGAATAGATGCGATAAAGAGCATGGCTGTTCCAAGATGAACCAACCCGCCATTTGCAGCGATAGGTAGTTTGATATTTAAAGTGAGAGTTGCAACGAATACGAGTGAAATTAACATTGCTGTTATGATCAAATCAAAAGTGTGTGATTTTGAGTAACCTGTTGTTGTTTTCATAGTCATAAACCATCCTTTATTTTTTCTGTATAGGCATCAAGGAATAGTTATGCAAGGTTGACTTTTCCATTGAAATCCTTAGTTTGTAAATCAGTTTTTGAATTTACTGATTATCTTAGCAAAGGGTTGGTGTTTTTAAAAGTGTCAATTTAGCAAAAAACTTAGGTGTCAGTTTGTAGAAGAATCGGAAATTAGCTTAACAATACTCGGAAGTGTAAAATTACAAGAAATAGGGCAGAAACGCGCAGAGATGTGTGTTTAGGACGTTAGAAATTGATAAAAGTGGGTAAGTGCCTAAGGAAGGAAATAAAAATGAGCTTTGTGTTAAGTGAAACAAAGATTAAACAATTGTGTGGAGACATAGCTTTTAAAAAAGGGAAATCATATCATCAAGCTGGAAAAGTAAATATCCAGAATTATAGAGAGAACGAGTCTATTGTAGAAGCTAGTGTCAAGGGTGGGAGTATCTTTCATGTTCGTGTAAAACATGATATGGATGAGGAAGTCCTAGCAGAATGTAATTGCCCACCTTTAGTCTCTATTCAAACTTATTGTCAACATGTCGCTGCAGTTCTTCTGTCTATCCAAGAATTAGAACGTCAAGAGAGTAAGAAGGAAAGTCAGTTAGCGAAACAGGTGCTTGGCTTATTTAACAGTGAAAAAAAACGTCCCAGTGAAAGTCAAACCCTTTTTGATACAAGAAAAATTCTTACCGTTAAATTTATTTGCAAACCAATTTATACAAAAAGTGAGGGCTATTTAATTGGAGTTCAGTTAAAAGCAGGTCTTCAAGAGTTATACAACATCTCATCATTAAAAGAATTCTTAGAAAAAGTGGATAGTGGGGAAGTATATAATAGCTTTACTGGTTTTAGTTATAACCCTCTTATTCACAGCTTTCAGCAGACTACCAATATAGTACTAAAAGAATTAAGGGAAATTGTTGAAGATAATCATTCTGTAGAAAAAGATACTGTAATAATATCACCGTATAACTGGAAGTATCTTATGCCAGCACTTTTAGCTTGTCCATTCGTCAATGTTGAACAAGCTGGTGTTACTTATAAAGGTCTGCAAGTATCAAATGAAACATTACCTTTAGATTTTAAGTTGGAGGAAACAAAATCAGGACATTTCCAATTAGGAGTAAAAGGTCTCCAGCATATATTGATATTAAATGCATATGGATATGTTCTGTATAAAGGGGAAATGATTAAACTATCAGCAAAGGATTGTAAAAGGTTAGCAGATCTAAGTGATATGTTGAATCAATCAGGAACGCATCAGCTACTTATTCCAGTGGAACAGCTAAATCAATTTATGGATACAGTTATACCTGGTTTAATGAAGTTAGGACACGTACAGATTGCAGAGGAAATATCAGAAAGGTTTGTGAAAACACCCCTTAGAGTTAAATTATTTTTGGACAGAGTAAAAAATCGTCTGCTTGCTGGATTAGAGTTTCAGTATGGCAACCTAGTGATAAATCCTTTTGAAGAAATGGATAAACAGTTTCTATACAACCCTACCCTAAAAAGAGAAAGTGAAAAAGAGCAGCTCATTATGAAGATAATGAACGATAGCTTGTTTACTCAAACAGAGGGTGGCTTTTATATGCACGATGAAGAATCCGAGTATCATTTCTTACGTCACGTTGTCCCAACATTTGAAAAATGGGTAGTAATCTATGCAACTTCCGCTGTAAAATTGAGAATCCATAAAGGTTATATGGGTCCTAAAATCAAGGTAAATATGGATGAGCGAACGAACTGGTTAGCATTTACCTTTGATATGCAAGGTATACCTGAATCAGAAATCAAAAAAATATTGGTAGCGCTAGAAGAAAAACGAAAATTTTATAAATGGAGGAATGGTACTTTATTATCTTTAGAAACGAAAGAGTTTCAAAACCTCCTTCAATTTATACAAGAATTAAACATTTCCATAGAAGATATTAATAGAGGAGAAACCCAACTACCTTTAATAAGTGGATTACAATGGATAGATACACTTCAAGAAGGGAATATAGTTACAAAGGGGAAGGCTATACAAAAACTAGTGGAGAATTTAAAAAATCCTCACAATCTAGACTTTTTAATACCAGACAGTATAAGTCACGTACTTCGAGATTATCAGAAGGTTGGATTTCAATGGTTTAAAATGCTTGCTCAGTACAAATTCGGAGGTATACTTGCAGATGATATGGGACTAGGGAAAACTCTGCAAAGTATAGCTTATATTGTATCCGTCCTTCCAGAAATACGAGACCGTACCAAACCAATATTAATTGTTTCTCCATCCTCTCTTGTCTACAACTGGATGAATGAATTCAAAAAATTTGCACCTGAAATACAAGCATGCATAGTTGATGGTAGTAAAGAAAAAAGAAGTTCCATTCTAAAGGACGTGTTGGATTTCGATGTAATAATTACTTCATATCCATCGTTACGTGTCGATGCTACTTTGTACATGAAGCATTCTTTTCATACATTATTCCTAGACGAGGCGCAGACATTTAAAAACCCTGCTACGCTGACTGCAAAAGCAGTTAAAAAAATTAAAGCAAATCACCACTTTGCCCTAACTGGAACTCCAATAGAAAATTCCTTAGACGAACTATGGTCCATTTTTCATGTGGTCTTTCCAAAGTTATTGCCAGGTAGAAAAGACTTTAGCGAATTAACTAGAGCGCAAGTAGCTAAACGAGTACGACCTTTTATCTTACGACGTTTAAAAAAAGATGTACTAAAGGAACTGCCAGAGAAAATTGAAATAATTCAATCATCAGATTTAAATTTGGAACAGAAAAAATTATATGCAGCTTATCTAGCAGAACTAAAAGAGGATACCTTGAAGCATTTAAAAAAAGGCGATTTTCAAAAAAATCGTATAAAAATTTTAGCTGGTTTAACTAGGCTACGACAATTATGTTGTCATCCAGTTCTATTTGTTGAGGGGTATAAGGGGCGCTCAGCAAAGTTTGATCAACTAATGAATATTATAGAGGAATGTCGAATTGCTGGAAGGCGCGTATTAATCTTTTCACAATTCACTATGATGTTAGATATTATCGGAAGAAACTTGGGCTATCATGGAGTACCTTATTTCTATTTAGACGGTCAAACGCCACCTTCTGAACGGGTAGATTTATGCAATAGGTTTAATGATGGAGAAGGAAACTTGTTTCTGATCTCTTTAAAGGCTGGTGGGACTGGACTAAATTTGACTGGAGCAGATACTGTCATTTTATATGATTTATGGTGGAATCCTGCCGTAGAGCAGCAAGCAGCAGATCGTGCCTATCGAATGGGCCAGAAAAATGACGTACAAGTAATAAAACTTGTTGCACGTGGAACTATTGAAGAAAAAATGAATGACCTTCAAGAAAAAAAGAAAAACCTAATTGGAGAGGTACTTCAAGATGGAGAAGAAAGCTTATCTTCTATAACGGAACAGGATATCAGAGAGATTTTACTAATTGATTAATTCTATTAAAAGATTATGTTGTTACCTGCTGAAAATCCGCTTGCTTTCCACGGACGAACTACCAAGCCTCCTCGGATCAACAGGATGTTGGTCACGAATCCGTTGCTACATGGATGTGGCGAATTTAGGATTTGTTCCTATTCTCGTATTGTATTTTCTTGCCGTTGAAACTTAAGAATGAATGTAAAAATGTTATATAGGAGAATTCCATGTTTTCTACAAATAAGGTTGTACGACAAAATATATTCAATAAAAGTGGGTTGGCTCTAGTATTAACTGTTTTTCTAACAGTCATAGCAAGTGAGTTAAAAGTAGTTCCCTTTAATGGAGAAGCCTTTCGGTTTGGATTAGGAAGTATTGCTTTCTTTCTACTAATTTTAACTTTTCCTCCTGCTTCTCTCCTTTTAACTGGCTGCATAACGGGTATAGCGGTTGTTAGTGTACGAATTGCAGAAGATCTCCTCTTTCATCTAGATCCTTTTTGGACAAGTGTAACCAATCATGCTCCCGCATTTTTATTTTATTTTTTGTTTGCACTTGGATTTAGTATTGTAAAAATAGAAAGGTATAAAACTCTTCCTTTTGTCCTTGGGGCTTGGGCTATTGGATTTGAATTTATCGCAAATAGCGTCGAACATTTTATACGTTACTGGTTTCTAAATCATGAGATTATAGGGATTCGAGATTGGGCATTATTAATAGGGGTGGCTATATTTCGAGGTTATTTTGTAGTTGGCTTGTATAGCTCCATTACCATAACAGAACAAAAGAAACGCGTGGAGGAAATGCTTGGCGTTGGTGCTGAACTATATTCAGAAACCCTTTATTTACAAAAGTCGATGAATCATATAGAGCAAATTACAGCTTCCAGTCATGATTTGTATCGCCAATTAAAAAAGCATGAATTGCATTTGTTAAGTGTTCAGGCATTACATATCGCACAGGAAATTCATGAAGTAAAAAAGGATTCTCAGCGAATTTTAGCTGGATTACAAAAAATTACTGAAATAAAAAAAGAAACACCTCTTTTGCTTTCAGATGTACTGCAGCTTGTTATTCATGCGAATGAAAAATATAGTGAACTATTGAAGAAAGATATTTCCTTTCAACTTTCTATGTCTGTAGATTTTGAAACAGATCAACAAATCCCACTTTTAGCTTTATTGAATAATATAACTGCCAATGCGGTAGAAGCTATTATACAAAAAGGGAAAATTGAAATCGATGTTTATGAAGAATCGGTCAATACGTTGTTCATCATAAAAGATTCTGGAATAGGTATTACGAAAGAAGATATATCGATTGTTTTTGAACCGGGCTATACGACAAAATTTAATGAAAAAGGAGTAGCTGCAACGGGCATTGGCCTCTCTCATGTAAAAGAGATCATTCATACGTTAGCAGGTAAAATAGAAATTGAACCTTGTAAGCAAGGAACAGTTTTTCGTATTCATATTCCAACCAACCATATAAGAAAGTGAGTGGAAAAATACTGCGTTACTTTATTGTAGATGATGATACAGCGAGCAGAACGATGCTGAAAAGGATAATAGAAGAAGGAGAGCTCGGTTTAGTAATAGGGGAAGCAGAAAGTGGAGTAAAGAGTATTACGCCTATCCTTACAATGGACCCAGATGTTGTCTTAATAGATTTGTTAATGCCGGAGCTAGATGGTATGGAAACGATAGAAGAGTTAATTAAACAAAGATATCAAGGTAAATTTATTATGATATCACAAATTGTAAATAAAGAAATGGTCGGGGAAGCTTATGAAAAAGGCATTGAATTTTTTATACATAAGCCAATTAATCGGGTTGAGGTTCAAAGTATTTTAAAAAAAACAACGGAACAAATACGACTAAAGGATTCTTTATTAGCAATTAGAGAGTCCTTAGCAAAGATTGATCCTGCTAAAACAACTTTTAGAAAACAAAGCATAAAAGAGATTGTTCAACCCATATTAAGTGATATGGGAATTATAGGTGAAGTGGGTAGTAATGATATTATTGCTATTATCCAATATCTGATCAATCAAGATGAACATGATACTCAATTGCCACCATTAAAAGATTTATACAGAGCAATTGCAAAAAAATATGCCTTCAGTGAAGCAGATATAAAAAAAGAAAGTAAAGCAATAGAGCAACGATTACGTCGAACGATCTCACTAGCAGTTAATAATATAGCTTCCTTAGGTGCCATTGATTACACAAACCCTGAGTTTGAACATTATGGTCCAAGATATTTTGATTTTCAAGAAATAAGAACTCAAATGTTTCATATTCAAGCAGGTCAAAAGAAGCTTTTAAATGTAAAGATTAACAATAAGAAATTTCTACAAGTACTGTATTTAGAGGTTTTAGAAAAATATAAACAAAACTAAATAATTTCAAATTGTAAAATGATTAATTTAATAAAATGTCGGATTTTGTCGGATTATGTAAGTCTCCTTTAAAATGTTATAAAAGCTCTTCTGGATGTTAGAAAGCGTTTTCAATATTAAAAAGGGGTGACTTATTGATGAAGAAAAAATTTAAATTTTCATTGGCCTATCAAATTCTAGTCGGGTTAGTACTAGGAGTTGTTGTGGGAGCAATCTTTTTCGGAAATCCTGCAGTGGAAACCTATTTACAACCGATAGGTACAATTTTTATAAATATGATCAAAATGATTGTAGTCCCAATTATAGTTTCTACTTTGATTTTAGGGGTTGCAGGGACTGGCGATATAAAGCAGTTAGGTAAACTGGGTGGAAAAACTCTTTTATACTTTGAAGTTGTTACTACTATTGCTATTCTTGTCGGGTTACTAGCGGCGAATATCTTCCAACCTGGGGTAGGTGTAGACATGTCTACCCTTTCTAAAACGGATATTCATCAATATGTAGAAACGTCTGAAGAAGTACAAAACCATGGTTTTGCAGATGTAATTGTAAATGCTGTTCCAAGTAATGTTGTCCAGGCAATGGCAGAAGGAAATATGCTAGCCATTATCTTCTTTTCTGTACTATTTGGGCTAGGTATTGCTGCAATTGGTGAAAAAGGTAAACCAGTACTTGCCTTCTTCCAAGGTACAGCAGACGCGATGTTTTGGGTGACAAATCTTATTATGAAATTTGCTCCATTCGGTGTATTTGCTTTGATTGGCGTTACCGTGTCAAAATTTGGTCTAGAATCGTTAGTACCTCTAGGTAAGTTAATGGCATTAGTCTACCTTGCAATGATATTTTTCATTATTGTTGTATTAGGTGGAATTGCTAAACTAGTTGGCATTAATATTTTCCATCTTATTAAAGTATTAAAAGATGAATTACTATTAGCATATTCGACTTCAAGTTCAGAAACTGTATTGCCAAAAGTAATGGAGAAGATGGAGAAATTTGGATCACCAAAAGACATTGTTTCTTTTGTTATCCCGACTGGCTATTCTTTTAATCTGGATGGGTCAACACTATACCAGGCTATTGCGGCAATTTTTATTGCACAGATGTATGGGATTGATTTAAGTATTATGGAGCAAATTACTTTAGTTGTAGTATTAATGGTGACTTCTAAGGGAATTGCTGGTGTACCAGGAGTTTCGTTCGTTGTCCTATTAGCTACTTTAGGAACTGTAGGTATTCCAGTTGAAGGTCTTGCATTCATCGCTGGTATTGACAGACTTCTTGATATGGCTCGTACCGTAGTAAATGTAGTAGGTAATGCATTGGCTACAGTTGTAATGGCTAAGTGGGAAGGTAGATTTGATAAAGAAAAACAAGAAGCGTACTATGCTTCTTTAGACGAAATAGCATAAAACCAAATAAAACATGAAAAACCGGCTACTATCCATTGGGTGGCCGGTTTTATTGTGTCATTTATACATTGGGTGGAAGAATAGATTCAGTGGAAGTGGAGGTAGTTTTGACCTTCAGCATGCAGACTAATGCAAAAAGCATACTCCCTGCAGTAGCATTAAATAATATTCCAAAGCCAAATAAATCAATTAAAAACCCGAGAGCCGGTGGGGAAATGATGGCCGCTAATGAAGAAACTAAATAATATAGGCCAGTTCGTGTTCCAAAACTGTGTTCACTCCCAAGAGAAATAATATAAGGATAGGAATTGATATTTATACAAGCCCAAAACATTCCACCAGCTAATAGAATTGCGCGTAACGAAAAGACAGATTCTACCCAATTTAATAGAAAGAAAACGAAGAATAAACCGATGATCCCAATTAATATTACTTTTTTCTTTCCAAAATTTGCACCTAATAGCCCGCTTGGTATGGCGGAAAGCACAAAACTTAATGAAAAAAAAGCTAATGAAAATGCAGAAGCACCTTTGGATAATCCAAGCTCGTTTACTCCATATAAAGTAAATAAAGCCTCCATTCCCTGTATAGCCATAAACCAAAAAAAGATTGCAGCTAACAAGAAAACGGTAGGAGTATTTAATTCTACTTTATAGTTGATTTTTGGTGTGGTCGAGATGGGAAAAGGAATAGCATCTTGGTTTTCCTTAATATTTTTAAAAACAACTACTAAAGCTACTAAGAAAATAATTGAAACCACTAAGAATGGTAACGATTCTTCCATACTGAATAAGAATGAACCAGCACTAAACGCTAATATGCCGCCGCACCCACCCATGAAATTAATAACTCCATTTGCTTTTGTACGTTCTGGTTCAGGGGTAATATCTGGCATTAAGGATATTGTTGGGGAACGGAAAATGGCCATAGATAAATTCATACAAACCATAAAAATGATTAACGTAAGTAAACTAGTATGAAAAGGAATAAGACCATAGAATAAAGCGGTAATGGGGAGACCAATAAGCAAATAGGGCATACGTCGACCGAAACGTGTACTCGTTCGATCACTGCGGTTTCCGATATATGGCTGTAAAAAAAGGGCAAAGTAATTATCAATTGTCATCAGAAAACCAATTAATGCAGTACTTGTAATATAATTATCTAGAAAGAATGGAACAAAGCCGTTATACAATGACCATCCTAAACTTATGCTAAAAAAACCAAAACCTAAAAACCAGATTTTTTTCAACGCAGTTCTCCTTCGAATAACAATTTTTATGAATAAATCAACAGGATTTAATCAGTCGATAATACACTGGCATAACCGAATTCTTTGAAATAACTTAATCCATTAAAAAATGAAGTATACTTTTATATATATGGATTTGCTGAGGGATTGAGTCCTTTATCATACTCGGTCAGAGAAGTGTTTAATCTAGATAGATTGACAGAAAGAAATTGATATTGTAAACTATGAACAATAATTGAATATGACCTCACTTAGTATAGGTGAGGTAGAGGCGCGATATTTAACAGTCTTTAGTGGAGTTTGAGAAGCTATGATGCTAAAGAGAAGGGAATGTCGCCGAAGTTTGTAATATTTCTCCGTATTACTTGCTGGGTCTGTAGTTAAGAACTGCAGGACTGCCGTTATAATCTTCCCGGTTTATAATGGTGTGCTATCTCATTTGGGAAAAGTAGAGGATTTAGGGCAACTATACATATTGCGACCTGAGTTCATCTCAGGTCTTTTTTTGTACAAGTTGTCCTTTTTTAGATTTCATACGCATAGACTGAAAATAAAAGGAGAGTAATAGAAATGAAAAACAAACTATTATTATTATCAATATTTCTTACCGTAATTTTGGTATTAGCAGCATGTGGATCAGACAAAAAGGAAAACAGTGGATCTTCATCAGCTACAGATAAGGACAATACATTTACAGTAGGTTTAGAAGCAGGCTATGCACCTTTTAACTGGACGCAATTAAACGACTCTAACGGGGGCGTGAAAATTGATGGTAACTCAGAATATGCAGGTGGATATGATGTAGAGATTGCAAAAAGAATTGCAGATGGATTAGGAAAAGAATTAGTAATTGTAAAAACAGAATGGGACGGATTAGTACCATCATTAACTTCTGGAAAGATTGATGCAATTATTGCTGGGATGTCACCGACAGAAGAACGTAAAAAGACAATCGACTTCTCTGAGAACTACTACACATCTAACTTTGTAATGGTAGTAAAAAAAGGTGGACCTTTTGAAGGAGCTACTTCTATCCAAGATTTTAGTGGTGCAAAGGTAACTGGACAATTAAATACATCTCATTATGGTGTGATTGATCAAATTGAAGGCGTAAAGAAACAACCTGCATCGGATAATTTCCCTGCAATGCGAGTTGCTCTAGAATCAGGTGTGATTGATGGATACGTATCCGAACGCCCAGAAGGAATTAGTGCTTCTTCAGCCAATGATAAGTTTGCAATGGTTGAATTTACAGACGGATTTGTTGCACCAGAGGAAGAAACAGCGGTTGCAGTAGGACTTAAGAAAAATAGCGATTTAACTGAAAAAATAAATGAAATTTTAGCAAAAATCTCTGAGGAAGATAGACAAGAGATTATGGATGCTGCTATTCAAAATCAACCAGCGGCAGAATAAAGATGAAGTGACACGACACCGGCTGCATCTATTTGCAGTCGGTTTTAATGTTTAAGGAGGAAAAGTATGAGCTTAGAGTGGATTTTATCAATAATAGTAAATAACTGGCCAATGTTCCTTCGTGGAGCAGGTATGACACTTTTAATCTCCATAATTGGTACGATAATAGGAGCTGTTATCGGTTTATTAGCAGGCGTTATACGTACAATACCAGTGCCTGAAAGAAAAGCAAAACGAATTCTTTTGAAAATAGTTAATTTAATTCTTTCCATATATATAGAGTTTTTCCGTGGAACGCCAATGATCGTGCAAGCGATGGTCATTTTTTATGGGTCTGCTTTAGCATTTGGTATAGATATGGATCGAACCGTTGCAGCAATCGTTATCGTATCTATTAATACAGGTGCCTACATGGCGGAAATCGTTCGTGGTGGTGTAATTTCCATTGAAAAAGGGCAATTTGAAGCAGCTCAAGCAATTGGTATGAATCATCTACAAACTATGCTACAAGTTGTATTACCACAAGTTATTCGAAATATTTTACCAGCGACCGGCAATCAATTTATTATTAATATTAAGGATACGTCCGTACTGAATGTAATTGGTGTAACGGAGTTATATTTCCAAACAAAAACAATTGCAGGAATAAACTTTACGTATTTTGAACCATTTTTTGTTGCATGTATGTTGTACTTCATCATGACTTTTTCGGTAACATTAATTTTACGATATTTTGAAAGAAAATTAGAAGGTCCGACTAACTACAGTATGATTGGTCAACCTACACAAATAACTCTTCCCCCAAAAAATGAGGGAATTTAATAGCGAAGGAGGAAAACAAATGGAAAAAGTAATCGATATACAACATTTAAGCAAATCCTTTGGTAATCATGAAGTGCTAAAAGACATTGATTTCTCTGTGAATAAAGGAGAAGTTGTTTGCATCATTGGTTCCTCTGGATCTGGTAAATCCACTCTTCTTCGTTGCGTTAATCTTTTAGAAAAACCAAGTGGTGGTCAAATCATTTATAATGGAGAAAATATTCTAGAAAACATGCACGATATTCATGCTTATCGAACTAAGCTAGGGATGGTTTTTCAGCAATTTAACTTGTTTAATAATCACAATGTCCTAAGTAATTGTGTCGTGGGACAAGTCAAAGTATTGAAACGTTCCAAAGAAGAAGCGGAAAAAATAGCGTTAAAGTATTTAAAAGTTGTTGGAATGGATCAATACGTGAACGCGAGACCAACTCAATTATCTGGTGGTCAGAAGCAGCGTGTAGCGATTGCTCGAGCACTCTCGATGGAACCAGATGTCATGTTGTTTGATGAACCAACTTCCGCCCTTGATCCAGAGATGGTAGGAGAAGTTCTAAAAGTGATGAAAGAACTAGCAGCATCAGGACTTACAATGTTAATCGTCACACATGAAATGGAGTTTGCGAAAGAGGTTTCAGATCGTGTGGTATTTATGGATAAAGGCGTAATTGCAGAAGAAGGGCCTCCAAACCAAATCTTCAATAATCCGACGCAAGAACGAACGAGAGAATTTTTAAAACGCACGTTAAGATAACGTAAAATATTTTGATGGTCGTATTATCTCACGCATTGTATGCAGGAAATGAGGAGATACACAGGTGAATCTTTTTAGTCTGATAAAAAAAGACCGAGAGTACTGGCTTGTTGATCAAGTAAAAGGTGTCAAGAAGAACAACGAAGATTACTTAATTGCTTTTACAACTCTTTTAGATGAATGGAATGCAGAAAAGGTAGGGTACTTGTCCTTACTAATGGACGAAGAAAACGAAGACTGGCTCTTAAAACGTGGGTTTAATAAAGTTTCTTCTATTGTAGAGTATACAAGAAATTTAGAGGAGACATTTAACCCTACCATGGAAATTAAGGTAGATACACTCTCAGAAAGCCATTTAAGTGATTCAGCCTTCGCGGAGTTATATGAATCTTGTAGAAGTGGTTCCGCCAACAAAAATAAACTATTTTCTATTGACCAAATTATGGAGTCCTTTGTAAATGAACTTGGTTCTAAATGGCGTGAGCATTGTTATATATTTTCGAATGGTAAACAAGCTCTAGGTATTAGTATTCCCCATATAGAAGAGGGAACAAGAGATGAAGGAAGACTCTTTTATTTTGGTGTAGTTCCAGAACAGCGAGGAAAGGGTTACGGAACAGTGTTTCATTTACTTTCATTAGAAATAATGAAGCGTTTTGGAGCAAAATCTTATGTGGGAAGTACCGATGAAAATAACCAACATATGATTCGTATTTTTGAAACGAATGGATGTACGTTGCGAGATAAAAAAGGAATTTATCGTATAAATCGAAAACAATAAAAAAAAGTGGGTGGCTCAGAAAACGAGTCATCCACTTTTGTGTATTTAAATTATTTAGCTGGGATCGCTTCTACGGAAGCAGCGACTTTGGAAATAATTAATTGGCTTCCTAAGATTGGAGACTCCTCTGCAGCTTCAGCAGAACCTGGTTCTGGGCGTTTATGAGCTTGTTTAAAAATGTCGCTGTCTTTCCACGCTTGGAAGTTTTTTTCATTATCCCAATACATGTTCACATTCATTTCATCATATTCCGTAAGACCTACTGTAATTGCTACTTCTACCTTAATAAACCCTTCCATTTCTTGAAGAGGACTTGGCTTTGCAAAGGCTGGTGCCATTCTTTCCGCAAAACCTGATTTAGTTTTAATGCGATTCGTTACAATAATCATTGGTCATTCTCCTCTGTAAGATTTATTTGTTAATGTTAGTATACCATCTTCCATTTGGTATATCTTCCATTCACCATAAGTCACTATAATGGTAGTTATGTTCCTGTTCTTCACTTCTTTAGAAATAAGTTGTACCCCATTTTTATCAATGCTTGCAGTTGGTTCATCTGCTAAAATAATTGAAGTACGATTGCGGTACGTTGACGCTCCTCTCTGATAATTGATCACGAAGTCACAGAGTTCTACTGAAGGAAAAAATATACCTATTTCTAGTTTTCTAAGAAATTATTTAATTTCACTATTTTTGGTTGTTTTTTAATAGAACTTAATTGAATTTTATCGTCAAGTACTTCATTATTAACAATAGACAGTCTTTTAGTAATCAATGAATATAGGATTACGTAAAAGAAATACATTCTATGAAGGAAGTAGTTTATGTCGGAAGAAAATATTACTCGCATATATTTAGATGGCAAGGAAATTATTTTAATTGGAACGGCTCACGTTTCCAGACAAAGTGCAGACCAAGTAAAAGAAGTAATTGAAAGAGAAAATCCAGATTCGGTTTGTATAGAATTAGATGAACAAAGATATCAGTCTATAATGGATAACAATAAGTGGAAAGAGACGGACATCTTTAAAGTAATTAAAGAAAAGAAAGCCACCCTATTGTTGATGAATTTAGCTATATCTTCGTTCCAAAATCGAATGGCAAAACAGTTTGATATTAAGCCAGGACAGGAAATGATTCAAGGGATTGCAAGTGCGAAAGAGGTTGGAGCAGAAATAGTCCTAGCGGATCGAAATATCCAAGTAACGTTCTCTCGTATTTGGCATAATCTTGGTTGGATAGGTAAATCACAATTACTTACTTCAGTTTTCTTTAGTATTTTCAGCAAAGATACTATTTCGGAAGAAGAACTAGAGAAGATGAAGACACAAGATACATTGAATGCTGTACTTGCCGAATTTACGGCATCCTTTCCAAAGCTAAAAACACCTTTAATTGATGAGCGCGATCAATACTTGGCTCAAAAAATTAAAGACGCACCAGGAGAAAAGGTAGTGGCAGTATTAGGTGCAGCCCATGTTCCAGGCATTACAGTAGAAATTCATAAAGAGCAAGATTTAGAAAAACTTTCTGCTGTACCCCCAAAGTCGATTGTGCCGAAAATAATTGGCTGGTCTCTTCCTGTGTTAATTGTTGTATTAATGATATTTACATTTTCCGCTAATCCCTCTGCAGGATTGGACCAAGCAATTAGTTGGATTTTATGGACTGGTACGATGGCAGCGATTGGAGCAGCAGTTGCATTAGGTCATCCACTAGCTATCTTGTCAGCCTTCATCGCAGCACCAATTACGGCTTTACATCCTATTTTGGCGTCTGGTTGGGTATCAGGGCTAGTACAGGCCTTTATGAAACGACCAACGATAGCAGATTTTGAAACGTTGTCAGAAGACGTATTCACTATTAAAGGTTTTTGGAAAAACAAAGTGACTCGTGTATTACTAGTAGTAGTTTTAACCAACTTATTTGGATCCCTAGGTACTTTTATAGGTGGGGCAGATGTTATTCGAGTATTCTTAAAGAACTTTTAAATATGGTCCCCCCTTCCAATGGAAGGGGGGATTTTTTAGATAGAAGCAATTGAAATTTTAGAGATACAGTGGATCGGCGAAGTTAATTAATAAGGAGCAGCTAGTTTGTTATTATCAATCAATTATGCAAAATGGCTGCGGTTAGATATGCAGCTCCATTAAGAAAAAGGGTCTGTCCCTAAAGTCATATAGTGACTGAGAGATGGTCCCTTTTCCAATGTATTGATTACCGTTCCAGACGGACGCTTTCCGCGGGCATGGCTTCAGTCACCTCAGGCCAACACGATGTTGGTCACGAAGGCGTTGCCACATGAGGTGGCGTTCTTAGCCTTCGTTCCTTTGTTCGATCCTGCGGGGCCTTCAGCTCATGCACCTGCAGCTTCGCTTTCGGTGCAGAAAACATTTGCTATTCCCGCTGGAGTCGCCGTCCTCCACTACAATTAATTGCCTACAAAAAATAGTAGTTTAATGAACGGTATACAAAAAACAGGTGTAGAAAAAACTCGTTTTTCTACACCTGCTTCAATTTATGGGCTTATTGACAGCCCCTATACATAATTAGCGAATTGTTTTTAAAGCGCCGCTCCAAGCAATAACTTGATCAAGCATAGCATTAGCGTTACCTGCATGATAATCAGCTGGTTTAAATACGCTCATGTTTTCAAAATCAGACATTAGGGAGAATGTAACAGCAGTACGTACATCCGCAACTTGAAGTTCACCTAAGATTAGACGTAAGTTTTCGTGTGCACGAGTTCCACCTAAGCTACCGTATCCAACGAAGCCAGCAGCTTTGTTGTTCAATTCTGGGTTTAAGAAATCAAGTGCATTTTTAAGAGCACCACCAATTGCATGGTTGTATTCTGGAGTTACGAAAATAAAGCCATCAAAAGAAGCCATTTTATCTGACCAAGCTTTAATTGCAGCATTTGCAATTTCTTGTTCTGCTGAAGCAAGCTCTTCACCTAAGAATGGTAATTTAAATTCAGCAAGATCTACTACTTCATAATTAGCGTCATTACGTTTTGTAGCAAAGTCGTACATCCATTTTGCTACTGCATCTCCGTTACGACCTTGACGTACACTACCTTGAACTATAGCGATATTTAACATATTATTTTCCCCCTAAAATCTTATTTTCAAAATTACTTTTATGCAAAGAATCTTGAATTCAAAGTAAGTATAAAGCAATAAGTACTCTCTAGTCAACAAACATGTTTTAGAAACAAAAAAACCAGCTATTGTTTAAAATAGCTGGTTTAAGATATTATATTTTCTTTTTAGAATCCGCTTCTTTATCATCTAATTTAAATTCATCTGCTACTTCATCTACGATTTCTTTCGTAGAATTTCTGAATTCTTTTAGTGTTTGCCCAGCTGCTTTACCTAACTGTGGTAGTTTAGATGGTCCGAAAACGATTAAAGCAATGATTAAGATAATGATTAAACCTGGTACGCCGATGTTTGGCATAGGAAGTTCCTCCTCTAAGTTGTTTTCTATATAAGTCAAGTGGCGAAAGTTCATGAGTAGTTTACTATTTTATTATAACACGAATAAAAAGCAAAATTTATTCTTCTAAATTTTCTTGCTGAAGTGCTTGTTTTGCTTGCTGTTTTTTATAAGACCAGCTAGAAACGAGTATGCTTATTTCAAACAACAGTAGTAATGGTACTACGATGATAAAGTCTGAGATAAAGTCTGGAGGTGTAATAGAAACTCCAACAATTACTAGTATAAAGTAGGAAATCTTTCTCATCTTACGTAATCTATCCGGTGTGACAATTCCTAGTTTTGTTAAAAAAAGAATAATAACAGGTAATTCGAAAACGATACCTACAGGAATAATTAAATTAAACATAAACGTAAAGTATTGTTGCATACCGTAAGTTTCTAAAGCACCAATAGAATCATTAATGTTGGACATAAAGTTCAACATTAAAGGAAATAAGATAAAGTAGCTAAAACTGATACCAGCCAAAAATAGTAGAAAAGAAACAGGGATAAAATAAATCGTTCCTTTTGCTTCTTTATCCAATAAACCTGGTTTCACAAATAACCATAATTGGTACATTGCAATTGGTAAAGTAATTAATATAGCTAACACTAAAGCACATTTAACATAAATCATTAGTCCATCTGTGTAGCCAAAGACATTCCACTCGACATGGGCAGCTGTAGGTTGTTGTTTTAAGAAGGTTAATGTTTTTGGAGCCATCCAAAACCCTAAAGCAAGGGATAGGATAAAAGTTGTTGCTACAATAATGAGCCTTTTTCGAAGCTCGGTTAAATGTTCGACGAGCGTCAATTCCGGTTCTTGTGCCATTTTGTTTACCACCCCATCTAATCAAAAAAAGTGAAGCTTGTTTATTTTTATAAAGAAAATAAATATGTCTTTCTTGTATTGTTTTTGTAATCCCATACATCCTATCTTATGAGACATAGGATGTGAACAGAAATGTTGTATTGTATTACCTACACATTATACTCTTTCCAATGAATTTGTAAATAAAAGTAGTTTATATTTACTTATTTAAACTATAGTATATAATCAATTTGAATCTAATAAATGTATTTAAAATGTGGGAAGCTGAAAACGTTTTTGTTGTCGGTGCATCTGCATTTCCACATAATAGTTGCTACAATCCTACTGGTACACTCGGCGCGCTATCTTACCGTGCAGCAGAGGGTATTCAAGCTTATTTAAAACAAGGTGGATTACTTGTTAAATAATTTAATAAAAAGGGGCTGTCCCTAAATTCATATAAAGACTGAGAGATGGTCCCTTTTCCAATGTATTGATTTCCGTTCCAGACGGACGCTTTCCGCGGGCATGGCTTCAGTCTCCTCGTCGCTTTCGCTCCTGCGGGGCCTTCAGCTCATGCACCTGCCGCTTCGCTTTCGGTGCAGAAAACATTTGCTATTCCCGCTGGAGTCGCCGTCTTCCACTACAATCAATTGCCTACAAAAAACAGGTGTAGAAAAAGTGATCTGACCCAAAAAAGTTAGACATATATAGTTAAGCAACTTCTAAGACCTTAGTTCGGTACTCCACCGGGCTTAGGTCTTTTAATTTTTCCTTCATTCGTTTGTGATTGTAATAGTGAATATAGTCTTTGAGTTCCTGTTCAAAATGTGCCATGGATTCAAACTCTTGTAGATACAGGAGTTCAGATTTTAATAAGCCAAAGAAATTTTCAATGACTGCGTTGTCCAAACAATTGCCCTTACGGGACATACTCTGCATTATCCCATGTTGTTTTAATGTTTGTCGATACTTTTTCATTTGATAGTGCCAACCTTGATCCGAATGAAGAATGACTTGATCACTTGATTGAAGGCGCTCCAATGCTTGTTCTAGCATATCATGGACTAGTTTGTACACTGGACGACTCATTACTGTGTATGCAATGATTTCGCCATTGCATAAATCAAGGACGGGTGATAAATAGCGTTTCTCACCAAATAGATGGAACTCTGTCACGTCTGTTACCCATTTCTCGTTCATTTTTTTCGCTGTAAAATCGCGTTGTAATATGTTTGGGGCAATTTTTCCGACGTTTCCTTTATACGAACGGTATTTCTTCATGCGGACTTCACATTTTATGCCAATGGCATTCATCAAATAATTAATCGTTTTAGGATCATAATGAAAGCCGTATTTTTTCAGTTCTTTGGCAATCCTACGATAACCATAACGTCCCTTATGTTCAAGATAAATGGACTGAATTGCGACTTTCACTTCAGCGTATTTATCAGTACGATTCAAACGCTTTTCCCAGTAATAATACGTACTACGTGGAATATCAGCGACTTTGATTAATTCCACTACTTCATAGATTTCCTTTAGTTCATAAATTACTTGCGCTTTGATTTGATTGGTAATTTTTCTTGCATTTGAACTAAAGTATTCAACTTTTTTAAGTACGCATTCTCCATTTCTAATTGTTTAATACGTGCCTCTAATGCCTCAACAGATCCTTCAATTGGTGTTGGTTTCGTTGTTCTTTTTGTTTCTTTTTTCATGGATGGACGCCCCTTTTTCTTAGAAACAAGGGCATCATAACCACCAACCTCAAACTTCATTTTCCAATTCCGAATCATGCCAGGAGATGAAATATTAAATAATGCAGCTGTATTAATCGAAGATGTACCTGTCTCGTTCATATAATTAAGTACATTCATTTTATAGTCAGCTGAATATTTTGTATAGGACTTTAAGAAAGTCTCTACACCATTTTTTTGATAACGGCGAACCCATTCATTTACAACCCGGTCTGTCACTCCGATATCTTTTGCGATTTCAATCATAGATTCATTCCATTTAAGTATCGTTGAACTGCTTGAATACGTTGTTCAGCCCTTACTTTTGCCATAAAAAACCCCCGTAAAAGTTAGATTGGTGTCTAACTTTTACGGGGCAGTTCAAAGACTAGTTTTTCTACACCTGCTTCAATTTATGGGCTTATTGGACAGCCCCGTTTTTGTTTTTTATAGATTTAGCTTTGAGCAACTTCATCTTGATAAACTGGTACCCAACCTTCAGTAGTTACAAAGATTCGAACTGCAACAACTTTACGATCTTCCGCAAGCGTGAAGTAATGCGTAATGTTTTCTGGTACTGATATTAAGTCTCCTGGAGATAAATGCACTTCAAAGAAATTTTCGTCTTTTCCTTGGATAATAAAGACTCCATGGCCACTAACGATATATCGAACTTCATCATCTGTATGAAGATGTTTGCGCTCGAAGTTTTTCAATAATTCATCTAAGTTAGGGTTAGAATCAGATAAAGAAATTAAATCTGCTGCTTCATAGCCACGACGCTCTGAAATGTCATCAATTTCTGTTTTGAAAGCATTTAGAATTTCTTCTTTTTCTGCATCGCTAAGGTCGAATTTTTCGCGAAGATGTCCTGGTAATTTTTCGATATCCCAATGCTCATAAATAACTTCTTGTTTCTCTAAAAATGCTGCAACCTCGTTTTGTGCTTCAATTGTTTCGTTCGTTCCTTGAATTTTAATGATAGCCATTTAAATTTTCCTCTCTTATTTTGATTTTAGTTGATGTAATGCCAATTGATACTGAAATAAAAACTCACAAGCTTCTAGTAGCTTTTTGGCTTCGAATCCATCACTACCCCAAACAGTAATACCGTGGTTACGAATTAATACGGCACCTTTCTCAGCGAGTATATGAGACTTAAATTCTTCGGCAAGACTAGGAATGTGCGCATGGTTTGGAATGATAGGAATGGAGAGTACATCATCTTCCTCCCACAGTCCAAAAGCTTTAATGAGTTCTTGACCTTGAAAGTCGATTTTCCCGTTATCACCGTATAATTCAGAGATGACGTTATTTGCAACTGTATGGACATGGAGGCTACATCTAGCGGATGTCTTAGAATAGATGGCACAGTGCAATAATGTTTCTGCTGATGGCTTTAAATCCGTTTTTTCAACGGGATTTCCACTTGCGTTTACGAGTAAAAAGTCTTCTGGCGTTCTCTTCTTCTTATCTTTACCGCTAGCTGTAACTAGAAATTCTATTGGATTATCGTGCACTTTTATAGCCAAATTTCCACTAGTCCCCATAAACCAGTCCCGATCAGCTATTTCATCTTTTATGTCTGCTAACTCTTCCCATTTACTTTGGAGTGCGGTCATATTTCTACACCTAACTTTGCGTCAATAATATTCATGACATCTCGGAAATTTTCGAAAGGTTCATAAGGGATGTTCAATTCCTCACACTTTGTAATGAGAAAATCTCTTGCTATAACGAGATCTGCCATTTTGGCAGCTTCTAAATCTGTTATCGAGTCTCCAATTACAACACTTAGCGCATTATTATCTTGGAGTTGGCGAATGATGGAGGGCTTACAGCACCCGCAGCCTTGGCTGGTACATTGTTCATCACATCCATGTGGGAACTCGATTTGTATTGTCTCTCCTGAAAAATTGGATGCATTACAATAAACATCCGAAAATGGACCGAACTCTTTAAGCATCGGTTCTACAAAGAAATCAATACCACCACTAACGATATAGAGTGGTAGGTTGTGTTTTCTCGTATATGAAACAAATTCAGCAAATCCTTCTCGAATTTGTGCTTGCTCTAACAAATAGGAAACGATTTGATCCTTTAAAGAAGCGGGTAACAGAGCAAACATTTCTGCTACACCTTCACGGATAGATTGCTTTTGTCCTAAAATATTCTCTTTGATCGGCAAGTATTCGGGAGGAGCGAATTTTTTCATGATAGAGATAATATTGTCTTGAATTGTAATAGTGCCATCAAAATCACAAAAGATGACTAGCTTGCTCATAATGCTTACCCCCACAGTTCAATTGCTTTTTTTAATTCACTATATTGTTTTGCAGCTTCTGAAAGAGGAATTCCGTCAAGTACAGCCGATACAGCTTGCCTAAAAGCGAGTCCTCCTCCAGTAGCACCTGCAGGATGACCATGGACGCCTCCACCAGCATTAATAATGCTATCGATTCCATAGTCCTCGATTAATAGCGGAACTAAGCCGGGGTGAATACCTGCAGAAGGTACTGGAAAGCTTCGTTTTACTGTACTTACTTTGGTCAATTCTTCACCAAGCGAGAGTGCAGCTGTTTTTTCTAGTGCAACGCTACCATAAGGTGAAGGGAATAATGAAAAATCTGCTCCTGCATAACGTGTTAATTTTCCAAGTAGTAGTGGAGTCGCAACCCCGTAAAATGGGGAAGATGTGAATGCACCGCTATAAGCGGGATGCGCCATAAACGGTAATTGGATATTCGGGTCTTCCACTAGTTCTTGAAGTACATCAAGGCCATATGCATGGACGTTAAATAAAAGAGCATCTGCTCCAAGTTCTTTTGCTTTTTGTGCTTTTGCTTTTAATCCGGATGTTCGTCCAGATAAGTTAACGGCATAGAGCGTTCGGTGTCCGGTTTCTTCATACACTTGATGCAATACTTCTTGAGCAGTTGTGACACGTTTCTCAAAAGGAGTAAGCGGATTGTCAAAAAGAATTTCATCATCTTTTACGAGATCAACTCCTCCGAGCGCTTGGTGTCGAAGTTGATCTGCTAAGTAATTAATATCTCGACCAATTACTCCCTTGAATATACTCATGATGAGGGGGCGGCCATACACCCCTAGTAGCTCACGGATACTATCAATACCGAATCTTGGTCCTGGAAAGTTAGTCAAAAGCTCTGGAGAAAATTCTAAATCTAAAAGCTTCACTTCACCATCGAGCGATAGTTTGCCAAAAACAGTTGTTAAAATGGCTGGTAAATCTGCCGAGAAATTAGCACTAGGATATTCTATTTTTATTTCCGCTTTGATTTGGTCTGGTTTGAGCGGATGGTGAATATGCTCAAATTCTGTAATCGAAACAACATTTCCTTTATGCTGTTTTAATTGTTCCTGTTCAAGTAATGGTAAGTCCGTCCAGGATCCAACTGTTAAACCAAGTGCGATACCCTCTGCTTTTTTTTCAAAAGATCCGGGCTTACCGTACACCTGATAAAGAGAGGTTACACTACTCATTATTCATCACAATCCTTTAAGATAAAATCAACTTCACTTTGGCTCAAGGGCTTCTGCAAAGCTCGTCGCAGTTGCGGGCTAAGCCGGAGCCTTTCGCTTTTCTAGAAATAAAAAACCTCTTCAAATAAGAAGAGGTTAAAGGTTTAACGACTTCTTATTTCCCAGTCAATGGACTGCAAGAATTAGCACCGTGTCTAGTAACTAGACCGGTTGCCGGGTATCATAGGGCTTGTCCCTCCACCTGCTCTAAATAAGAAAAATTTATTCAATTGAGATTAGTTTTGTCAAATTAATTATGATTATTTCATGCAACAGAAACATTGTCAATAGAATTTTTAGAATGTTTTTTTTATTGAATTAAATTATTGACAACTCTTTTTCTAATATGCTAGGATTCATTTCAAATAGCATAAATTTGTAAGTAATAGCACTCTTATCAAGAGCAGGCAGAGGGTAATGGCCCGATGAAGCCCAGCAACCGACCATAATACCGTTGTGAAACGGGGCGCTTTTCGCGCTGAGATGAATATTCTCGTAAGGCACGGTGCTAATTCCATCAGAAAGGTAACTTTCTGAAAGATAAGAGGCGAGAAGTCTCTTATTCTACGCCTCTTTCTTTTGAAAGAGGCTTTTTATTTTGTAAATGAAAGGTAGAGAAGAATGATGATAACTACAAAAAATCAATATGAATCATTAACAGAAGATCGTGCAATTTTATATGCGAAAGAACTGAATTTCTTTCCAAAGGACTCGGAGTTAGATTGTCGCGAAATTGGGGATGGTAACCTAAATTATGTGTTTCACATAAAGGAATGTAATGGAGAGAAAAGTCTCATTATCAAACAGGCATTGCCATATGCAAAAGTGATTGGAGAAAGCTGGCCACTAACGTTAAAACGTGCCGTAATTGAAGCAAATGCATTAAAAAAACACGGTGAATTTGCGACTGGATTGGTTCCGACTGTATACGCGAGCGACGAGGAACTTGCAATTACGGTTATGGAGGATTTATCCCATTTAAAAATTGCACGGGAAGGATTAATTCATTATGAATCTTATCCGAAGCTATCAAAGGATATTGGGGAGTATCTTGCTCAAACGCTTTTCCATACATCTGATTTTGCATTACACCCGTTTGAAAAAAAACGACTAGTGTCCGAGTTTTCAAATCCAGAGCTATGTAAAATTACAGAAGATCTTATTTTCACGGATCCATTTTTTGATCACGATACAAATGACTATGAACCTTCGTTGAGAGAAGAAGTGGAAGCTATTTGGAATAATGGGCCCTTAAAATTGGAAGTCGCGAAATTGAAGAAAAGTTTCTTGACGGAAGCGGAAGCATTACTTCATGGAGATTTACATACAGGAAGTATTTTTGCTAGCGAAACTGAAACGAAGGTGATAGACCCAGAGTTTGCTTTTTATGGACCTATGGGATTCGATGTTGGGTTATTTTTAGCAAATATTATGGTGCAATCCATTACAAGAGAAGCGGAAGAGCGAATTGTGATTCTCGATCATATCGAACAAACGTGGAAAGTGTTTTCATCCAACTTTTCTACACTATGGAAATCAAAAGGTATTGAATCCTATAAAGATACTGAGGGATTTGAAGAGTACGTAGTGGATAAAATTTTCACCGATACACTAGGCTTTGCTGGTTGTGAATTAATTCGACGTACAATCGGGTTAGCACATGTGAAGGATTTAGATGGGATTGCAGATGACGAAAAACGAATCCTTTTCAAAAAACAGGCTTTACAAATAGGGGAAGCACTCATATTAAAACGCAATGAAATTAAATCTATTCATGCAGTAATTGCATTACTTGAGGAGTTACACAAATGAGTATTCCGTTATCGATAGAGTGGACCAATAAGAAACTTAGAATTATAAATCAGCAGAAATTACCTCTTGAAGTTGACTATTTAACACTAGAAACAATAGAAGATGTGTACGATGCAATTGTTACTTTAAAAGTACGAGGGGCTCCTGCTATTGGTATTACAGCTGCATATGGCTTAGCTAGAGCTGCTCAGCATTACGAAACAAATACATTGGAAGAGTTCTATCAGCATTTGGAAAAGGATGCCTTGTATTTAGGGGAATCAAGACCAACAGCCGTCAATTTAGTTTGGGCGTTAGATCGTTTGCAAAGAGTAGCTAAAGATGCAGCAACTATACAAGAAGCGAAGGAACTGTTGTTAGAGGAAGCTATCGTCATTCATAAGGAAGACGAAGCATCATGCCGAAATATTGGTGAATTTGCCCTCTCCTTACTTGAAAATCAGACGAAAGTTTTGACTATATGCAATGCAGGATCTATTGCAACAGCAAAATATGGAACTGCGTTAGCCCCTTTCCATCTTGGAAGCGAACGAGGAAAACGGTTTGAAGTATTTGCTTGTGAAACTAGGCCAGTATTTCAAGGTTCACGACTGACTGTTTGGGAACTTCAGCAATCAGGTGTTGACGTTACGCTGATAACAGACAGTATGGCCGCACATACAATCGGTGCAAAAGGAATTGAAGCAATTATAGTTGGAGCAGACCGAATAGTTGCAAACGGTGATACTGCTAATAAAATTGGAACACTTAACTTGGCTTTATTAGCGGCTGCATATCAAATTCCGTTTTATGTGGCTGCACCGTCTTCCACTTTTGATTTAACTATTGAAAATGGAAAAGAAATACCGATTGAAGAACGTCCATCAGATGAAATAACACATGTTGCAGGAAAGCAAGTAGCCCCATTAAATACAAAAGTATTTAATCCTGCATTTGATGTCACACCTGGCAAATACATTACAGCAATAATTACAGAAAAAGGAATTATCTATCCGGAATACACTAAAAATATTCCCGCTTTATTGGGAACAGAAAAAGGAGAAAGATCATGAAAACAAAAATACATTGGATCTTATCAGTACTATTAATAATTGGTGTCTTTTTAACAGGATGTCAACCAAAAGGAGAAACAAAGGAAGAAGCACCCGCTTCCATTAAATCGGCGGTTTCCGATAATCCATTAGCAGGTAAGAAAATTGCATTAGTTATGCAGCAAAACCTCGGTACTTTCTCGGCTCAGTACATTGAAGGTGTAAAAGAGCAAGTGGAGAAATTTGGTGGAACTGTCACGGTGTTTACTTCTGAAGGGGATCTAGCTAAAATGGCTTCCAACCTTGATGCAGCAGTAAACCAAGGTATGGATGGAATATTAATCGATCATGGAACAAAAGAAGCGCTTAACCAAGGAGTACAAAATGCTGTTGATAAAGGAATACCAGTAGTAGCTTTTGATGCAGGCGTGGAAGTGGAAGGAATAACAGTATTAGAGCAAGGTGATCAAAAGATGGCTGAAATGACTTTAGAAAAATTAGCAAACGATGCAAATGGAGAGGCTAACATAGTAAAAATATGGGTAGCAGGTTTTGCTCCAATGGAAAGAAGACAAGTTGCGTATGAGCAATTTTTAAAAGAAAATCAAGGGATTAAGGAAATTGCAACTTTCGGTGCAGCTACACAAAATACAGCACTAGACACTCAAGCGCAAATGGAAGCAATTTTAAAACAATATCCAAATGAGGGAGAAATTACAGCTGTTTGGGCGGCTTGGGATGAATTTGCAAAAGGTGCAGTACGTGCTATTGAACAAGCAGGTAGAACGGATATAAAAGTTTATAGTATTGATATGAGCGATGAAGATTTACAAATGATTCAAAAAGAAAATAGTCCATGGGCTGCTTCAGCTGCTGTAGATCCAATGGATATAGGGCGTATTCAAGTTCGCTATTTATTCCAAAAAATAAATGGAGAGACTCCAGAGGAAAGAGTTGTCCTAGAACCAGTTTTTGTTGACGCAGAAAAACTACCAGCAGAAACGGTGACAACAAATGACTTACATGAGTTTATCGAAGGCTGGGGAGCAAGCGAACAAGGTTACACAGATGCATTAAAAGAGTTAGAAAATCAATAACCTCAACTAATTGCAGCTGTCCTTAAAAGTGGACAGCTTCTTTTTTAGAAAGGAGTGTATTTATGGCAAATCCTTTTCTTTCAATGAATTCAATACGTAAATCATTTGGAAATGTGACAGCACTTGAAAACGCAGAGTTTCATCTAGCAAAAGGCGAAGTGCATGCATTGCTCGGTGTAAATGGTGCTGGTAAAAGTACGCTTATAAAAATTTTATCAGGCGTGTACGAACAAGACGAAGGTGAAATTCTAATAGACGGTGAAAATGTTCGACTCCGATCACCAAAAGCAGCAAAAGACCAAGGGATTTATTGTGTTTACCAAGAAGTGGATACAGCAATTGTTCCTGAATTATCCGTTGCTGAAAATATTATGCTAGATACAATTGCTACTACCAACCGTTTGTTCATCTCAACCTCGAAGTTATTCAAAGAGGCGAGCCATGCTCTGAAGCAACTGCAGGTGGAAAACATTGCAGTACAACAACCAGCATTTAAACTTACTTTAGCTGAAAAACAATTAGTATTAATTGCAAGAGCCCTTGTTAGCTCAGCAAAAATAATCATTTTCGACGAACCAACTGCCCCTTTGTCACTTCATGAATCAGATAAGCTTTTTTCGGTAATTAACAAACTGAAAACGCAAGGTGTTAGTTGTATATTTATTTCACATCGACTTCCAGAAGTGTTTGAAATAAGTGACCGAATTACCGTAATGCGTGATGGTAAGCTAGTTGAAACTTTTCATACAATAGATGCAGATCCAGAAATTATTATAGAAGCAATGCTTGGTGCTTCTTTTGATCAAGAGCGGGTAACGAGAAATTATACATTAGGAGAAACAATACTCGATGTAAAAGGATTATCAGATGGTCAAAAATTAAAGGATCTTTCCTTTACTGTTTCAGAAGGAGAAATTGTCGGCATTGTTGGACTCGTAGGTGCAGGTAAAACGGAGTTGGCCAAAGTCTTGTTTGGCTCAGGGGCAATAAAAAAGGGAAGTGTAATGCTTTCAGGTAAAAACTTAAACATAAAACATCCCGAGGATGCAATACGTGCCGGCATGGCACTTATTCCAGAGGAACGCAGAAAAGAAGGCCTTTTTGTGCATGAGTCTTTACAAACGAATTCTTCTTTTCCGAACTTAAAAAAATTTTCAGGCCTATTATTTATGAATAAAAGAGTCGAAAAAAGTTTTGCAAAGGATATCATTAATCGACTAAAAATTAAAACGGATCACACAGAAACACCGCTTGTCCATTTAAGTGGGGGAAATCAACAAAAAGTAGTTATTGGAAAATGGATGTCACGTAATTCCAAAGTCTATTTATTTGATGAACCGACCAAAGGTGTTGATATCGGTGCAAAAAAGGACATTTTTAAGCTAATTCGTGACCTAGCGGAGGACGGGAAAGGTTGCCTATACTTTTCTAGCGAGATACAAGAAGTAATCGGTATTTCGGATCGTATTTTAGTTATGTATAATGGTCAATTCGTGAAGGAGTTTTCACGTGCAGATGCGACCCAAGAAAGGATTTTGCTGTATGCAAGCGGGGGAAAAGAAGAATAATTTACAAGAGCAAAGTATTCAATTTATTTTTAAATACGGGGCCATCGTTTTATTATTTATGATTATTTTATATTTTAGCTCCATCAGTAATGCATTTTTTACATATGGAAATTTTACAGATATATTACGTTCCATTTCTATCGTTACTCTCTTAGCATTAGGTGTGACCTTTACACTAGTAGTAGGGGGTTTTGATTTATCTGTAGGTTCAACCATGTCTCTATCTACGGTCATAACGGCTTCTCTAATGGTATGGTATGAAATGCCACTTTGGCTTGTGTTAATTTTACCAATATTAATTGGTGTGTTAGTCGGATTACTCAACAGTTTTCTGATCGTCGTAATAGGAATTCCTGATCTACTCGCCACGTTAAGTATGATGTACATTGTTGCAGGTTTTCATCGCACGTACACAGAAGGCTATTCGATTTATAATAATATGCCTCTTACTGCCGGTGGAACTGCCCCAGGTCAATTGTCAGATGCATTCCTGTGGATTGGTCAAGGAAGAATGCTGGGATTACCAGTTCCGGTATGGATTATGCTTGTAATGGTGTTGCTCGCTTATGTTGTACTCCATCATACTCGTTGGGGACGTGTGCTATATATGACAGGTGGAAATGCGGAAGCAGCAACCTTGTCAGGAGTGAATATCCGAAAAGTAAAATGTGCGGCATACGTGATTTCTGGTATTTTTGCTTCTATGGCAGGTATATTGTTTACTGCACGTGTTGGTTCTGGTCAAATTGACGCTGGTGCACCGCTTTTAATGGAAGCTGTAGCTGCTGTCTTTGTAGGATATTCCGTCTTGGGAGCCGGAAAACCAAATGCAATTGGCACATTTTTTGGAGCCGCTGTTATTGGTATCTTACTAAATGGATTAACCATTTTAAACTTGCCCTATTATGCTTTTGATATTATTAAAGGAATGGTACTAGTTTCAGCTCTTGCTGTTACGTATGTTTATGCCAAAAAACGATTCACCCAAATATAATAAATTTTGTGTCTCGAAGTACTTGTTTTCTGTGCGTGCAAGTATATAATTCTAGCATATCCACTATTATTTATTGAATGGGCTGACAGAATGAGACCGTATAATGAAAAGGTTAGTATTTACCACGGCATGGCATCTACTATTGCACTTAACTTTTCGAATAATTTTTTTCCAATCTTCGCGATTACAATATTAGGCGCAACCAATTATCAAGTTGGGTTAATTAGTTCATTACCCCCTTTGATTGCTTTGCTAATGACAATTCCAGCAGCTATTTTACTAAACCGAGCGGAAGCTCAAAAGAAACTAGTTGCAATGTCTGTTTTACTTGCTCGACTCATGTTTTTGTTGATTGTAATCGTTGTTTATTTACCGTCACCTACGTTACAAGCTTGGGCATTTTTAGGTACTATTGCATTCATTAGTGTTCCGAACACGGTAGCCACTATTGGATGGCAAACTTTAATTAGTGGAATGGTCAGTGAATCTAGAAGAGGGCAATTCTTCAGTGATCGAAATCGTCTACTAACGATGGTTGGGCTTGTATCGACATTACTTATTGGTATCTTAATGAAAGATGCCTCTGAAAATGTTACTGCGTATCAAATTCTTTTTGCAATAGCTTTTGGTTTTGGATTGTTAGAGGTTTTATTCTTATTGAAGCATGAAGAAGATGTCGTGCCAGTAGAGAATAAACTAGTGAAAAAGAAATCCATGGACTGGAGCATTTTTAAACATGCCAACTATGTTTGGTTTTTAGCAGCTGCGTTATTTTTTAATTTTGCGTGGCAAATGGCATGGGGGTTATTCAATATATATAATGTACGGGTAGCAGGGGCAACAATCTTTTGGATTAGTATGTTTTCGGTTGGTAGTCTGCTTATGCAGTTTTTAACGTTTCCTTTATGGAAGAAGTGGGCGGATAAAAAGTCCAATATGCTTGTTTTTATATGGGCGGCAGTTGGAATGGCTACAACTCCTTTTTTAACTGTGTTATCTACAAACTTATATTATTTAACATTTATCCAAACGATATCTGGATTTTTCTTGTCGGGTACTGTGTTGATATTATTTAATTTATTATTGGAGCAATCACCGGAACAATCACGAACGTATTGTATTACGACCTATAATGTATTGCTTGCTTTTGTTGCATTCATCGCTCCACAAATAGGTATTTGGTTATTGGATCACTTAAGTATGGAAATAGCGATGGACATTAGCTCTGTATTACGACTTTTAAGTGCAGGTGGATTTCTTTTTGTATATCTACGATCAAAAAAGGTATGAGTGCGTATACTCATACCTTTTTATCTTTATCTTGGTAACGTATCCTTATATTTCTTCATCAATTCATTTAAATCTTCCAATTTTGATATAGAATGTTCTTTTTTACTCATGATGCAATGGTGTGCTCACAAGATAAGGGTGTGCACCAATTTTTATCATGTGTTTTTATTATCTTTTCCCTATCCCATGTAGGATAAATTGGACGGTACGCTCTGTCTCCAATTCATCATCCCATTGACTATCAGGGAATAAGATGTAACGAGAAATTAGGTAACCAAGAATACTGGTGGCGGCAAGTCTAGCCATACTTGCAGAAGGCATTTCAATTAATTGACCTTTATTTTGATAATCTTTAATGACAATCAAAATTCGATCGAATGTTTTTTTCGCAATCTGTTCTAGGAATTGCTCTTTCAATTCAGGATGAAAAGGGATTTCCTGAATCATTATTTTGATAACGGGAAGAAGCTTTTTAATAACCTCTCTTCGGTTTTCAATCGTTGCTCTTAAAAAGTCTTCGGCATTTTCATAAGGTTGATCTAGTACTTTGTGAAAATCTTTTACAATGAATGGACCAATTAGTGTTGTCATGAGTGGAGCAACAATGGAGACGAGCAATTCTTTTTTCGTTTTATAGTGTCGGAAAATGGTGCCTTCAGCGACTCCAGCTTTTTTAGCGATTTCACTTGTAGAAGTAGCAGCATACCCTTTTTCTGAAAATGATTCTATAGCAGCAAGGATAATCTTTTTTTGCTTATCAGTTAATTTTTCTTCGTCAAATAGTTGTTGTAACAATATTTCTTCTTCGGACATTGCTGACTCCTTTCACTCGATACTTCTTATCTTTAGATTTTTCGATACTTCTTTAAAGCAACTATATTTAACACGATAAAAACGAGTGCGAATCCTAACAATACAAATAGGTCACTCTTAATACTATCTAGCCCTAATCCTTTATACATAACGTCTACTAACGCATTTCCACCATAGTACATGGGCACACATTTAGCAATCATTTGCATCCATTCCGGCATTCCTTCTATTGGAAGAATACCAGCAAAAAAGACTTGAGGAATGATTGCGATCGGTATAAACTGCATCATCTGGAATTCTGAATTTGCAAAGGCGGATAATAAAATACCAAGTAATAATGCAACAAGCGCTAGTGATAAATTAATCAAGACAACATTCCATAGAGAACCGACAAGCATAATATCTAAAACCTTCACTGCATAAAAAACAACGATAAGTGTTTGAATAATAGCAAATAGTCCGTAACCGATTAAATAACCAAAAACAATATCTCTCCTTAGAATAGGTGTTGCCATTAATCGATCTAACGTGCCCGTAGTACGTTCTCGTAATAATCCAATTCCAGAGATGAGAAAGACAAAGAAGAAGACAAAGAAACCGACTAAAATAGGACTTAACTGATCAAAAAACGTTGTTTCGCTACTTCCATAAATATACGAAGTATGCATATCTGGTGTTTTCGTGTTGCCCAAATTTACTGGGATGTTTGGAAGGTCACTTTGAATATCTTGTAGAAATTTGGACAAGTTATTTGCTTGTTCCTTTGCACTTTCAAAGGAGATGGCCTGTAACACTTTTGTTTGTAAAACCTTGGATGTAGAAGGTTGATCATTTGTAAGTGTTAGATGGATTTCTTCTCCCTCTATTTGAAGAAATCCATCTAAGTGATCATGCTTCATGACTTGATTTGTATTTTTTAGTTGATCATACTGGATAACTTCAATTTCTTTGTCATTTAATTGTTCCACTAACTCCTCTTCAATCCCATTTACCCCTAGTCTAGGAGAGGAGGTATCAGCAGAAAGTAAGTAATGCAATAGAGTTAAAATGACTAATGGTGCAATCATCATTAAAGCAAGTGTTCGTTTATCTCTTACCATTTGGATACAAATTCGTTTAACTAATGCGATTGTTCTCATCTTTGTCACCTCCAGCTTTTAAAAATACCTCTTCTAAACTATGAATTTGGTAATGGTCTTTCAATTCGAACGGAGAACCACTTGATATTATTTCTCCCTCTCTAACCATGGCAAGTTGATCACATTTTTCTGCTTCGTCCATCACATGGGTTGTAATTAAAATAGTTTTACCTTCCTTTTTAAGACGAGTAATCTCTGCCCAAATAGACTTTCTAAGCTCCGGATCGATCCCTACAGTTGGTTCATCTAATATTAATATTTGTGGATCGTGAATTAATGCAACCGCTAGAGATAACCTTCTCTTCATTCCACCTGAATAATTCTGAACTTTTTTTGTTAAATGAGGAGTCAAATTAACTAAATTAGCAGCATATGCAATTCGCTTTTTTTGCACATCTTTGTTTAATTTATAGAGGGAAGCAAAAAAAGTAAGATTTTCTAGTCCAGATAAGTCATTGTATAAAGCATCTGCCTGCGCCATATACCCAATTTTTTGTAACAGATTCAAATTCGGAACTGGAGTATTTAGTACGTGAACTTGACCGCTGGAAGGTAGATCCATTCCTACGATAATTTTCACCAATGTTGTTTTACCAGAACCAGATGGACCGATTAAGCCGAATATTTGACCAGAACCTACTGAAATACTAATGTCATTTAACACATTTTTATTTCCGAAACTTTTACTTACTTGATGCAATACAATGGTTGAGTTCATATTTAGAAACCTCCTCATTAGTTTGAGAGTGAGTAATCACTCATCTTGTTTTTATTATATGCATTACGAAACAAAGTTCAATGGTGTATGCTTCTTATAAAAGAATAATATAATTTATGTATGCAATTAGGATTGTATAATCACTATGATTAAAGTAAATGATTGCAAGGGGGGATTTTGAATAAAAACTCTAATTTCATTCTTAGTATTATTGATTTCGGTCTTATTATATTTTAATTTGCAAATTACTACAGAACCTTTTAAGAAAGAGTTCCACGGGAAACAATTTTCGACATTTTATTTGGATTATGAAGAAAGTAAAATCGAGATTGGTATGATTGGAGATATTTTGTTGCATCTTCCATTATACAATTATGCAAGTTTTCTTCCTTCTTTTGAACCGGTAAGGGATGAACTGGAGTCATTAGATATTTTATTGGCCAATCAAGAATCTATTCCAGCTGGTGTTGAGTTTGGATTATCCGGATATCCTAACTTTTCAAGCCCTTCACATATTATTGATGATTTACAAACAGTTGGTGTAGATATAATATCGATGGCAAATAACCACACACTTGACCAAAAGGAAGCGGGTGTTTTGGCAGCCATAAACCATATGAAAACATACGATATGCCTTATATTGGCGCTTATGAATCGTTCGAGGATTTACAAACAGATCGTATCATTCAAGTGGATCATATTGACTTTGGATTTCTCAGTTATACTTACGGTACGAATGGTCATGAAACGCCAAGTGAAAAGGGTTATTTGGTGAACCGAATCGATGAAGAAAAAATTGCAAAGGATATTCGTTCCTTGAAGCCAAAAGTGGATTTTGTTGTAGTAAATATGCATTGGGGAAATGAGTATGAGCTTGAACCAACCGACAACCAGAAGCAACTAGCAAGTGCAATTGCGGATGCAGGCGCAGACATTATCTTTGGTCATCATCCTCATGTTATTCAGCCTTATGAGGTGATAACGACAGATAGTGGTCACCGAACGCATGTGTTTTATTCGTTAGGGAATTTCTTTTCAGCACAAAAAATGGAGAACACGAACGTCGGTGGAATTGCAAAGTTAGAGATTTTGAAAAAAATCATCAACGGCAAGCAAGTGTTAAGTATCGAGAATCCTACTTTCATATCAACAGCTGTTGTGAAGGGAGAACCTTATACGGTGAATTTGCTTGTAAACGTGGAAAATCAGATCGGCAAAACGGATAAATGGGTGCAGCAACATGTATTTGGTAATTGTAACTGCCAATATGAATGATTCTAAAAAAGGTTGTAGAAGCAAAACTCTGGCATGGTTATGAATGCTAGAGTTTTGTTTTTTGTCGTAACATATCTCTAAATGCCATTACATGTCGTTTGTTTTCCATCACAGGTGAGCATACACAGGAAAACAATCGCTTGAAGGCTGGATGATTAAGGGGAAGTATAGAAAGATTATGTTGCCGAACATCTCTGTCTATTGTGTGAATGGACAAAAGTGACAACCCTTGCCCGCTATGAATAATCGTTTCTTTAATCGCTTGGTTACTACTAATAGTAAGTATAGATTTCACCTTCAAACCATTGGAACGAATCATATGTTTTAAATATTCTCGTGTCCCAGAGCCTTCTTCCCTCATGAACCATGTTTGGTTTTGAAGATCTGCCATATTTACTGACTCTTTTGAAGCTAACTCATGCTGTATTGACCCAACGATGAATAATTCATCCTCCATGAAAGGCTCTACTAGCAATTCTCTATCATTTGTTTGACCCTCTATCAATCCAATATCGACATTAAGTAGTCGAACCGATTGCACAATTTCTTCCGTATTTCCTATAAATACTTCTAGTTCAAGATTTGGATACTTCGCATGAAGTTCCACGAGTAATGGCGGAAGAACGTATTCACCTATAGTAAAGCTTGCACCAATGACGAGCTTTCCAATAATGTCATGGTGATGTTCGAGAATATCTTTTTGCGTTTGTTCATACATGGAAAGTATTTGTTTAGCTCGCTCATATAAAATTTCACCAGTAGGGGTGATCTTTAATACCTTTGGTGAACGTATAAACAGTTCCGTTTGAAATTCGGCTTCTAAGTTTTTTATATGCACACTTACACTTGGTTGTGAGATGTGAAGGAACTCAGCTGCTCTTGTAAAATTTTTTGTTTCTACTAGCGTTACAAATGTTTTAAGGGCATCATAGTACACTTTCTCACATCCAATCATTAAAAATATTAATAATATCGATTATATATATGTATTTTACTAATAATAGAAAGTTCCGTAAAGTGAACTTCACATAGGGGGGATTATGGAAGATGAAACAGAAAGCTAATACATTTAAAATGAATCAGTCATTTTTTTACGGTATAGGTATTACACTGGTTATTGCTATATTAGCAAAATTATTATCCGGAGTTCCGTTTTTATCTATCATGGGACAATTAGTGATTGCTATTATACTAGGTGTGGTTTGGAGCGCAACAATTGGTGTACCAACGCAGTTTCAAAGCGGTGTTTCTTTTTCAAGTAAAAAGTTGTTACGATTAGGAATTATTTTATTGGGTATGCGGTTAAATTTAGCGGATATTTATCATGCTGGATTAAGTGTATTTTTAATTGCTCTTATTAATATTCTTTTTGCTTTATTTGTTGTATATGGATTTTCTCGTTTGTTTGGAGTAGATAAGAAGTTAGGTATTCTAACGGCTTGTGGGACAGCGATTTGCGGAGCGGCAGCAGTTGTAGCGATAGCACCGCAAGTGAAAGCGAATGACGAAGAAACTGCCATAGGGGTCGCAACAATTGCTATACTTGGTACGTTATTTACGTTAGTATATACTTTTCTTTATCCTATCATGAATTTAACTTCTAGCGGATACGGTGTATTTGCTGGTGGGACATTACATGAAATAGCACACGTAATAGCTGCAGCGGACCCAGGAGGAAGCAATGCTGTGGATCTTGCTGTAATTGTGAAGCTCACACGAGTAGCACTTTTAGTACCAATTGCTTTAGTTATAGGTTTTATTGTGCAAAAAGGAGAAAAAGGTGACTCGAAAAGTAAGTTTTCTATGTCCAGTATTCCTTGGTTTATCATTGGATTTTTAGTAATGAGTGGTATTCACACGCTAGGGATTATTCCTGAAGAACTTGCTAGTTTTATTGTTTCAGTTGCATATCTACTTATTGGAATGGCAATGGCAGGGCTTGGGCTGAATATTGACATAAGAACATTTAAAAAGTTGGGTGTAAAGCCTTTTGCTGCTGGTCTGATAGGCTCTATTTTATTATCTATTCTAGGGTACGCACTTGTTTTCGCATTTCATTTAAATGTTTAGAAGGGGGTCTCCATGAGAGAACAAGATCATGATCGATTACTACGTATTAAAACAGCAGGAATTCGTGAGTGGCAGCATCAATCTGCACATTACAATCGTTACGAAGCAACCCCTTATATGGCACTCGAGGCACTTTTTGATGAGTATATGTGTACAAATTCAGACAGATTTGTAGATTTCGGATGTGGTAAAGGTCGATTCCCATTTTACATCCATCACCATCTTCACGTTTCTGTAACTGGAGTTGAAATGAGTGGGCAGTTGTATCAAGAAGCACTGGAAAACCAAGGTAGATATATGGAGAAGGTAAAACACTCTAGAGCATCGATTAGGTTTGAACAAATTCTTGCAGAGGAGTATGAGGTTGAATCGAAAGAAAATCGGTTTTATTTTTTCAATCCATTTTCCATTCAAATTTTTCAAAAGGTCATCAGTAATATTCTTCTGTCGGTTGAAAATCATCCACGTTCAGTCGATGTAATCTTGTATTATCCTACTCCAGAGTACATCCAGTTTCTCGAAGTGAATACTGCATTCGAAATACTGAGAGAAGTAAGAGTGCCTGAGTTATATGACCAAAATAGCAATGAGCGATTTTTAATATTTAGATATGAATAGTTGAAAGCCCCCTACAATATAGAAAACTGTTGTAGGGGGCTTTCACGCCCCGCAGGAACTCAGTGACTGAAGTCATGCCTGCGAAAAGCGTCCGCCGTAGCGGAAATCTACGGTATTTCTATGGTTACCCTTCTTAAAAGGACCGGGCGTCTTTTTGCCCGGCTTTTCTTAACCCTTCCAGAAGCTCCTCGTATTTCACATACCAGGCTTTCCACTGATCTTTTCTAGACGCTATTGTGCGACCATCTAAAATGGCTTCAATGACATCTAGACATACATGCCAGCCAGCTAAATCTTTTACTGTTTGCTCGGAGAAAGATGAGATAGTTTCGATGAAGGTTAATTGACAACCGTTGTTAACAGACGATAATTCAAACCTGGCGATATCTTCTCCCCATTCAAAAGCCAAGACCTTGAAAGCTTCATAATCTAGAATTTTCATATCAATGAAAGTCCCGTCTTGCATATCAAATTTGATTAAGCCACCATTGCGTAAATCGACCACTTGAAGTTCTGTAAACCATTGTTGCAACTTCTCATTATCGGTCAACATCGACCAGACTTCTTCAACTGAATGATGGAAATGACGTTCATAACGAGCGGTATAGATTTCACTTTCTTTTTGAATCGTTGCAATCATTAGCAATTCCTCCTTAAAATTTCATTACAAGCAATGCATCGCATCTTCTGCTTCGTCCCAAGGAACTTTATAACCTTTTCCTTTTGCACAGAATATAGAAGTGGATGTGTATTCAGGGTCTGCTTCTTTATTATAACCAATTTTTTCTATGACATCTTCTGTGTTATGGCAACGATCGTATCCACCAAATAGTAAACTTAGCGTTCCTTTGCCATGTGTGAAAAAAGCAAAAGTCGTACTATAATTCATGAATGTTGCGACGGGTACCCTTCCTTTTACAATTACTTTGTCCCCAACAGTTTCTGGAGATTCAAAGGTTCCGTGCGCTTGTTGAATATCAGATAAGACTCGCCCGATGAGATCCATATCTACTTTTATCTTATAGTCGTAAAATGGTTCGAGTAGCACATTCTCTGCTTTTTCTATACCTTGCCGTAAAGCACGGTACGTTGCTTCCCTAAAGTCGCCACCAGATGTATGTTCGTTATGGCCACGTCCAGTAAGTAAAGTAATTTTCACATCTGTTAATGCAGAACCCGTTAGTAATCCATGATGATCTCGTTCCAATAAATGATGACGGACTAAGTTTTGATTGCCAATCGATAAATCATTTGCATGACATACATTTTCAAATGAAATACCGCTATCTCTCTCATTTGGTTCAATTAATAGATGCACTTCTGCATAATGTTTTAAGGGCTCAAAGTGACCATATCCTCGAATTGCACTGTCTATTGTTTCTTTATAAAGAATTCTAGGTTCACCAAAAGATACATTGAAGTGGAAGCGCTGTTGCACGATTTGTTCGAGCACTTCGAGCTGAATCACACCCATCACATGTACAAGTATTTCTTGGAAATGCTCATCCCAATAAACGCTTAGAGAAGGATCTTCTGCGTCTAATAGCTTAAAGCAACGCAATACTTCTTTGACATGGACAGAGGTGTCAAAAATGACTTTAGATTTTAGTGTTGGAATCATATCAAATGTTGTCTTGTCAGTGATAGCACCAAGGCGGTCACCGATAGAAGGTATTGTGAGTCCGGTTACAGCTACTAGTTCACCAGCAACTGCTTGGTCCACTGTTTTATATTTATTTCCACTATATATTCGAATTTGTGTTATTTTTTCTGATTGTTCTTCGTACTTCACTTCATCTCGAACTTTCAAAGTTCCACTCAAAACTTTTAGGAAGGTAACTCGATTTCCGCTTTCATCATGGCGAATTTTATATACTTGAGCAGCAAAATCACCTGATTTACTATAGGAAGTCTCTGTTAACATATCGAGTTTATCCAAAAACTCAATGATCCCTATGTCTTTCAGTGCAGAACCGCTAGAACAAGCAAAGATTTTATTTTCCTGAATCATGCATTTGAATGTCTGTATCCATAAATCTTGATCATAGCCAGTGTCCATATATTTTTCTAAAAGGTCTTCATCGCGCTCAGCAATAAATTCGATGAATTCATCGTTAAACGAATTCGTCAAATCATATACATCTTCGGATAAATTTGTACGAATTTCTTCTAAAACACTTGCTGCATTGGTTTCTTCATAATCGGTTTTGTTAATAAAGAAAAAAGTTGGGACTCGGTGTTTTCTAAGTAGCTGCCAAACGGTTTCCGTATGACCTTCTACGCCATCAACGGCACTAATAAGAATAATAGCGTAATCCATTACTTGAATCGCGCGTTCCATCTCTGGAGAGAAATCGACATGTCCAGGTGTATCGATTATATAATAGGTGGAATTGTTATAAGGGAATATTCCTTGATCTGCAAAAATCGTAATGCCTCTAGTTTTTTCTATTGAATGACTATCGAGGAAAGAGTCTTTATGATCCACACGACCTCTTTGTCTAATTGTTTTTGTATGATAAAGCAGTTGCTCGGAAAAAGTTGTTTTCCCGGCATCCACATGTGCAAGAATTCCAATCGTTTTGTGCATATTGTCACCTCTTGGCTCCATTATAGCAAATGAAAAGCCATCGGCATGCTATACTAAAAGGACAACTTTAGAATCAAGGAAGGAAATAAACCATGCAATATTCCAAAACAAAGATGCAAGAATTAGTAAAGTACAGTCCTGAACTTACTAAACGATTGAAAGAAGTAATGAAGGAACATGATTTGGAAAAAAGTTTTGCCTTAAAAGCTTTATACCACTCAGAAGTAAAAGACGGTGGAAAGTACCAAAGAGATTACCAAGATTTATAAAAAAAACTGCGATCAATATGATCGCAGTTTTTTTACGTATTAGAGATGGTTCTATAGTTATTATTGCAGGTTAAATTAACAGATAATTGAGGTTTAATAACACACTAGGAACTCTATGTATAGGCGCTTTTGGAGTGCTTGGAACTGAACGAGTTCTACACCATTATCGAGATTTCTTGATGCGGAGGGTAATCGTGTGGTAGTCATTCGTCCGTCGCTCTCCAAAAGCGATAGTAATAGAAGTGCCAAAGCTTTTGAAAATGAAAGAATAGCCACTTTCCTATTTATACAGTAAGCAGCCAAAGATGCAATTTTGGCTGCTCAGCCCTTCTCTATCGCATTTCCGCCTTTTCGATTGGAAGGAAGTGTCCTTTTTCTAAATAGCATTAGCCTATTGCCGGCATTAACTTTGCCAAAATAAGTAAGGAACGCATGCTAGAAAACGATAAAGTGCCCGAAATTGCATCTTCGGAGGCCCGCACGATGCGGGTTAGGCAGTCGTTGCGACACGATGTCGCGTACTTAGACTGTGCTCCTTTAACTATCCACAACAGGATAATCGAAAATAGTGTAGCAGGAAGTGACGCAGTCACTTCTTGCTACACTTAGCTCCTTGCGCATTTCTTGTGAAATAATAATGGAGAGAATTGGATAATAAGTAGCCGTGATTTAATAATAAATGACTTTAAATTCCAAAAAACTAAATATAAAGATAACAAATAATTTACAAAACTATCATACTATTTTAACAATTAAAAATTAAACTACGTATTGGAGATGTTTATTTTATGCAAGAGAGGAGAATTCCTGGGCGAGGAAGGTTTGATGAATAAAAGTACACTACTAAATGGAGGAATAGAAATGAAACGTAAAATTTCAAGTTTAGTTATGGCTACTGCTGTATTATCAGGAAGCGTCTTTACTCCTGTGGCAGTAACTAATGTAAGTGCAGCAACTATACAACAGCAGCAAAGTGCTCAAAAAGAAACAATTATTGTAAATGGCCAGGAAAAAGTAATCTCTTTTACACAAGTAAACAAGAAAAAGCTATATTCCATTGATCAATTATCTCAAATTATGGTTGCTACTGTGAAATACAATAGCAAAACGAAGGCATATGAAGTTTCCAAGAAAAGCGGTAAGCAAGTCAAAAAAATAGACTATAAAGCAAATGCTGCAGATGTAGTTATTAATGGTAAAAAAACCAAGCTAAGTACACCAACTAAAATGGTAGGGAAAACATTATTTGTAGAAGCGGATTCCTTTGTTAAAACATTTGGTGGTGATCTACTAATAGATAAAAGTCTTTTAATTACAGTTGCAGGAACTATTAATCTAGCGGAAAAATCATTAACTGTTGATGGAAATGATAAAAAGGTAAAAGGTCTAAGTATCAATGGAAAACAATTATACTCGGTACAAGATATTGCAAAATTATTTTCTGCTACTACAACAGTTAATAAAAATAACGAAGTATTAGTTACGAATAAAGATAAAACGATTAAATTGAAATTATCAAACAAAGCTATGACAGTAAATAATAAAGTGATCAATTTAAAAGAAAATCCTATTTTAGTTAAAAATGTGGTGTATGCGGATGTTTCCGATTTAGTTCATGCATTCAATGGAGACATTCTTCCAACTCAAAACAGCTACTTTGTTTCAACAACAGGACTAGTAAGTGGAGATACATTTAAACCACAATGGGTTGACAATAGTTCTATTCTTGTAACAAATGAAACGGAAACAGAAAGTCGTTCTATGGTTGTCAATACTTCTTCTAAAAAAGGATTATTTACAGTAAATGCAACCGAATTAGCGGTATCTCCTAATGGAAAACAAGCTATTTATTCAGACGAAAACGGTTATGTATACTTAGTGGATTTAGTTACTAAAAAAATAAATGGAATTAACTTGTCTGATGATTCTGTTAAATTGGAATTTGTTTGGTCACCAGATGGTCAAAAAGTTTATTTCTTACAAGGCGATAAGAGCGAGAAAGTTTCCTATATTAATGTGGTAGATGGTTCTATTAAGAAGGTCTTTGAAGACAAACTAATTTACAAAACGGATCTACGTTTGTCAATGGACGGTAAAAAAGTTCTTTATATTGTAGCTAAAGAAGGAATAACAAAAAATACTGAAGGTGAAAATCCAGAAGTAGATAGCATCGATTTAACAGACACAGAAGAACAAATATATGTAGTGAACTTAGAAGATGCTGAACCAAAGGCAATTCCAGTTACTATCACAAAAGAAAACAAAGTTTTCCCTAGCTTTTTAGCAGATGGAAGTATTGTGTATGTAAGCGCAGACCCTGAAAGTGACAAACTTCCAGATGTAAAAATGATAAGTGTAGATCAATCTGTTTCAACGCTTATTTCAAATAAAGACATTAATAATCTCGTTGTAACTTCTAAAGGAGAAGTAATGATTTTGGTAAGAGAAAGTAATGGGAATTCGGTTATTTATGAATGGAACAATGCAACGAAAAAATTAAAGAACATTGTTCAAACAAAATTAGAATTAACATCTTTCTCGGTTTCAAATGATGGAAAATCCATCGTGGCAACAACACCTGGAACAAATGGTGAAACATTGGTTTTATTTAAAAATGGTGTAATGGAATTATTAACAAAATAGGATAAGGGGTAGATTATAAATGAATATTATTAAACGTGTAGCGATTTTAACACTGTCATTAATTGTGGCTGTCAGTTTTGCATTCAGTGGTATTGCTTCTGCAGCAACAAAGGGAAAAATTATTGTAGCTGGATCAACAGCGTTACTACCATTGACACAACAAGCTGCTAAGGAATTTAAAAAGCTTAATCCTAAAGTGTCTGTATCAGTTTCAGGTTCATCCTCTATTGCTGGCCCACAATCCGTAACAAAAGGGGCTGCAACAATTGGCGCAGTCGATTGGGATGCTACGACAGACGTTCCAGGATTTAAAGCATTTTCAGGACTGAAAGCACACAAAATAGCAGTTATTCCTTTTGCAACAATTATTCATAAAGAAAATCCTGTGAAAAATTTAACAACAAAGCAATTACAAGATATTTATTCTGGAAAAATTAAAAACTGGAAAGAAGTTGGCGGAAAAGATGCAGCAATTGTTGTTGTAAACCGCAAACACGGTTCTGGTACACGCGTAAACTATCAGATGAAAGCATTAAATGGAGCAGCTTTTATGACGAAAGGCGATAACTATAAAGAAGTAGGGAAAAGTGGAGAAATGGTTACTGGCGTTGATTCCAATCCAAATGCTATTGGTTACGTAGACCTTGCTTATGTAAAAGGTGATATTAAAGCAGTTGATATCAATGGGGTAGCTGCTACAACGAATAACGTTATTAATGGAACGTACAAAGTTTGGAGTTATGGTTATCTAGTAACAAAAGGTGAGCCAAAAGGTGCTGATGCGGAGTTCATTAAGTATATCCAAAGCAGTAAATTTCAAAATGGTTCTTTAACTAAATTGAAGTTTATCCCAATAGCTAAAATGAAGTAAGTTCTAATTAATTTTAATAAGTCAAAATGCCAGCCGATTAACAGGCTGGCATTATGTTAGTATCTGGAGGATATTATGACAAAAATAGAGCAGGAGCTACTGGGATTACATACGTCAACAAACAAGAAGGAAAAAAGAATAAAGAAGAGTACTTACTTTTATAATCGATTGTTTCAGCTTTTTTGTTTATTAAGTGTCGTAATTTTAGGACTAGCCCTATTATCAATTATTATTTTTGTAGGTCGTACTGGATTATTAGTATTTTTGGATGTATCTTTTCAAGAATTCTTTTTTTCAACCATTTGGGAACCGTATGATGATAAATTCGGTGCAGCTACCTTTATATTAGGAACACTTGCTTTAACGGGTTTAACTTTACTATTTGCAGCACCCATTTCCATAGGAGTTGCAATATTTACTGCTGAAATTGCTCCCGATTGGCTAAAGCGAATATTACGTCCAGTACTTGATTTGTTAGTAGGAATTCCATCTATTGTTTACGGATATTTAGGATTAACAATACTTATTCCTTTTCTAAGAAATATAACGGGAGCTACTATGGGTGATGGGCTACTTGCTGCAGCTATTGTATTAAACATTATGGTGTTACCTACAATTTCAAGAATTAGTGATGATGCCATTTCTTCTGTCCCTATGGAGTTAAGAGAAGCAAGTTATGCACTTGGGAGTACGAGGATGCAAACGATTATAAAAGTGATTCTACCTGCCGCATCACCCGGACTCTTCACTGCTGTTATTTTGGGAATGGCACGTTCAATAGGCGAAACTATGGCAGTTGTTATGGTCATAGGTAACACTCCTCAACTACCATCCAATTTATTGACTCCAACTGCAGTATTAACAAGCAATATTGTAAATCAAATTATTGATGTAGAATTCGACTCAACTTGGAATTACGCCCTTTATATGATGGCATTTTTATTACTAATTATTTCAAACTTACTAATAATAATTATTAGAAAGCTTCGAGTAAAAGGAGCATGAGCATGAATGGAAGTTCGTCTAACAGATTATATAAAAAATTTAAAAAAACCAGTGATCAAGTATTCACATTAGGTTTATGGATCATTACGACACTTATCTTAGTGCTCATTTTTGGATTACTCCTATATATTTTATCTAAGGGATTACCTAAAATTTCTTTTAGTTTTTTAGTAGATCTACCTAGTGAAATTGATGTTGGTGGAGGAGTTGGTCCTTTTTTAATTAACTCTATTTATGTATTAATCATTTCGCTATTAATCTCCATTCCAATTGGAATTGGATCAGGAGTATATTTAGCAGAATATGCACCAAACAATAAAATGACGGATTTTATTCGAACTTGTGTGGAAAGCTTAGCATCAGTTCCTTCTATTGTTATTGGTTTATTTGGTTACATGTTATTTGTTGATATATTTAATGTTGGTCTGACCATAATTGGTGCAGGTATTACACTTTCTCTTTTAAACTTACCTGTTATAACTCGAGTTACCGAGGAAGCAATCCAGGCTGTACATAATGATTTAAGGGAAGCTTCCTATGCTCTAGGAGCAACCAAATCACTAACGATTACGAAAATAGTGATATCTGCAGCTTTAAATGGAATTGTCAGTGGAGTAAGTCTTGCCGCATGTAGAGCATTTGGTGAGTCTGCCTTAATACTATTAGTAGGAGGTACAGGAACTTCCGGTGAAATGTGGGATTGGAATTTCTTGTCTCAGGGAGGAACTTTACCAGTACACTTGTGGTATGTACAATCGGAAGCACTGGTAGAAGATGCATCCGAAATTGCTGAAAAAACTTCTGCTTTGTTAGTATTAATTACCCTTTTATTGAGTTTATCCATGAGACTTCCATTATGGATAAGAGATTTTCGCTTTCATTCTAAATCTAAAAAAGGATAAGCCCTTCATATAATGCATTTTCTTCTAAATAACCTTATAGTGTAGACTGTTTTCAAGTGTCTACGCTATAGGGTGCTTTTTATTAATGGTAGACTTTATTATTCACAATATTTATTATTGTTTGATTATAATGTTTTATAATTAAACAATAAGATACCAGGGAAAAGGGGGATATATAGTGAAAACACTTGTAAGTAGAATCGAGAATTTGATTGAACAATCAAAAGGTACATGGGGAATTGTTTTGGAAGATTTGGATTTAGGGGAGAAGTGGGAATTAAATGGAGATGAACTCTTTTACGCAGCAAGTGTTATTAAGTTACCTATAATGGTTGCAGTTTTCTCCGCTGTTGAACATGGGGAATTAGCGTTAACTGATCCAATTATTCTAAAGCAAGACGGCTTCGTAGGTGGTTCTGGTGTTCTTCAACACTTGACCCCGGGAACGTCTCTATCCATTCAAGACATTATTATGCTGATGATTATCCAAAGTGATAACACTGCAACGAATATACTGATTGATCTTGTTGGAATGGATAACATTGTACAGTCGATGAAAGAAGAGGGTATGGAGAAGAGTACAATTTATCATAAGCTAATGATGTATAATCCAAATCCAAAAGGCTTCAATCAAATTACAGCGAATGATATTGCAAAGGCTTTAAAACAGATGGCTACAGGGGGTCTAGTGTCTTTAGATGCTAGTGATCAAATGATTGATATGATGAAAAAGCAACAAATAAAAGATTGCTTACCAGAAAAACTACCTTCCCCATACTCCAATTTTAATAATGGCATGACTGCTTGGGAGTTGGCTCATAAAACAGGATGGATACCGGGTACTCGCCACGATGTTGGCATCTTTTTCGTTGGACAACGAAAACTAGTTGTAACAGTTCTATCAAAGGACGAAGACGACTTAATTTCCAAGCAAATCATATCTGATATCGGAGAAGAGATATATCACTATTTGCGATGAACGGAGGTTGTTCGGTGAAAAACCTGTAAATATGCTTCTTTTTCGTGTTATTAAAACAGTAGAAAGTCATTTCTAGCTCTCCTGAAACTTACTGTCATACTATTTTTTTGATGAATAACTATTCAGTTCTTGGTTCTGACTTAGAAAATATAGCGTGTTATAATGGAAGTAATATTGGAGGGAATACTTTGATGAATAATAGCCGCCAACCGGCATTTATCTATACATTTGCATACAATGATGCAGAACGCTCTCTATGTCACTTAGAGATGCGCTCTTTTTTTGGAAAAGACACAGAGGTAAAAATTATAAAGAGTAGTATAAAAATTGATCCAAGTAGAAGTCCATTTATGAAAGGAAGAGTGGAAGTTCTAGCAGAGGGTGACACTGTAGAGGAAATTGTTGCACAGGCTCCCGCTTTTGGATCGGAAAATGAAACAAACAAAGTGATCTTTTTAAAGATTAACGATCGACAAGGAAAAGATAAAATTGAAAATAGCGAACGTCTTCAAATAGAAAGAGCTATCGGGACTGAAATGCAAGGAGATTTCGATTTACATAATCCGAACCAACTTTACGCAATAGTTCCATACGAAGGTCGTTGGTATTTTGGTATGTATACAAAAAGTGAGCCAGTATGGTTTGCGCATATAAAAAAGCCGCGGGAGTATTCTACTGCACTTAGCACCCGAGTAGCACGTGCAGTAGCAAATATTGCGGTTCCTCATCCAGAGGGTGTTCGAGCAATTGATCCTTGTTGTGGTATAGGAACGGTTCTGGTAGAAGCGTTATCCATGGGTATCCATATTGTAGGGAGAGATATTAATCCACTCGTTTGCGATGGCTCTAGAGAGAATATTGCATACTTTGGTTTAACAGGAGATGTAAAGAAGAGCGCCATTGAAGAGATTACAGAGACGTATGATGTGGCAATTATAGATTTACCTTATAACTTATATACACATGTGTCGTGGGAAGATCAATTTACGATTTTAAAACATGCGAGAAGAATTGCGAAAAAGGTAGTTATTGTAACGATTGAATCAATGGACGACCGATTAGAGTCCGTAGGGTTACAGATCAAGGATCGCTGTATTACAAAAAAACAACAATTTACGCGTGAGATAGTTGTTTGCGAGTAGGTTAAGGGTAAGGGGGAACGAAGGATGAAAGACTTATCCATTGTTGCGCTATTAGATGTGATTGGTGAATTATTTTCAGATGAAATATCCATAGCAGTTTCTGACACGGAAAAATATATTTACTATCGGTCAAGTAAACGAGTTGATTTGAAAATATCTCCTGGGGATCCAGTAAAAGAAGGAACACTTGCTTATAAAGCCATGAAAAGTAAGCAAAATGTATCGGAATTTATTGATCGAGAGGTGTTTGGTGTCCCTTATCATGGAATGGCTGTGCCTTTTCAGCATAATGGCGAGTTAGAAGGCTGTGTATTAGCTATTCATCCTGCGTTTACCGATGGAAAATCTGTAATAACGATTAAAACACAAGACGGTTGGGTTCCTATTCCTTTTTCTGATGTTATTTATCTAGAAGCGAAAGATCGTAAAACACATATTGTAACGAAATCTTTCTCTGGAACCCATACTAGTTCCTTGCAAGACTTTGAATATCGGCTTCCAAGGGATTTGTTTATTCGTTGTCATCGTTCTTTTATCGTAAATGTTCATCATATAAAAGAAATCTATCCGGATACGCATTCTACGTTTGTGTTAGCGATGAATAATGAAGAAAAAATATCAGTAAGCCAATCGTATTCTAGTTATTTTCGAAAGTTATTAGGATTTTAATAAATGGCACTTGAATAAGGGGAAAACTCACCGCTATTCAAGTGTTTTTTTAAATTTACACAATAAATATAACGGGTAAAAAAATATAATAAAAAACAAATGCTGTTTTGGCATTTGTTTTTTCTGTTTCATTCAAAAAATAAGTAAGTTTATCAAGTTTTTTCGAAATTGTGACAAAACGCGATAAAATTATCTAAATGCACTTTTTCAAGGGGGATGAAATAAATGGAAAAGAATATTGGGCGTATTAAAGATACAAGTTTACATAGCTTTGTTGTTAGCGCAGAAAAGGCAGCTTCTTGGATTCAAGATGGAATGACCTTAGGTTTAAGCGGATTTACACGTGCAGGTGACGCGAAAGCAGTTCCATTTGCATTAGTGGAAAGAGCGAAAAAAGACCATTTTAAAGTGAATATATTTACAGGAGCATCTTTAGGTTCCGATCTAGATAAAGTGTTATCAGAAGCGGGTATTATAAATAAGCGTTTACCATTCCAAGCAGATGCAACTATGCGAAAAAATATTAATGCTGCTAACCACTTATTTGTCGATCAGCATCTATCACAAACAGCGGAAATGATTCGAGCAGGCGCTTTACCTGCAATTGACTTTGCAATTGTGGAAGCGGTTTCAATTACGGCGGATGGAATGATTATTCCAACTACATCTGTTGGAAACTCTTTAACATTTGTATCGCAAGCAAAAAATATTATTGTAGAAATAAACTTGGAGCACCCTGAATCGTTGGAAGGGCTACATGATTTGTATGAGCCAGCAGAGCAAGGGAAGAGAGAACCGATTCCTTTAACAAAAGTAGATGATCGAATTGGTACTGTTGGTATTCCATTTGATCTAGACAAAATAAAAGGAATTGTGTTTACAAAACAAGCAGATTCTCCTTCCACAATTATTCCTCCAGATCATGAAACAGGGGAAATAGCCGAGCATTTAATTTCATTTCTTCGAGAAGAAGTGAATGTTGGTAGATTGACTGAAAAACTCGCACCTATACAAGCAGGAATTGGTTCTGTGGCAAATGCTGTATTACATGGAATGATAGACTCTGAGTTTAAAGATTTACAGGTTTACTCGGAGGTTTTACAAGACTCTGTTTTCGAGCTAATAGACATAGGAAAGGTAAACTTTGCTTCTGGATGTTCTATTACACTTTCAGAAGAAAAAATGGAGCAAGTATATGGTGACTTTGATAAATACCGCGATAAATTAATCTTAAGACCACAAGAGATTACGAATCATCCAGAAATTATTCGTCGACTCGGCTTAATATCTATTAATACAGCTTTAGAATTCGATATTTATGGTAATGTCAATTCTACACATGTGTCTGGAACAAAGATGATGAATGGTATTGGGGGTTCTGGTGACTTCGCTCGTAATGCACGAGTAGCCATTTTTGTAACAAAATCAATTGCTAAAGGCGGCAATATTTCAAGTGTTGTTCCTTTCGTCGCGCATGTAGACCATACTGAGCATGATGTGGATGTAGTCGTAACAGAGCAAGGTTATGCCGATCTTCGTGGATTAGCGCCTAGAGAACGAGCAGAGTTAATTATTAATAACTGCGTACACCCTTCTTACAAGGAGCAACTACGAACTTATTACGAAGAAGCGCTAACTAGAGGTGGGCAAACACCGCATGTATTGGAAAAGGCATTTTCATTCCACACAAATTTAGCGAATAATGGAACCATGCTAGAGAAAGTAACAGTATCTTTGTAGAACCCATAAAAACCCGATTTCATCACTTGATGAAATCGGGTTTTTACGTCTGTTATTAGTGTATATCTTTCTTCTTAAATCTACCGCCTTGAACCTCTGCGACATTACCTACAGCTAAGAATGCATTATCATCAATTTCTTCCACAATGGATTTTAATTTAGCTTCTTCTAATCGTGTAATAACGGTAAAGATAACTTTTTTATTGTCACCTGTATAAGCCCCTTCACCATGTAAATACGTTACGCCACGTCCTAAGCGATCCATAATAGCATCACCAATATCTTCCACGGTATCACTAATGATGAAGACAGATTTAGACTCATCCAGCCCTTGAATAACGATATCGATTGTTTTAAAGGCTACAAAATATGCTAAAAATGAATACATTGCTTGTTCCCATGTAAATACAAAACCGGCAACAGAAAATATGACTAAGTTAATAATCATAATAATTTCACCAACAGAAAAAGGTAGAGCTTTGTTAAATAAGATAGCCAATATTTCAGAGCCATCCAAAGATCCGCCATTACGAATAACAAGACCCACTCCCATACCAAGAGTTACCCCACCAAATACAGTAGAAAGTAATAAGTCGGAAGTAAACGCATCAATATTATGTAAAAGTGACGTAAAGATAGATAGAACAGTTATACCAAAGAGTGTAGAGAGTGCGAAGGTTTTCCCTATTTGCTTATATCCTAGGAAAAAGAAAGGAATGTTAAGGATGAAAATAAAAACTCCAAGAGGGAGGCCTGTTAAGTGAGAGATGATAATGGAGACCCCAACAACACCGCCATCAAGAATTAGGTTTGGTACTAAAAATAGTTCTAAACCGATGGCCATTAATATTGCGCCTAGGGCAATCATAAAAGTACGTGCTACCACTGTTTTTTTGGGGGCTCTCTTATGTGGGGTTTTGACAGATTTAAGTTCGTTCGCTATGTCACTCAATAGAAATCTCCTCTTTTCTAAATTAATCTACTTATTATTTTATAGAATAATTCTAAATAATCAAAGAAGAAAGCTTTGAATTTTAAAAAAGTAGGAGAATTTGATGATAACTGTTATCTAAACGTTATCATTTACTTAATATGATAGGATTATTACAAAGTCTTAATAAGCATTGTAAATCATGCAATCTTTTTTATTGACAAAAATAACGGATGTAATTATGATGGTTACATCGGAAGGTGATAAGACATGAAAATCAGTAGTCGATTTACAGTGGCAGTTCATATACTTTCTTTAATAAATTTAGATAGAAATGTCATTTGTACATCTGAGTGGATTGCAGAAAGTGTTAATACAAATCCGGTAGTAATCCGAAGAGTAATGGGTAAACTAAAAAATGCTGGGATCATAGAGATTCGTCGTGGTCTAGGTGGAGCAACTCTTATAATGCCTTTACATGAAATAACATTATTAGATGTGTATCGTGCGGTAGAAGTAATGGATACAGGAGAGCTTTTTCAAATGCATGAAAACCCAAATCCTAATTGTCCTATCGGTGCCAATATTCAAGGTGTACTGGAATTAATCTTATTCCGTGCACAAGATGCAATGGAAGCGGTATTAAAAGAAGTTACGATGGAAGAACTTGTTCATGTATTAAATCAAAAAATTGGATAGGTATATTCAATTTTTTTGATATAGTTGTAACTAAAATGATTACAACGAATTTAAATTAGAATAATAGGAGGAAATAATAATGAAAATAGGCGTAATTGGAGCAACAGGTAAAGCAGGAAATATAATTTTTAAAGAGGCAGCAGACAGAGGGCATGAAGTAACTGCAATTGTAAGAGATGCTTCGAAATTGAATGACCGCAATATTCATTTTTTAGAAAAAAGCATATTCGATCTTTCATCAGATGATGTAAAACAGTTTGACGTAGTCGTAAATGCTTTTGGTGCTCCTCTTGGTGAAGAACAAGCACATGTAGATGCTGGGCATGCTTTAATTGAAGCGATTAAAGGAACAGATACAAGAGCAATTGTTGTAGGTGGCGCAGGAAGTTTATATGTGGATGAAGCGAAGACAATTCGTATAATCGATACACCTGATTTTCCAGACATATTTAAACCAACAGCAACAGGTCAAGGAAGAAACTTAAAAGAATTACAAGAAACAGCTGATATTAAATGGGCATTTGTTAGCCCTGCTGGCCACTTTGATCCGGAAGGTAAAAGAACAGGGTCATACCAATTAGGTAAAGATAATCTAATTTTAAACTCAAAAGGCGAAAGCTATATCAGCTATGCAGATTACGCAATTGCCATTGTAGATGAAATTGAAAATCCTAAGCATATCAATGAACGTTTTTCAGTTGTTTCAGAAGCGGAGTAAACAATGGAAATTGGAATTTACACATTAGGCGATTTAGGTCCTAATCCGCATACTGGAGAAACAATTAGTACAACGCAGCGTTTAAGAGAAATAATAGAACTAGGGAAATTGGCTGATGATGCGGGTCTTGATATTTTCGGAATTGGAGAACATCATCGACTAGATTACGCTACATCTTCTCCAGCAATTGTTCTTTCTGCCATTGCCCAAGTAACAGAGCGCATCAAACTAACGAGTACAACGTCTGTTTTAAGTACATTGGATCCTGTTCGCTTGTTTGAGGATTTTGCTACCTTAGATCAAATTTCTAAAGGAAGAGCTGAAATAATAGCTGGACGAGGAGCATTTGTGGAGTCTTTTCCCCTTTTCGGGTATGATTTGAACGATTACGATGCTTTATTTGAAGAAAATATTAAATTGCTCCAACAATTGAACAGGGAAGAAATAGTAACATGGCAAGGGAAATTTCGTTCTAACCTTAAAAATGCAATGATCTCTCCTAGGCCGATTCAAGAGGAGCTTCCTATTTGGATTGGTGTCGGTGGTACTCCGGAAAGCGCAGCTAGAGCTGGGAGACTTGGAACAGGATTAGCTTTAGCTATACTTGGTGGAAATCCAATGCATTTTAAACCGCTTGTAGATTTATATTATCAGGCTGCAATAGAAGCAGGCCATTCTCGTGATAGTTTACGTGTTGCAGTAACGGGGCACACATATATCGCCAAAGATACACAACAAGCAAAAGACGAGTTTTATCCATATTACTCAAATTATTGGGCTTACGTAAATAAACAAAGAGGAATGGGAACAAGAATGTCTCGTTCCGATTTTGAACATATGGCAAGTCCAGAAACTGCGCTATTTGTAGGTAGTCCACAGCAAATTACTGAAAAAATTCTTCATCAACATGAGCTATTTGGACACCAACGTTTTATTGCACAAATGGATATTGGTGGGCAATCATTTAGTGATGTTGCAAAAGGACTTGAACTTTTCGCTAATGAAGTTGTTCCTATTGTAAAAAGAGAGACAAGTAAATAGCCTTTTCACACGTGTTGATTAACCAAAAGTATCCAGTAAATTGCTTATTAAAATGGTGATAACACACTAGGCACTCTATATATAGGTGCTTTTGGAGTGCTTGGAACTGAACGAGTTCTATACCATTATCGAGATTTCGATGCGGAGGGATGCGAAAAAGTCGCATCCCTCCGCATTTTTTCGATAATCAACAGCCGTGTAGCTTTTTCTAAATGACTTGGGAACATTAAGTGTACTCAAGTCATTTTTAAAAATATAGTTAGAATAATTGAAATTATTAATAAATTATGCAAATATTAATATGAAGCTATTTTTATTTAAGTAGTTTTGTAAGCGCATACATAAATGCTTGTTTGCATAAGATGTGGAATGCGCGCAAAAAGATCCAAGGGGAGGAATTTTAGAATGGTTTATGCATTTCCTAATACAGAAGGCTCGAAGGTTTCGTTTAAGGACAAGTATGAAAACTATATTAATGGCGAGTGGACACCCCCGGTAAATGGTCAATATTTTGAAAACGTTACACCAGTAACAGGAAAAGTATTTACACAGGTTGCACGTTCAACTGCAGAAGACATTGAGCTTGCTTTAGATGCAGCACATGCTGCAAAAGATGCATGGGGCAAAACTTCAGTAGCTGAAAGATCAAATATATTAAATAAAATTGCAAATCGTATAGAAGAAAATTTAGAAGTGCTTGCAGTAGCAGAAACATGGGATAACGGGAAAGCCGTTCGCGAAACATTAAATGCAGATTTACCACTTGCTATTGATCACTTCCGCTATTTTGCAGGTGCTATACGCGCACAAGAAGGCGGACTTAGTCAGATTGATAACGACACGGTTGCATATCACTTCCATGAGCCACTAGGTGTTGTAGGACAAATCATCCCTTGGAACTTCCCAATTCTTATGGCGGTTTGGAAACTGGCTCCTGCTCTTGCAGCAGGTAACTGCGTTGTGTTAAAGCCAGCCGAACAGACACCAGCATCTATTTTAGTACTCATGGAGTTAATTGGTGACTTATTACCACCAGGTGTTGTGAATATTGTCAATGGCTTTGGTTTAGAAGCAGGGAAGCCACTGGCATCTAGTCCGCGAATAAGTAAAATTGCATTTACAGGTGAAACGACTACTGGTCGCTTAATCATGCAATATGCTTCTCAAAACTTAATTCCAGTCACATTAGAACTTGGAGGGAAATCACCAAATATTTTCTTTGAAGATATTATGGATGAAGACGATGCTTTTTTAGATAAAGCAGTAGAAGGATTTGTTCTGTTTGCTTTAAATCAAGGGGAAGTATGCACGTGTCCATCTCGTGTGCTTATTCAAGAATCTATTTATGACAAATTCATGGATCGCGTCCTAGCGCGTGTAGAAGCGATTAATATAGGAAACCCACTAGATCCATCTGTCATGATGGGTGCACAAGCATCTACCGAGCAGATGGAAAAAATCTTGTCTTACTTAGATATTGGGAAGCAAGAAGGAGCAGAGTGTTTAATTGGTGGTGAACGTAATACACTAGATGGTGAATTGGCAGATGGGTATTATATTAAACCAACCGTATTTAAAGGTAATAACAGTATGCGTATTTTCCAAGAAGAAATTTTTGGACCAGTAGTGTCCGTAACTACGTTCAAAACGAAAGAAGAAGCACTAGAAATTGCAAATGATACTTTATATGGTTTAGGATCTGGTATTTGGACACGTAATATGAACACGGCATACCGTTTTGGACGTAGTATCCAAGCAGGACGTGTGTGGACAAACTGCTATCACCAATATCCAGCACATGCAGCATTTGGTGGTTATAAAATGTCTGGTATCGGCCGTGAGAACCATTTAATGATGTTAAGTCATTACCAACAAACAAAAAATTTACTAGTAAGTTACAATGAAAATAAACTAGGATTCTTTTAATAAAGAGAGGGTGAGTGTAGATGGTTGAACGCGTTATCGCAACAGACGCCGCACTGAAACTCATTGAATTATTAAAAACTAAACATGGACCACTTATGTTTCATCAGTCAGGGGGCTGCTGCGATGGTTCTTCTCCCATGTGTTATCCAGATGGCGATTTAATCGTGGGAGACCAAGATGTATTATTAGGTTGTATTGGTGAAGTGCCCTTTTATATGCACAAAAATCAGTTTGATTACTGGAAGCATACACAATTAATCATCGATGTTGTGGATGGACGAGGTGGAATGTTTTCCCTTGAAGGAGTAGAAGGTAAACGTTTTTTAACAAGATCCCGTGCATTTACCACAGAAGAAAATAATCAATTACAAGCCTAAATAAAAGCGGATTAGAGGGTCTATTTGGACTTTCTAGTTCGCTTTTTATTACTTCGTTTCGTTAGATTCCGTTATACTATATATAAAATCTTGGGAATAAATGAGGGGATTTAAAATGGTTCAGGAATTGTTACGAGCTCATGCATCTGTTCGAAAATACAAAGATTATTCGTTATCGAGAGAAGAAGTTTCAGAATTAGTTAAAACTGCTCAACATGCAGCAAGCTCTCATTTTGTACAAGCATATAGCGTTATTTGGGTGACAGAAGTAGAGAAAAAAGAAGAGCTTGGCAGACTTTCTGGAAACCCTAAGCAATTCGAGACAGCAGGAGCAGCTCTATTACTTTGCGCGGATTTTCATCGTCTACAAGTAGCAGGTCAGTTACATGATACGAAGATTGAAATGGATACTACAGAAAACGTATTAGTTGGTACAGTAGATGTTGCTTTATTTGCACAAAATCTAGTCATTGCAGCGGAGTCTAAAGGTTTTGGAATATGCTACATAGGTGGTGTACGCAATGAACCAGAAGAAATCAGTCGTTTGTTTGATCTACCAGAAGGTGTTTTTCCGTTATTTGCAATTACTCTAGGGGTTCCCGACCAGGAAAATGAAGTAAAGCCGCGTCTACCGGTGGATGCAATATTACATGAGAACATATACGATAGCTCGAAATACGAAACCTTGTTAAAGGAATACGATCAAACAATGGAAGAGTATTATGCAAGTCGTGGTTCTAACCAAAAAGTAGCAAATTGGACAAAGCAAATGGCTGATTTCTTAGAAAGTCCTCGTCGCCCGCATATGGCTAAGTTCCTTGCGAGTAAAGGATTTCAATTGAAATGAGGGTTATGTATGAAATCTAATTGGACAACAGAGCTTGTAAAAAGCTATATGGAGCCGCATCGAAATGAGGAAAATGCAATACCAATGGCAAAATATATGAAAAACAAGTTCCCGTTTTTAGGAATTAAAACTCCTGAACGAAGAATGTTATTTCGTGCACTAATAAAAGAAAATAAGCTTCCTCCATATGAAGAGTTATATGAGGTAGTATGGGCGCTTTTTCAATTAGAGGAGCGAGAATATCATTACGTGGCAATCGAATTATTAGGTAAATATAAAAAGAACCTAACAGTAGAGGATTTACCTTTTTGCTTAAAGTTAATGGAGAGTCACTCATGGTGGGATAGTGTGGACGCTATTGCACCAACTATTGTTGGAGACATTGTGAAATCCAATAGAGTAGAAGGAGAAACAGTGATGCTTGAGTGGGCTAAGTCTTCAAATATGTGGACAAACCGGGCATCTATTTTACATCAGCTAAAATACAAAAATGCTACGAATGAAGAGTTATTATTTGCAACAATTGATCGCCACCATGCTTCCAAAGAATTTTTCATTCAAAAAGCAATAGGTTGGGTGTTAAGAGAATATGCAAAAACAAGTCCAGAAGTTGTTCGCCATTTTGTTGAAAGTACTCAACTTGCTGCTCTGAGCAAACGAGAAGCTTTGAAGCATATTAAATGAGATGCTCAGTTAGATTATCATGTTGTTACCTGCAAATACGCTCGCTTTCCGCGGAAGAACTGCCAAGATAACTGTTGCCTAAAGTTGTAGGAAGGCGGAAAGACAAAAGTCACAAAATTACCGAAAAAAGAGAGGAGGATCGTAACAGTTACGATCCTCCTCTCCTAAAAATCACACGGTAAAATGTAGCTAAAGTACATTCCATACCAATCAGGAACGTCTGTGAACAGGTTTTGCACTTAAAGGGCGCTATGCACTTTTTTTATTTTGTATAAAAGTTTTCCGTATAGTATGGAGTGGACTGTTCATTAAACGCAGTGCCTACTCCTAAGTTACGATAATCAGCACTTAGAATATTTTTACGGTGCCCAATAGAATTCATAAGTCCTTCATGAGCAAAGATGCTACTCGTTTGTCCGTAAGCTAAATTTTCTCCTGCATAGGAGAAGACTAAACCATCTTCTTCGAGACGATTGAATGGAGATTTGCCGTTTAAATTTTCATGACTAAAATAATTATGAATCGCCATATCCTCGCTATGTTTGCGAGCAGTGTCGCTAACTGCCTCATCGTATGTGAGTACAGAGAGTCCACGAAGAACTCGAGCAGCATTTGTTAGATCAAAAAGTTGAAATTCAAATCCTTTTTTTAGTTCCTCGGAAGGTATTCCGAATGTACTTTGATGGTTGTTCTCTACTGATTTTTTTACAATTTGGATTGCAGTAATCGTGTTATTTTCATGTAGGTCATAAAAGAATGTTACATAGTTTTCATCGATTAGAAACAAATCATACTCCCCAGCATCGGGTAGTATATAGATAATATTTCCTTTCTTTAGTTTCTTTATAGGCTCTCCAAGTTTAGAGAGAATATCATCTCTCGTACTATCCATGTTTAAGCCTAAAAAAGAAGATTCAGAAGGTTGATTTGTAAACATTGCATTCACTGTATTGTTTTTATCATACGAAACCATCATGAAATTTTGGTAATTTTCATGATACGTATGCCACACTAAATTATATTCATTCAAACTTACTCGTTTGGCATTCCCATGAATTTTTTCAATTTCACTTTTTTTCATGCCTATTGTCATTTGATCTAATTCAATGCCGATTCCAGGGAGTTTTTCTTGATTGGAGGAAATTTTAGTGGCTGGCTCATCCTTAATTTCCATCCAGTATGCTTTTGCTTCATTCAAATATTGAGCTACTTCAATAGAATCGATCCATTCATCTATAGGCTCGAGAAAAGAAAGGTCAACATATTTAACAGAATACTCTTCCCAAAGTGGCCTAGAGAAGAAAATCGCTAAAACGAAAAGGAGAAGCCAGCCTATTTTTCTCATAAGATTTAACCTCCAAACTATTTACTAATTTCCCCACATACAATTCGCTTTCCAGAATTCCCAGCGGGATCTGTTTTATAATCATCAGCATTTTCATGAATAATAATAGCGCTGCCATCTGCATCTAATAATGAATTACTTTTCCCTGCAGCTAATACAACTGCTGGTGAAATAGTTTCTAACTCTACTTTACCATCTTCGCCAACTTCTATGTTAGGCAAATCTCCAGCGTGATAGCCTTTTTCGTTTTGAAACCCATGCTCTTTTCCTTCGGGATTAAAGTGTTTTCCAGCTGTTTCAAAACTAGGCTTTTCACATTTAGCCGTTTCATGGAAATGAATACCCTTTACACCAGGTGTTAATCCCTCAGCTTTGAGGAGAATATGGACTCCCTTTGGGTTTTCTGTAAGTGTTGCTTTTCCTACTTCTTTCCCTTCTGTATTAATCAATGAAACTTGCACTTGTTCATTTAAATTGGCATCTACAGATGGAAAATTACAACCACTTAGTAGACCCAATGCCAAAACTAAAATAATCATATATTGCTTTTTCATATTGTTCCCTCCCAAAATATTTGTCCTCTCAAGTCTTACCAAATACAGGGTTTATATACATACATACACAATAAAAATAACTCTTCTATTAAAAGAAATTGTAGAAGAGGTTTAGTTTATGGGATAAAAAAACACAACGTCAGACTTAAGCCGGACGTTGTGTTATTCTTTGACGCAATATAAAAATTACGAGAGTAACTGCTATTATTACACTAGATACTAAATACAAAATTTGATAGCCAAGCTGAGTAGCAATGATGCCGAGTACATAAGAGCCGATAGCTAGTCCCGTATCAAATAGTGTGAAAAACGTTGCCGTTGCATAGCCACTTCGTTCGTTCTTGGTAGATTGAATGGCAAGTGTTTGAAAGCTCGGTACAACTGCTCCATACCCTAAGCCGATAAAGGCCCCAGAAAGTAAGAACATAAATGGACTATTCATATACGCAAGTAAAATTAAACCAATAATAAACGAAGCTAAACCGGGAATGACTATATACTTTGGTCCTTTTTCATCAAAAATTCTTCCGGTGAATGGTCTTGTTAAAAGCATAACCGCAGCAAAAACTGCAAAAAAGCTACTTGTGAGATGCAAGACCTCTTTTTCTTGTGAGTAGATCGATAAATAGGACAAAATACTTGCATAAGAAAATGCAACTAGACTTGCAATCAATGCAACTGGTACAGCTTTTTTCTCAAACAAGTCATTCCAAGTCATTTTCGTTTTAGCGGGAGGAACAGCAGGTTTGTTTTCCGCGGGTATGAATAACGAAGTCAATGCACCAATGACAAGTAAAATACTCATTGTTAGAAACAATGCGTCATACGAGAAATATTGTACAACGGTTAAAGCGATAAAAGGTCCAACTACAACTGCTAAATTTGTAGACATTGTAAAATAGCCTAATCCAGCTCCGCGTCTAGAGACAGGGATATTATCAGCTGCAAGAGAACCACTTGCTGTTGTGACAATACTAAACCAAATCCCTTGTACAAAACGTAAAACTAATAAAATACTAAAAGGTTCGATAAAGTAATATAGAACTGTACAAACTAAGTAGAAAAACAAACTAATCCATAGCATTTTTCTCTTTCCAGCAATGTCTAATAGCTTGCCGGTAAAAGGTCGCATAATGATGGCGGAAATTAAAAAGATGGTCATAAGTAAACCAGCATCTTCATCTGAACGAGACAGGATGTCTGTTGCATAAAGAGGAAGTACGGAAACTAGACCATAGAAAATAATAAATATGGTGAAGTTTGTGCTAAACAAACTTATAAAAGGTTTGGTCCAGATTGGTTCTTTCTTGTTCAACTGCGTAACTCCTTACCTAATTTTTTGTAAAAGCTCTAATAAGAGTTTCTCCTCTTCATTTGAAAGATTAGAGACCATTCGATCTTCAAACTCCATCACAGATGCTTTAATTGCTGGGAAATCTTGTAAAGCTCTTGCGGACAATTGAACAAATTTTTCACGTCGATCTTTTCCAGGTGTAATTTCTAACCACCCAAGATCAGCCAATCGATTAACTGTTCGAGTAATAGTGGGAGCTTCCACGTTTAAATATTTCCAAATTTGAGTTAAAGTCATTTTCCTATGTATTTGAATACAATTTAAAACTGACCATTGGGAAGAGTATAGGTCGTGTTTTTTTAAAGTGATATTTACTTCATAGGATAAAAAACGTGATTTCTGAAAAAGTTCATGAATAAGTGGATTCATTGTCTAATTGACCCCTCTAACAAGAATTATATTTACCTAGCTAAATTTAATTCTACTTCGCGACTCGAATATTGTAAAGTAAAATAGAAAAAAGTGGTATCGATTTCAGGATACCATACTTCATACAACCTCTAGTATTGACTATTGAAATTTTGTACATACTAAATAGAAAAATGTGAAAAGGGGAAAGTTAATAAAATGACAGAATTTCCTATTATACATACAAATATATGGGACTCAATTTGGGCTGTACCGGTCATCATAATTTTGACTGAAATTTTTAAAAAAATATTACCTATTCGACCCCAATACGTATCAACAGTTGCAACAATTATTGGACTAGTTATTTCGATTTTTATTAGCCATCCACATAATTTACCTGCTGGTATTTTTATGGGCTTTTTTTATAGTGGTGCAGCAGTTGGACTTTATGCTTCCCTAAAAACTTCTCTTAGAGCGTATCGAAATAGGCCATGAAAAAAGCGTACTAAAATGTTTAGTACGCAATTGCGCTTTTCCTAGAAGCATTGAAAAGATGAAATTCTATTTAAATCTGTTCCATAATAAGTCCATCTACGTCCAGTCCATCTAAAGCCTGCTACAGATTGTCTACCGACAAACGTAGGGAAGAACCAGAAAGAGTTTCCATTACGGAGCCAGATAAAAGTATTACGGAATAAGCAGCCTCTTATGGAACCAGGATCAACAGCGAAAGCACTTACAGATTGTTGCGGGACGAAGGATGGAGGTGGGCTGGTTGGAGCATTTCCTTCTGGGCTTTGCTGACCCGGGAACTGTCCTTGACCCGGGAATTGCCCTGGGAACTGCCCTTGACCCGGGAACTGACCTGGGAACTGCCCTTGACCCGGGAACTGACCTGGGAACTGCCCTTGACCCGGGAACTGTCCAGGAAACTGTCCTTGACCTGGGAATTGCCCTGATGGTGGCATCCCTGGCATTCCAAAGGGAGGTCCTTGTTGGCCTTGGGGAAACGGAAATTGATTAGTCATAGTTATTATTCCTCCTTTCACTACACATTCAACATAGTATATGTGAGGAGGATTTTTGTGGAACGGTTATTATGAGTGAATAAACTCGAGCGATTTTGCTAATAGTTGTTCGCTAGATAATAGAGCTTCTCCGCCGCCTTGAGCCATCGTATCATTGCCGCCACCTTTTCCATTGAAGAGAGGAAGCAAGCTTGTTATAAGTTCCTTCATACTTTGTTCCACAGAATTTCCTTTAGCCGCGACTATTTGTATGCGTCCATCATTTTCTGAAACAAGTAAACACAGTGTTTCGGGGGATTCTGCTACAAGTATTTTTGCTAATCTTTGAAGTTCTTGAATAGAACGATTCTGGAAAGCCGACGTAATGATTGACCCTTCTTCTTTTTCAATTAATTCTTTTGCTTCGTATTGTAGAAGTACTTCCTTCAATTCTGATACTTGCTTATCTGTTGATTTCCCATTTTCTAATAAAGTTCTTACTGCCCCACCTAACTTTTCTTCAGGCGAGCTTAATGCGCTAATTAAATCTAGGATCACTTGTTGTTTTCGATGTAAATGTGTAATAACTCTCTCACCACATACGAATTCCACTCGAGTCAATTGTTTTTGCTTCTCTGTTTGTAAAATCTTAATGAGACCGACTTGTCCTGTTTCTTTTGGATGTGTACCTCCGCAAGCATTGTAATCGAATTCTGGAATAATGACGAGTCGGATATCTTCCTTCACAGTTGTTGTTTTTCGAAGTGTAAATTGGTCGAGCTCTTTTTCTGTAACCCACTTTGTTTCGATAGGATGATTTTCCAAAATGATTTGATTAGCGTGTAGTTCCACCTCTTTTAATTGTTGCTCTGAAACTGCACTAATATCTAAATCAATGGTCGCACTATCTTTTCCTAAGTGGAAACTAACTGTTTTAAATCCAAAAAGATTGTCAAAAGCAGCGGTTAAAATATGTTGACCTGTATGCTGCTGCATATGGTCAAAGCGTCTTTTCCAATCGATTATTCCTTCCACTTCAAAGGTATTCTCAGGTAGCGCCTCTACAAGAAAGTGTCTTATCTCCCCATCTACTACCTCTACGTTCGTAACTGCAACACCATTTAGGTGGCCAAAATCATTAGGTTGACCTCCACCCGTAGGATAGAAAGCTGTATCTGAAAGGACAACATAATTCTGTTTCTGATCCACTATTTTTGCTGAAAATGATTGTAAATAAGCATCTTTATAATAAAGTTTATTTGTCATTAGATTCTCTCCTCTTTGGATTGGATAGTTTTATACATTCGTTTAAAGCTTTTCATCAATTTAGAAGATACTTCTATATCAAATAGAATACCATTTTGATTTTGAAAATACTTCATGACATGCAGTAAATTTTCTTCAGCCGTTTATTTTTTTTGTTCTTCTAATTCTTCATACATAGACAACGTATTGATTAAGTATTTGTTGAAAAGCTCTCGTGCAATTCTTAATAAGTCCACAATAGCCGGATCTCTCAAAGAATATAAAAATTTTTCCCCTTCCGCAATAATTTCTAGAATCCTTATTGGTAAAGGGTGGGAAAGTGCTTTAAAAAAATCTGCTTTAAATTGTTGTAAATCGCTCCACATAAACTTCACTCCTGTAATTAACATATTAAAATATTTGAATATGTTAATATCGTTTTTGTAAGATTTATTTTAATAATTATCAATAGTATTTTTAGATGTTGTTTACTATACTTTAATTATCTAAATTTTTAATGAATGAGGTATACTCTATGAATCAACAAGCACAAAATTATTGGAATAGTTTTTGGAAAGGAAAAGAAAAACCGTCATTTGTTACAGCATGGCAGTTTGGTGGAAATCCAGATGAACTAGCGCAGCTTGTTATGAATGGAGTGAAATCTGCGACGTGCTCTGGGCATATATTTTACGAAATAGAAAAAGAGCCTCTACCTAAAGTAGATGACTATAGTATTATCCTTAATAGCAAAGATGAACCTATTTGTATGATTCGAACTTCCGAGGTAACCGTAATTCCTATGAACGAAGTACCCGAAGAATTCGCATACGCAGAAGGTGAAGGAGACCGTACATACAATTATTGGAGAAATGTACATATTAAATTTTTTACAAAGGAACTAGAAGAAGTAGGGTTGGAGTTTTCAGATGATATGCTTCTCGTTTGTGAACGTTTTGAATTGATTGACATCAAATAATGGGGTGAGACCATGTTTAAGACGGTTACATTATATACAAATCAACTGAAACAGTTAAAAGGCTTTTACGCAAATGTGCTGGAGCTTACTATTCTTGCATCTAGTGATATTCATTTTGAGGTATCGATTGGCACCTCCACGCTCATCTTTCGCGAAACTACTCAAGCAACCTTGTATCACTTTGCTGTTAATATTCCTGGTAATCAGTTCACTCTAGCGAAACATTGGGCAAAAGAGAGAGTTTCTCTAAATAGAGAAGATGCAGTAGACGAAACCTATTATGCTCGTTTTGAAGCGGATGCCTTTTATTTTGAAGATCCTTCTGGAAATGTAATAGAGCTAATTGCAAGAAGGAATGTAGATAAATGGAGTGATTTTAGTGTAGATTCCTTGCTTAACTTAAGTGAGGTTAGTATTACAACGCCTTTTGTAGATGAGGTGGGCGAGCAGCTGCAGGATATAGGCATTCCTGTTTCAGGTCATGTGAGCATAGTGCCAGAAGAACTAAACTTCTTAGGAAGAAAGGATACATTTATATTGTTAGTTCCTCCTCAGCGGAGATGGTATTTTTCAAAGAGAATGAGTGAAACATCTCCATTAAAAATAGAGCTAATACATGGCCCAGAGATTATAGTATTGAAAGATGGAAAAGTAATAATAGAGAAAAGCGACTAATTTGCCTTTATTAAGTGCAATAGTCCCTTTTTATTTATTTTGCATGAATCTTTAAAGCATGCATCAAGGGGGAATAAATTTTTACATTATTCATTTCTATACCAAGAGGAACTGTAGTTTGTATCTACAATTCTATTAATTCATTGATAGTTTTAATTCTAGTGAGGTCTTTTTTAGTTAAGAAGGACACATATATAAATAGATTACAATTGAAATGTGGAAAGAAAATACATGAAAAAAGCAGGAGAAATTTGATTTGATGTGGAAGAGAAAATCTAAAGAAGTAATAATTATAGAGCTCGCATTTATTACTTAAGTTTTTCCTGATCAATGGAAAATGAGAAGCTATACAAGGGGGAATATGAATGGGAAGTAAATTAGTTGAGAATATAGTCAATACACAAAAAGAAATTCAATTTTCGGGGTCTACTTTTGTTAAACAGGGGAAAACAGTACTTGCTCGGTCTAGTTTTGGTTATGCTAATCGTGCTGATCAAATTGAAAATGTAGTGGGAACGCGATATGGAATTGCTTCGGGATGTAAAATTTTTACTGCGGTTGCTATAGGCCAGCTAGTAGAGAAGGGGAGATTATCTTTCGAGACAAAGTTAAATGAATGTTTAGATTTATCGTTTCCTCATTATCATGAAGATATTACTGTACATCATCTTTTAACGCATACTTCAGGTATTCCAGACTACTTTGACGAAGAGACTATGGATGACTTTGAAGAGTTATGGATAGAAAAACCAATGTATCATATGCGACGACTTCAAGATTTTCTGCCGTTATTTCAAAACGAACAGATGAAATGTAATCCAGGGGAAAAATTTCACTATAATAATGCAGGGTTTATTGTGTTAGGTTTAATTGTTGAAAAGTTAAGTGGACTTGTTTTTACAGACTATATACAAAAGTATATTTTTGAAAAAGCAGGAATGGAGAATTCAGGATATTTTGCTTTGGATTCTCTACCTGGAAAAACGGCAATTGGTTATATTGATAACGAAGATGGTAGTTGGAAAACAAATATGTATTCACTTCCAATACAAGGTGGATCTGATGGTGGAGCTTTCGTAACTGTTGAGGACATGGAGTCATTTTGGGACTCTCTTATTAATCATAAACTCCTAAGCAAATCCACGACAAATAAGTTACTCACTCCTTATGCACAGGAAGAAGATGGGGACTATTATGGTTACGGTGTGTGGATAAAGAAAAAAGAAGAGAACGTCTATAAGTATCACGTAATGGGATATGATCCAGGAGTAAGCTTTCACTCCGCGTATTACCCTACTTCAGACATCAGAGTTGTAGTATGTGCAAACAAATCCAAAGGTGCCTATAAAGTTATGAGTGAAATAGAAAAATCCTGCTGACATATGCAGGATTTTTACTTTCGATTTTTTCGCTCATTTCGTTGCTTTCGTAATAAAGAAAATGCGAGATATAGCATCGTAATTCCAAGTACAAATGAAAAAACGGAATAAAGTATAGTATTAAGTCCTTGTCCAAATACTAATAACAAAAGATAGAGTGGTACAATGATGTAAATAATTTTTTCAGCACTTAGTTTCAATATGTCCTCTCCTTTACAACCGTTTCTTTATTCATTATAACAAGAAAGATCTGTTAAATTATGCTGTTGTTCTTTAGAAGAATATATTTTGTGACGAAAATCCGCGGAAAGCGAGCGGATTTTCGTCCATAACAACATAATCATCTAACAGAGCCAACAAGAAAAAAAGAAAATGGATTAATTTCTATTTAAAAATGCTAAACTGTATAAACGGAGGTGGACTTTGTGAATATAACATCCTACGAGGTTGAAAAAATAAAAGATCCGACAGGTATCATCTTGGGAGATCGATATGAACTATTATTGGGTATCGAAGTACCGGAAGATGACGAGTTATTTGACGAACAAAATTCATTAGATTTACGCGTTATTTTAGCAGTAGTAGAGACAGAAGAACGTATCGTGCAATACCATTTCTTAAACCGAAGCAACGGCAAAGTATTAGATTTTGCCTTAGAAGAGGAAGAAGAAGCAACCATACTTGCTTTTTGTAAACAGCATTATAACGAAGCAATATAATAGAAAAATCGAGAAGGCTAATCTTCTCGGTTTTTCTATTTTTTTAAAGTAATCCAATTCATTTTCAGGGTGTCGCACATAAAGTGTTCAAACTGGGCTTTTAGTTCCCTTCTTTTCTGAATTGAGGTAAACTTGATTGAAAAGATTTTACAATAAAAGGTGGCTATTTTGATGGAAATTACAAAATTAATGAAGCATATACCTATTTTAGAAGCCAAAAATGCTCAACATATAAATATCACAGGACTCGCATACAACTCACGTAAAGTAGAAAAAGGACAAGTATTTGTATGCGTAAAAGGATTCAAAACGGATGGACATCAATATGCTGGACAAGCAGTTGAAAGTGGAGCAGTAGCACTTGTTGTAGAGGACTTTATAGAAGGTTTAGCAGTTCCTCAGTATAAAGTGGAAAGCGGGCGTCTTGCACTTGCAACACTTGCAGATGCGTTTTACGATCATCCAACTCGAAAATTAAAAACAATTGGAATTACTGCAACAAACGGAAAGACTTCTACTTCCTTTATGACCAATGCTATTTTAGAGAATCATGATCTGAAAACCGGATTAATGGGAACGGTTGTTGTAAAAATCGGTGATTATGCGGAGCCTTCTGAACTAACAACGCCAGAATCACTTGATTTGCAACGCTTTTACGCGCAAATGGTAGAAGAAGGGGTCACTCATGCAACGATGGAGGTATCTTCTTCTGCACTGGAATTAAATAGAGTAGGTTGTGTCGATTTTGATATTGTCACTTTAAATAATATCAGCCGTGAGCATATCGATTTACATTCGTCGTTTGAAAATTATTTTGAACATAAATCCAGTTTAATTCGCAATGCTGGAGCAGATAAAATTGCTATATTAAATCTAGATGATGCGTATTCAGCTTCACTTGTGAATCAAACAAAAGCGAAAGTTATTACAGTTGGTGTAAAAGAACAATCTGCAGATGTTATTTGTACAAATTTAGATTTATCCACGGGACGAGCAAAGTTTACAGTAAATATCACGAAGGACTTAGCAACAGCAGACGTGGTTATTCCAAAACAACAATTTAACATAGAGCTTTCTACACCTGGTTTCCACTCTGTGTATAATTCAATGGTTAGCATCGTCATCGGACTACTATGTGAAGTGCCAGTGTCAACAATCCAAAATAGCTTATCTGAGTTTGTCGGGGTTGAACGTCGTTTTGAAATCATTTTTGAGGACGATTTTAAAATCATTGATGATCACTTCGCAAACAGTGGGAATATAGATATCACGCTTGGTACATTAGAAAAAATGGATTTTAACCGTGTTTCACTTGTGTATGCAATTCGTGGTGATCGTGGAGTTACGGTAAATAAAGAAAACGCAGAGGCAATTGCAAGATGGGCTCCTAAACTAGGAATTCATGAAGTCATTGCAACGCTTAGTCGGTCTCATGTTACACAAAAGGATGTAGTTTCAGATGCGGAGCTTGCTATATTTAAAGAGGTAATGGATGAAAAAGGAATAAGTGTTCATTTATATGAAGAATTGCCAGAAGCAATTGAGCATAGCCTGAACGAAATAGCGGATGGGGATCTTTTACTGCTAGCCGGTTGCCAAGGAATGGACTATGGTGCAAAAATCGCATTAGAACAATTAGAAACCATTCGACCGAACATGGACAAAAAGAAATTATTCCAACCACTTCAAAAGCGTGTAGCTGGAAATTCTTAAATATAAAAACGGGGCTGTCCAATAAGCCCATAAATTGAAGCAGGTGTAGAAAAATGAGTCTTTTCTACACCTGTTTTTTGTATACTTTTTATTAATACTACTATTTTTTGTAGGCAATTGATTGTAGTGAAAGACGGCGACTCCAGCGGGAATAGCGTGAGCTGAAGGCCCCGCAGGAGCGAACAAAGGAACGAAGGCTAAGAACGCCACCTCGTGTGGCAACGCCTTCGTGACCAACATCGTGTTGGCCTGAGGAGACTGAAGCCATGCCCGCGGAAAGCGTCCGACTGGAACGGAATCAATACATTGGAAAAGGGACCATCTCTCAGTCAATGTATGACTTTAGGGACAGTTTAGTTAAAGTCATCTTCACTATCCTTCTCTACAACATGTTTAAGAATAGAAAGTTTGTTATTCCAAAATTGTTCGTAATAGGAAAGCCAGTCTTTTAATTCTTTAAAAGACTCTGGGTGAAGGCGATATCTTTTTTCTCTACCAACCTTATGCCCAGACACTAATTCAGCTTCAGATAGAACATGAAGATGCTTTGCAATTGCGGTACGGCTCATTGAAAAATGAGAAGTAATCTCGGAAATAGGTAACTCTTTTTCCGCAAGTAATTTTAAAACTTCTCTCCGAGTGGGATCTGCTATTGCCTGAAAGACATCATATTTCTGTGCAGAAGAAGACACTTAGTTTTCAACAACCTTTCTTAGACGACCTTGAACAATACCTTCCCAGCCATAAGCCATTCTTTCACGAATTACAGCACTATCCTCATTGGGTTTTGTGATAATGTCAGTTGATTGTTTCCAACCACCATGAATAAGAGTGAACTCCGTTTTGTCACCGATCTCTTTTAAAATAAATGATACAATCCAACCATCTGTGTCCCAAATAAAAGAAAGTTTATTTGGAGGGTTTACTTCTGTTACTTTACAAGGTGATGGACCAAAAGGTGATTGAATGTGAAATTCATGTCCCAATTCTAGTTGGAAGTCATTTGGCATAAACCAGTTTGCTATACCTTCTGAAGTCGATACGGTTTCCCACACTTTTTGAATTGGTGCATTTATTAGAACGGTTTGTATAATATCTTCTAGTTTATTTTCCATTAACACGCCTACTTTCTTAATAAAATAAAACCAAATGGTTTCGTTAAATTAATAATACGAAACCATTTGGTTCTATGTCAAGTGTCGCAGACATTCTGTTACCACTCGATATGTTCTGGATATTCTATATCTAGTCGTAAATCATGTATAGAGCATTTCGTTTTACTGGCTTCTGTCAGTACTTTTCTTTTAAAAGAATCGTATTCATTGTTATCGACAACAATATTATGAATGATAGCGGCAAAAGAGTTCGAACGCTGCTCTCTTGGCATTTCTATGTAAGATAAATTCAACGTATCAATATATTGAACGGCGTATTCCTGCACAGATGCATTTCGTGAAGAAACGGAGGAAAGGAAAAAGGTATACTCCTCTTTGGACATATTCTCCTTTAATCCTTTCGCGATAATGGCTTGAAACTTACGAGCATTTACGACATTTATATCATAATCTGTAGCTTCCTCCTCCTTTTTATAAAGTTTAATAAAATCATTAATTGCAACAAATGCGAAAGCAAGCTCAGGCCAGAGTATCTCCGCGGAATAATATATATTATTTTCAGGTGCGATAAAATCATGTGCTTTCATGGTTTCTTTATGTAACCCATTTGCAACAAATTCTACATTGCGTTCCCCTTGGTATGCATGACGCAAATCGTAGGCGATACTAAGTAGACGAATTTGAGCACCTTGCCATTCTAAATTTCGATCTTGGTTTCTTGTAAGATGATAGATCGTCGTACAAAGCTCATCTAAGTCCCAAAAATCCCCACTGATTAATGCTCCAGTTAGGTTTTCCGTATTTTTTAAAGCTAACATCCAATCCCCCCTCTTTGCTATTTCCGTTTTGGTGAATAGTTAAGCGTCGTAAACAATTCTTCTTTTTCTGTTGCTGTTAGTTCTCTCCATTCCCCAATGGCAAGACCTTCAATTGTAATGTTCATGATTCGTATGCGTTGTAACCTTTTCACGGTAAAGCCGAGTGCAGAGCACATTCTTCTGATCTGGCGGTTTAAACCTTGTGTTAACGTAATGTTAAACGTATTTGGACCTACTTTTTTCACTTTACAAGGTAGTGTTTTCGTCCCTAATATGTTTACACCAGCAGCCATTTTTTCTAAGAATGTAGCTGTAATTTTTTCATTGACTGTCACGACATATTCTTTTTCATGACTATTTTCTGCTCGTAGTATCTCATTTACGATATCACCGTCATTTGTTAGTAAAATGAGCCCATCCGAGTCTTTATCAAGACGGCCAATATGGAAAATACGAAGCGGATGATTAATGTAGTCAACAATATTACCTTTAATATGACGTTCAGTTGTGCTCGTAATACCTACGGGTTTATTTAATACAAGGTAAACTAAAGGCTGTTCCACGACAATTGGTTTTCCGTCAACCCGTACATCGTCGCCAGCCTGAACTTTACTTCCTAACTCTGCTACTTCGCCATTTATCGTTACTTTTCCTTCTATAATCCATTTGTCCGCTCCACGTCTTGAAATAATTCCTGCTTCACTTAAAAATTTATTAATACGCATAATCGACACCTACTTTTCTTGTTGTAATAATTATAACAAAAATTGAAACTATTTTAGAGGAAAGAGCGTAAAAAAGAAAAGGAGTGAGCACATATGATCAATCAAAAAATAGAAGAGACATTCAGCTTACTAAAAAAAGCAGTAGGTTGGGGTGTGGACAAACGAGTGACATTATCGCTCGCAGGATATTACGTAATTTTAGAGAAAAAGTTTGATGAAAAAAGATTCAAGGACATGGAAGCCTGTATTAAAAAGAAAGCAGGAATATTTTCACCGTTGCGTTCTCATTTACATCCACTTTTTGTTGCTATACTAGATGTAGGGGGTCTAGATCCCGAGCAAGCAGTTGATCTTTTATTGGAAAAAGTAGAGGCGTTAAAAAAGTCTTCCTTTAAAGTAAATAGCTATACGTATCTCGCTGCTTTACTGATGTCCGATGAGAAAGAAGCTTGGGCAGAAGAGATGACACGTGCGCAGCAACTGATGACGGACATGAAAAAACATCATCGATTTTTAACTTCCAGCGATGATTATCCATATGCGATGTTTTTAGGAAAACTAGATGGAGATACTGTAGTTCGTGCAGAATCGATGAATCGCTATTATCAAGATCTGCGAAATCATAAGTTTTCTTCAGGAAACGAATTACAGTGGATGTCACAAGTCTTAACATATTCAAGTCCTGATTACGATGAAGAATTGGTGGCAAGAGCTGTCATTATTCGAGAAGGCTTAAAAAGCGTCAAAATAAAAACTAATGGACCCCAGTATCCAATGATCGGATTTATGGCAGTGTTAAAAATGACTGAAGAACAACTAAATGCAATCGTTTCAACCTATGAATCATTAGCGAGTATGAAATTATTTGGGTGGTACAAGGAAAGCGCATTCCCAATAGCGCTAGGATGGGAAATGAGATCGTCAAAAGATACCTATACAACAGCAGCAATCTCAATGGCAACTTCCCTTGAAATGCTTCTTCAAGCGCAGCAAGCAATGATGATTTCTGCTATTGCCGCAACAAGTGTGGCAGCTACGTCTTCGGACTAAAACTAACCATCATGGTATACTCAAAGTAATGAAGGAAAGACTAATGATATTGAGTTTGAGGAGCGACATCGCAAGGGGTTAAAATTGTAGTCAGCCGGTAGTTTGTGATACGGACACTCACATCAACTATATTAACAAATGTGAAACAGGACATGACTATAGTGTTCAAAGAAGTTTTTGCACCGATATTCTCCATTATGCCTTATAATAATTAGAGGAAGCAATAGCACTTGTAAATAATTCAGAGTCTGGATTACATGCAGAGATTTAGACAATAATATTTATAGTAGAGATTGAATTAAATAAGAACAATCAACTAGAGGAGTTATGCATAATGAATACAAATCCGATGAGCCAATCAAGAACTATCCAAACCCATTTAATTCTTCCACCAGACACGAACCATCATCAAACAATCTTCGGAGGAAAAGTACTAGCATATATAGATGAAATTGCAGCAATTACATCGATGAAACATGCAAAGACAGGAGTAGTTACTGCTTCTATTGATTCCGTTGATTTTTTATCACCTGCAAAAGTGGGAGATGTTATTGAACTAGATGCGATTGTTTCTTCAACAGGTCGTTCTTCCATGGAAGTATATGTTCGAGTAACATCGATGAACCCCTTAACTGGTGAAGAGAAGTTAACAACCGAATCTTTTGTAACGATGGTTGCAGTAGATGAAAGTGGTAGACCGATTCCTGTAGCCGGTATTCACCCCGAAACAGAAGAAGAAAAACGTCTATTTGAATCAGGTCCTGCTAGACGCACACACCGAAGACAACGCTTAGATATGAAATACTAACCAAGTGGGAAGTGACTAAGTGCTAAAACTGGATGAACTGTATAAGTATCTGATGATTATGTTACTTGCTATTTATCTAATCAACTCTATCTATTTACAGGAAGTAACCATTACTTTCACCGCAATTATACTTGTTATTATTTTAGAACTAATAAAAAACCGACACCATATTAAAAAGTTATCTAATTCATTGCTAGCAATTATAGGAATTGTGTTATTAGCGGGAATCACAGGAATTATTTATTTGCTAGTGATGTTTCAAATTTTTTTAGATACATTTGGCTTGCCGCAAGCGTTCGAGACAGGATTAATTATCCTGTTTATGCTCATGGGCCTATATGTGCTCTGGTATTTCTTGAAAAAGATTTTTGATCATGCAGTAATAAAATAATAAAAACCCTTCCAAAGTTATGTATGTAACTTTGGAAGGGTTTTAAGCTTTTCTATGAAACTATTTGATCGTTTGCCCGTAAGCATATGAAGAGGTGATGAACATGAAACATCTATACGAACGAAATGCAAAATACGTAAAGGTTGGATCCTTAATTGGGCTGGTAGTATACATAGCGATATTATTTGTTTTTAGGGATAGCATGTGGAAGGACTATGAAACGCATCTTGTATTGGGGATAACTTTATTTATTATGTATAGTTCTTCTTTTTTCTTTCAAAGTGCGGCGGACAAATTACCGGACGAGCAAATAGTCGATAGCCAGTATTTTTCCGCTGATTTTCCTGTTAAAGAACTTAACTTTCAACGAGATATATCGTTCATTCCTCAAAGTTACTTAGTCTCTGGCATGGGAGAACGACTGTACAAAATTACACCTTCAGAAGATCATCTACTTATTCGAAATTTATCTGCGTTTGCTATTTTTCAAGGAGGTATGTTCTTTCCTATTACATATGAATTAAAAACAATAGATGGTAAGCTTGTAAGTCAATTTACTTTTAAAAATAAATTAAAGTTTATTCAGCTAAAAGTGTATGATCATACAAAAACTCATATATCTACTGTCGTTATGCCTACTGTATCTGTTAAAAATAGAGCTATTATTTTTGATGCAAACAATGAAAAAACGCATCAAATGGAGGCAAAAAGTATGTATGGGGATATTGATGTCAATGATTCTAGTGGGAAACGGTTAGCGACATATCGTTTTGGTATATTTCCGTACGCCACTCATCCCGCATTTGAGATACAGGCGCATAACGTCCACGTATCGCTTTCACACGATTTGTCACATACAGAAAAACTAACTTTTGCAGCTTTATTTTACAGTTGGACGGGCAATCAATAAATAAAAAAGGGAAAAAGCTGGTGAAATTCATAAATAGTTCGGTTGTGGAGTAGAAAAAGTGATTTAACAAGGTAATGAACCAATAAAACAGCACACGTTTTAGTTACTAAATCGCACAATAAAACGCAGGGGTTTTGAACTCCTGCGTTATTTTATGTTGTTAAATTAACGCGTCCTTTACTTGAATAACAGATGCGATCCAATACTTTGTTTACAAATGCTTGCATTCTTCGTTACTCCCACTTGGTTGACTGCTCATTATTGATGCTGTATCTCAGCTTCTCCAAAGGAATGTTCCATGTCTAACAAGCGTTTTCTTTCAGTCTGAAATTCTTTTGCATTACTACTTAATCTCGATTATCTTTTAGGAAGGTAATTTATCATAAAAAGTACCATTAAAAAGTAACGTGATGTCACCTATTACACCTATACAAAAAAAGATGAAATAATAACTTGCTTTTGTAACTTCTTTGTTGAAAAGCTCTTGAAATGCTTGAATAAATATTTGTTCAAATTTAAACCAGCTTAGAATCCAAGCAATAATAAGAAAGATAACGATGGTCATTATTAATATACCTCCAATTCCTTTCCTCTAACCGATGCAACAACTGTTCTTGCTTGTGAACGGCTCATCAATCGCCTTGCACCATGTGGGCCAGAATAATTCCAGTCAGGAGTTCCTTTTCCACGACATATGAGCGAACCATCTCGCATATTCATCGGAATAATGACGATTTCCCCTTCTTGAGCTGAAATAGCACCTTTACGTAATATCATATGATCTAAATCAATGTAACTATGAATGGTGTCGAACTCAGATTCTATATCCCAATTCATGCCTCTGCAAATTACTTCAACCATTGTTTTTCGATTATATGTTTCATACTTCTGCACGATAGAGAGATCGAATAAGTAATCTTTCATCTTTTCTCCCTCTACATACGTTTGTTTTTTAGAGGCATATATTTTGTGATGAAAATCCGCGAGACCCCTGCATTATAGACATTCAACGGTTAACCTGTTTTAAAAATTAGTTTTTAAACAAATTAAACCAGCCTTTGTATTTAAACCAAGCAAGCATGGATAAAGCAATGACAATCATTAGTGCCAACACCGCAAAATAACCGTAATGCCATTTCAATTCCGGCATATGCTCAAAATTCATCCCATACAATCCAACGATAAACGTCAAAGGAATAAACACAGTTGAAACTATCGTTAGAATCATCATTATTCGGTTCATGCGACTAGCATTTATAGACACATGACTGTCTCGTATATCAGCAGTTAACTCTCGGTTAGATTCAACCATTTCCGTAAGCTTTAGTAAGTGATCATATATGTCCGCAAAATAAGTTCGTTCCGATTGCTGTAAATTTACCCGCTCCGAGTTCATTATTCGATATAGCAGATCTCGCATGGGAATGATAGTACGGCGCAATCGAAGTAAATCACTTCGAAGATCGAACACTTGATTCATGGATAAGTGGCGCATATCAAATGTTAGCTGATCTTCAACTTCATTTAAATAATCTTCAATTTTATAAATGATAGGAAAGTATGCATCTACGACTTTGTCTACAATATGATAAGTTGCATGAATGGCACCACGTTCCCATCCTTTTGGACTTTTAATTATTCGTTCCCGTGCCTCCTCTAATTCATGCATATGTGGAAAATGGAACGTTACAACATAATCTTGGCCCACAAAAATATCTAGTTCTTCTGCTTCTAACGTTTCTTCATTAAAAGTATGTAAAACGAAAAAGGCATACCCATCATAATAATCCACTTTAGGACGTTGAAGTCTTAGTAAGGAGTCTTCAATTGCCAATGGATGAAAATGAAAAAACGAACTAAGTAACGATTCCTCTTCCTTCGTTGGTTCACTAATATCTACCCAATACCATTCAAACGTCTTTTCCTTAATCTGTTCTAAAGGAAAATCATTTATTATATCGAAGTTAGCTGTAATCCCAAGTGTTCGAATCAATTCTAAAACCTCCCTCTTACCAAATCTTCTACTTCTACTTCTATTATCCCATAATTTCTATGTTATAATAACGAAAAAAATAAGGTGGTCTAACTATGTCTGAAAAGAATTATGAAGCACTTATTGCCGACAGGATTTTTGTTGGGGGAGTAGACGGAGTAGAGCCTCTTTTAGAAAATGAAAAAATTGATGTCATCTTTGATTTAAGAATGGCGAAAAAAGAGCATCCAGCAGAAGAAGTATGTATACACCAACCAATAGCAGACGAAGAGCCACATCAAGACAAATCGATAAAAGCTGCAGTTGATGAAGTAGTGAAGGCGTATAAGGAAGGGAAAAACGTATACTTTCACTGTACATCTGGGGGAGGAAGAGCAGGCACTATAGCAGTAGCAACTTTAATGGAATTAGGCTTGGCGAAATCCATTGAAGAAGCAGAAATAAAAGCAAAATCGATTCGTCCAAAAATTAATGTCAAAGCAGATCAAAAAGCAGCTTTAAAAAGAATTTACAGTAATTAAACAATGAAAATGCCAAGAGAATGTCAATTCCTCCTTGGCATTTTTAAATGCTTTATATTAATTCAGTGGAGCAAGTCTCATTGTAGGCATTTTTTTCGAGTCTAAGGAAACAAGCAATATTTATTTGCAATGAACTGAGGTGTTTGTCTAGCTTGTAAGGCTGATTTCTGCATTTACTACTATAAGTGTAAGAAGGAGGTGATTTTATCATGAACCAACGTCCATGTCATTCATGCGGGCATCAAAGGGTAGGGGGGCAATCATGTCATTGCCAGCAAGTACCTTGGCAACAACCAGCTGCTCAACCAATAGTATGTCCACCACAATATCGAGTTCGGGATACTTTTTTACCGAGAATGCAACCTGTTATCCATCCGTTTGTGAATGTGAATAGAGAACATGTTGTCAATGTCCCTCAGCATTTCTATACACAAACCAACGAAACCGTCCGTGTACCAGGATCTCAACAAGCTTATCCTATGAACTATCCTCAACAAGGTGGATTTCAACAGCCGTATCCACAACAACAAATGTTTCCTCAACAACAAATGTTTCCAGGTCAACCTCGATACTAAATACAATATGCAAAAGCATGTCGTAGATTGCAAATGCCCTTTTTATAAGAGCATTTGCTTTTTTATTTGGCTGTGTAAAGTTACGCTGTCGTTTTTTAGAAGTATATATTTTGTGACAAAAATCCGCGAGACTCCTGCGAAAAATGGGCTGCCAAGACCCCATAGCGGGTTTATAGGAACAAATCCTACATTCGCCACATCCATGTGGCAACGGATTTGCGTCTATCGGCTACGCCTTTCGACGTAGAAAGGGCATTGTGACCAACATCTGTTGCCTCGAGGAGGGCTTGGCAGTTCGTCCGCGGAAAGCGAGCGGATTTTTCGTCTATAACACCCTTATGGATCTTTTATTTTTATATTTTAATAAATAAATCCACTTCAACTTTTCGGAGATATTGTAATTTTCGGTATATTTTGATAAAGTGATAGTTATTCCATATGTGGAAATAATTGATGAAAAAAAGATGAATAGGGGGCGTATTATGAAGCTTTTTCTTTCAGTTGATATGGAAGGGATTACGGGATTACCAGACCACACCTTCGTAGACTCCAGTAAGCATAATTATGAACGTGCAAGACGTATAATGACACAAGAAGCAAACGCTATCGTGGAAGGTGCTTTATCGAAAGGTGTAAAAGAAGTGTTGGTAAATGACAGTCATTCTAAAATGAATAATATTTTAGTAGAGGAGTTACATCCAGAAGCTTCTTTAATCACAGGAGATCTAAAACCGTATTCAATGGTACAGTCTCTAGATGAAACATATATAGGAGCAGTTTTTGCAGGTTACCATTCAAGAGCTGGACAACCAGGAGTAATGAGTCATTCCATGATTTTTGGCGTTCGGAATATCTTTATAAACGAAGTAGTCATTGGTGAGCTTGGATTTAATGCGTATGTCGCAGGTTATTACGGTGTGCCTGTCATTATGGTTGCAGGAGATGACGGAGCTTGTAGAGAAGCAGAAGCGCTTATACCTGGTGTAGTGATTGCAGCTGTAAAACAATCTATTTCAAGGTCGGCGGTTAAGACATTGCATCCTCAAAAAGCCCAAGCGTTATTAAGAGAGAGAATAGCAGAAGCAATAAGTAAGCGTGATCAGATTCAACCACTCACTCCACCAAAAAATCCAGTATTGCGTATCGAGTTTGCAAACTATGGACAAGCAGAATGGGCAGCCCTCATGCCTGGCTGTGAAATTATTGAAGGGACGACGATAGTAAAGTTTGAAGCAATCGATATATTAGAAGCATATCGAGCGATGCTTGTCATGGTAGAGCTAGCAATGCAAGCGAAATTCTGTTAGGAGGAAGCTTTCTGATGACAAAGTATATTATTAAACGTTTTCTCATGATGATTGCAACGATCCTTATCATTTCCACTTTAACTTTTGGGTTAATGCACTCGATTCCTGGTTCTCCGTTTGACGGGGAACGAACCTCTAATCCTACCATTCAAGCAAACTTAGAAAAGTTTTATAAACTAGATGAGCCGATGTATATTCAATATTTATATTATTTAAAGTCCATTGTAACGTTTGACTTTGGTCCTTCTATTAAAAAGCCAAATGAAACAGTAAATGAATTACTTGCAAGAGGATTCCCTATTTCCTTCGAGCTTGGAATGGTTACGATCCTTGTAGCATTACTATCTGGAATAATATTAGGTACACTAGCAGCGCTGCGGCATAACGGCATTATTGATTATTTAGCCATGACCTTCGCGGTTGTTGGCATATCTGTACCAAATTTTGTACTTGCAACGTTATTAATTCAACAAGTGGCAGTGAACTTGGAGTGGCTTCCTGCAGCTACCTGGAGCAGTCCGTTACATATGATATTACCTACACTTGCACTCTCTACGGGGCCAACCGCAATTATTGCTCGTTTAACAAGGTCCAGTATGCTCGAAGTGCTGACACAGGATTATATTAAAATGGCCCGTGCTAAAGGACTTTCACCACTAAGAATTGTAGGTAGGCATGCACTAAGAAATGCGCTTATGCCTGTCGTGACGATTATGGGTACGATGCTTGCTGGTATACTAACTGGAACCTTTGTAATTGAACGCATTTTTGCAATCCCAGGCATGGGGAAATATTTTGTGGAGAGTATTAATAACCGGGATTATCCAGTAATAATGGGTACTACAGTATTTTATAGTGCATTCCTAGTATTCATGCTATTTCTAGTGGATATTGTCTATGGCCTTCTAGATCCACGAATAAAATTACATCGAAAAGAGGGGGATGCATAATGACGAGCCCACAAGATGTGGTATCCCCACAACATGTAAAGGATGAATGGTTTCGTCCAAAACTAAAAGAACAGGGAAAGGCAGAGTCTGTAGTAAGACCTTCTTTATCGTATTGGAAGGATGCGTGGAGAAGGTTGCGGAAAAACAAGCTAGCGATGGCCGGACTTATATTCCTTATACTACTCACGCTGTTTGCTATTTTAGGTCCAATGTTTTCTCCATATGCTATTGACGAAACTAACTATCCAAATCAAAATAAAGCTCCATCAAGTAGCCACTGGTTTGGTACAGATGAGGCTGGACGCGATGTTTTTACGAGAACATGGTATGGTGCTCGAGTTTCCTTATTTGTAGGTGTAATGGCAGCGCTAATCGATTTTTTCATTGGCATTATTTATGGTGGTATCAGCGGCTATAAAGGTGGTCGAGCGGATGCAGTGATGATGCGAGTAATAGAGGTGTTATATGGGCTTCCACATTTACTAGTTGTTATTTTATTGATGGTTGTGATGGGGCCAAGCTTAACGACCATTATCGTTGCGCTGACCGTGACTGGATGGGTAGGAATGGCTCGAATTGTGCGTGGGCAAGTATTGCAAATAAAGAACTATGAATTTGTGACAGCGTCCAAATCATTTGGTGCAAAAACGTCCAGAATTATTCGTAAAAACTTACTACCAAATACGATGGGGCCTATCATTGTACAGATGACGCTTACCGTTCCAAGTGCCATTTTTGCAGAGGCATTTCTTAGTTTCTTAGGGCTAGGAATTCAAGCGCCTTTTGCAAGTTGGGGTGTAATGGCAAATGATGCATTACCCGTTATTTTATCTGGTCATTGGTGGCGTTTATTCTTCCCGGCATTCTTTATCTCCTTAACGATGTTTGCATTTAATGTGTTAGGGGATGGTCTGCAAGATGCACTTGATCCGAAGCTTAGGAGGTGAGAATTTATGAATGAACATCCATTAGCTAATTCTAAAGAGCTCAATAGTGGAAAAGTAGACGAAGTAGCAATAACTCTTCAAACAGATGACTCAGTCAAGATAAAAAATAAGGTGAGAGAAAAGAAAATAATATCTGCTGAAAAAATGTTACAAGTAGATAATTTACATGTTTCATTTCGCACATATGGCGGGGAAGTAGAAGCGGTTAGAGGAGTTAACTTTGACCTGTACAAAGGAGAAACACTTGCGATAGTTGGAGAGTCCGGATGTGGTAAAAGTGTCACTTCTAATGCAATTATGGGGTTAATTCCAGAGCCAGCTGGGATGATTAAGAATGGAAGTATTTTTTTTAAAGGAAAAGAATTAACTAAAATGTCTAAAGCGCAGATTAGGAAAATCCAAGGCGTCGACATTTCCATGATATTCCAAGATCCAATGACTGCGTTAAATCCAACGTTAACAATTGGAGAACAGTTAACAGAGGGACTTCGTACTCATAAAGAAATTGGAAAGCAAGAAGCTAAAAGGAAAGCGATAGAGATGCTGAGTTTGGTAGGAATACCAAATCCAGAGGAGCGATTAAAGCAATTTCCTCATCAATTCTCGGGAGGGATGCGTCAACGTATTGTAATTGCTATTGCACTTATTTGCGACCCAGAACTATTAATAGCAGATGAGCCCACAACGGCGTTAGATGTCACAATTCAAGCGCAAATTTTAGAGTTGTTTGAAGAAATACAACGAAAAACAGATATATCCATTATATTAATCACCCATGATTTAGGGGTAGTTGCAAAAATCGCGGATCGAATTGCTGTTATGTATGCTGGGAAAATTGTAGAAATTGGCGATAAACGAGAAATCTTTTATACTCCTGAGCATCCATATACAAAGGGCCTACTAAATTCTGTTCCACGATTAGATTTAGTAGATGAAGAACTGCAACCAATTGATGGAACTCCGCCAGATTTATTCTCCCCACCAACGGGATGCCCATTTACCGCTCGTTGTCAGTACGCAATGGAAGTGTGTGATCATGTTTATCCTTTTACAACAAAAGTATCAGAAACACATGCAGTAGATTGTTGGCTCCAAGATGAAAGGGCTAAAGTATTACAAGTACAAATCTAAGGCTGGATGAACGCGCGCAAGTGCATTCACATATAGAATATAAAGGGGGATTTAGGATGAAGAAATGGTTATCATTAATCTTTGTAGCATTTTTTGTTCTTGTGTTAAGTGCATGTACAGCTACTAAAGACGCGGGAGAAAAGACAAATACAGAGAAAGAACCAGAGACAGAAGGGGAAGAAAAAGAAGAGCCAGTTACAAAAGCTGAAAAAGTACTTTACTTAAACAATGGAAATGAACCAACCTCATTTGATCCATCAATAGGATTTGATGCAGTATCTTGGAGTGCATTAAATAACCTTATGGAAGGCTTAGTAAGACTTTCTAAAGATCATGTAGCAGAAGAAGCTACTGCAGAGAAAATAGATATATCAGAAGACGGCTTAACGTATACATTTACGATTCGTGATAATGCAAAATGGTCTAATGGAGACCCCGTGGTAGCGAGTGATTTTGTATATGGTTGGTTGCATATGTTAAATCCAGAAACTGCTTCTCCAGCAGCGTTCCTAGCGTATTTCATTGAAGGAGCCGAAGCATACAATAGCGGAGAAGGTACTGCAGATGCAGTAGCTATTAAAGCGTTAGAAGAAAAAGTTTTTGAAGTAAAATTGGCTGCTCCAACCGAGGCCTTTTTAAATATTATTACCAACCCAAGCTTTTTCCCAGTCAATGAAAAAGTAGCAACAGCAAATCCTACTTGGTTTACAGAAGCGGAATCTTTCGTAGGGAATGGTCCATTTAAATTAACTGAGTGGAAGCATGATGTAAGTTTTACATTTGCTAAAAATGAAAACTATTGGGACGCTGGCACAGTAAAGCTTGATAAAGTACAATGGGCAATGATTAATGACTCCAATACAGAATACCAAATGTATCAAACAGGTGAACTAGATACCTCTGGAGTACCATCTGAACTTGCAGAAAGTTTAATAAATGACCCAGAACTAAAAAATGAAGATCAGGCTGGTTTATATTTCTATCGATTCAACACATCAATGGAACCATTCACGAATAAAAAAATTCGTCAAGCATTTGGTTATGCTGTTAATCAACAGGAAATCGTTGATTTTGTAACGAAAGTCGGGCAAAAACCAGCTGAGGGCTTTGTTCCTTATGGATTTATCGGTCCAGATGGAAAAGAATTTAGAGATACTGCTGGCGTATTAATAAAACATGATGCAGAAAAAGCGAAAGCATTATTAGCAGAAGGTATGAAAGAGGAAGGTTATTCTGAATTACCTGCAGTTACGTTAACATATTCAACAAGCGATTCACATAAGAAAATTGCAGAAGCACTTCAAAGTAAATTTAAAGAAGTTCTAGGTGTTGAAGTAGCTTTACAAAATGTAGAGGCAAGTGTTTTTGCTACGGAACAAAAAGAGTTTAAGTACCAAATGTCGCGTTCCTCTTTCTTATTTGACTATGCTGATCCAGTGAATGCATTAGAAAGCTTTATCACAGGTTCTTCTATGAATCGTACAACTTGGTCTAATGCAGAATTTGATAAATTAATTGCGGATATCAAGAACGAGAAAGATGCAACTAAACGTTGGGAATTATTAATACAAGCAGATAAATTATTAATGGATGAAATGCCTATATTCCCACTTTATTATTACAACCAAGTAACACTTGAAAAACCATCTGTTTCAGGAATTGTTAGACATCCAGTTGGATATATGGATTTAAAATGGGCTGATAAAAACTAAAAAAGAAGCGGCACTTGCTAAAGGTGCCGCCCCTTTTCATTATGGTGCTGTTAAACTCCATTGTAGTTATTTGGTAGAATCCGCGTGCATTCTGCGGGCGAACCGACTAGCCTCCTCGGCTGCGCCTGCGGGGTCTCGTCTGGTTCGCTTTCCCGTAGAATTCTGCGCGGATTCTACCACAAATTATATGCTAAGAGCAACAGCCTAATTGAACATAACCTTCATAATAAAAGGAGGAAAATTACATATGAGAAAACGTCCAAAAAGATTGCGAAAAGGGGACACGATTGGAATTATTGCTCCTGCAAGTCCACCTAACCTCGAACAACTTAAACGCTCTCTATCGTTTTTAGAGGAGTTAGGATTATCTTATCAAATGGGGAAAAGTATAGAAAATGTATATGGTTATCTTGCTGGTACAGATGAAGAGCGTTTAGAAGATTTACATGAGATGTTCGCTGACCCGAACATAGCTGGGATTATTTGTGCTGGTGGAGGCTACGGTTCTGGTAGGTATACGGATAAGATAGATTTTCAATTAATGAATGAATGCCCGAAAATTTTCTGGGGCTATTCAGATATTACTTTTTTACATACAGCTATGAATTTATATTCTGATATCATTACTTTCCATGGTCCTATGTTAGCTTCAGATGTAGGAAAAAGCTCGTTTGAAGAGCTATCCAAAAAGATGTTTTTGCAATTGTTTCAACCAATGGAGCTTCACTATACAGAAGCCGTTTCTCCTTTAACACAAGTTTCATCTGGAATTGCAAGAGGTGAGTTGACAGGCGGAAATCTTTCACTCCTTGCAAGTGGAATTGGAACCAAATACGAGGTAGATACAAAAGGGAAGTTGTTATTAATTGAAGATATCGGAGAAGAGCCATACCGAGTAGATGGGATGCTTAATCAACTACGGCATGCAGGGAAATTAGATGCAGCAGCTGGTTTTGTAATTGGTGATTTTCTAGACGCTGATCCTAAAAAACGGAAGGTTTCATTATCATTGGAAGAGGTATTTAACCATTACTTAGGGAATCTAGGAAAGCCCGCTGTAAAAGGTTTTAAAATAGGACATTGTCAACCGCATTTTGCCGTTCCACTTGGAGCAGACGCTCTGTTGGACGCAGATAACTTATCGCTTGTTATTTTACCAGGAGTTGAATAAAGGGGGAAATCCGTTGATAATTCAGTCCATTGAAACATTTGATGTCGCTGTACCACTTACAAAGCCTTTTAAAACCGCACTTCGAACGGTTACAACAGCCTATTCTGTTTACGTAAAGCTAACTACAAAGGAAGGCTCTACAGGGTATGGTGAGGCACCTCCTACGCATGTAATTACCGGAGAGTCCATGGCGAGTATTCGGTATGCGATTAATGAAATTATTGCTCCACAGCTTATAGGGCTTGATGTAATGGACAGTGAGCGCGTTTTCCAAAAATTGAATGCTTCTCTTGTTAGAAATACAAGTGCTAAAGCCGCTGTTGACATGGCCATTTATGATTTAATTGCCCGTCAGTCCGGATATCCTTTGTTTCAATATCTTGGCGGATATCGAGATACGCTAGAAACCGATTTTACAGTGAGTGTAAATGGCCCAGTTGAAATGGCAGATGATGCGGAACGTTATGTCAAAAACGGGTTTCATGTGCTGAAAGTAAAAGTGGGTATAGGCGATATTAAAGAAGATATTGCCCGTATACAGGCAATTCGAGAACGAATAGGAAATAAACCAAAATTAAGGCTTGATGCCAATCAAGGATGGAATGCTAAAGAAGCTGTACGAGCAATTCGAACGATGGAAGATGCAGGGTTCGAGATTCAATTAGTGGAACAACCAGTTCCTGCTCATGATATCGAAGGGTTAAAATATGTCACAGATTGTACAGATACTCCCATTATGGCAGACGAAAGTGTATTTTCTATCCATGATGCAAAACGAGTTTTAGAGATGCGAGCAGCTGATTTGATAAATATTAAACTCATGAAATCAGGTGGTATTTATAATGCTAAAAAGATAAATACGCTGGCAGAAGCAAATGGGGTTGCTTGCATGGTAGGGAGCATGATTGAAACAAAGCTGGGAATTACTGCGGCTGCTCATTTTGCCGCTAGTCAACCAAATATTCGATATTACGATTTTGACGCCCCGCTCATGCTCGTCAGCGATCCTTTGATTGGTGGGGTCATATATGAAGGAAGTAAGATTATGTTTTCAAAAGAACCTGGTCTTGGCATTTTACGTTTGAAAAGAATTGGGGGTTAGTAGATGACAACAAAAGCGAATGAATGGGTGTGTTCGGTAAAAGTTGCAACTGTTTGGACAGAACCGACTTCTATGAGAGAGTTGGATGCACCAGGAGTTGCAAACCCAGTACTGATGGCAGAATGGCTTGAAGCATTGACGTACAATGAACGACTTGCACTATGCAATGAAAATCGTGTACAAACGCAACTCCTTTACGGAGAGCCAGTGCTAGTAGAAGAGATAGAAGGAGAATGGGCAAAAATCATTGCTATGTGGCAACCTTCTAAAAAAGATAGTCGAGGCTATCCTGGGTGGGTCCCTTTAGCACAATTAAAAAAGTCGGAGCAGTTGAACTCTATTGGGGTTGTACGAGTATCTTCTATAAAAGCACAACTATGGGACATGAAAGAGAAGCCTCTGTTAATTGTCCCTTTTAATACGACGCTTCCAGTTATTTCAGAAGAGGCACCGTATTTTAAAGTCCAAACACCTCATGGAGAAGCTTTGTTGCTAAAGAAAGATGCTGACTTTGCAGTATCCACGGAGCAGTATCCCAAACTCCTTGCAGAAGAGGTAGTAGCTTTAGGGGAGCTTTACTTAGATTTGCCGTATTTGTGGGGGGGAATGTCTCCGTACGGATACGATTGCTCTGGATTTTCATACAATATGCTGAAGGCTTGTGGATACTTAATTCCGCGCGATGCAAGTGATCAAGCTCGGAGTGGTGAAGAAGTTTCTATTGGCGATCCATCCTCTTGGAAAAAAGGGGATTTACTGTTTTTTGCAAATGATGAGGGTACTGGACCGGTGCGTCATGTGGGGGTTTATTATGGAAACGGGCAATTATTGCACTCCCCCTCTACAGGGAAAACAGTTGAAATTTTAGTGTTAGAAGGATCTAAGCTGGAAAAGGAAATCTGCGCAGTAAGAAGATATGCCGTTTAGGGGGGATTTACATGACGGAACAAGTTCTTTTGTCCGTACAAGATTTAAAACGCCATTTTGATCTTGGACACGGAAAAACATTAAAAGCCGTAGATGGGATTAGTTTTGATATCGTAAAAGGGGAAACGTTTGGTCTTGTTGGAGAGTCCGGTTGTGGAAAATCTACTGCTGGACGAACGATTTTAGGATTGTACAATAAAACAGAAGGTAATGTTCTGTTTGAAGAAAAAAATGTACATGAAATGAGCGAGAAAGAGCGAAAAGAGTATTTGAAAAAGATGCAAATGATTTTCCAGGACCCATATGCATCATTAAATCCGCGGTCCACTGTGCTTGAAATTATTGCGGAACCAATGGAAGTGCATAAACTGTATAAGTCTAAAGAAGAAGTAAAAACGAGAGTGTACGAGTTGTTAGAAGATGTGGGGCTCAATCGAGATCATGCCAATCGTTATCCACATGAATTTTCAGGTGGTCAAAGACAGCGTATCGGAATTGCTCGAGCACTAGCTCTAGACCCTGAGTTTATTATTGCAGACGAACCAATCTCAGCACTAGATGTTTCCGTTCAAGCACAAGTAGTAAAATTGCTACAGCGATTACAAAAAGAAAAAGGGCTAACGTATTTGTTTATCGCCCATGATTTATCCATGGTGAAATATATTTCCGATCGCATCGGAGTAATGTATTTGGGACATATGGTGGAGCTAACTACGAGCAATCAGTTATATGATAATCCTTTGCATCCGTATACACAGGCATTATTATCAGCAATTCCTATTCCAGATCCCGATATAGAGGAATCACGGGAACGAATACTATTGCAAGGTGAGTTGCCTAGTCCGATAAATCCTCCTTCTGGTTGTGTATTTCGAACACGTTGTGCACATGCAATGGATATTTGTACAGATAAAAAGCCGGTATGGAAGGAACAAGCAACTGGACATTTTGTTGCGTGTCATTTATATAATTAACTGGAAAAGCCGTTGTGCAGAAGCAAAACTCTTTTATTTAAAGAATAAGGAAGTAGATAGATTTTTATTAAATGAACAGGTTGATTCTCGCTACAGGCGGACGCTTTCCAGGGGGCAAGCATCAAGCCGCTTCCCTTGCTCCTGCGCAAGCTCGTCGCAAAAATTAATTTCGCTGCGCTCAGTACAGGGTCTTGATTTGCTTGCTAATCCCCTAGGAGTCGCCGCCTTCCGCTCCAATCAATGAACTGGTGTACTTCCTTTTGCTTATCAAGAAAGTGGAAATAGAGAAAAATAGGTAGTATCGTTTAATAAAGAAGGGGAGAGCGTCCGAAATTGTATCTTCGGACATCTTAAAAAAAGTAAGAAAGTATTTCTTCTTTCATTATCCAAACCAAATGATGCACCATGCCATTTCACAATCCAAGAGGGGGACGGACAAACATTCGCCATAAGATTACCGAAAAAGGAGGAGCTTGATGTGACGTAGTCACATCAAGCTCCTCTAAAAATCCCGCGGTAATAGTATAGCCAATGTTTCGTCCAAAGCACGCTGGAATTGGCGAAAGACAAGGTGTACTTAAAGGGCAGCACATGCTTCTTTTCTTACTTCTAAGCTTTATAACAAATCCAACCACCGAAAAGCGTAGTAGAGAAAAACTTTGCAATGCGTGTAAAACCTGCTTGTTGAAGTAATTGTTCAACCACATCTTCAGGTAAATAAGAAAGGGAAAGGATTTCCTTCTCCATTTCATCAACCTCTTCTACAGATAGTTTCGTCGTGTCTAGCCAGTAACTTTTCCAAAGTATTAATCGTTCTTGAAATTCATCACTGTTAGGATCGCCGTATTTACTTACCATAACAAACGGTGCATCAGGTTTTAAGCGGGTATGAATTTCTTGTAGTGTCTTTAACTTTTCTTCATATGAATGGATAAAATGCAAAACTAAAATACATGTAGCTGCATCAAACTTAGTTACAGTTACGACATTTTCCACAGTACCTTGTAGTAAAACGACGCGTTCGCTTAATCCCATATCCTTACATTTCTCTTTTGCTACCGCTAGCATCATTTCAGACGGATCTACCCCTATAAACGTCCAGTTGGGATTGTTCAAGCCGAAGTTAGTCACTTCATTGCCCCCACCTGCTCCAATAACCAAAATATGTGCATCCTCTGGCGAATTTGCTCGTAAAAATGTTTGGATTAACCGAATCATTGAATCATAAGTAGGTAGAGCTCTTCTAATTCCACTGTCATACTGCTTCGCAAGTGTAGCGTTGAATTCCATTTATATCCCCTCCTACCTGCACTTTATCATAGGAATAAAAATCACATAATGGAATTTATGAAAAATAATTGAAAAAAATAGAACTTTTCTCAACAATAAACGTATAACTTATAGGTCGCATTAGGAAAGGCAGAATACGAAATAGCAATGTGGACGACACATTTATTTAGGGAAGGTGATGTAAATGGAAAAGAAGCCAATCGTTAAGCTTCAAAATTTAACAAAAGTAATAGGCAAAAAGAAACTTATTGACGACCTTAGTTTAGATTTATATGCGGGTCAGATAACAGGATTTCTAGGGCCAAATGGAGCAGGGAAAACAACGACGATCCGAATGATGACAGGTCTTATGAAGCCAACTTCCGGAGAAGTATTTGTGGATGGACAGGCAATCTCTACTCATTTTGAAGAAGCAATCAGTAAAGTAGGGGTGATCGTAGAGAATCCAGAAATGTATAAGTTTATGAGTGGTTACAAAAACTTGTTGCATTTTGCGAGGATGAATAAAGATGTAACAAAAGCGCGAATTGATGAGGTCATTGCGCAAGTAGGTATGCAAAATCGAATTCACGAAAAAGTATGCACGTATTCACTTGGAATGCGCCAACGTTTGGGTCTTGCACAAGCACTTTTAAATCGTCCAAAATTCTTAATACTAGATGAGCCAACGAATGGACTAGACCCAGCAGGTATTAGAGAGTTCCGTATGTACTTACGCAAAATTGCGGAAGAAGAAGGCGTATCTATTTTTGTATCTAGCCATTTATTAGCAGAAATTGAGTTAATGTGTGATAGAATCGCAGTTATTCAAAATGGAAAACTTATATCTATTAGAGAAGTAAAAGAAGAGGAAGAATCACATTACTACATGGAAGTATCTCCAAAAGAGAAAGTAGAGGCGTTCTTGTCTTCCAAAAACATATCTACAGAGGTTTTGGGGAATGGTTTTGTCGTACAGCTTTCATCGGAAGATGTTCCTGTTTTAGTCGGTGAAATGGTAGCGAATAATTTACAATTATTCCAAATTAATCCGCACCGAAAATCGTTGGAAGATCAATTCTTAGAATTAACAGGAGGTGGGCAAATTGCTGAATCTCATAAGAAATGAATGGATGAAATTATGGAGTAAAAAAGCAACTTGGGTAATGGTGGTGTTAATAGTCCTATTAATGATTGGATCAGCTGGTTTGTTTAAATGGATTAAGAGCCCTATAGATGGGAGCCCTTCAGATGATTGGAAAATAGCTTCTCAAGAGCAAGTTAAGCTATTAGAATCACAATTAACCGATCCGAATTTGTCTAAAGAGGAGTCGCAGGATTTAAAAGATTCTATAGCAGTTGAAAAGCATCGTTTAGAGAAGGATATTGCTCCAATTACCTCAGAGAGTGTTAAAGGATTTATCAATGAAATTCCTGGTATGCTTTCCGTAATTACATTATTCACAGTTGTTGTTGCAGGAGGAATCGTTGCTTCAGAGTTTTCTCAAGGGACTATTAAAATGTTATTAACACGACCTGTGAGTAGGGGGAAGATTTTGACTTCGAAGCTGTTGACGGTCGGATTATATGCCGTTGTCATGGCTTCAATTAGTTTATTGGTAGGAATAATTGCTGCATATATTTTCTTTGATTCGTCACCTGGAACAAGTTTAGAAGTGGTGAACGGAAAAGTGGTAGAGGTTTCATTTTGGGGAAGACTACTACTTCTAATGGGACTTTCTCTAGTGAACGTGTTAGTTATTGGGATGTTGGCTTTTATGGTTGGATCTGTATTTCGTTCTAGTTCACTTGCAATAGGAATTTCTATATTTCTTATGTTCGCAGGGGTAAATTTTACGTTTATGCTAGCATTCAAATTCGAATTTGCTAAGTATATATTATTTGCTAACACTAATTTAACGCAATATATAGGGAATGGGCAACCGTTGATTGATGGGATGACGATGTCGTTTTCAATCGCAGTGGTTTCTGTCTACATGCTAGTATTTTTAGTTATTAGTTACTGGTCATTTATGAAACGAGACGTGACTGCGTAAAAATGTTATTGACATATCGCTAATACTTGTAGTATTCTGAAAATAACTTAAGGAAAGGAGTGAGGCATTATGGCTATTGTAAATACTAATCAACGAATCAGTAAGTTCATGATGTCCCACTCCGTATGTCTCTAATTGTAGAACGAATATGCTTTTCATTTGCTTGTATTAGACAATCAAATGTATTTCGCTATACTTTTTGAGATGCTTCTTTACTAATGACCGGGAAACCATGATTGCTGATTCGTGCAGTCATGGTTTTTTTATATGGAAATTAGGAGGAAGTTAAATTGAATTTAATCGAACAATATGGTTGGAATAATAAATGGGAAGAAAAAATGTTGAGTAAAGGGATCGCAGGTCGCGTTTTACTTGAGCATAAAAATTTGTATCGTGTCATGACTAACGAAGGGGAATGGTTATGCTCTCTATCAGGGAAATTCAAGTTTGACCATGGCCGCGAAGCATTTCCGGCAGTTGGAGATTGGGTTGTCCTTGAACAAATGCCGGGAGAAGAAAAAGGAATTATTCAAGACGTGCTTCCACGTAGTTCACAGTTTTCCAGAAAAGCTGCTGGCTTAACAACGGAAATTCAGTTAATCGCAGTTAATGTTGATTATGTATTTCTTGTTATGTCTCTTAATCACGACTTTAATGTACGTAGATTAGAGCGATATTTATTGGCCGCATGGGATTCGGGTGCAACACCAGTTGTTGTTTTGACGAAAAAAGACGCATGTGATGATTTGGCATTTTATATAAATGAAGTAGAATCAATCGCTTTTGGTGTAGATGTATTTGCAGTGAGTAGTGTAACAGGTGAAGGAATCGATCGCCTTGCAAATCTTTTATCTGGCAGTAAAACAGGTGCTCTTCTAGGATCTTCTGGAGTTGGCAAGTCCTCTTTAATTAATGCTTTGTCTGGTGAAGAAGTAATGGTAGTAAACAATATTCGAGAAGATGATAGCAAAGGACGTCATACCACGACGCATAGAGAACTTACTTTATTGCCGGAGGGTGGTTTATTAATTGATACCCCGGGAATGAGAGAATTCCAACTTTGGGATACAAGTGATGGGATTAGCGCTAGCTTCCAAGATATTGAAGAACTTGCGGATGGATGTCGCTTCCGAGATTGCAAACATGAAAAAGAGCCGGGATGCGCAATTCAAGAAGCTATTTATACAGGTGCATTGAAACAAGAGCGTTATAAAAGTTATGTGAAGTTGATGAGAGAGCTTGCACATATTGAACGAAAAAATGATCTAGTTGCCAAAAAAGCGGAAGTGAATAAGTGGAAACAACTAACGAAAATACACAGGAAGAAAAAATAAATGTATTAATATACAAATGAAAAAGTTTTTGGAATATAAGTTGGAATATTGATACACCCTTAAACTACTAACTGTTCTGGTTAGTAGTTTTTATGTGCCTTCCTAAGAAAATCATATCAATTGCACATGGATTATTTTCTCGATATAATATAGTCAAAGTTAGTCAAAGTCAGTTTGCTAAAGAGGTGAGAAGATGAAAAATATATCTGACATTATTGAAGGTTATTTGAAGTCGATTATCGAAGAAGAGAGTAAGGGGCAAATTGAAATTAAAAGAAGTGAAATTGCTGAAAAATTTCAATGTGTTCCATCTCAAATAAACTATGTTATTAACACACGGTTTACCCAAGATCGCGGTTACTTAGTGGAAAGTAAACGTGGTGGTGGTGGATATATTCGAATCCTCCGCGTTCGGGCGCATACGAAAGCAGAATTGATTGAGCATATAATACAAAGACTAGAAAATGGTGCAGCTGAATCAGTTACGGAAGACATTGTGTTCCGACTGCTGGAGGAAGAAGTGATTACAACAAGAGAAGCGAAGCTCATTTTAGCGGCGCTTAATCGAACAACACTTGCTATTCCACTACCAGCAAGGGATGAAATACGTGCGCGTATATTATGTGCCATGTTATTAACATTAAAATATCAAAAAAGTTAAAAATGAGCGGGGTGTGTTGAAAAGTGATTTGTGAAAATTGTAAGCAGAGACCGGCAAAAGTGACGGTTACACAAGTGCATAACGGTGAACACTTTGAACGACATTATTGTGAGGTCTGTGCAAATAGTCTCCACCCGTTTTATGTAGAGTATAAACAAGATCCATTATCTCTTCATCAACTACTATCCAATTGGTTTAACCATGCAGATCAGCAGCCAATGCAGCAAAGGCAAAAAAAGCCTCCATTAGAGTGTGAAGAATGTGGTTGGTCCATACAACGTTTTCTAGATGAAGGGAAATTCGGCTGTGCTTCTTGTTACGATAGTTTTCGACAACAACTACCGAATGTATTTAAACGTTTGCATAATGGAAATACAACCCATATTGGGAAAGCGCCGGGTGCAATTGGTGAAAAGATAGCATTGAAAAAACGTATTGAAGCCATTCGTTCTCAAATGAAAGAGGCTGTTGAAACCGAACAATTTGAAGATGCTGCAAGACTAAGAGATGAAGCAAGGGATCTGGAAAGTCAGCTTGTCACGGGAGGTGACGAAACGAATGTCGATTGAACGCTTTTTAGATAATTCTATTTCTAGTTGGATGGTTGGAAATGGAGAGCATTCAGATATAGTCATGAGTACAAGAATTCGATTAGCTAGAAACTTAAATGGGTATCGATTTCCACTTGCATTTACAGAAGATGAAGCGCATAAAATTGACCAATCCGTTTCCGCTACACTGGTGGATGCCGATGAAGAATTACAGATGAACTTTTCTTCTATACAAATTAAAGATGTGTCGGAACTAAATCGACAAGTGCTAGTGGAAAAGCATTTAATTAGTCCAAAACTTGCTAACTCGCCGATGACTGGATCTGTTTTATTATCCGAAGATGAATCTGTAAGTGTAATGGTAAATGAGGAAGATCATATTCGTATTCAATGCCTTTTCCCTGGCCTTCAAATTCAACAAGCATATGCACAAGCTGACACAATAGATCGATTATTAGAAAAAGAATTGCCGTATGCCTTTGATGAGCAATTCGGATATTTAACGAGTTGTCCGACAAACACCGGAACTGGCTTACGTGCATCCGTAATGATGCATTTACCGGCATTAACTAAGACAAAGCAAATCAACCGAATTGTAACAATCATTTCTAGATTAGGGATGGTTGTAAGAGGGATATATGGAGAAGGTAGTGAAGCGCTCGGAAATGTATATCAAGTGTCTAATCAAACGACACTTGGTAAGACAGAAGAAGATATACTTGCCGATCTTCAAAGTATTACAGAACAAATTATCCAAAAAGAAAGAGAAGCGCGAGATGCACTCTTAAAGCACTCAGCCAATACACTAGAGGATCGGTTGTATCGATCTTTAGGGACGTTGTCATATGCTCGTATAATGACAACCGAAGAGGCTGCTAGATGCTTGTCGGATGTTCGTTTAGGTATAGACATGGGACTCATTAAAGATGTAGATGTGACCATTTTGAACGAATGCATGGTGTTTATGCAACCAGGGTTTCTGCAAATGTATGCTGGAACGACGTTAAATACTTCGGAACGAGATATGTTTCGAGCGAAGTTGTTAAGGGAACGGTTGCAAAAGGGAGAAAAACCGAAAACAAAAGGAGAGGGTATTGCATGATGTTTAATCGATTCACACAAAGATCTCAAAAAGTATTACAACTAGCACAAGAAGAAGCTATACGTTTAAAGCACGAATCAATTGGTACAGAACATATATTACTAGGGTTAATTCGAGAAGGTAGCGGTATTGCAGCGAAAGCTTTAGAAGCAATTGAAGTAGATCCGAAAGTGATTGAAACAGGAATCGAGGAGTTAGTAGGAACTGGAGCAGAAGAAGTTGGTCCAATCGTTCACTACACTCCTCGCGCGAAAAAGGTAATTGAACTCTCTGTAGATGAGTCTCGAAAACTAGGGCATTCTTACATTGGTACGGAGCATCTATTACTAGCTCTAATCCGAGAAGGTGAAGGTGTGGCTGCTAGAGTTTTGAATAATGCAGGTGTTAGCTTAAACAAAGCGCGTCAGCAAGTACTTCAATTACTTGGAAGCACAGATCAATCTCACGGTAATGGTAACAACAGTGCTGCTCCTGCAAGCACTCCGACTTTAGATGGTTTAGCACGTGATTTAACACAAATTGCAAGAGAAGGTACACTTGATCCAGTCATAGGTCGTAGCAAGGAGATTACCCGTGTTATTGAAATTTTGGCACGTCGCACAAAAAATAATCCTGTTTTAATCGGAGAACCTGGTGTTGGTAAAACCGCAATTGCGGAAGGACTTGCACAGCAAATTGTACAAAACGAAGTACCAGAAATTTTGCGTGATAAACGTGTTATGACACTTGATATGGGGACAGTTGTTGCTGGAACGAAATATCGTGGAGAATTTGAGGATCGTTTGAAAAAAGTAATGGATGAAATTCGTCAAGCTGGAAATGTTATTTTATTCATTGATGAACTTCATACACTTATTGGAGCAGGAGGAGCAGAAGGAGCAATTGATGCTTCCAATATTTTAAAACCTGCATTAGCACGTGGAGAAATTCAATGTATCGGTGCGACAACATTAGATGAGTATCGTAAATATATCGAAAAAGATGCTGCACTTGAACGTCGATTCCAACCAATTCAAGTGGATGAACCATCTGTAGATGAAGCTATTCAAATTATTTACGGCTTACGTGATCGTTACGAAGCACATCACCGTGTGAAAATTACAGATGAAGCGGTAGAAGCTGCTGTTAAGATGTCCAATCGTTATATTTCGGATCGCTTCTTACCAGATAAAGCGATCGATTTAATTGATGAAGCTGGATCAAAGGTTCGACTACGCTCTTACACAACGCCACCCAATTTAAAAGAATTAGAAGCGAAATTAGAAGCGGTTCGTTCGGAGAAAAATGCCGCTGTTCAAAGTCAGGAATTTGAAAAAGCTGCATCTTTCCGTGACAAAGAGCAAAAGCTTAAAGAAGAGCTAGAAAAAATGAAAAACAACTGGAAAGAAAAACAAGGAAAAGAAGAATCAGAAGTAACAGTTGAAGATATTGCCTCTGTTGTTTCTATGTGGACTGGAGTGCCGGTCTCTAGACTTGCTCAAACAGAATCTGAGAAGTTATTGAAGTTAGAGGACAAATTACATGAAAGAGTAATTGGTCAAAAAGAGGCTGTAGATGCGATTTCTCGTGCAATTCGTCGCGCACGTGCCGGTCTAAAAGATCCTAAGCGTCCAATTGGTTCATTTATTTTCTTAGGACCTACTGGTGTTGGTAAAACGGAACTTGCTCGTGCATTAGCTGAAGTTATGTTTGGTGACGAAGATGCAATGATTCGTGTAGACATGTCTGAGTACATGGAAAAACATTCAACTTCACGTCTTGTGGGCTCTCCTCCAGGATACGTTGGATTTGAGGATGGTGGACAATTAACGGAAAAAGTGCGTCGTAAACCTTACTCTGTTATCCTGCTTGATGAAATTGAAAAAGCGCATCCAGATGTGTTTAATATTCTTCTTCAAGTATTAGAGGATGGCCGCCTAACAGATTCTAAAGGACGTACAGTCGATTTTCGTAATACAGTTGTCATCATGACATCCAATGTAGGAGCAGATGCGCTTAAATTCAATAAATATGTTGGATTTAATCTACAAGAGGGTGGGAAAACAGATTACAAAGATATGAAAGGTAAAATGCTAGAAGAATTGAAAAAAGCATTCCGCCCAGAATTCTTAAACCGTTTAGATGAGATGATTGTGTTCCATTCTCTAGAAAGAGAACATTTAAAAGAAATCGTTACTCTTATGATTGAGCAGTTAGCTAAACGCCTGAAAGAACAAGGTATAGATTTGGAGTTAACAGAAGCGGCTCAAGAAAAAATTACAACGGAAGGATACGATCCTGTGTATGGTGCACGTCCGTTACGTCGAGCATTGCAAAAACATGTAGAAGATCGTCTTTCTGAAGAATTATTAAAAGGTGAAGTATTAAATGGTCAGCACGTCGTATTTGATGTAGAAAACGATGAATTCGTTGTTCGTACAACAGCTGCAGTGACAGAAAACTAATATAGCGGGCATTCCGAACTTTACATGCGGAATGCCCTTTTTATACATAGGAGGATGAAATGGCGAAGAAGAAAACGAAATTTATGTGTAATTCATGTGGATACGAGGCAGCTAAATGGATGGGAAGATGTCCAGGGTGCGGTGATTGGAATACGATGGTAGAAGAGACGGAGATCGTGTCAAAAGGACCAAAACGATCATTTCAGCATTCTACAGGAGTAGCTCAGAAAGCAACGCCAATAACGGCGATTGAATCAGTAGATGCGCCGCGAGTAGCAACAGATCTTGTTGAGTTAAATCGTGTACTCGGTGGAGGAATTGTACCGGGGTCACTTGTGCTAATAGGTGGAGATCCGGGTATAGGAAAGTCGACTTTACTATTACAGGTTTCGGCGCTACTTGCAAACAAAGGGGAACGTGTTTTATACATTTCCGGTGAAGAGTCGATTAGACAAACGAAGCTTCGTGCGGAGCGCTTAGGTGTTATTTCGTCTGAGCTTTATATTTATGCAGAAACAAATCTTGAATTAATTAATGAAACAATTGAGAGTGTGGAGCCGCGATTTGTCATTGTTGACTCAATCCAAACAGTACATCACCCAGAAGTGACGAGTGCACCAGGAAGTGTCTCTCAAGTTCGTGAAAGTACAGCTGAACTAATGCGTATTGCTAAAACGAAGAACATTGCAATCTTTTTAGTGGGACACGTAACTAAAGAGGGGCAAATTGCTGGGCCTCGTATATTAGAACATATGGTGGATACTGTTCTATATTTTGAAGGGGAGCGACACCATACGTATAGAATTTTACGTTCACAAAAAAATAGATTTGGGTCTACAAATGAAATTGCTATATTTGAAATGGTTCAGCAAGGACTAAAGGAAGTATTAAATCCTTCTGAATTATTTTTGCAGGAACGGTCACACGGGGCAGCTGGTTCAGCTATCGTTGCTTCTATGGAGGGGACTAGGCCGATTTTAGTGGAAATCCAAGCACTCGTGACACAATCTAGTTTTAATTATCCTAAACGGATGGCTACCGGAATCGATCAAAATCGCGTATCTTTACTGATGGCAGTGTTGGAAAAACGTATGGGATTATTACTTCAAACGCAAGATGCTTATATAAAAGTTGCTGGTGGAGTCAAATTAGACGAACCTGCCATCGATTTAGCCGTCCTAGTAAGTATCGTTTCTAGTTTTCGAGATACAGGAGTAACGCCTACAGATTGTTTTATTGGAGAAATAGGGTTAACTGGAGAAGTGAGAAGAGTATCGAGAATCGAACAACGTGTACAAGAAGCAGCGAAATTAGGGTTTAAAAGAGCAATTATTCCAGCTTCAAATATGGGCGGCTGGGATTATCCAAAAGGAATTCAAGTCGTGGGCATAGAATCAGTAAATGAAGCAATGAAAGAGGCCTTTTCCTAACAGGGAGCTGATGGGGCTCCCTATCAACATAATAGACTTAATATGGAATTTGGAAGTATAATGAATTTTAGACGGAGGTGGAATATTTTGATGAAATGGATTATTCAAATTGCGTTTGTTTTAATAGGTGGTACATTGGGATTATTATTCTTACCGGCCTTATACGAATTCATTAATTTATCTGAAATCCCTTGGATGAACAATCCATATGTATCAGTTGTAATTGGGGCAATTTTGCTTTATGTTGCGGCATTATTTTTAACAGATTACTTGATGAATTTTATCAAATGGATGGAAGAGCGTCTTTTAAAAGCGCCAATTGGTGACTTGCTTTTTGGAACGCTCGGACTTGTCATTGGATTAATCGTTGCATTTTTACTTGGATCAGCGGTAAATAGTATTGAAATTCCTGTTGTACGCTCTGTTATCCCGGTACTTTTATCTATTATTCTTGGTTATTTAGGTTTCCAAGTAGGATTTAAAAAAAGGGACGAGTTACTTCATGTATTTACACCTTCAAAACAACAAACGAATAAGAAAAAAACAATCGATGAAGATGAAAAAGGCTTAACAATGGGCACTTATAAATTACTGGATACAAGTGTAATTATTGACGGCCGTATTTCAGATATTTCGGAAACAGGATTTATAGAAGGTGTATTGGTAGTCCCTCAGTTTGTACTTACAGAATTACAGCATATTGCGGATTCCTCAGATACACTTAAACGGACAAGAGGACGCCGTGGTTTAGATGTATTAAAAAAATTACAGACAGAGCGAGCTTCAGCGGTGTTAATCGTGGAAGAGGATTTTGAAGATATTCAAGAAGTAGATTTAAAACTTGTACGATTAGCTAAGAATATGAATGGGATTGTAGTTACAAACGACTTTAATCTAAATAAAGTATGTGATTTGCACAAAGTACGTGTTCTCAATATTAATGACTTGGCGAATGCAGTAAAGCCTGTCGTTATTCCCGGGGAAATAATGCATGTCGTGGTTATTAAAGATGGGAAAGAATATAATCAAGGTGTTGCTTACTTAGATGATGGTACGATGATTGTTGTAGAAGGCGGTAAATCATATATGGGACAAGCAATCAATGTAGAAGTGACTAGTGTATTGCAAACTTCTGCGGGGCGTATGATTTTTGCAAAACCACAAGAATCGAAATAAGGAAGAAGGGTTGTTTCCTAAGGTAATGTAGGAATACGCCCTTTTTCTATGTGATGTAGGGGGAAACGAAGTGACATATACAGTGTTATTACCTGCTGCTGGTAGCGGGAAACGAATGGGGGCTGGACAGAACAAGCTCTTTATTCAATTAAAGGATATCCCTGTTTTAATTCATACTTTACGCGTATTTGAGCAAGATCCTAGATGTGCCGAAATTGTATTAGCAGTGAAAAAAGAGGAACAAGTATTTATTGAAAACTTGCTTATAGAGTATCGTATTACTAAAGTTGCTGCTATTACAGAAGGTGGAGCAGAACGGCAGCATAGTGTGTATGCATGCTTAAAAGCTTCTCTATCTAAAGGAATTGTACTTGTGCATGATGCTGCAAGACCCTTTATTAAACAAGAAGTAATTCATCAGCTTGTGCAAACGGCGGAGAAATTTGGAGCTGCGGTAGCTGCAGTGCGGGCGAAGGATACGATGAAAAAAGTGGAAGATGGTATAATTCAAGAAACAGTCGATCGAGAAAGCCTTTGGATTATCCAAACACCCCAAGCATTTCAGTATGATTTGCTAGAAAAAGCGGAAAGACTAGCAGAAGAGGAACTTTTCTTAGGTACCGATGAAGCGATGCTTGTGGAAAGATTAGGTGAGCAAGTTCGTATTGTGGAAAGTACATATGATAATGTGAAAATGACAACAAAGGAAGATCTTCTATTTGGAGAGATACTATTAAATAAACGTGAACAGGAGAAACGATAAAATGATGCGAATTGGGCAAGGTTTTGATGTACATGAATTTGCGGATAATCGACCGTTAATTATAGGGGGAATCACGATTCCTTATGAAAGAGGACTTATTGGGCATTCGGATGCAGATGTGTTACTTCATACAATTACAGACGCGGCTCTGGGGGCGATTGGAGAAGGGGATATAGGGAGACACTTTCCTGATACAGATCCTGATTTTAAAGATGCAGATTCAGCGAAGTTACTGGACCATATTTGGAAACTAGTAGATGCTCGTGGATATAAATTAGGAAACATAGATTGTACAATTATTGCACAAAAGCCCAAAATGGCTCCTTACATTGAAGCAATTCGTACGCGCGTTGCCGAACTACTTCAAGCGGATGTATCGCAAGTGAATGTAAAAGCAACTACAACAGAAAAGCTAGGATTTACTGGTCGTGAAGAAGGAATTGCTTCTATGGCAACGATTCTTCTTTTGAAAAAAGACTAACTTTAAAAAACACAGTAGCAGTGGTAAAATAAATAAAGTTTATCCCACATTATTGGATGGTGGCCTTCCATTAGTGGGAAGTAATAACGATTTAATTAATTATACATGGGAGAAATTCCTTCATATTGAAATTGTATTTGATACGCACGAAAACTAGGAGGATTTACAATGACACAAGAAGTTCGCGTACGCTACGCACCAAGTCCAACAGGTAATTTGCATATCGGAGGAGCACGCACAGCATTATTTAACTATTTATATGCTCGTCATCATAACGGGAAATTTATCGTTCGTATTGAAGATACAGATATTGAACGTAATATCGAAGGTGGCGAATTATCGCAGCTTGAAAACCTACAATGGTTAGGGATCGACTATGATGAGTCTGTTGATATTGGTGGACCTTATGCACCTTACCGTCAAATGGAGCGTCTAGATATATATACAAAACATGCAGAAGAGATGTTAGAAAAAGGACATGCTTATAAATGTTTCTGTACATCGGAAGAGTTAGAAGCAGATCGTGAAGTTCAAAAAGAAAGCGGAGTAGCTGCTCCAATGTACAATGGTAAGTGCAGAAACTTATCTCCAGAAGAAGTGCAAGCAAAAGAAGCTGCGGGAACAGCTTATACGATTCGTATGCGTGTACCAGAAAATGTAACATATACATTTGAAGATTTAGTTCGTGGTACAGTGACGTTTGAATCGAAAGATGTTGGCGATTGGGTTCTTGTCAAAGCAAATGGGATTCCAACGTATAACTACGCAGTAGTACTAGATGATTATTTTATGAAGATATCACATGTATTCCGTGGAGAAGAACATTTATCTAATACACCAAAACAATTGATGGTATTTGATGCATTTGGATGGGAATATCCGAAATATGGTCATATGACGCTAATTATTAACGAAAGTCGTAAAAAGCTTTCCAAACGTGATGAGTCGATTATTCAGTTTGTCACGCAATATAAAGATCTTGGGTATTTACCAGAAGCAATGTTTAACTTCTTTGCACTTTTAGGATGGTCTCCTGAAGGGGAAGAGGAAATCTTCTCGAAAGAGGAGTTCATCAAAATCTTTGATGTTAACCGTCTATCCAAATCACCATCTATGTTTGATAAACAAAAATTAACATGGATGAATAACCAATATATTAAGCAACTTCCACTAGAAAAAGTAGTAGAGCTTGCGCTGCCACATTTACAAAAAGAAGGACTTCTACCTATGGAATTATCGGAAGAACAACAAACTTGGACTACAAACCTGATTGCTCTTTATCATGATCAAATGAGTTTTGGAGCAGAAATCGTTGAATTATCTTCCTTATTCTTTAACGATGAACTTGCATATAATGAAGAAGCATCAGAAGTGTTGGCGGGGGAGCAGGTTTCGGAAGTTATGGTAGCTTTTAAAGCACAATTAGAAAGTCTAGTAACTTTTGAAGCAACAGAAATAAAATCTTCCATTAAAGCGGTACAAAAAGAAACGGGTCATAAAGGAAAAAATCTATTTATGCCAATTCGTGTGGTTACAACTGGTCAAACACATGGTCCTGAATTAGCAGATGCTATCAGCTTAATCGGTAAAGAAAAAGTAATTGCTCGCGTCGCTAAATACGCAAAACAATAAGATTGACTTTCCGCTTGTAAGGTGTGAAAATGAGGGTACAAATTCCGAACGGAAATAATAGAAAAGCTAAGACGAGGAGAAGTAAGTAACGCATGTTCTTTAGAGAGGACCATCACCGGCTGAAAGTGGTCTGAGCCAATGAGTTACTGAAATGCACCTCAGAGTGCCATGCCGAACTTTATAGTAGGCTGGACGTATCATCTGCGTTAAAGATGCTAAGTGGGAAAGATATTTCTATGTTTCCAATCAGAGTGGAACCGCGCCTATTTGCGTCTCTGTCTATATTTATAGACAGAGACTTTTTTTGTTCAAAAAAAAAGGGGGAAATGCCATGTTTGCGCGTTTGAAAGAAGATATAGCTGTTGTTTTTGAACAAGATCCCGCAGCTACTAGTAAACTCGAAGTCATTTTAACTTACGCAGGCTTACATGCAATTTGGAATCATCGAGTTGCTCATGCTTTTTATAAGAAGAAGTTCTTTTTCCTTGCACGTGCAATCTCGCAAATAAGCCGATTTTTTACTGGCATCGAAATTCACCCAGGAGCAACAATTGGCCGACGTTTTTTTATCGACCATGGTTCAGGTGTAGTCATTGGAGAAACATGTGAAATTGGAGACGACTGTACCATTTACCAAGGCGTCACACTAGGCGGGACAGGGAAAGAGAAGGGTAAAAGACATCCAACCCTTGGAAATAATGTGCTTGTTGCAACAGGAGCGAAAGTATTAGGATCCATTACAATTGGGGAAAATAGCAAGGTAGGTGCAGGTTCGGTTGTATTAAAAGATGTACCGTTTAATTCTACTGTTGTTGGCATACCTGGCGTAGTAGTAATTCAAGATGGTGTGAAAGTAAAAAGAAATCTGGATCATCAAGATTTGCCAGATCCATTTGCCGATCGATGTAAAGAGATGGAAGCTAAAATTGCAGAGCTTGAACAGGAAGTTGATCGTTTAACAAATGAAAAGGAGAGACAAATGTCATGACAATTCAAATATTTAATACATTAAAACGTGAAAAAGAACCATTTATACCAATGGAAGAAGGAAAGGTAAAGATGTATGTGTGTGGACCAACAGTCTACAATTACATTCACATAGGGAATGCTCGTCCTGTAATTGTCTACGATACTGTACGAAAATATCTGCAGTACCGAGGATATGAAGTGACGTATGTATCGAATTTCACGGATGTTGATGACAAAATCATTAAGGCTGCAAATGAGTTAGGGGAAGACGTATCTGAACTAACAGCTCGTTTTATAGAAGCATATTTTGCTGATGTGGAAGCCTTAGGATGCAGTAAGGCTGATTCGCATCCACGTGTAACAGATCACATGAATGAAATAATTGAATTTATCGAAGCGTTAGAAGAAAAAGGATATGCCTATGAGTCTCAAGGAGATGTATATTATCGCACAAGAAAGTTTGATGGATATGGCAAATTATCGCACCAATCGGTAGATGATTTAAAAGTGGGGGCTCGTATTGAAACTGGTGTTAAGAAAGAGGATGCATTAGATTTTGCTCTTTGGAAAGCGGCGAAACCAGGAGAGATTTTCTGGGAAAGTCCATGGGGTCAAGGACGTCCGGGCTGGCATATAGAATGCTCTGTTATGGCACGTGAAATACTGGGTGATACGATTGATATCCACGCAGGTGGACAGGATTTAACTTTCCCACACCATGAAAATGAAATTGCACAATCGGAAGCAAGAACAGGCAAAACCTTTGCGAGATATTGGATGCACAATGGTTATATTAATATAGATAATGAAAAAATGTCCAAATCACTTGGTAATTTCGTGTTAGTTAATGATATTCGTAAGCAAATTGACCCACAAGTATTGCGTCTATTTATGCTTAGCGTACATTACCGTAATCCAATTAACTACTCTCAGGATTTAGTAGAGCAAGCGGAGGCAGGACTTGAGCGAATTCGTACTGCATACGCAAATGTCTTGCACCGCTTGGATGCAACGGCAGATTTAGGGGATCATCATGATGTATGGTTGCATAAAATCCAAGAGGTTAAAGTACAATTTGAAACAGCAATGGATGATGACTTCAATACAGCGAACGGAATTGCGGCAGTTTTTGAATTATCAAAGCTTGCAAATACGTATTTACTTGAAAAGCAAACATCTGAACAAGTGTTGAAACAATTCATCACTATTTTTGATGAGCTAACAGCTGTTTTAGGTCTATCTCTTGCGAAAGAAAAAGAAGTATTGGATGAGGAAATTGATGCGCTTATAGACGAACGTAATCAAGCGAGAAAGGATCGTAACTTTGCTCGTGCTGATGAAATAAGAGATCAATTAAAAGCTATGAACATTATTTTAGAAGATACTGCGCAAGGTATCCGATGGAAAAGAGGATAAACTTGTGGGAAACTTTAAGTTGTCAGACGTAAAACAATTAAATTCATTAGCTTTAGCCTATATGGGAGATGCTGTATTCGAACAAGTCGTTCGAGAGCATCTCATCCGATCTGGGCGAGTTAAACCGAATATTTTGCATAGAGAAGGTACAAAATATGTATCTGCAAAAGCACAAGCAACAATTGTACGTGAAATGTTGAATACGCAGTTTTTAACAGAAGAAGAGGAAGCCGTGCTGAGAAGAGGTCGAAATGCAAAGTCTGGTACAGTTCCGAAAAATACAGATGTCCAAACATATCATTATAGTACAGCGTTTGAGGCGGTTATTGGAAGCTTATACTTGAGTGAGCAGAAAGAACGTTTGCAAGAAGTACTTCAGTTTGCAATTCAGTATATTGATGAACAGAAAGAGGAGAAAAAGTAGATGGCAGAGCAAACAGAACAAACAGGAGAAATTATTGCGGGGAAAAATCCCGTAGTAGAGGCGTTACGTTCAGGAAGAGATATGAACAAAGTTTGGATTGCGGAAGGCGTTCAAAAAAGTGGTGTTTCTGAAATAATTCAATTAGCAAAAGATGCAGGAATTATTGTTCAATTTGTACCGAAAAAGAAATTGGACGGCTTAACGGACGCAAACCATCAAGGAATTGTCGCTTCTGTCGCTGCGTATCGCTATGCAGAACTAGATGATTTATTTAATTTAGCAGCTAGTAAGCAAGAGGACCCTCTTTTTATAATTTTAGATGAAATTGAAGATCCGCATAATCTTGGGTCTATCATGCGAACGGCGGATGCAGTAGGAGCGCACGGAATTATTATTCCAAAAAGACGGGCAGTTGGGTTAACCGCGGTTGTTGCAAAGGCATCAACAGGGGCGATTGAACACATTCCTGTATATCGTGCAGGAAACTTGTCGCAAACTGTAGATGAGCTAAAAGATCGTGGTGTTTGGATAGCTGGAACAGATGCATCAAAATCTACCGATTATCGAAATATGGATGCAACACTACCACTGGCTCTCATTATTGGTAGTGAAGGAAAAGGTATGAGTCGTCTATTAAAAGAAAAATGTGACTTTCTTTACCATTTGCCAATGGTTGGGCATGTAACTAGCTTGAATGCGTCTGTAGCTGCGTCCATACTTTTATATGAAGTATTGCGCGTAAGAAAACCGCTTAAAGGATAAGAAGATGCAGATTCTACTTGTCGATGGATATAATATCATCGGCGCATGGAGCGAGTTAAGGAAATTAAAAAGTGATAAATTACTAGACGCTAGAGACCGACTAATTGAGCTAATGGCAGAATATAAAGCATTTACAGGTATTCGAGTGATTGTTGTTTTTGATGCACATTTAGTGCCCGGTATAGAAAATAAAAAGAAACAAAATGATGTCGAAATAATTTATACGAGAGAAAATGAAACTGCTGATGAACGAATTGAAAAGCTAACGCTAGAATTAAGTAATAGAAGAACACAAATTTACGTAGCAACATCCGATATGACGGAGCAAAGAGTTATATTTGGGCAAGGAGCTCTAAGAAAATCTGCAAGAGAACTTGAAATTGAAATGTTTTCTATCTCATCGAATATTACGAAAAAAGTTAAGCATATACAAGAGAATAAGCCAACTTCGACCATCCCATTATCTGACGAAATTGCAGAAATTTTCGAAAAATGGCGAAGAGGAATGAAATGATTCATTGACGCTGTAAATTTTCTTCCTGTATACTTATGGTAAATATTCATAATTTAGCTGAGGTGACTTCATTGGAAAAGACAGAATTGGATCTACAACAATTGGATAGATTACTAGATGAAGAGCTTGTAGAGATGGTTCATCAAGGGAGCACTGAAGCGCTAGATTATTTAATTACCAAGTATCGTTCATTTGTTCGAATGAAAGGTAGGTCCTATTTTTTAATAGGAGCGGATAAGGAAGATATACTCCAAGAAGGAATGATTGGATTATACAAAGCGATCCGAGATTTTAAAGAAGAGAAATTAGCTTCTTTTCGAGCTTTTGCAGAGTTATGTATTACTCGACAAATTATTACAGCAATTAAAACAGCAACTCGTCAGAAACATATTCCGCTAAATTCATATGTTTCCTTGGATAAGCCTATCTATGATGAAGAATCTGATCGAACGCTTATGGACATGATTGCTGGTTCTGTTATCGACGATCCAGAAGAGTTAATCATTAACAGAGAGCATTATGATTACATGGAAGGTAAGATGGGTGAAATTTTAAGTGAATTGGAACAACAAGTACTTGCTTTATATTTGGATGGACAGTCTTATCAAGAAATTTCCGAGGAATTAAATCGGCATGTAAAATCAATTGACAATGCACTACAGCGAGTAAAGCGAAAGTTGGAGCGTTATATGGAGATTGGTAGTAATTATGTGTAAAGCCTGGGAATTTGTTGACACCGTTTCTCTAAGGTGATAATCTTGAAAAAGACTTATACGCCGAAAAGGTGATAAAATGACTAAGAAAATTGTCTTGAGTTGTATGCAATGTGGTAACCGCAATTATACGGTCCCTACTTCAAAAGAGAGCACATCTATACGTATAGAAAGAAAAAAATACTGCACGCATTGTAACGCTCATACACTTCATAAACAAACTTTATGAATATGAGAGTAAAATAGATTTTCCATGTGGAGGTTTAGCTAAATGGCTAATGTTGGTGGATTTTTTAAAAATGTAATGTCTGAAATGAGAAAAGTAAGCTGGCCAAGACGTAAAGAGCTAACGCGATATACGGTAGTCGTACTAGCTACAGTTGTAGTAATGGCTATATTTTTTGCTATTGTAGATTTAGGGATTTCAGAACTTTTCCGTTGGTATTTAGCATTATAAAACGTAGCATGTAAATATTTTCTAAAAATAGCCCGTCATAGTAATCGAACGGGTTTTTTCATTTGTCTAAGAAAAGGAGGGAAGGACGCTTAGTCCTGATGATATGGAGAAAAATTGGTATGTCGTTCATACGTACTCTGGGTATGAAAATAAAGTAAAAGCAAACTTGGAAAAACGAGTAGAAACTATGGGGATGCAAGATAAAATTTTCCGCGTATTTATCCCTGAACAAGAAGAAACAGATTTTAAAGATGGGAAAAAGCGTGTCGTCTTGAGAAAAACTTTCCCTGGATATGTATTCGTGGAATTAATTATGACAGATGACGCTTGGTATGTTGTTCGAAATACGCCAGGAGTAACTGGATTCCTTGGTTCTTCAGGTGGAGGAACAAAGCCAACACCTCTACCTCCAGAAGAAGTGGACTCCATGTTAAAACAAATGGGCATGAATGAAGGTAAAGTAGAAGTAGACTTTAGTGTTGGAGAATTAGTAGAAGTTCTAGAAGGTCCATTCGCTCATTTCCAAGGTAAAGTAGAAGTGATCGATGCAGAAAAAGGAAAAGTTACAGTATCGGTAGATATGTTTGGCCGAGAAACTAACATGGAATTGGACTTCGAGCAAGTTATTAAATTATAATTTTTATTGACACTTGCGAAAAAAACAGATAAGTGGTATCATTTCAAAGGTCAGACGTAAAAATACGTCTGCATGAATTTTCTAATGTTATCAGCGAAAAGCTGAGAGACAGATATTTGAGTGGGAGGGGCAACCCAATTACCACATCACGGACTTAAGGAGGTGTGTCTCGTGGCTAAAAAAGTGATTAAAGTTGTAAAATTACAAATTCCTGCTGGTAAAGCAAACCCAGCGCCACCGGTTGGTCCTGCATTAGGACAAGCGGGTGTTAACATCATGGGATTCTGTAAGGAGTTCAACGCACGTACTGCAGATCAAGCAGGTCTAATCATTCCGGTTGAAATTTCTGTATTTGAAGATCGTTCATTTACTTTCATTACAAAAACTCCGCCGGCAGCAGTGTTACTTAAAGTAGCAGCAGGTATTCAATCTGGATCAGGTGAACCAAACCGCGTAAAAGTGGCGACAGTGAAACGTGATAAAGTTCGCGAAATCGCAGAACAAAAAATGCCAGATTTAAATGCAGCATCTGTTGAAACAGCTATGCTGATGGTAGAAGGTACTGCACGTAGCATGGGTATTACGATCGTAGACTAATACTTAATGTGCATTTTGATATGACGCATTTGTTTTTTGGAAGGTTGTAGTTGTTCCTTAGGATGACTGCAACCTTTACACGTGGGAGGTTTATTCCGCTAAAACCACTTCAAGGAGGACATTTTAAATGGCTAACAAAGGTAAAAAATTACAAGAAGCTGCTAAATTAGTTGATATCAATACATTGTACTCAGCTAAAGAGGCAATCGAGCTTGCGAAAAAAACAAGCACAGTTAATTTCGATGCAACGGTCGAAGTTGCTTTCCGTTTAGGAATCGATACACGTAAAAATGACCAACAAATCCGTGGGGCAGTTGTGCTTCCAAACGGGACTGGTAAAACTCAACGTGTATTAGTATTCGCTAAAGGTGAAAAACTAAAAGAAGCAGAAGCTGCTGGTGCAGACTATGCAGGTGATGTAGAATACATTACTAAAATCCAACAAGGATGGTTTGACTTCGATGTAATCGTAGCTACTCCAGACATGATGGGTGAAGTTGGTAAAATCGGTCGTGTACTTGGACCAAAAGGCTTAATGCCAAACCCTAAAACAGGTACAGTTACATTTGACGTAACAAAAGCTATCGGAGAAATTAAAGCTGGTAAAGTAGAATACCGTGCTGACAAAGCAGGGATTATTCATGCTCCTATCGGAAAAGTTTCTTTTGAAGACGACAAATTAGTAGAAAACTTCTTAGCTGTATTTGATGTAGTTCAAAAAGCTAAACCAGCTGCTGCTAAAGGTATCTATATGAAGTCTGTAAATGTTACAACTACTATGGGTCCAGCTGTAAAAGTTGACGCTCAATCAGTGAAAAAATAATTGACAGCTAAAAGTCTATCTGTTAAGATGACTTTTGTTGTGAAATATACATTTGTACCGAAGACAGTAGGAGTGACATGTCACTTAATATCCTACCGAGGACAAGCAAATTCAGATTCTTTTTAGATGATGACTTTCTGCCTCTGTGTCTACCAGTAGATCAGAGGCTTTTCTTTTGTCGGTATAAATGGCCAATTCTTATAGGAGGTGCCAAAATGAGCAAAGCAATTGAAACGAAAAAAGTGCAAGTGCAAGATATTGCAGAAAAGTTTAAAGCTGCTGCTTCAGTAGTAGTAGTTGATTACCGTGGTTTAAATGTTACGCAAGTAACAGAACTACGTAAACAACTTCGTGAAGCTGGTGTGGAATTCAAAGTTTACAAAAACTCTCTTACACGCCGTGCTACTGAAATTGCTGGAATTGACGGGATTAATGAATATCTTGTTGGTCCAAACGCAGTTGCATTTTCTAACGAAGACGTAGTTGCGCCTGCAAAAATCATTAATGATTTTGCTAAAAAGAACGAACAGCTTGAAATTAAAGCTGGTATCATCGAAGGTATTGCAGCATCTGCTGAAGATGTGAAAGCATTAGCGGAACTTCCATCACGCGAAGGTCTACTTTCTATGCTTCTTTCAGTACTTCAAGCTCCAGTACGCAACTTTGCACTTGCAACAAAAGCTGTTGCAGAGCAAAAAGAAGAACAAGGCGCATAATTTATTACGCGGCTTAACGAGTAAAAAAAGGCTATTAGCCTAATAACTATCCAATTATAGGAGGAAAATAAAATGAATAATGAGCAAATCTTAGAAGCTATCAAATCAATGACAGTTCTTGAGTTAAACGACTTAGTAAAAGCAATCGAAGAAGAATTCGGTGTAACAGCTGCTGCTCCAGTAGCAATGGTTGCAGGTGGCGGTGCTGCTGCAGCTGAAGAACAAACTGAATTTGACGTAATCCTTGCATCTGCAGGAGACCAAAAAATTAAAGTAATTAAAGTTGTTCGCGAAATCACTGGTCTTGGCTTGAAAGAAGCTAAAGAAGTAGTAGATAACGCTCCAAAAGCAATTAAAGAAGGCGTATCTAAAGAAGATGCAGAAGCTATGAAAGCTCAACTTGAAGAAGTTGGCGCAAACGTAGAAGTTAAGTAATTTTTTGTACAGCTCGAAGAAAAAAGCTCGTCAGTAAACGACGGGCTTTTCTTCGTATGTATTGTGGAGGGTTATTCGGTGTCTGATCATTATTATTCTAGAAAACCTCAAACGGAAAGTAAGCCTCGCCATTGGAATTTCACATTGCTCGGTCATAATTTTCGATTTGAAACAGATGCTGGTGTATTTAGTAAGAGCGAAGTAGATTTTGGCTCCCGTGTATTAATCGATGCTTTTCAAGCACCTGATCTTGAAGGAGACTTTTTAGATATAGGTTGTGGATATGGGCCAATAGGTCTTTCCGTTGCAAAAGCAAATGAAGAAAGAACAGTTCATTTAATAGATGTTAACACACGTGCAATCCAACTTGCAGAAAAAAATGCTGCTGCTAACGGGATACAAAATGTACGAATCTATGAAAGTGATGGGTTGTCAGCAGTTAACACTGCAAACTTTGCGGCTATTATAACTAATCCACCGATTCGCGCTGGAAAAGAGACTATTTTCCGTTTTTACAAAGATTCCTATGAAAAGTTGGTTTCAAGGGGAGAATTGTGGGTTGTGATTCAAAAGAAACAAGGGGCACCATCTACTTTTAGTTTTTTAGAGGAGATTTTTGGTCAAGTAGAAGTTGTAAGCAAAGAAAAAGGCTATTGGATTATAAAAGCTTCAAAAGATTGACTTGACAAAATCGCTATGATATTATAATAAAATGCAAAAATATTATTTTGAGGACGTATGCCCTTTTGAATAAACGCTAGTAAAAATGGGTATACTGGCCGAGAAAAAGTTTGGTTAACCGAAAATGAGCTCTTATTAAGAACTCGTTTTCTTTTTGTCTTTCGATATCATACACTAAAATGTTCATATCGAAAAGACCTAATATCGCTTTAATTGAGGGGTGAATGAGTTGACAGGTCAACTAGTTCAGTACGGACAACACCGCCAACGCAGAAGTTTTGCGCGTATTAGTGAGGTGCTTGAACTTCCGAATCTAATCGAAATTCAAACAGCATCTTACGAATGGTTCCTTGAGGAAGGTTTACGTGAAATGTTCAAAGACATTTCACCAATCGAGGACTTTACAGGCAATCTATCACTTGAATTTGTCGACTATAGTTTGAATGAACCGAAATATTCAGTCGACGAATCAAAAGAACGTGACGCTACATACGCAGCACCATTGCGCGTAAAAGTACGTCTCCACAACAAAGAAACGGATGAAGTGAAAGAACAAGATGTCTTCATGGGTGATTTCCCATTAATGACTGAGACTGGTACTTTCGTTATCAATGGAGCTGAGCGCGTTATTGTATCTCAGTTAGTCCGTTCACCAAGTGTTTACTTCCATGATAAAACAGACAAAAATGGTAAAAAAGGTTTTGGAGCTACCGTAATTCCAAACCGCGGTGCATGGTTAGAATATGAAATCGATGCAAAAGACGTAGTTTACGTTCGTATCGATCGCACGCGTAAATTGCCAGTAACTGTTTTACTTCGCGCATTAGGCTTTGGATCAGATCAAGAAATCATCGACTTAATTGGTGATAATGAATATTTACGTAACACGCTAGAAAAAGATAACACAGAAACGTCTGAAAAAGCGTTACTTGAAATCTACGAGCGTTTACGTCCTGGTGAACCACCAACAGTTGAAAGTGCTAAGAGCTTATTATATTCACGCTTCTTTGACGCAAAACGCTATGACTTAGCCAACGTTGGTCGTTACAAAATGAATAAAAAACTGCATATAAAAAACCGTTTGTTTAATCAAACAGTAGCGGAAACGCTAGTGGATCCTGAGACAGGTGAGATATTAGTAGAAGCGGGTACGCTTATCGATCGCCGAGTATTAGATCGACTAATCCCTCATTTAGAAAATGGAATTGGCTTCAAAACATTCTCCCAAGTTGGTGGAGTTTTAGAAGACGATATTACTGTTCAATCCATTAAAATATATGCACCAAATGATGAAGACCAAAAAGAAATCAACGTTATTAGTAACGCGTATGTTGAAACTGAAGTAAAAAATATTACGCCAGCTGATATTGTTTCTTCTATTGGTTATTTCTTCAACCTTTTATTTAACGTTGGAAACACGGATGATATCGATCATCTTGGTAACCGTCGTTTACGTTCAGTAGGGGAGTTACTACAAAACCAATTCCGTATTGGTCTTTCTCGTATGGAGCGTGTAGTTCGTGAGCGTATGTCTATCAACGACACACAAGCAATCGTTCCACAACAACTGATTAATATCCGTCCAGTAATTGCGTCTATTAAAGAATTCTTTGGTAGTTCTCAATTATCTCAGTTCATGGACCAAACAAACCCACTTGCTGAACTTACGCATAAACGTCGTCTTTCAGCGCTTGGACCTGGTGGTTTAACGCGTGAACGTGCTGGTTTTGAAGTACGTGACGTTCATTACTCTCACTATGGTCGTATGTGTCCAATTGAAACTCCTGAGGGACCGAATATTGGTCTGATTAACTCACTTTCAAGCTTTGCTAAAGTGAATAAATTTGGATTTATTGAAACTCCATATCGTCGAGTTGACCCTGAAACAGGCTTAGTAACTTCACGAATTGACTACTTGACTGCTGATGAAGAGGATAACTATGTGGTTGCACAAGCTAACTCTCCATTATCGGATGATGGTGAATTCTTAAAAGAAGAAGTAGTAGGTCGTTTCCGTGGAGATAACACAGTATTTAAAAAAGAACAAATAGATTACATGGACGTTTCGCCGAAACAAGTAGTTTCTGCAGCGACAGCGTGTATTCCTTTCTTAGAAAACGATGACTCCAACCGTGCACTAATGGGAGCGAACATGCAACGTCAAGCTGTTCCTTTGTTAAACCCAGAAGCTCCTTTCGTGGGAACTGGTATGGAACATGTAAATGCACGTGATTCTGGTGCGGCCGTTATTGCGAAGTACCACGGAATCGTAGAGCACGTTGAAGCGAAAGAAATTCGTGTTAGACGCATTGAAGAAGTCGATGGTAAGGAAGTTAAAGGTGATTTAACATCCTATAAAGTACACAAATTCGAACGTTCTAACCACGGAACATCTATTAACCAACGTCCAATTGTTAAAGTTGGAGATCTTGTAAAACCTCTGGATATTCTTGCAGATGGGCCTTCTATGGAGCAAGGAGAACTAGCTTTAGGACGTAACGTGCTAGTAGCCTTCATGACATGGGACGGATACAACTACGAGGATGCTGTTATTATGAGCGAGCGTCTTGTGAAAGATGATGTATATACTTCAGTCCACATTGAAGAATATGAATCAGAATCACGTGATACGAAGCTTGGACCTGAGGAAATTACGAGAGATATACCTAATGTCGGGGAAGATGCATTACGCAACTTAGATGACCGAGGAATTATCCGTATTGGTGCAGAAGTTCGCGATGGTGACATTTTAGTAGGGAAAGTAACACCAAAAGGAGTTACAGAACTTACTGCGGAAGAACGTCTGCTTCACGCTATTTTCGGTGAAAAAGCTCGTGAAGTTCGCGATACATCTCTGCGTGTACCACATGGTGCTGGCGGGATTGTATTAGACGTAAAAGTCTTCAATCGAGAAGATGGCGATGAGTTATCTCCAGGCGTTAACCAATTAGTTCGTGCTTATATCGTTCAAAAACGTAAAATCTCTGTTGGGGATAAAATGGCCGGACGTCATGGTAACAAAGGGGTTATCTCGCGTATCCTTCCAGAAGAAGATATGCCATTCCTTCCAGACGGCACACCAGTTGATATCATGTTAAATCCACTTGGGGTACCTTCTCGTATGAACATTGGTCAAGTATTGGAGCTACACTTAGGTATGGCTGCTAGACTGTTAGGCGTTCATATGGCTTCACCAGTATTTGATGGAGCTAACGAAGAAGATGTTTGGAACACAATGGAAGAAGCTGGACTAAACCGTGATGGTAAAACGACGCTTTATGATGGTCGTTCAGGTGAACCATTTGATAACCGCGTTTCTGTTGGGGTTATGTACATGATTAAACTTGCCCACATGGTAGATGATAAACTTCATGCTCGATCTACTGGACCTTATTCATTAGTTACGCAACAACCTCTTGGAGGGAAAGCGCAATTTGGTGGACAACGTTTCGGAGAGATGGAAGTATGGGCACTTGAAGCATATGGTGCTGCTTATACATTGCAAGAGATCTTAACAGTTAAATCTGATGACGTTGTTGGACGTGTGAAAACATATGAAGCAATCGTTAAAGGAGAAAGCGTACCAGAACCAGGAGTTCCAGAATCATTCAAAGTATTGATTAAGGAATTACAAAGTTTAGGTATGGACGTTAAGATGTTAACAATTGACGAAGAAGAAATTGAACTTCGTGATTTAGATGAAGATGACGATATTCCTGCAGCTGATGCACTTGGGATTTTGCCTTTAGCAAAAGAAGAAGAAGAACCAGTTGGAACTGTGGAATAAAGAATAAAAATCGGACAGGTGATACCTGTCCGTATTTCCGTATAAAATTGCATAATGCAGAGCTACTTGGAAAGTCTTTTAACTTAAAAGACACAAGACTAAAGGGAGGTAGGCTCCTTGATAGACGTTAATAATTTTGAGTATATGAAAATTGGTTTAGCTTCACCTGATAAAATCCGTTCATGGTCTTATGGGGAAGTAAAAAAACCTGAAACGATTAACTATCGTACATTAAAACCTGAAAAAGATGGTTTATTCTGTGAACGTATTTTCGGTCCTACAAAAGACTGGGAATGTCATTGTGGTAAATACAAGCGAGTTCGTTATAAAGGTGTAGTATGTGATCGTTGTGGAGTCGAAGTAACGCGTTCGAAAGTCCGTCGTGAACGTATGGGACATATCGAATTAGCTGCACCAGTATCACATATTTGGTATTTCAAAGGTATTCCAAGCCGTATGGGTCTTATTTTGGATATGTCTCCAAGATCACTTGAAGAAGTAATTTATTTTGCTTCTTATGTAGTAATTGAACCTGCGGACACACCTCTTGAAAAGAAACAATTACTTTCTGAAAAAGAATACCGTGCATACCGTGATAAGTTTGGTACTAAGTTCCAAGCTGCTATGGGTGCAGAGGCTATTAAACGTCTACTTCAAGAACTTGATTTAGAAGGCGAAGCAGAAAGCTTAAAAGAAGAGTTAAAAACAGCACAAGGTCAACGCCGTACACGTGCGATTAAACGTTTAGAAGTAGTAGAATCTTTCCGTAACTCAGGAAATAGACCAGATTGGATGATTTTAGATGTACTACCGGTAATTCCACCAGAATTACGTCCAATGGTTCAATTAGACGGCGGACGCTTTGCTACATCTGATTTAAACGATCTATATCGTCGTGTAATTAACCGTAATAACCGTTTAAAACGTTTACTTGATCTTGGTGCTCCTAGCATCATTGTTCAAAACGAAAAACGTATGCTACAAGAAGCTGTTGATGCTTTGATTGACAATGGTCGTCGTGGTCGTCCTGTAACAGGACCAGGTAACCGCCCATTAAAATCACTTTCTCATATGCTGAAAGGGAAACAAGGCCGTTTCCGTCAAAACTTACTTGGTAAACGTGTAGACTATTCTGGTCGTTCGGTTATCGTAGTAGGACCAAACTTGAAGATGTATCAATGTGGACTTCCAAAAGAAATGGCGATTGAATTATTTAAGCCATTTGTTATGAAAGAACTAGTTGAACGTGGGTTGGCTCACAACATTAAGAGTGCGAAACGTAAAATTGAACGTATGCATTCTGAAGTTTGGGATGTATTAGAAGATGTAATTAAGGAGCATCCGGTTTTATTAAACCGTGCACCAACTCTTCACCGTTTAGGTATTCAAGCATTCGAACCAACATTAGTAGAAGGTCGTGCGATTCGTCTTCACCCATTAGTATGTACAGCTTATAACGCTGACTTTGATGGTGACCAAATGGCTGTTCACGTTCCTTTATCTGCAGAAGCGCAAGCGGAAGCACGTTTACTAATGCTAGCAGCACAAAATATTTTGAATCCAAAAGATGGAAAACCAGTTGTTACCCCTTCTCAAGATATGGTTTTAGGAAACTATTACTTAACGCTTGAACGTAAAGGTGCAGCAGGAGAAGGTTCTACTTTTTATGGTCCAGAAGAAGTGCTAATTGCTTACAATACTGGTCATGTACATTTGCATACTCGTATTGCAATTGCTGCATCATCATTAAATAATCAAACATTTACGGAAGAACAAAACAAGATGTTATTGTTAACTACTGTAGGTAAAGTAATTTTCAATGAAATACTTCCAGAAACGTTCCCGTATATTAACGAACCAACCGATTTCAATTTACAAATTGAAACACCGGCAAAATATTTTGTGTCTACAACAACTAATGTGAAAGAACACATTGAATCTATGGACCTTGTTCAACCATTTAAGAAGAAAATTCTTGGTAACATCATTGCGGAAGTGTTTAAACGTTTCCATATTACAGAGACATCTAAAATGCTAGACCGCATGAAAGCACTAGGATTTAAGTATTCTACTAAAGCTGGTATTACAATTGGTATCTCTGATATCGTCGTACTTCCAGACAAAGGTGAAATTCTTGAAGAAGCACAAGCTAAAGTAGATAAAGTCTTGAAACAATTCCGTCGTGGTTTAATCACGGAAGAAGAGCGCTACGCTAGCGTAATCGGACATTGGAGTAAAGCAAAAGAAGTTATTCAAGAAAAACTGATGAGATCTCTTGATAACTCGAATCCAATCTTCATGATGAGTGACTCAGGTGCCCGTGGTAATGCATCCAACTTTACTCAACTTGCAGGTATGCGTGGACTTATGGCCAATCCGGCTGGTCGAATTATCGAACTTCCGATTAAGTCATCGTTCCGTGAAGGGTTAACAGTACTTGAATACTTCATCTCCACACATGGTGCTCGTAAAGGTCTTGCCGATACAGCTCTAAAAACAGCCGATTCAGGTTACTTGACTCGTCGTCTAGTTGACGTAGCACAAGACGTGATCGTTCGTGAAGATGATTGTGGAACAGACCGTGGACTACTAATTGGCTCACTTATGGAAGGTACGGAAGTGATTGAAGAGTTTGGTGAACGTATTGTTGGTCGCCATACGAAGAAAACAATCTTCCATCCGACTACAAATGAAGTTATTTTAGAAAAAGACGGATTAATTACACAAGATGCTGCCCGTATTATCGAAGAAGCTGGTATCGAAGAGTTAACAATTCGTTCGGCATTTACATGTAATACAAAACACGGCGTATGTAAAAAATGTTACGGTCTAAACTTAGCAACTGGAGATACTGTAGAGGTTGGAGAAGCAGTTGGTATTATTGCAGCTCAATCTATCGGTGAACCAGGTACACAGTTAACGATGCGTACATTCCATACAGGTGGGGTTGCTGGAGACGATATTACACAAGGTCTTCCACGTATCCAAGAGATTTTCGAATCTCGTAATCCAAAAGGTCAAGCTGTTATATCTGAAATCTCAGGGATTGTTACTGAAATTGATGAAATTAGAGAAGGCCAAAAAGAAATTACAATTCAAGGTAATGTAGAAACTCGTAAATACCTTGCTCCATATAATGCACGTCTAAAAGTTCAACTGAATGATGTGATTGAACGTGGTCAGGTATTAACTGAAGGTTCTATTGATCCAAAAGAATTGTTAAGAGTAAAAGATGTATCTACTGTTCAAGTGTACTTATTAAAAGAAGTACAAAAAGTTTATCGTATGCAAGGGGTAGAAATTGGTGATAAACACATCGAAGTGATGGTACGTCAAATGCTTCGTAAAATTCGTGTTATTGAAGCAGGAGAAACGGAACTACTTCCGGGATCGTTGCTTGATATTCATCAATTTGCTGAAGCGAACAAAGATGCAGTATTACAAGGTAAAATCCCTGCAACTTGTCGCCCAGTTATCCTTGGTATTACAAAAGCTTCACTTGAAACAGAATCATTCTTATCTGCAGCATCCTTCCAAGAAACGACTCGTGTCTTAACAGATGCAGCGATTAAAGGAAAACGTGATGAATTATTAGGATTGAAAGAAAACGTAATTATCGGTAAACTAGTTCCAGCAGGTACCGGTATGCAACGTTATCGTCAAATTCAAATCTCTACTAATGAGCAAGATACTGAAAAAGAAGTAGTAATTGCAGAGTAAATAATTTAATATTAGGGAGAATTCCATAAAGATTCTCCCTAATATTTATGAAAACTATTGACACCTATTTCAAGGAATGATAATATATTTAAGGTTGATAGTTATCGGACTTGTAGCTTTGGAGGATATGAAAATGTCTTATGAAAAAGTAAAACAAGCGAAAAAAACAATCATAGGTACAAAGCAAGCAGTAAAAGCAATGAAAAAAGGGCTTGTCAAAGAAGTTTATATTGCACTTGATGTAGAAGAACAAATCATTGGACTAGCACGATTAACCGCTATAGAAAACAATGTTCTCATTCACTATGTTGAGTCTAAAATAGATCTTGGTAGGGCTTGTGGGTTGCGCCTAGGCGCATCGGTAGTAGCTATTACTGTGTAACAGTTTTTGTGTAAATCACAAAGACTTTGTTTTTACCCAAAAAATGAACCACCTGGATGTGTGGTATTAAAAGAACAAATGAAGGGAGGAATAATCGATGCCTACAATTAACCAATTGGTACGTAAGCCTCGTCAATCCAAAATCACGAAGTCAAAATCTCCAGCTTTAGGAAAAGGTTATAACAGCTTTAAAAAATCTGCTACAAATCTTAACTCTCCACAAAAACGTGGGGTTTGTACTCGTGTTGGTACTATGACACCTAAAAAACCTAACTCGGCACTTCGTAAATATGCGCGTGTACGTTTAACAAATACGTTAGAGGTTACAGCTTATATTCCAGGAGAAGGGCACAACCTACAAGAACATAGTGTTGTACTTATCCGCGGAGGAAAAGTAAAGGATTTACCAGGGGTACGTTATCATATCGTACGTGGTGCTCTTGATACAGCTGGTGTTACTGGTCGTATGCAAAGCCGTTCTTTATACGGTGCAAAACGCCCGAAAGTAAAAAAATAATTTAATTAATAATTAGACATTCGTCGAAAGGAGGAAAACACATGCCTCGTAAAGGTCCTGTTTCCAAACGTGACGTGTTACCAGATCCAATTTATAATTCGAAACTAGTAACTCGTTTAATCAACAAAATGATGGTGGACGGTAAAAGAGGTACTTCTTCAAAAATCCTATACGGAGCGTTTGATCTTGTAAAAGAACGTTCTGGTAAAGATGCTTTAGAAGTATTCGAAGCTGCATTAAACAATGTAATGCCAGTTCTTGAAGTACGCGCTCGTCGTGTTGGTGGTGCAAACTACCAAGTGCCGGTTGAAGTACGTCCAGATCGCCGTTCAACTCTAGGTCTTCGCTACTTAGTTAACTATTCACGTCTTCGTGGAGAAAAAACGATGGAAGAACGCTTAGCTAACGAAATTCTTGACGCATCAAACAACACTGGTGCTTCAGTTAAGAAACGTGAAGATATGCACAAAATGGCAGAAGCTAACAAAGCTTTCGCACACTATCGTTGGTAGGATTTATCTAAAAATCATACTTTAATCCGAATCGGAAGGAGAAATACAATATGGCTAGAGAGTTCTCCTTAGCAAAAACACGTAATATCGGGATCATGGCTCACATCGATGCTGGTAAAACGACTACTACGGAGCGTATTCTTTTTTACACTGGGAAAATCCATAAAATTGGTGAAACTCATGAAGGTGCGTCACAAATGGACTGGATGGAGCAAGAGCAAGAACGTGGTATTACAATCACTTCTGCTGCAACAACAGCTGCTTGGGATAATCACCGTGTAAATATTATCGATACACCAGGTCACGTAGACTTCACTGTTGAAGTTGAACGTTCACTTCGTGTACTTGATGGTGCGGTTACAGTACTAGATGCTCAATCTGGTGTTGAACCACAAACAGAAACAGTATGGCGTCAAGCTACAACTTACGGCGTACCACGTATTGTTTTCATTAACAAAATGGATAAAATGGGTGCAGATTTCCTATATTCTGTAGGAACTCTTCACGACCGTTTACAAGCTAACGCTCATCCAATTCAACTACCAATCGGTTCTGAAGATGACTTTAGTGGAATTATTGACTTAATAACAATGACAGCTACTATGTATCCTAATGATTTAGGAACTGATATGGAAGAGATAGAAATTCCAGAAGAATATAAAGCTCAAGCAGAAGAATACCGTGAAAAATTAGTTGAAGCGGTAGCAGAACTTGACGAAAATATGATGGAAAAATATCTAAACGGTGAAGAAATCACGAACGAAGAATTAGTTAATGGTATCCGTAAAGGTACATTAAACGTAGAATTCTATCCAGTAGTGTGTGGTACTGCATTTAAAAACAAAGGTGTTCGTAAAGTTCTAGACGCAGTTGTTGCATACCTTCCATCACCACTTGATATTCCAGCTATGCAAGGTATCGATCCAGATTCAGAAGAAGAAGTGGAACGTCATTCTGACGATTCAGAACCATTCTCTGCATTAGCGTTTAAAGTTATGACTGACCCTTATGTTGGTAAATTAACTTTCTTCCGTGTGTATTCTGGTACCCTACAATCTGGTTCTTACGTACAAAACTCTACAAAAGGTAAGCGTGAACGTGTAGGACGTATTCTACAAATGCATGCTAACTCTCGCGAAGAGATCTCACAAGTTTACGCTGGAGATATCGCTGCAGCTGTAGGCTTAAAAGATACAACAACAGGTGATACACTTTGTGATGAGAAAGCTCTAGTAATTCTTGAATCTATGGAATTCCCAGAACCAGTTATCTCACTTTCTGTTGAACCTAAATCTAAAGCTGATCAAGATAAAATGGGTGCTGCTCTTGTAAAATTAGCAGAAGAAGATCCTACATTCCGCGTTCATACTGACCAAGAAACTGGTCAAGTAATCATCGCTGGTATGGGTGAGCTTCACCTTGATATCTTAGTTGACCGTATGCGTCGCGAATTTAAAGTAGAGGCTAACGTAGGTGCTCCTCAAGTATCTTACCGTGAAACTTTCCGCTCTTCAGCACAAGTTGAAGGTAAATTCGTACGTCAATCTGGTGGACGTGGTCAATTCGGACACGTTTGGATTGAATTCTCTCCAAACGAAGAAGGAAAAGGCTTTGAATTTGAAAATGCTGTTGTCGGTGGGGTAGTTCCACGTGAATACATTCCAGCTGTTGAAGCAGGTCTTCGTGACGCGCTTAACAATGGTGTACTTGCTGGATATCCATTAATCGATATTAAAGCAAAATTATACGACGGATCTTATCATGATGTTGACTCGAATGAGATGGCATTTAAAATTGCTGCGTCTATGGCATTGAAAAATGCTGTATCTAAAGTAAACCCAGTAATTCTTGAACCACTCATGAAAGTTGAAGTTGTTATTCCTGAAGAATATTTAGGAGACATCATGGGAGATATTACATCTCGTCGTGGACGCGTTGAAGGTATGGACGCTCGTGGTAACGCACAAGTAGTACGTGCAATGGTTCCACTTTCTGAAATGTTCGGATATGCAACGGCTTTACGTTCTAATACGCAAGGTCGCGGAGTATTCTCAATGGTGTTTGATCACTATGAAGATGTTCCAAAATCAATTTCTGAAGAAATTATCAAAAAAAATAAAGGTGAATAATTGAATTTTCACCAATATTCAAGTATAACTAATTTGTAGTGTATAAAAGATAGGGGGACGTACGCCCTCTACCTTTTATCATAAAAAATCACACAATTACTGAGGAGGCAATCTATAATGGCTAAAGAAAAATTTGACCGTTCAAAAACGCATGCTAACGTTGGTACAATCGGACACGTTGACCATGGTAAAACAACTTTAACTGCAGCAATCGCTACAGTTCTTTCTAAAAAAATGGGTGGTACAGCTAAATCATACGCTGACATCGACAACGCTCCTGAAGAAAAAGAGCGCGGAATCACAATCAATACTTCTCACGTTGAGTATGAAACTGCATCACGTCACTATGCTCACGTAGACTGCCCAGGACATGCTGACTATGTTAAAAACATGATCACAGGTGCTGCACAAATGGACGGCGGAATCTTAGTAGTATCTGCTGCTGACGGCCCAATGCCACAAACTCGTGAACATATCCTTCTTTCTCGTCAAGTAGGTGTTCCTTACCTAGTTGTATTCATGAACAAATGTGATATGGTAGACGACGAAGAACTTCTTGAATTAGTTGAAATGGAAATTCGTGACCTTCTTTCTGAATACGATTTCCCAGGCGACGATATTCCAGTAATTAAAGGTTCTGCTCTTAAAGCTCTTGAAGGAGAGCCAGAATGGGAAGAAAAAATCGTTGAATTAATGGACGCTGTAGATAGCTACATCCCAACTCCAGAACGTCAAACTGAAAAACCATTCATGATGCCAGTTGAGGATGTATTCTCAATCACTGGTCGTGGTACAGTTGCTACTGGTCGTGTTGAACGTGGTCAAGTTAAAGTTGGAGACGTTGTTGATATCATTGGTATCAATGAAGATGCAAAATCAACTACTGTAACAGGTGTTGAAATGTTCCGTAAACTTCTTGACTATGCTGAAGCTGGAGACAACATTGGTGCTCTTCTTCGTGGTGTTGCGCGTGAAGATATCCAACGCGGACAAGTATTAGCTAAACCAGGCTCAATCACTCCACACACAGACTTCAAAGCTGAAGTTTATGTTTTATCAAAAGAAGAGGGTGGACGTCATACTCCATTCTTCACAAACTACCGTCCTCAGTTCTACTTCCGTACAACTGACGTAACTGGTGTTTGTAACTTACCAGAAGGCGTAGAAATGGTTATGCCTGGAGATAACATCGAAATGATCGTTTCTCTAATCTCTCCAATCGCTCTTGAAGAAGGTACTAAATTCTCTATCCGTGAGGGTGGACGTACTGTAGGCGCTGGTGTAGTTGCTACTATTACTAAGTAATCTATAAATCAAAAGCTAAAATCCATCTCGTGACGACGAGATGGATTTTTTTTGTGCAAAAAAATAGTGTAAACTAGTCTTATAGAGGTGATACTGTTGAATGCAAAAATATTATTAATTGAAGATGATCAGTCTATATTTGATATGATAAAAGAAAGATTTGTTCAATGGTCAATTGATGTTTGTAGACCATCTGATTTTCAAGAAGTAATCGATAGTTTTATTGATGAAAAGCCACAACTTGTTATTATTGATATTCAGCTTCCAGCATATGATGGATTTCATTGGTGCAGAGAAATTAGACATATTTCAAAAGTACCGATAATATTCTTGTCTTCTCGAGATCATCCAATGGATATGGTGATGGCAATGCAAATGGGCGCAGATGATTTTGTTCAAAAACCATTTAATATGGATGTACTTCTTGCGAAAGTGCAGGCTACTTTTCGCAGAACATATGATTATGGTGAAGAGCGTGTAGACATTACACACTGGAATAATTCGGTTATTGATTTCTCGAGGAGCCATATTACAAGAGGAAACCAGTCTGTAGAACTTACAAAAAATGAGTTGTTTATACTAAGAGTATTACTGCAATCTGTAAATAAAATCGTGTCCCGCGATGAATTAATGAGAAAATTATGGGACGATGAAAGATTCGTTAATGATAATACACTTTCCGTCAATGTAAATAGATTACGAATAAAACTTGAGGAAATAGGTTTAGTTGAGGTCATCTTGACGAAAAAGGGGTTAGGGTATATGGCGGTTACAAAGGAGGAATAGTCTATTTTGTTGTTATTATTTTTAAAAGAAAAGAAAGCGTGGATTCTATTTTTTATTATTTTACAAATATGGCTAAACTTTATATTGACTTTAGATATAACCTTTAGTCATGTTTCTATTCGATATATTAATAGTGTGAATATATTATTGTTCATCGTGTTCTTAACATGGCGTTTTTTTGCAGAAACAAATTATTTAAGAAAGCTCAATGATTTACAGAGGCAGGCAGAAAATGAAGTAGATAGTTTTCTGAGTGCTATTCCAGATGGAAATTCCCCATTTGAAAGGCTTATTTCTAAATCAATGGAAGAGATGATATTAAAGAGTAGAGAAGAGTTGAATGGTGTAAGAGTGGAGTTTTCAGAGGAATATGACCGTACACTTACATGGATTCATGAAGTGAAAACACCATTAACTGCGATGAAATTAATGATTGATTCACTAGACAATCCTTCTTCACAAAAAAAGCTGGAGCTACAATGGCTCCGTATTCACTTGCTTTTAGACCAGCAATTGCATCATACACGTCTTCCTGCTATTGAACGAGATAATATGATTGAATCTGTTGTGCTTCAAAAAATTGTACATAAAGAAATTAAAGAATTACAAGCATGGTGTTTGGAAAAGGGAATTGGATTTGACTTAGATAATTTGAATAAGGAAGTGCTAACCGATCAAAAATGGCTCTCCTTTATTATCCGCCAGCTATTGTCTAATGCAGTGAAATATAGCATGGAAAATGCGGAAATACATATTTTTTCGTCAAAAGAAGAAACGGGTCATGTTATTTTGCATGTTAAAGATGAAGGTATAGGGATTAGTCAGGCCGATTTACCCCGTATTTTTGATAAATCATTTACTGGATTAACAGGTCGTCTCACAACAGCTTCAACAGGAATGGGCTTATATTTAGCTAAAAATGCAGCAGAAAAGTTAGGTATAGTAATATTTGTTCAATCGGAGCAAGGTGTTGGTTCTACTTTCTCTTTACGCTTTCCCCTCAAAAATGAATTTCTTCAAATTTCGAGTAGGTGACAAAATTGTCATCTACTCTTTTCGTTTGTCATCTAAATCAAACGAAAGATGAAAAGTAAAACGGTACAATAGGTATATAAAGTGGTAGGAGGAACGGAAATGACGATATTATGTGGACGTAAAATTAAAAAAGTATATGGTAAAAAAGTAAATGCTCAAGAAGTGCTAAAGGGGATTGATCTGGAGGTGAAAGAGGGAGAATTTGTAGGGATTATGGGTCCTTCGGGTTCAGGGAAAACGACTCTCCTAAATGTTCTTTGTTCAATTGATCATGCAACCGAAGGCGTTATTGAGATTGCTGGAAACAATTTAAGAAAGATGAAAGAACGTGAGTTATCTAGCTTTCGTAGAGAGCAGTTAGGGTTTATCTTTCAAGATTACAACTTGCTAGATACATTAACGGTGAAAGAGAATATTTTACTGCCTTTATCTATAAGTAAAGTATCGAAAAAAGATGCTGAACATCGTTTTAATGAAATTACTAGATTACTTGATATAAAAGAATTAGCTTCTAAATATCCAAATGAAATTTCTGGTGGTCAAAAACAAAGAACTTCAGCTGCAAGAGCATTAATAACGAATCCCTCGATTGTTTTTGCAGATGAACCAACAGGTGCACTCGATTCGAAGTCTGCAACAGCCCTATTAAGTAATTTAGAAAAGATTAATCGAGATAAAAAAGTGACAATTATGATGGTTACGCATGATCCGGTAGCTGCGAGCTTTTGTAGTAGAGTTTTGTTTTTAAAAGACGGACAACTATATACGGAGCTTTATAAAGGGGAAAAGGATCGCAGGGTATTTTTTCAAGATATTATGAATACACAAGGTGTGCTTGGTGGTGATGGTTATGACGCTTAGTCAATTAGTTTTACGAAGTATGAAGAAAAACATTAAGCATTATTATTTGTATTTCTTTGCTCTGATTTTCAGTGTGACATTGTACTTTTCATTTATCACATTGCAATATAATCCAAGTGTGTTAGGTATTTCAGGTGGAGTCAAAATGACTGCAGGAATAAAAGCTGCATCGTATGTATTAATGTTTGTCGTTGTTTTCTTTGTTTTGTACGCCAATCATTTATTTATGAAGAGACGTAGTAAAGAGATTGGGTTGTACCAACTAATCGGTATGTCTAAAGGACTTGTTATTCGATTACTAGCTTTAGAGAGCGTTGTTTTATGGTGTAGTGCAATTGGAATTGGTGTTGGAATAGGATATTTAACTTCGCGATTATTTACAATGATTTTGTTGCGCCTTCTAGAAAAAGAGGCATTAGTGACAATGACATTTTCGACACAAGCACTCCAAATGACTTTGTCTGTATTTGCAATTTTATTAATTGTTGTGTTAATCCAAACGTCATTTATGATTCGTAGGTCTTCTTTGCTTAGCTTGTTTAATGCAAGCAAGACAGCAGATACCCGAGTGAAACGTTTTAATGCATTCCAAATGTTTCTTGGATTTATTGGTCTTGTATCCATTGCATATGGCTATTATTTGTCGACGAAGTTGTTTGAGATAGATAGTCCAAATGCGAATGCCTTATTCATTCGAATGATTCTTATATTAGGAACGACAATTGGAGGAACCTTTTTTGTTTTCCGTTTCTCTGTTGCGTTTTTGATGAATATAATAAGAAAGAAAAAAAGAGGCCACTTATCGCTTGTCGATGTATTGTCTCTAACGCCAATCATGCACCGTATGAAAGGAAATGCGAAGTCTCTTACACTCATAACGGTAATGTCGGCATTTGCACTGGCAATCTTGTCTCTATCGTACATTTCTTATTATTCAGCATCCGCAAATGCACAACGATCTGTGCCTAACGATTTTATCTTATTAAATGATCAAGGCCAAGCATTTACAGAACGTTTGAAGGAAGAAAAGATTGAATTCAAGCAAACGGATTTCTCTATTCTATCAGTACTATTTGATATGTCAGAGATCCTCGAGAAGGATATACCTGCAGGGGTAAATATAGATCCTAAATCTAGCGAAACGGTAGTTATGAAGCATAGTGAAGTTCAAAAGGTAATGCCAGAATTCAAGCTGAAAGAAGGAGAAGGCTATTTTGTAGGTTATTCTGGAGTGCTAGCAGAATTTATGCCGTTTCAGAACAATAAGCCTGTACACATAAAGACAAGTGCTGGTGATGTTACTGTACAAATCAAAAAACTAGATGAAAAGCCGTTATTAAGCTACAGAGTTACTTACGCTGGCCCAGTTCTTGTAGTAACAGATGAGCTGTTTGAGTTACTTACTAACGATCCAATTGTACAAAAACAGACGGGATGGACGAAACAAGTTGGAATTGACTTAGCAGATAAAACAAAAATAAAAGAGGTTCAATCACTGTATAAAGAATCGACAAATGGGGGGACTTTCAAGTATGTGAATGCTAATGGTGCAAGTGAAAGTGTATCTCAAGATTCACAAGAGTCTTATAGACAATCAACGCTAGAACTGTTTGGGTTAGTTATTTTCATTACAGGATTTTTAGGGCTTGCATTTTTAATGACGACCGGCAGCATTTTATACTTTAAGCAAATGACGGAAGCAGAAGAAGAACGTGCTTCTTATACAGTGCTTCGTAAAATTGGATTTTCAAAGAAAGATTTGATGAAGGGTATTTACATGAAGCAGGTATTTAACTTCGGCGTTCCATTAGTAATTGGACTTGCGCATAGTTACTTTGCTGTCAAATCTGGATGGATGATGTTCGGTACAGAGTTAGTTACTCCATTGCTTATTACGATGGGTGTATATGTAATCTTATACTCAATTTTTGCCCTGCTATCAGTAGGCTATTACCGCAAGGTTGTAAACGAATCATTATAAGAGGAAAGATATGCCCCGTAAAAGTCTAGAAAACTTAACATGGGGCAATTCTTTCTTTTTTTTTGAGGAATAAGAAGGATATGCTTTTCTACTCGGTACTTCTCTAATAAAACCACGATATTAGTATAGTGAATGTGTGTCCAAAGCACACTAGAATTGGCAAAGGACAAGAGGCGCTTAAAAGGAGCTATGAGCATTTCTTAAAGAATAAGAAAGTATATTATTTTCTACTCTACATTGTCCAACTCAGGTTTTCCGATGCTTACCGCTCGCTTTCCGCGGGCGAGCGCCGAGCCGCTTAGGCCAACACGATGTTGGTCATGAAGGCGTCGCCTCAGGATGAGGTGCCTTTAGCCTTCCTTCCTCTCTTACGCTCCATAGGGTCTCGTCTGTCTCGCTTTCCCGCAGGAGTCGAGCTGACACTTCTACAAACTAATAAAATGATCCTGCTACTTTGTTATTAGTTATTTTTAGATAGAGAATTTAAATGATTCATAGGCGTATTATAGTTGTCAGTGGAAATAGAGAAAATAATTAATGTCGATGGATAAAATAGCGGAGAGCGTCCGAAATTGTATCTTCGGCGGCTTTAACTGTATAGGAAAGGATCATATCTTTCATTATCCAAACCAAATGCACCACGCCATGCCCATTTCTTAATTTTCACTGTCTAAGTGAAAAGAACCATCTTTGTAATTTTAGCAAAGGTGCTTTTTTACATTGACATTTAGAAGAATAAGAATTAAACTTCTACATGTTAGCAATCTAGTGTGTGAAAGTGAGTGTTTAATTTGAATGCTGTATTATTGGCAGTAGGAGTTATGTTAGTGCTGAGTTTACTTCGAATTAACGTTGTATTCTCATTGATAATAGGAGCGCTTGTAGGCGGTCTGACAGCCGGTCTAACGGTCACAGAAACGATTGATGCATTTACGAGTGGATTAGGTGCTGGTGCGACAATTGCGTTAAGCTACGGGTTATTAGGGGGCTTTGCAGTTGCGATTTCTAAAACAGGAATACCTGAGTTATTAGTAGGAGCGATTTTGAAGCTTGTGAAAAGAGAAGGCGATTCTCAAAAGACAGGATTAGCAAAAGTTTTAGTCTTTTTATTGTTACTCATGATGGCTATTTTCTCCCAAAACCTAATCCCGATTCATATAGCGTTTATTCCATTGTTAGTGCCACCAATTTTGAAAGTCTTAAATATGTTACAAGTGGATCGTCGATTGATCGCGTGTATTTTAGCATTTGGTTTAATTACACCATATATGTTTCTACCATATGGCTTCGGTGCAATCTATCAAGAAATTGTAGCAACGCAAATGGGGTTATCTGGTCTAGAAATTGCGTTAGATGATATTCCAAAGGCAATGGTTGTTCCTGCATTAGGAATGGTATTTGGCCTAGTAATGGCATTTATTTTATATCGTAAACCAAGAAGCTATAAGCAAACAGAAGTAGAAGTAGAAGAGCTTCAGGTTAATGTGAAGAAAAGCAGTGTCATATTCACAATCATTGCGCTGATTGCAGCGTTATATGTTCAAATTGAAACGGACTCAATGATTGCAGGTGCTTTAGCGGGTATTACCGTTCTTTATGTTACTGGTGCTCTTAAATGGAGAGAAGCTGATCAATTATTAACAGAAGGAATGCGTATGATGGCGTTTGTAGGTTTTGTTATGATTACTGCGAATGGTTTTGCCGCTGTTATTAATGCAACGGGTCATGTAGAGAGTTTAGTGAAAGCTTCAGCAGAGTTATTAGCAGGCAACGTCAGCATAGCTGTTTTAGTCATGTTGATTATTGGCTTAGTTGTTACTATGGGAATTGGTTCCTCCTTTGCTACCATTCCGATTATAGCTGCTATTTTTGTACCACTTGCGCTTGAACTTGGATTAAGCCCGTTGGCAATCATTGCTTTAATCGGAACAGCGGGAGCTTTAGGTGATGCTGGTTCTCCTGCATCAGATTCAACGCTTGGTCCAACGGCCGGTTTAAATGTTGACGGACAGCATAATCATATTTGGGATACATGTGTTCCGACGTTTATCTGCTACAACATACCATTGATTGCTTTTGGATGGATTGCTATTGTATTTGTTCTATAGGAAGAAAAGGACGACTTTTTATAAAAGTTCGTCCTTTCTCTATTAGACTTGAAGTATGCCATAAATTACAAAGTACCATATCCGTTGAAATTATAGCAGGAATTGTATATAATAAAAAACAGCTAATAGATGCAGGTCTATGAATCAAGTGAAACGTATTTACAACAATTAAAAAGAATTTCGCGAAAACACTTGCGAAATCTTTTTTTATTGTTTATAATGTTGTAGTTGGTCTTTGACTGCGATGAAGCGAGAGGTTACCGACACACCCGGCCGCTTTGCCATGGCGAGTGTTCGGAAAATTTTCGTGGAGAATGTCTAGAAAATAGGCGAAAAGGAGGGAAAGTAATGGCAAAACAAAAAATCCGTATCCGTTTAAAAGCGTATGATCACAGAATCCTTGATCAATCAGCTGAGAAAATTGTTGAAACTGCTAAACGTTCAGGTGCAAGTGTATCGGGTCCGATTCCACTTCCGACTGAAAGATCTGTGTATACAATTCTTCGTGCCGTTCATAAGTATAAAGATTCTCGTGAACAATTCGAAATGCGTACGCATAAACGTCTTATCGATATCGTTAACCCAACACCACAAACTGTTGATGCGTTAATGAAGCTTGATTTACCATCTGGCGTTGATATTGAAATCAAACTTTAATGGTAAAAGATAAAAAACAATTAATTATTACAGGAGGTGTGACAGATGACCAAAGGAATCTTAGGTAGAAAAATCGGTATGACGCAAGTATTTGCTGAGAACGGTGACTTAATCCCTGTAACTGTAATTGAAGCTACTCCAAACGTAGTACTTCAAAAGAAAACAGCTGAAACAGACGGTTACGAAGCTATTCAGTTAGGTTTTGAAGATAAGCGCGAAAAGCTTTCTAACAAACCTGCGAAAGGGCACGTAGCAAAAGCAAGCACTGCTCCTAAGCGCTTCATCCGCGAATTCCGCGGCTTGGATACAGCTAATTACGAGGTTGGTCAAGAAGTCAACGTAGAAAGTTTTGCAGAAGGCGATGTAATTGATGTAACAGGTGTTACTAAAGGTAAAGGTTTCCAAGGTGTTATTAAACGCCACGGACAATCTCGTGGACCAATGGCCCATGGATCTCGTTATCACCGTCGTCCAGGTTCAATGGGGCCAGTTGCTCCGAACCGCGTATTCAAACAAAAGAAATTACCTGGTCAAATGGGTGGGCACACAGTAACAATCCAAAACTTACAAATCGTAAGAGTGGATGCTGAACGTAACCTACTACTTGTAAAAGGTAATGTTCCTGGTTCTCGTAAATCATTAGTAGTTGTTAAAGCTGCTATTAAATCGAAATAATTCTCTGAAGAAAGGAGGAAACAGGAATGGCAAAAGTATCTTTATTCAATCAAGCAGGATCTTCTGTTGGCGAAATCGAGTTAAGCGATAAAGTTTTCGGAATCGTACCAAACGAAGCTGTTTTATTTGAAGCTATCATTGCTCAACGCGCATCACTTCGTCAAGGTAATCACAAAGTGAAAAACCGTTCTGAAGTTGCTGGTGGTGGACGTAAACCATGGAAGCAAAAAGGAACAGGTCGTGCTCGTCAAGGTTCGATCCGCTCTCCACAATGGCGTGGCGGTGGTACTGTATTCGGTCCAGTTCCACGTAGCTATAGCTACAAATTACCGAAAAAAGTACGTCGTTTAGCTCTTCTTTCAGCTCTTTCATCGAAAGTGCGTGAAGAAAGTATCGTAGTACTTGAAGGTTTAGCTTTTGATGCACCAAAAACAAAAGAATTCGTGAAAGTGTTATCTAACCTTTCAATTAATAAAAAAGCGTTATTCGTAACTGCTGATCTAGATGAAAACGTAGCATTAGCTGCTCGTAACATCCCTGGAATCACAGTTGTGTCTGCAACAGGCATTAACGTATTAGATTTAGTTGGTCACGATAAATTAGTGATGACTAAAGCTGCAGTAGAAAAAGTTGAGGAGGTGCTAGGTTAATGGAAGCACGTGATATTATTAAACGTCCGGTCATTACCGAGCGTTCTTCAGAAGTAATGGCAGATAAAAAGTACACTTTCGAAGTGGACACTCGCGCTAACAAAACACAAGTTAAATATGCGGTTAAAGAAATCTTTGGAGTAGATGTTGAGAAAGTTAACATCATGAACTACAAAGGTAAATACAAACGTGTAGGTAAATTTGGTGGTTACACTAACAAACGTCGTAAAGCGATTGTTACATTAACTCAAGATAGTAAAGAAATCGAATTATTCGAAATCTAATCCTTATAACAAGGATTGAATAATCAAGAAGGAGGGAATAAAATGGCGATTAGAAAGTATAAACCAACGACAAACGGACGTCGTAACATGACATCGTTAGATTACGCTGAAATCACAACTGACAAGCCTGAGAAATCACTTCTTGCTCCTGTGAAGCGTAAAGGCGGCCGTAACAATCAAGGTAAAATTACTGTTCGTCATCATGGTGGTGGACACAAACGTCAATACCGTATCATTGATTTCAAACGAAACAAAGATGGTATACCAGGACGTGTTGCTACTATTGAGTATGATCCAAACCGTACTGCGAACATCGCATTAATTAATTATGTGGATGGGGAAAAACGCTATATCCTAGCTCCTAAAGGCTTAGAAGTTGGAATGACAATCGTGTCAGGTCCAGAAGCTGATATTAAAGTAGGTAACGCACTTCCTTTACAAAACATCCCAATGGGTACTACTATCCATAACATTGAAATGAAACCTGGTAAAGGTGGTCAGTTAGTACGTTCAGCTGGTACATCTGCTCAATTACTTGGTAAAGAAGGTAAATACGTTATCGTACGTTTACAATCTGGTGAAGTTCGCCTAATCCTTTCTGTTTGCCGCGCTACAATCGGTGAAGTAGGAAATGAACAACATGAACTTGTAAACATTGGTAAAGCGGGTCGTAATCGTTGGTTAGGTAAACGCCCAACTGTACGTGGATCTGTAATGAACCCGAACGATCACCCACACGGTGGTGGTGAAGGACGTACGCCAATCGGTCGTAAGTCACCAATGTCTCCATGGGGTAAACCAACTCTTGGATACAAAACTCGTAGCAAGAAAAACAAATCCGACAAACTTATCATTCGTCGTCGTAAAAAATAATGTGGTTTTACTACGGTTCAAAGAACGAGCCGTGGTGCAATCACGGAGGGAGGTTTCAGCATGGGTCGTAGCTTGAAAAAAGGACCTTTCGCAGATGACCATTTACTTAAAAAGGTCGATGCTCAAAAGGACTCTGAGAAAAAACAAGTGATTAAGACTTGGTCTCGCCGTTCAACAATTTTCCCTACTTTTATCGGGTTAACAATCGCGGTATATGACGGACGCAAACATGTTCCTGTATACGTGACTGAAGATATGGTAGGTCATAAACTAGGCGAGTTTGCACCAACACGCGCTTATAAAAGTCATGGTGCAGATGATAAGAAAACAAGACGCTAATTTGAGAGGAGGTCATTCAAATGTCACAAGCAAAAGCTATTGCTAAAACAGTGCGCATTGCTCCTCGTAAAGTAAGATTAGTCGTTGATTTAATCAGAGGTAAGCAAATCGGTGAAGCTATTGCAATTTTACAACTTACTCCTAAAGCAGCATCACCTGTTGTTGAGAAAGTATTAAAATCTGCTGTTGCTAACGCTGAGCACAATTACGATTTAGATGTTAACAAACTAGTTGTTTCTGAAGTCTTCGTTGACGAAGGTCCAACATTGAAGCGTTTCCGTCCACGTGCTATGGGACGTGCAAGTGCTATTAACAAACGTACAAGCCACATCACATTAGTGGTATCTGAGAAGAAGGAGGGATAATCCGTGGGTCAAAAAGTTCATCCAATAGGATTACGAGTTGGTATTATTCGTGACTGGGAGTCAAAATGGTACGCTGGTAAAGACTATGCAACTCTACTTCACGAAGATTTAAAAATTCGTAAGTACATTGAAACTCGTTTGAAAGAAGCGTCTGTTTCTACTGTAGAAATTGAACGTGCTGCAAAACGTGTTAACATTTCAATTCACACAGCGAAACCAGGTATGGTAATCGGTAAAGGTGGTACTGAAGTTGAAGCACTTCGTAAACACTTAAACGATATCACTGGCAAGCGTGTACACATTAACATCGTAGAAATCAAAAGAGCAGACCTGGATGCTAAATTAGTAGCAGAAAGCATCGCACGTCAACTAGAAGGCCGCGTATCTTTCCGTCGTGCTCAAAAGCAAGCAATTCAACGTACAATGCGTTCTGGAGCTAAAGGTATTAAAACTCAAGTATCTGGACGTCTAGGCGGCGCTGACATTGCACGTGCTGAACATTACAGCGAAGGAACTGTACCACTTCATACATTACGTGCTGACATTGATTATGCACATGCTGAAGCTGACACTACTTATGGTAAGCTAGGCGTTAAAGTATGGATCTATCGTGGTGAAGTCCTTCCAGTTAAGAAGAACTCTGAGGAAGGAGGCAAATAATATGTTAATGCCTAAACGCGTTAAATATCGTCGCGAACACCGCGGAAAAATGCGTGGTGAAGCAAAAGGCGGTAAAGAGATAGCATTCGGTGAGTTTGGTTTACAAGCAACTGAAGCTAGCTGGATTACAAGTCGTCAAATTGAATCAGCTCGTATTGCTATGACACGTTACATGAAACGTGGCGGTAAAGTATGGATTAAAATTTTCCCGCATAAACCTTATACGAAAAAGCCTCTTGAGGTTCGTATGGGATCCGGTAAAGGTGCTCCTGAAGGATGGGTAGCAGTAGTAAAGCCTGGGAAAATTATGTTTGAAATTGCTGGCGTAACTGAAGAGGTAGCTCGTGAGGCTTTACGTTTAGCATCACATAAGCTTCCTATTAAGTGTAAAATAGTTAAACGTCAAGAAATTGGTGGTGAATCTAATGAAAGCTAATGACATCCGTGACCTTACTACTGCAGAAATAGAACAAAAGGTAAAATCACTGAAAGAAGAGCTTTTTAACCTTCGCTTCCAATTGGCGACTGGTCAATTAGAAAACACAGCTCGCATTCGCGAAGTACGTAAAGCGATTGCGCGTATGAAAACTGTGATTCGCGAAAGAGAAATCAGTGCAAACAACTGATAAAGGAGGTTTTCAGGCATGACTGAGCGTAACCAACGCAAAGTATACACAGGCCGTGTAGTTTCTGACAAAATGGATAAAACTATCACTGTTTTAGTTGAAACTCATAAAAAACACAAATTATACGGTAAACGTGTTAAATACTCTAAGAAATTTAAGGCTCATGATGAGCAAAATGAAGCCCAAATCGGCGACATCGTCCGCATCATGGAAACTCGTCCGCTATCAGCTACTAAACGTTTCCGTTTATTAGAAGTTACAGAAAAAGCGGTTATTATTTAATAATAAATTTCGGAACTAATAAATTCCGAAGGGAGGTAACCTAAGTGATCCAACAAGAGACTCGTATGAAAGTTGCTGACAACTCAGGTGCACGTGAAGTTTTAACAATTAAAGTACTTGGTGGTACTGGACGTAAAACTGCTAATATCGGCGATATCGTTGTATGTACAGTTAAGAAAGCAACACCAGGTGGCGTTGTCAAGAAGGGTGACGTCGTTAAAGCTGTAATCGTTCGCACTAAAAGCGGCGTACGCCGTAAAGACGGTACTTATATCAAATTCGATGAGAACGCATGCGTTATTATCAAAGACGATAAAGGACCGCGTGGAACTCGTATTTTCGGACCTGTTGCTCGTGAACTACGCGACAGCAATTTCATGAAAATCGTATCTTTAGCTCCAGAAGTTCTTTAATTTACATGAAAGTGCCAATCAAGGAGGTGCGACAGAATGCATGTTAAAAAAGGTGACAAAGTTAAGGTAATCTCAGGTAAAGATAAAGGTAAAACAGGAGTTATCCTTACTGCTTTCCCTAAGAAAGACCGAGTGTTAGTTGAAGGTGTAAACATCGTCAAAAAACATATGAAACCAAACCAAGCTAATCCGCAAGGCGGAATTGTAAGCCAAGAGGCTGCAATTCACGTATCGAATGTTATGTTAATCGACCCAAAAACTGGCGAGCCGACTCGCGTAGGTTCTAAAGTAGAAGATGGCAAAAGAGTTCGTGTTGCGAAAAAATCTGGTGAAATTATTAAATAAGTAAAGAGAAGGGAGGTACACACATGAACCGCCTAAAAGAAAAGTATCTTAAGGAAGTTTCTCCTGCTCTAATGAGCAAGTTTGAATATAACTCAGTGATGCAAGTTCCTAAAGTTGATAAAATTGTTATCAATATGGGTGTGGGTGATGCTGTATCAAATACAAAAGCACTTGACGCTGCTGTTGAAGAATTACAAATTATCTCAGGTCAAAAACCTGTAGTTACGAAAGCTAAAAAATCGATCGCTGGTTTCCGTCTTCGTGAGGGTATGCCAATCGGTGCTAAAGTTACACTACGTGGAGAGCGTATGTATGACTTCTTGGACAAATTAATCGCTATCTCTCTTCCACGTGTACGTGACTTCCGCGGTGTTTCTAAAAAAGCATTCGACGGTCGCGGTAACTACACTCTTGGAGTTAAAGAGCAATTAATCTTCCCTGAAATCGATTATGATAAAGTTTCGAAAGTACGCGGTATGGACATCGTGATTGTAACAACTGCGAACTCTGACGAAGAAGCTCGTGAGTTATTAACACAATTCGGTATGCCATTCCAAAAGTAAAATAAGGGAGGCGAAAACGTGGCTAAAAAATCAATGATCGTTAAACAACAACGTACGCCAAAGTTCAAAGTGCAAGAATACACACGCTGTGAGCGCTGTGGACGTCCGCACTCTGTATATCGTAAATTCAAGCTTTGCCGTATTTGTTTCCGTGAACTTGCATACAAGGGACAAATTCCTGGCGTTAAAAAAGCAAGCTGGTAATCCCCTATAACTGGGAAGGAGGTAAATGTAATGACAATGTCAGATCCAATTGCAGATATGCTAACACGCATTCGTAATGCTAACATGGTTCGTCACGAGAAATTAGAAGTTCCTGCTTCAAACCTGAAAAAGGAAATCGCTGAAATTTTAAAGCGTGAAGGTTTCGTACGTGACGTTGAGTATGTAGAAGATAGCAAACAAGGAATCATTCGCATCTTCTTAAAATATGGTCAAAACGACGAACGCGTTATCACTGGTTTGAAACGTATTTCTAAACCAGGTCTACGCGTTTACGCTAAAACAAACGAAGTACCTAAAGTATTGAACGGTTTAGGAATTGCTTTAGTTTCTACTTCAAATGGTTTATTAACAGATAAAGAAGCTCGCGCTAAACAAGTTGGCGGAGAAATCGTAGCTTACGTTTGGTAATAATCAACAAACGAATGGAGGTGCAACAAAATGTCTCGAGTAGGTAAAAAACCAATTGAGGTTCCTGCAGATGTTACTGTAACAGTTAGCGCTGAAAATACAGTAGTAGTAAAAGGACCAAAAGGTGAATTAACAAATTCATTTAATCAAGATATTAAAATTGAACAAGAAGGTAATGTAATTACTTTAGTTCGTCCAACAGATTCGAAAGAACACCGCACAATCCATGGTACAACTCGCGCTTTGCTAGCTAACATGGTAATTGGTGTTTCTGAAGGATATGCACGTGGACTTGAATTAGTTGGAGTTGGTTACCGTGCACAACTACAAGGTAATAAACTTGTACTTAATGTAGGGTACTCTCATCCAGTTGAATTCACTCCTGAAGACGGATTAGAAGTTGAAGTTCCTTCTAATACAAAAATTATCATTCGCGGTATTAACAAAGAACGCGTTGGTGCTCTAGCATCTAACATTCGTCAAGTTCGTCCACCAGAGCCTTACAAAGGTAAAGGTATTCGTTATGAAGGCGAAGTTGTACGCCGCAAAGAAGGTAAAACAGGTAAATAATGCATCCCGCATTAGAAAGGAGTGACCACTGTGATTACGAAACAAGACAAAAATCAAGTTCGTAAAAAACGTCATGCACGTGTTCGTACAAAAATCACGGGTACTACTGAACGTCCTCGTTTAAATGTATTCCGTTCTAATAAACATCTATACGCACAACTTATCGATGATTCACAAGGTGTAACAATCGTAAGTGCGTCTTCTATGGACAAAGATTTTACTGGTACAGCTGGAAACGTTGAAGCTGCTATTTTAATCGGTGAAACAATCGCAAAACGCGCTGTCGAAAAAAACATTAAATCTGTTGTATTCGACCGTGGCGGTTACTTATATCATGGACGTGTTAAAGCGTTAGCTGAAGCTGCACGTGAAAACGGCTTAGAATTTTAAGAAGAAGGAGGGACATATTTCATGCGTGGTATTGACCCAAACAAACTTGAACTTGAAGAACGCGTAGTAACGATTAACCGTGTTGCTAAAGTTGTAAAAGGTGGACGTCGTTTCCGTTTTACAGCATTAGTGGTTGTCGGTGACAAAAATGGACATGTTGGATTTGGTACTGGTAAAGCTCAAGAGGTTCCAGATGCAATCCGTAAAGCGGTTGAAGATGCTAAGAAAAATTTAGTAGAAGTACCAAGAGTTGGCGGAACTACTCCTCACTTAGTAATTGGTGGTTTTGGAGCTGGATCTATTCTAATTAAACCTGCAGCACCTGGTACAGGTGTTATCGCTGGTGGACCGGTTCGTGCGGTTCTAGAATTAGCTGGTATTACAGACATTCTTTCTAAATCACTTGGATCTAACACACCAATTAACATGGTTCGTGCTACAGTACAAGGTTTAACTCAACTAAAACGTGCTGAGGACGTTGCTAAATTACGTGGTAAATCAGTAGAAGAACTGTTAGGATAAGGGGGGAAATTACAATGGCAACTAAATTAGAAATCACCCTTACTAAAAGCTTGATTGGTTCAAAGCCAAATCAACGCAAAACAGCAGAAGCTCTTGGATTACGTAAAATGCATCAAACAGTTGAGCACCAAGACAATGTCGCTATCCGCGGGATGGTTGTTAAAGTAGCTCACTTGGTAACTGTCAAAGAAATTTAAGGTTTATTTTAAGAATAAGGAGGTGCCACCATATGAAACTTCATGAGTTAAAACCAGCAGAAGGATCTCGTTCTACACGTAACCGCGTAGGTCGTGGTATCGGTTCTGGTAATGGTAAAACTGCAGGTAGAGGTCATAAAGGTCAAAATTCTCGTTCGGGCGGTGGAGTTCGTCCAGGATTTGAGGGCGGTCAAAACCCATTGTTCCGTCGTCTACCAAAACGTGGATTCACGAACATTAACCGTAAAGAATTTGCAATTGTGAACCTTGATACATTAAATCGTTTCGAAGAAGGCACAGAAATAACACCTGCTTTATTAATTGAAACAGGTGTTGTGAGTAGTGAAAAATCTGGTATTAAGATTCTAGGTAATGGAACTCTTGACAAGAAGTTAACTGTAAAAGCTCACAAATTCTCTGCGTCAGCTAAAGAAGCTATTGAGAATGCTGGCGGACAAACCGAGGTGGTTTAATGTTTCAGACGATCTCAAACTTTATGCGTGTTAGAGATATTCGAAATAAAATCATTTTTACTTTATTAATGTTAATCGTGTTTCGTATTGGGACATTTGTTCCAGTACCTCACGTTGATGCAAATGTTTTAAGACAAGCAGATCAATTAGGTTTGATTGGTTTCTTAAATACATTTGGTGGCGGTGCTTTAAAAAACTTCTCCATTCTAGCGATGGGAATTATGCCATACATTACTGCTTCCATCATTGTACAATTGTTACAAATGGATGTTGTACCGAAGTTTACTGAGTGGGCAAAACAAGGTGAAGTTGGAAGACGGAAACTTGCACAATTCACTCGTTACTTCACAATTGTGTTAGCTTTTATTCAAGCATTTGCAATGTCATATGGTTTTAACCGTATGTACGGCGGTTCTTTAATAAAAGATGACGGTGTAATGACGTATTTCGTTATTGCAGTAGTATTAACTGCAGGTACTGCATTTTTAATGTGGTTAGGTGAGCAGATCACAGCTAAAGGTGTTGGTAATGGTATTTCTATCATTATCTTCGCTGGTATCGCTGCTGCAATTCCAAATGCAGTAAACCAAGTGTATGCACAACAAATAGAAGGTGCTGGTGAAGCACTGTTTATCAATATTGTGATTATTGTATTGCTATTATTGGCTATTATCGCTGTGACAGTAGGAGTTATTTACGTTCAACAAGCGTTGCGTAAAATTCCTATTCAATATGCGAAACGTGTTGCTGGCACTTCTCAAACAGGTGGTCAACAAACACACTTACCTCTAAAAGTTAATGCTGCGGGAGTAATTCCTGTAATCTTTGCATCTGCCTTCCTTATGGCACCGCAATCAATCGTTTTATTTTTCGGTCAAAATGATGTTACTGATTTTATAACGAAAGCATTAGATTATACACACCCTGTTGGTATGACGATCTATATTGCTCTAATCATTGCGTTTGCTTACTTCTATGCATTCATTCAAGTGAATCCAGAAAATGTAGCTGACAATTTGAAAAAGCAAGGTGCGTATATTCCAGGGATTCGTCCAGGAATAAATACACAAAACTATTTAACAAACGTATTGTACCGATTAACTTTTGTTGGATCTATCTTCTTAGCTCTAATTGCAATCATGCCTCTACTATTTGTTAAATTTGCGGGCCTACCGCAATCTGCGCAAATTGGTGGAACAAGTTTGCTAATCATTGTAGGGGTTGCACTCGAAACAATGAAAACGCTAGAATCCCAACTAGTTAAGCGTCACTATAAAGGCTTTATGAAATAATGTCGGTTTTTAGGAACGTTAATGTTCCTAAAAATCAACAATTAGTCCTGAGGGGGCATTTTCGTATGAATATCGTTTTAATGGGTCTGCCAGGTGCTGGTAAAGGCACACAAGCTGATAAAATTGTTGAGAAGTACGCAATCCCTCATATTTCTACAGGCGATATGTTTCGTGCAGCAATAAAAGATGGCACGGAGCTAGGTTTAAAAGCAAAATCGTTTATGGATGAAGGTGCATTAGTACCTGATGAAGTTACGATTGGTATTGTTCGTGAAAGACTAAGTAAACCAGACTGTGAAAAAGGATTCTTACTTGATGGTTTCCCACGTACAGTTCCTCAAGCAGAAGCACTTGATGCTTTACTTGTAGATCTAGGAAAATCAATTGAGCATGTGCTTAATATTCAAGTAGCCCAAGAAGACTTGATTAAACGTCTAACTGGTCGTCGCATTTGTAAAGAATGTGGCACTGCGTACCATCTAGTTTTCAACCCACCTGCTAAGGATGGGGTATGTGACAAAGATGGTGGAGAGCTTTATCAACGTGCGGATGATAATCCGGAAACGGTGACGAACCGTCTGGAAGTAAATATGAAGCAAACGCAACCTTTGCTTGATTTTTATGACAACAAAGGTGTTTTAACTAATATTGATGGACAGCAACATATCACGAAAGTGTTTGCTGATCTTGATGCTCTGTTACAGGGCAACCGCATCTAAAAGCCCGGTGCCTGTCGCAGACGACTGAATACCCGGGCATTATGCAAAGAACGAAAACGTTTTTTTCGAGAGCTGCAAAAGCATATTGCGCCCGGTATACGAACTGGAAGAAAAGAAATGCATCAAAAGCGAGGACCCCCTAGTCCACGTGCATTTTATAATCTGAAGGGGTATAATGGGTTTCGTGGAAGCATCTATGTAACGAACGGGTACTATGGAACTCATCCAACACATTCGTACGAACATGTTGACATGAGGGAGACGGGTTTCAACCAGTCAGTCTACTCCGTGGATTGCCACAAACGAAACCTTACGAGTGTCTTTCGAACATCTCTCATGATTTCCAAACATATGCTTAAAACGAATAGTTTCGTTCTTGATGAGGCTATACTAACAGCAAATTACGTTTGAATATTGATGAGAACCTGATTTGTATATAGAAGGGAGACAGGGTTGATGGCGAAAGATGATGTAATTGAAGTCGAAGGAACAGTTGTTGAGACTTTGCCAAACGCGATGTTTAAGGTAGAATTAGAAAACGGTCATACGATACTTGCGCATGTATCGGGTAAAATTCGTATGCACTTTATCCGCATTTTACCTGGAGATAAAGTCACAATTGAACTTTCTCCTTACGATTTAACTCGCGGTCGTATCACGTACCGTTTTAAATAATCTTTTGCACTCCGGACTACTAAGGAGGTTGGGTTAGATGAAAGTGAGACCATCTGTGAAACCGATCTGCGAAAAATGTAAAGTAATTCGCCGACGCGGTAAAGTAATGGTAATCTGTGAAAATCCTAAACACAAACAAAGACAAGGATAATAAGAAGGAGGTGCACGACACATATGGCACGTATTGCTGGTGTTGACATTCCACGCGATAAACGCGTTGTTATTGCATTAACATACATTTTCGGTATTGGTAAAACTACTTCACAAAAAGTACTAGTAGAAGCTGGTATCTCTGAAGAAACTCGCGTTCGCGATCTTACAGAAGACGAGTTAAACAAAATCCGTGAACAAATCGGTGTATACAAAGTAGAAGGTGACCTTCGTCGTGAAGTATCACTTAACATTAAACGCTTGATGGAAATCGGTTCATTCCGTGGTATCCGTCACCGTCGCGGCTTACCTGTACGTGGACAAAATACGAAGAACAATGCTCGTACTCGTAAAGGTCCTCGTAAAACAGTTGCTAACAAGAAAAAATAATCGGTAAAGGAGGTTTCTTCTTAACATGGCACGTAAACAACAAACACGTAAGCGTCGTGTGAAAAAGAATATCGAATCCGGTATTGCTCACATTCGCTCAACATTTAATAACACAATTGTGACTATCACAGACATGCAAGGTAATGCACTTTCTTGGTCAAGTGCTGGAGCTCTTGGATTTAGAGGTTCTCGTAAATCTACTCCATTCGCTGCACAAATGGCTGCAGAAACAGCTGCAAAAACTTCTATGGAACATGGTATCAAAACTTTAGAAGTAACAGTTAAAGGTCCTGGTGCTGGACGTGAAGCGGCTATCCGCGCACTTCAAGCTGCAGGTCTAGACGTTACAGCAATTAAAGACGTTACACCAGTACCACATAACGGTTGCCGCCCACCAAAACGTCGTCGCGTGTAATAGGTGATACTCAACATGTTTGAGAACATCATTTATTGTACAGACTGAGGTTGTGCGAACAGCAATCAGTTAAACGATCGAATTCATGATGGAAAGAACCTATACATTCGATGTTTTGAGGGAGGGTAAATTGGAATGATCGAAATTGAAAAACCAAAGATTGAAAGTGTAGAAATCAGCGAAAATGCCAAGTTTGGTAAATTTGTTGTAGAACCGCTAGAACGTGGCTATGGAAATACTTTGGGTAATTCTTTACGTCGTATCCTTCTGTCTTCTTTACCAGGAGCTGCAGTTACTTCTATTCAAATCGATGGCGTTTTACATGAGTTTTCAACTATTGAAGGCGTAGTGGAAGATGTTGCATCTATTATTATGAATGTGAAAAAACTAGCTTTAAAAATCTACTCTGATGAAGAAAAAGTCATTGAGATTGATGTAAAAGGAGAGGGAACGATTACAGCTGCTGACATTACACATGACAGTGACGTTGAAATTTTAAATCCAGAACTCTATATTGCAACAATCGGCAAAAATGGTCATTTCCGTATGCGTATGTACGCAGGTCGAGGCCGTGGCTACACTCCTGCTGATCAAAACAAACGTGAGGATCTTCCTATCGGCGTAATCCCGATCGACTCTATTTATACTCCAGTTTCACGCGTTAATTTTCAAGTGGAAAATACTCGTGTTGGACAATTGTCTAACTACGATAAATTAACTCTTGATGTGTGGACAGATGGCAGCACCGGTCCTAAAGAGGCGATTTCGCTTGGAGCAAAAATACTAACAGAGCACTTGAATATTTTTGTAGGGATGACGAATGAGGCACAAACTGCTGAAATCATGGTCGAAAAAGAAGAGGATCAAAAAGAAAAAGTTTTAGAGATGACTATCGAAGAACTTGATCTTTCTGTTCGTTCTTATAATTGCTTAAAACGCGCTGGTATTAATACAGTACTAGAACTTGCAAGCAAATCAGAAGACGATATGATGAAAGTAAGAAACCTTGGACGTAAATCTTTAGAAGAAGTAAGAGCGAAGTTAGATGAGCTTGGCTTAGGATTACGTAAAGAAGACTAAGCGAATTTTGATATAGCTAGATATGAACTATTCACCAAAGGAGGGAAACATCCATGGGTTACAGAAAACTTGGACGTACAAGTTCTCAACGTAAAGCGATGTTACGTGACTTAACAACGGACCTAATTATCAATGAGCGTATTCAAACTACTGAAGCACGTGCAAAAGAATTACGTTCTGTTGTTGAAAAAATGATCACTTTAGGTAAACGCGGAGATTTGCACGCACGTCGTCAAGCTGCTGCTTACATTCGTCGTGAAGTAGTAACTTCTACTGATGAAGAAGGTAATGAATCAACAATTTTTGCATTACAAAAATTGTTTGATGATGTAGCACCACGCTATGCTGATCGCCAAGGCGGTTATACTCGTATTATGAAAGTTGGACCTCGTCGCGGAGACGGAGCACCAGTTGTAGTAATTGAGTTAGTTTAATCAATACAAGTTGAAGAGGGAGATTGGTGTTTCTACCACCCTCTTCTTTTTTCAAACAGATTTATACGACATTATAAAAGCAGAGTGTTATGATGAGCGGACTTTTAGTTGCGTCTCGTCTAGCTCTACGCACCTCATTTTTCAGATTGGTCTTGAGCAACCAGTCTAGAAATAAGTTATAGAAGAGCGCATTTCTCAAAATGAGGTGCGCGCTTTTTTAATTTATCGTAAAATAGTGTAATACTTAGTTAAGCAGAGATGAGTTAGAGGAGGTAAAGGATGAAACGCGAGATTATTTCTTTACAAGAAGTTACTTTTACATATACGGAAGAAGATACAAATGTACGTCCAGCTGTAAACAATGTGTCGTATACAGTTTACGAAGGTGAATGGGTTGCGATTGTCGGTCATAATGGTTCAGGAAAATCGACTCTTGCACGTTTAATGAATGGTCTTCTATTTCCTCAGACGGGAAAGGTACAAATTTTTGGAGAAGCACTAACAGAACAGAATTTATGGGAAATACGCTCGAAAATGGGCATGGTGTTTCAAAATCCAGATAACCAATTTGTTGGAGCTACTGTGCAAGATGATGTAGCATTCGCATTGGAAAATAACGGAATCCCATTTGAGGAAATGGTAGAACGAGTACAACAGTCTTTAAAAAAAGTGAAAATGAGCGATTTTATGAATAGTGAACCACATCATTTGTCCGGCGGGCAAAAACAGCGTGTTGCTATTGCAGGAGCAATTGCTCTACAACCCAGAATATTATTATTGGATGAAGCTACCTCTATGCTAGATCCACAAGGCAGAGAAGAGGTGCTTTCTACAGTTCATCAACTAAGAGTAGAAACGGATTTGACTGTTATATCGATTACGCATGATTTAGAAGAGGCGCTGCTTGCAGATCGAGTTATCATGATGAATCAAGGTGAAAAATATGCAGAAGGTACACCTCAAGAAATATTTCAACGGGGACAAGAGTTAGTTGACCTTGGGCTAGATCTACCTTTTGCAATGAATATGTCAAGATTATTAAGAGAGCAAGGGACTGCTATCGTTGCAGACCATATGTCAGAAGAAGAACTGGTGAATGATTTATGGACATCACACTTCAACAAGTAAGCTATGCTTATGCGAAAAATACTCCGTTTGAAAAAAGAGCTTTATTTAATGTCGATTTAAACATTCCATCCGGATCATATCAAGCGATTATTGGACATACCGGTTCAGGAAAATCGACCGTTTTACAACATCTAAATGCGCTACTAAAACCAACTGAAGGCACTATTAAAATTGGACAAGTAGAAGTAAAAGCAGATAAAAAAAGTAAAATGTTACGTGAAGTAAGGCAAAAGGTAGGGATCGTTTTTCAATTCCCAGAGCATCAATTATTTGATGAGACCGTTTTAAAGGATATTATGTTTGGACCTATGAATTTTGGTGTAGGAGAGGAAGAAGCAAAACGTCGTGCAATTGAATTAGTAGGATTACTAGGGCTACCTGAAGAAGTATTGGAAAAATCGCCTTTTGACTTATCAGGGGGACAAATGAGACGAGTAGCCATTGCAGGTGTTCTTGCAATGAATCCCGAAGTACTGGTACTAGACGAACCGACTGCTGGACTGGATCCAAGAGGACGAAAAGAAATAATGGATCTGTTTTACCGACTGCATAAAGAAAAGGGATTAACGACGGTACTTGTTACACACAGCATGGAAGATGCATCAAGATATGCCGATCGAATTGCCATTATGCATAAAGGGAAATGTGTTTTAGAAGGGACACCGCAAGAAATCTTCTCAGATGAAGATCGACTTCTGGATTATCAATTAGAACTCCCTCAATGTATAAAGTTTCAAAAGAAGGTAGAACAAATGATGGGGAGGAAGTTACCTTCGATTTGTTTAACTGAAGAGACTTTAGCAAAAGAACTAGCGCACCTTATTAAAAAGGAGCGTGACGAATAATGTTAGAAAAAATGATATTTGGACGATTTATCCCTGGAGATTCATTTATTCATAGATTGGATGCACGAGCAAAACTAATTTTTGTGTTTTTATTTATCGCAATTGTTTTCATTGCAAACGACTGGATTACATATGGGATATTACTTGTATTCACTTTCCTCATTATTCGACTCTCTAAAATCAGACTTTATTTTTTAATTAATGGGTTGAAGCCGGTCGTAATATTAATCGTTTTTACGTTCTTATTGCATTTGATATTTACGAGAGAAGGACCGATTATTTTTGAGTGGAAGTTTATTAAGATATATGAAGAAGGATTGCGCCAAGGGATATTCATTTCCATTCGCTTTTTTGTCCTAGTTATTTTAACATCTATTTTAACACTCACTACTACACCTATTTCGATTACCGATGCATTAGAAATATTATTAAACCCATTAAAGAAATGGAAGCTTCCAGTACATGAACTAGCGCTGATGATGTCGATTTCGCTACGATTTATTCCAACTTTAATGGATGAAACGGATAAAATTATGAAAGCACAAATGGCAAGAGGCTCCGATATGACGACAGGTAGTATGAAGGAGAGAATGAATGCCATTGTCCCTCTTCTCATTCCTTTGTTTGTAAGTGCATTTAAACGGGCAGAAGATTTAGCAACAGCAATGGAAGTACGAGGTTATAAAGGTGGCGAAGGTAGAACAAGATATCGTAAGCTAGAGTGGGCGCGTAGAGACACTATAAGCATTCTCTTGCTTGTTGTATTGGCTGCAGTACTTATATACTTTAGAAAGTAAATGGAGGTGTGAGTGTGCGACTACGAGCGATTATCAGTTATGATGGTAGTCAGTTTTCTGGTTATCAAGTACAGCCAGAAAAACGAACCGTTCAATTGGAGATAGAACGCGTGTTGCAGACTATTCATAAAGGCACCATTGTAAAGGTTGTGGCGAGTGGAAGAACTGACGCAGGTGTGCATGCAACAGGACAAGTAATCCATTTTGATAGCCCATTTATGCTGGCGATGGATCGCTGGCAAACAGCATTAAATGTTCAGTTACCAAGAGATATTCGCATTTTATCGGTAGAACAAGTACAGGGTGACTTTCATGCGAGGTACAACGCCACTGGCAAGACATATCGGTATATTTGGTCTTTAAATGAAGTGCATAGCCCGTTTGAACGTAATTATAGTGTGCATGTCGATCGGTATAAACCGGATATAGAATTAATGCAAGAAGCTTCTGCGCACTTAATTGGCACACATGATTTTTCGAGTTTTTGTGCGGCTAAAACGAATGTAAAAGATTTTGTGAGAACGGTTCATTCGATAACTTTTGAAGTGAAAAAAGAGTCCAATCAGCTTCATATGGTGATTAGCGGGAATGGATTTTTATATAACATGGTTCGAATTATTGCAGGTACTTTATGGGAAGTTGGAATTCAAAAAAAAAATGTGAGCGACTTGCCTAAAATCTTGCAATTTTGCAACCGTAAATATGCCGGTAAAACCGCGCCAGCACACGGTTTGTACTTAGAAAAAGTAGAGTATTTACAATGAAGCAACTTCACCTGGTGTTTTTGGGAAAATGCTTGACTATATCGTATATCCGGGTTATGATGATGTATGGTATTTTCATTAACCCCACAATATAAGCCCCGAAACTTATTGGTATGAGGATATAGAAAATTTTAGATCGATTATGATTGAATTAGGAGGACAAAATACATGCGTACAACATTCATGGCTAAAGGTCACGAAGTAGAACGTAAATGGTTAGTAGTAGACGCAGAAGGCCAAACTCTTGGTCGCCTTGCTTCTGAAGTAGCAGCTATTTTACGTGGAAAAAACAAACCAACATTTACACCAAACGTTGACACAGGTGATCACGTTATCATCATCAACGCTGAAAAAATTCATTTAACTGGGAACAAGTTAAATGACAAAATTTACTACCGTCACACTCAATTTGCTGGTGGACTTAAACAACGTACAGCTTTAGAAATGCGTACTAAGTACCCAACTAAAATGCTTGAATTAGCAATCAAAGGAATGCTTCCTAAAAACTCTTTAGGACGTCAAATGTTTACTAAACTTAACGTTTACGCTGGAGCAGAGCATCCACATGCAGCACAAAAACCAGAAGCATACGAGCTTCGCGGATAATTATTATTAAGAGGAGGACATACACTTGGCACAAGTTCAATATATCGGCACTGGTCGCCGTAAAAGTTCAGTAGCACGCGTACGTTTAGTACCAGGCGAAGGAAATATCGTTATCAACAAACGTGACGTAGAAGATTACGTACCATACGAAACTTTACGTGAAATTATTAAACAACCATTAGTAACTACTCAAACTTTAGGTAGCTACGATGTACACGTAAACGTTAACGGTGGTGGATTTACAGGTCAAGCAGGAGCAATCCGTCACGGTATTGCACGTGCACTACTTACAGTAGACCCTGATTTCCGTCCAGCTTTAAAATCTGCAGGATTCTTAACACGTGACCCACGTATGAAAGAACGTAAAAAACCAGGACTTAAAGGCGCTCGTCGTGCACCTCAGTTCTCAAAACGTTAATTTTATATTATCAGTTCAAAGCACTTCTCGAGACTTCTCGAGGAGTGCTTTTTTTGTACTCAGAAGAGTGAGTGATGGGAAACTGCCGGGTGAGGAGTTAAGTGAGTATTCGAGTGAGTAATATTGGTTAAAAAAGGATTGTGCCCGGTTTGGGAGAGGTGTATATTAAATATTTATGAAATACAAAAAAATGAGGAAGTTTTGATTCTTATATGACTATATAAGGAATTTTACGGGGAAACGAGGTACTATATGAAAAGTAAATTTAATGTCGTGACTTCTACGATTTTAGTTAGTATTTTTATTGCACGATTTGGAACTTTTTTGGTGTTACCATACTTGACGCTGTTTTTACTAAATGAATTTCATTACTCAGGTGTTCAAATAGGAACGATTATTTCGACGCTAGCGTTATCCAATTTAATAATGAGTTTCTTTGTGGGGCCATATATTGATAAGTTTCCAAAGAATAAAGTGATTATCACTGGATTAATTGGTTATTTGGGATGTTATTTGTATTTCCCTTTTATTGATCAGTATGCTGGGTTCATAGTGTTCGCTGCGATACTTGGGGCCAGTCAAGCAATTGTTGAGCCTACATATAGAGTGCTCTTAAGTCTATACACGGAACCAGAAAACAGACGATTAATATTCAACATCCGATATTTTTTAATTAACATTTCGGCTGCAATTGCTCCACTTACATCTGTGTACTTCCAACAATTCGGGATGGAGAAGCTATTTTTTGCAGTTGGGTTTATTTTCTTTATTAATATCCTTACCTTTGCAATTATTTTTAAAAAATATCCAATTAAACAAGTAGCTCCGAATCCAAATAAGTCTTCCATCTTTCAATCGTTCCATGTATTCAAGAAAGATTATGCATTTGGAATATTTGTGTTAGCACTGATCTTCATTAGCTTTGGTTACAGTCAATTTGATTCTACATTTAGTCAGTACTTAGGAAAAACATTTCATCACGAGCTGGCGATTCAATATTTTGCGTGGCTCATCACAACAAATGCCATTACCGTATTAGTCATTCAATATTTCGTTTATAAGCTTGGAGAAACAATAAGTACAACGACTTCCTTGATGATTGGCAGTGGGTTATTATCCGTAGGTTTGTTTTTCTTTGGGCTGAGTGAGCACATTTTTATCTTAATTATTTCTATGATCATTTTTACTACTGGAGAAGTATTAGTCTTCACGATGGTGGATATCCATCTGGATGGAATGTGTGCTGATCATGAAAAAGGAACGTATTTTGCTCTATCGGGGGTGAAGTCTATCGGAGGGATAGCTGGGCCAATTTTAGGCGGGGTTCTTTTAGACAGCTTGGATAGCGGAGTACTTGTCTTTACAATCATAGGATTTATCACGTTACTTGCTATTCCATCCTTTTATTTTAGCTCCAAAATACAGAAACAATTATAATCATACTCTTTGTCCCTCATACGTATAATGAGTGAAAAAGGAGCGATGAACCTGAAAAAGTGGCTAACTATCAGCGTATTGTTTTTGATTTCCTTACTTGCAGTTGTATACGGAACTAGAGCAAGTGATGTTGGTTTTTTCCTACCTGATCCATTAAGTGGAGTTAAAATTGTCATTGATCCAGGACATGGTGGGATTGATGGTGGTGCAAGCCATGGAGAAACAGTTGAACGAGATATTACACTAGCCATGTCTCTCAAATTACAGAAACAACTAAAAGCGCAAGGAGCAACAGTTGTGATGACTCGCACAAAAGAAGGAGATGCGTTATCCGAGCACACTCCTGATGAAGATTTCCCAACTACACGTGCTAGGAAGCGTGCGGACTTGCTTCTTCGTGAAGAAATTATGAATAACTCGGAAGCAGATATTGTTTTAAGTTTACATGTAAATGCCGTTCCTGAAGAGAGATGGAGAGGTGCGCAAGTATTTTATCACGCACAAGGACACGAGGGCGGAGAGCTATTAGCTAAATCCATTCAAGGTTCCATCCGAAAAAATATAGGTAACACGGAAAGAGAAGCTCTATCGATTAAACAGGTCTATATTCTGAAAAAGGCAAAGGCACCGGCAGTATTAGTAGAAACAGGGTTCTTAAGTAATAATGAAGAAAGAGAACTGTTAAAATCAGACAAATACCAAAATCAAATGGTTGATGCAATTGCAGAAGGTGTACGCCGTTTCGTAGAAGATAATATGTACTGAGCCAATGATTAGGATTGTAGACACTCGTGTATGGTATACTATAATGCGAATAGTTTATCTAAAAAGGGAGTGTCTACAAATGATTAATGAGCAACAAGTTCGTACGTTACTTGGGGAATTAAATGATCCATTTTTACATAGAACTCTAGATGAAACAAACGGAATTTCAGAAGTATCGATAAAAGAAGAAAAAAATCATGTTAGTGTGAAATTAGCTATCGCTAAGATTAACTCTGCGGAACAAATGCAATTGCAAGGAAAAGTAGTGGAAGTGTTAAAAAACGCTGGAGCTGCTACAGTTGGTATTCGTTTTGAAGAACTTTCAAAAGAGGTATTGGAACAATTCCGAGGTCAAGCAAAAGAAAGTGACAATGAAAGTATTCTTTCTCCAAATAGCAAAGTGAAAATTATCTCTATTGCATCTGGTAAAGGTGGAGTTGGTAAATCAACAGTATCTGTAAATTTAGCTGTAGCACTTGCGCGTTTAGGAAAAAAAGTTGGTTTAGTAGACGCAGATATTTATGGCTTTAGTGTGCCAGATATGATGGGGGTAAAAGATACACCACAAATTAAAGAAGATCGAATTATTCCTGTAGAACGAAAAGGAGTAAAGGTTATTTCGATGGGATTCTTTGTGGAAAATAATACACCAGTCGTATGGCGTGGACCAATGCTTGGAAAGGTATTAGACCAATTCTTTAAAGACGTAGAATGGGGCGAATTAGACTTTTTACTATTAGATCTTCCTCCCGGTACAGGTGATGTTGCATTAGATATTCACCAAATGTTACCGGCATCTAAAGAAATTGTTGTAACAACACCACATCCGACAGCGGCTTTCGTTGCTGCTAGAGCAGGGGCAATGGCTCTACAAACAGACCATGAAATTCTTGGGGTTATAGAAAATATGTCGTGGTATGAGGCTAAGTCTACAGGAGAACGAGAATTCGTCTTCGGTAAAGGTGGCGGACCAAAACTTGCGGACGAACTGCGCACAGAATTAATTGGACAACTTCCATTAGGTCAACCAGATTGGAATGATATTGACTTTGCACCTTCTGTATATGCAGAGACGCATGAAATAGGAAAAATTTATTTAGAAATTGCTCAGAAAGTTATTGAAAAAGCATAAGAAAAAGGCCGTTTCCAGAAATGGAGCGGCCTTATTTTGCTGAATCACCTTGTTTATCCTTTGAGGAATCACCACCAGAAGAAGATCCACCTCCGCTTTGTGAGCCAGCTTCTTCAATCAATTTCTGCCACTTTGTTTGCAATAAAGGGCTTTTAATTGTTTCTTCTACCACTTTTTCCATTTCTTTTCGCATATCGGTGGATTTAAGAATTTTTTCTAATTCCTTTTTCATATCGGCTGAACCAAAAAAGCTTTCTAAATCTTTTAAGTAAGTTGGGTCCTTCATTAAAGATTTCATCAACTCTTCTTGTTGTTTCATCATACTTTTTGCCATTGTCTCTGTAAATTTAGGGTCTTGGTAAATTTCCTTCCAAAAATCTTCTGCTTCTTTGGACAACATTGTTTTCTCAACAGATTTCTTCACTTGCTCGCTATCAATGACTAACAACTCTTTAAATTTGGGATCTTCTAAGAGTTTTTGGATTGCCTTTTTTCCATCCTCTGATTGCAAAGCGTCAATCATCATTTTTTTATTCTCCTCATAGGAAGGAGGAGTAGAAGGAGTGCCGCTACAACCAGCAAGAAGCCCAAGACTCAATAAAATAAGGGCGAAATATTTCATTTATATCACCATCCTTTCGATTATTGTTCACATCTGTTACAGAAATATGTATAGCATCTACGAAGAAATAGATTTTTGGTGAAATGGTTGTTACAATTTAAAGAGGAAATAGAGAAGATGGAGGAAATCTTGCTGTGACTATACGAAATTGGTTTAAATTCTTTATGAATGCCATGCTAATTGGTGGCTTAATAACAGGTGTTTTAGGTTTATTTATACGTTGGGATGACGCCTTCGCGAAATATTATGAAGCAGGACAATGGAGTGAGTTTTTTGCTGCTCTCGCGTTTATGGTAGTAATGGGCTTTACAGTAAGTGTAATTGCACAAATGGGTTACTTTGCTTATTTAACCATTCATCAAATGGGTGTTAATATTTTTAGAACTCTCACCCTATGGAATTGGGTTCAGTTACTAATTATTGCATTCGTGATTTTTGATTTAATTATGTTTCGATTTAGACCTAATGCGGAAACAACAGAGCAAATATGGCTATACGTAATTTTACTTGCGGTTTTAATCATCACCTCAGTAGTGGTTGCGATAGTAAAAGCCAATATGACAAAAAAACATGCTCTTATATCTGCTTTATTCTTTATGGTTGTTGTTTCGACACTTGAATGGTTACCTGTACTTATGGTAAGAGCTGACAATGTAGATAGCTGGGTAACATTATTACTATTCCCGATTCTTGCAGTAAATGCATTCCAATTATTAGCTTTGCCAAAATATAATGCAAAATCGGATGAAGACCGTTCAAAGCTAGAAGCTCGCAGAAAAGCAAGAAGAGAAGCAGCCGCTGTAAAAACAAAATAAAAGAAAACTGCCCTGACTAAATGTCGGAGCAGTTTTTTCTTATTCAGGATATGACTTCTTTTTCATATTTAGTGCAAATAAATTTTGTTCAATCGTAATAAATGGTTGTGATTTCAGAAATTTTGTGAGTTGGTCTATTTCTACTTTTTCCTCTTGATGCATTGGAACTGAGAGAATATCTCCTTTTTCTAATACTAGGTTCCCTTTTCCCCAATACTTACTTGAGCCAAGTAAATTCACTTCCTCTTGCCAAGCACTCTGTTGGAGCTCCATTGGAAATTCATAATCTTTTGTTCGAAACCAAAGTGGCTTTTCCCCAATAGCACGCTCAAATCGCTCGATCTCTTTTTTGAATAAAACAGGATTCTCTATATAGTTAGAACCTTCTTGGCCTAAAAGTCCAATCGGCATATGCTTTTCTTTCATAAGTTCTAAAATGGTTTCAGATCGTTCAATCCATTCTATACTCATGAAAAACTGTGGATAAGGAGCTTCTAAACTGTTTAAGAGTGTCTCTATTTCTTCTTTACCAAAGGTCAAATCAATCGTAGCTGTGTTCCCATATGTCCCTTTTGAAATAACACTTGGTTTTTCTGTAACCTGAAAAACAGGAAGTATAGAAGAGTAATTACTTGGAATAATAAACAACAGAAGAACAAATAAAAGCATTAATGGCCCTACTAACAACAACTTCTTATTCAACTGAACACACACCTTTTCCAATCGTTTTAATTTATTTTATGATTTAGTGTTGACATTCATGTTAAAACGATGTTAAGATACAAAGGTCGCCAAAACAAAGCGGCAACATCAACAACATGAACATTGAAAACTGAACATGCAAAACGTTAAGACATATAGCTTGAAAGACTAACTTCGGTTAGTTTGATAGCAACAATTTTTGACATCATTTAATGATGATGCCAGCAAAAAAAATGAGCTTTTTAAGTTCTCTATTATGGAGAGTTTGATCCTGGCTCAGGACGAACGCTGGCGGCATGCCTAATACATGCAAGTCGAGCGAATGACGAAGAAGCTTGCTTCTTCTGATTTAGCGGCGGACGGGTGAGTAACACGTGGGCAACCTGCCCTGTAGATTGGGATAACTCCGGGAAACCGGGGCTAATACCAAATAATCCATTTCCTCACATGTGGAAATGTTAAAAGACGGTTTCGGCTGTCACTACAGGATGGGCCCGCGGCGCATTAGCTAGTTGGTAGGGTAACGGCCTACCAAGGCGACGATGCGTAGCCGACCTGAGAGGGTGATCGGCCACACTGGGACTGAGACACGGCCCAGACTCCTACGGGAGGCAGCAGTAGGGAATCTTCCACAATGGACGAAAGTCTGATGGAGCAATGCCGCGTGAGTGAAGAAGGTTTTCGGATCGTAAAACTCTGTTGTAAGGGAAGAACAAGTACGAGAGTAACTGCTCGTACCTTGACGGTACCTTATTAGAAAGCCACGGCTAACTACGTGCCAGCAGCCGCGGTAATACGTAGGTGGCAAGCGTTGTCCGGAATTATTGGGCGTAAAGCGCGCGCAGGCGGTCCTTTAAGTCTGATGTGAAATCCCACGGCTCAACCGTGGAAGGTCATTGGAAACTGGGGGACTTGAGTACAGAAGAGGAAAGCGGAATTCCAAGTGTAGCGGTGAAATGCGTAGAGATTTGGAGGAACACCAGTGGCGAAGGCGGCTTTCTGGTCTGTAACTGACGCTGAGGCGCGAAAGCGTGGGGAGCAAACAGGATTAGATACCCTGGTAGTCCACGCCGTAAACGATGAGTGCTAAGTGTTAGGGGGTTTCCGCCCCTTAGTGCTGCAGCTAACGCATTAAGCACTCCGCCTGGGGAGTACGGTCGCAAGACTGAAACTCAAAGGAATTGACGGGGGCCCGCACAAGCGGTGGAGCATGTGGTTTAATTCGAAGCAACGCGAAGAACCTTACCAGGTCTTGACATCCCGCTGACCGTTCTAGAGATAGATCTTTCCCTTCGGGGACAGCGGTGACAGGTGGTGCATGGTTGTCGTCAGCTCGTGTCGTGAGATGTTGGGTTAAGTCCCGCAACGAGCGCAACCCTTGATCTTAGTTGCCAGCATTTAGTTGGGCACTCTAAGGTGACTGCCGGTGATAAACCGGAGGAAGGTGGGGATGACGTCAAATCATCATGCCCCTTATGACCTGGGCTACACACGTGCTACAATGGACGGTACAGAGGGTCGCAACCCCGCGAGGGTGAGCTAATCCCATAAAACCGTTCTCAGTTCGGATTGTAGGCTGCAACTCGCCTACATGAAGCCGGAATCGCTAGTAATCGTGGATCAGCATGCCACGGTGAATACGTTCCCGGGCCTTGTACACACCGCCCGTCACACCACGAGAGTTTGTAACACCCGAAGTCGGTGGGGTAACCCTTACGGGAGCCAGCCGCCGAAGGTGGGACAGATGATTGGGGTGAAGTCGTAACAAGGTAGCCGTATCGGAAGGTGCGGCTGGATCACCTCCTTTCTAAGGATATATTACGGAATACAGATTTTTATCTGTATCTTAACGTTTTGCAGTTCAGTTTTGAATGTTCATTTTTATGAGCATTTGAAAACTTGTTCTTTGAAAACTGGATAAAACGACATTGAAAGAAACAAATTCAAGAAATTCAATTTATAATCACTTCGGTGATTATATGTTGTGTAGTACTTTTAACTACTAATTTTGAATGGACTCCAAGTAATTGGAAGCCATATTAGGTTAAGTTAATAAGGGCGCACGGTGAATGCCTTGGCACTAGGAGCCGAAGAAGGACGGCACTAACACCGATATGCTTCGGGGAGCTGTAAGTGAGCTTTGATCCGGAGATTTCCGAATGGGGAAACCCACTGTTCGTAATGGAGCAGTACATTTACGTGAATACATAGCGTATCTGTGGCACACCCAGGGAACTGAAACATCTAAGTACCTGGAGGAAGAGAAAGAAAAATCGATTCCCTGAGTAGCGGCGAGCGAAACGGGAATAGCCCAAACCAAGAGGCTTGCCTCTTGGGGTTGTAGGACACTCTACATAGAGTTACAAAGGAATGAGCTAGACGAAGCGATCTGGAAAGGTCCGCAGGATAGGGTAAAAGCCCCGTAGTCAAAAGTTCATTCTCTCTTGAGTGTATCCTGAGTACGGCGGAACACGTGAAATTCCGTCGGAATCTGGGAGGACCATCTCCCAAGGCTAAATACTACCTAGTGACCGATAGTGAACCAGTACCGTGAGGGAAAGGTGAAAAGCACCCCGGAAGGGGAGTGAAATAGATCCTGAAACCGTGTGCCTACAAGTAGTTAGAGCCCGTTAATGGGTGATAGCGTGCCTTTTGTAGAATGAACCGGCGAGTTACGATTACATGCAAGGTTAAGTTGAGAAGACGGAGCCGCAGCGAAAGCGAGTCTGAATAGGGCGAATGAGTATGTGGTCGTAGACCCGAAACCAGGTGATCTACCCATGTCCAGGATGAAGGTAAGGTAACACTTACTGGAGGTCCGAACCCACGCACGTTGAAAAGTGCGGGGATGAGGTGTGGGTAGCGGAGAAATTCCAATCGAACCTGGAGATAGCTGGTTCTCTCCGAAATAGCTTTAGGGCTAGCCTCAAACGTTAAGAATCTTGGAGGTAGAGCACTGTTTGGACTAGGGGCCCATCCCGGGTTACCGAATTCAGACAAACTCCGAATGCCAATGATTTATGTTTGGGAGTCAGACTGCGAGTGATAAGATCCGTAGTCAAGAGGGAAACAGCCCAGACCACCAGCTAAGGTCCCAAAGTATTTGTTAAGTGGAAAAGGATGTGGCGTTGCTTAGACAACCAGGATGTTGGCTTAGAAGCAGCCATCATTTAAAGAGTGCGTAATAGCTCACTGGTCGAGTGACGCTGCGCCGAAAATGTATCGGGGCTAAACAAATCACCGAAGCTGTGGATTGATACCTTTGGTATCAGTGGTAGGAGAGCGTTCTAAGGGCGTTGAAGTCAGACCGGAAGGACTGGTGGAGCGCTTAGAAGTGAGAATGCCGGTATGAGTAGCGAAAGACGGGTGAGAATCCCGTCCACCGTATGACTAAGGTTTCCTGAGGAAGGCTCGTCCGCTCAGGGTTAGTCGGGACCTAAGTCGAGGCCGATAGGCGTAGACGATGGACAACAGGTTGATATTCCTGTACCACCAAACCACCGTTTGAGTAATGGGGGGACGCAGAAGGATAGGGTAAGCGTGCTGTTGGTTATGCACGTCCAAGCAGTAAGGTGTGAATGTAGGAAAATCCGCATTCTATAACATTGAGCTGTGATGGCGAGGACTTAGTCCGAAGTTCCTGATTTCACACTGCCAAGAAAAGCCTCTAGCGAGGTGATAGGTGCCCGTACCGCAAACCGACACAGGTAGTCGAGGAGAGAATCCTAAGGTGAGCGAGAGAACTCTCGTTAAGGAACTCGGCAAAATGACCCCGTAACTTCGGGAGAAGGGGTGCTCTTTTGGGTGAATAGCCTAGAAGAGCCGCAGTGAATAGGCCCAGGCGACTGTTTAGCAAAAACACAGGTCTCTGCAAAACCGTAAGGTGAAGTATAGGGGCTGACGCCTGCCCGGTGCTGGAAGGTTAAGAGGAGTGCTTAGCGCAAGCGAAGGTGCGAATTGAAGCCCCAGTAAACGGCGGCCGTAACTATAACGGTCCTAAGGTAGCGAAATTCCTTGTCGGGTAAGTTCCGACCCGCACGAAAGGCGTAACGATCTGGGCACTGTCTCAACGAGAGACTCGGTGAAATTATAGTACCTGTGAAGATGCAGGTTACCCGCGACAGGACGGAAAGACCCCGTGGAGCTTTACTATAGCTTGATATTGAATTTTGGTGCAACTTGTACAGGATAGGCAGGAGCCTTAGAGCCCGGAGCGCCAGCTTCGGAGGAGGCGTCGGTGGGATACTGCCCTGGTTGTATTGAAATTCTAACCCATACCCGTAACCCGGGTAGGAGACAGTGTCAGGCGGGTAGTTTGACTGGGGCGGTCGCCTCCTAAAGTGTAACGGAGGCGCCCAAAGGTTCCCTCAGAATGGTTGGAAATCATTCGAAGAGTGTAAAGGCAGAAGGGAGCTTGACTGCGAGACCTACAAGTCGAGCAGGGTCGAAAGACGGGCTTAGTGATCCGGTGGTTCCGCATGGAAGGGCCATCGCTCAACGGATAAAAGCTACCCCGGGGATAACAGGCTTATCTCCCCCAAGAGTCCACATCGACGGGGAGGTTTGGCACCTCGATGTCGGCTCATCGCATCCTGGGGCTGTAGTCGGTCCCAAGGGTTGGGCTGTTCGCCCATTAAAGCGGTACGCGAGCTGGGTTCAGAACGTCGTGAGACAGTTCGGTCCCTATCCGTCGTGGGCGTAGGAAATTTGAGAGGAGCTGTCCTTAGTACGAGAGGACCGGGATGGACACACCGCTGGTGTACCAGTTGTTCTGCCAAGAGCATCGCTGGGTAGCTATGTGTGGACGGGATAAGTGCTGAAAGCATCTAAGCACGAAGCCCCCCTCAAGATGAGATTTCCCATTACGCAAGTAAGTAAGATCCCTCAAAGACGATGAGGTAGATAGGTTCGGGGTGGAAGCGTGGCGACACGTGCAGCTGACGAATACTAATCGATCGAGGACTTAACCAAAATAGAATTTGAAGAATTCAATGTCTTTTATCCAGTTTTGAGTGAACAACTCAAGGTCTAGTGATGATGGCGAAGAGGTCACACCCGTTCCCATACCGAACACGGAAGTTAAGCTCTTCAGCGCCGATGGTAGTTGGGGGTTTCCCCCTGCAAGAGTAGGACGTCGCTGGGCATCAAGAAGTCGTTACCGAGTAATCGGTCGCGGCTTTTTTTGTATTCGAAAAAGAAGACCGAAGGCAACATGTACTTTATTTATAGAGAAGTGTGCGAGAAAGTGGAGAGGCAAAAAGTTCGAAGAAGCAAGAAGAGAGTCTCCGAGCGTATAGCCTACGTGAGAACCGAATGACTACGGAAGATGAATAAATCTACCGTCCATCTGCTTTCGCAGCCTGAACACAGAAGTTAAGCTCTTCAGCGCCAATGGTAGTTTGGGGTTTCCCCCTGCAAGAGTAGGACGTCGCTGGGCACTAAGAAGTCGTTACCAGGAAATCGATCGCGGCTTTTTTTGATGTTTTTTTATTTGGTTGGATTGGTCTTAGTTATGCGTCATTTGGTCTCGCTTCATCTCAGGATATAGTCTTGTTCATACATTTACGGTAAGAAAAGCTACTTATTTTTAAAAAATATTTCCTTAAGGGGTACTATTTCAATAGGTTTTATTCAAAAAAGAGTTCATAGTCATCCCTTCAACGGACCAGTTTATCCTTCTTTTTCACTTTAATTAATTTCACACTATAAATTAGGAAAAAAATATAAAAATTAGCTTGAAATTTATAGTGGACTTGCTATAATTATATTTGTACTTTAATTAGATAATACGTTCCGAAGTAGCTCAGTGGTAGAGCAATCGACTGTTAATCGATTGGTCGTAGGTTCGAGTCCTACCTTCGGAGCCATTTTTTTTGCTTCCATAGCTCAGTAGGTAGAGTGCTTCCATGGTAAGGAAGAGGTCACCGGTTCAAATCCGGTTGGAAGCTTTCTTAAAAAAAGTAAAAAAGTGTTTTAAAGTACTTGTCCTTAAGGGAAAAGTATGTTATTATCATTATTGTCCGGTTTTTCTTATTGGACAATTAATAAAACCCAGGAGGATTAGCTCAGCTGGGAGAGCATCTGCCTTACAAGCAGAGGGTCGGCGGTTCGAGCCCGTCATCCTCCACCATATTATTTTTATACTTAGCTTTGGAGGGGTAGCGAAGTGGCTAAACGCGGCGGACTGTAAATCCGCTCCTTAGGGTTCGGCGGTTCGAATCCGTCCCCCTCCACCAGTTTATTGGGGTATAGCCAAGCGGTAAGGCAACGGATTTTGATTCCGTCATGCCCTGGTTCGAATCCAGGTACCCCAGCCATGACCTTACAAAGCTTTTATGATTTAGGGGCCTTAGCTCAGCTGGGAGAGCGCCTGCCTTGCACGCAGGAGGTCAGCGGTTCGATCCCGCTAGGCTCCATAATTTTATATTAAAGTAACCCTTTCCTTAGTACTTGGAAAGGGTTTTTTCTTGCCTTCTAACGGAGTATTCCTTGTTTCTCAAAAAAAAATTTCTTTTCAATAGTACCTACTTATCGTTATGATGAAATAAAAAATGCGAGGTGTTGAGTTTTGGGAGAAAAAATTATCTATGGGGACGTAACCCTTCGACCATTAACACAAATGGATTTTCCGTTCTTATGGGAACTTTATGAACCTGAAATTTTTGAATTTATGTTGAATAAAATTGAAAATCTAGAGCAACTTGAGAAATGGCTGCAAGTTGGTATTAAGCAAATGAGAATCGATAAAACTGCGTTTGCATTTGTGGTGGAAGACACAAATACAAAAGAAATAATGGGTACTACTCGTATTTACGGAATAGATCATACAAATCATGCTTGTGAAATAGGCTCCACTTTTTACGCAAAAAAATTTCAGCGCACGCATGTGAATACGGTATGCAAATACTTGCTTTTGAAATATTGCTTTGAGACGTTAGGAATGTTTCGTGTCCAATTTAAAACAGATGAGCAAAATATAGCTTCACAACGAGCAATAGAACGAATAGGTGGTATAAAAGAAGGGATACTTCGTAATGAACGAATACGATCTAATGGTAATATGAGAAATGCGGTCGTTTATTCCGTTGTAGATAGCGAATGGTCCGAAGTAAAAGGTCAACTTGTTCAATTAATGAATAAATACTCATAATATTGTGAGGTTGAGCCAACTACCTATTGGGGATTACAATAGATGTATGAACTGAAAGGGGTAATAATAATGAATAAGTTAAATCTATCTATTATTGGAGTACCAATGGACCTTGGACAAAATAGACGTGGCGTTGATATGGGGCCAAGCGCCATCCGTTATGCAGGGGTAGTCGAACGTCTAAAAGATCTTGGTCATTCTGTGAAAGATGAAGGCGATATTCCGATAAGTCATACTAGAAAAGAACAATCTCCTAATACCCATTTACGTAACTTAGAAGAAGTTATTGAGGGGAATGCTGCATTAGCAAATAAAGTGCACGAAGTTTTAGTAGAAGGGCAATTCCCACTAGTACTTGGTGGCGATCATAGTATTGCTATTGGGACACTTGCTGGTCTTGCGGATCGCTTCAAGAACCTTGGTGTTATTTGGTATGATGCACATGCGGATTTAAATACTGCGGAAACTTCTCCATCAGGAAATATACATGGGATGCCGCTTGCAATAAGTATCGGATTAGGTCATGAAGATTTAGTAAACATTCGTAATTATTCTCCAAAAGTTAAACCAGAAAATATCGTAATCATTGGTGCGCGTTCTGTGGATCCAGGAGAGCGAGAATTAATTAAAGAAAAAGGCATCAAAGTCTTTTCCATGCATGAAATCGATAAGCTTGGGATGACAGAAGTGATGAACCAAACGATTGCGTATTTTCAAGAACGCGAAGTAGATGGTGTACATCTTTCTTTAGACTTGGATGGAATAGACCCACTTTATACACCAGGTGTCGGCACTCCTGTCCCAGGAGGCATCAGCTATCGCGAAAGTCATTTAGCAATGGAAATGCTGTACTCGTCCAATCTCATTACATCTGCTGAATTTGTAGAAGTAAACCCAATATTAGATGAAAAAAATAAAACAGCAGATGTTGCAGTTGCTCTTATGGGCTCTTTGTTTGGGGAAAGTTTAGTTTAAAGCCACTTACTTTTGAATATAAATTTTGTTTTTAATCTAGAAGCAGACACTTGTCTGCTTTTTCTTTTTTTTATTATCAACACAGAGTTCCAAATTTTTGATAAAATTGAAATAATGAATACATAAAAAATGAAACCTGTTGAAGCCTTTATCCGTATAGGTAAAGACAGCCGCATGGAGCGGAGGGGAAATCACGATGGATGCGTTAGTGAACAAACGAATAAAACAAGTGTTAAAAGGCGATAAAGACGCATTCGCGGAGATTGTCGACCTGTATCAACATAGACTATTTCAAGTGTGTTATCGCATGCTAGGAAATCGTCATGAGGCAGAAGATATATCGCAGGAAGCATTTGTGCGAGCCTTTATAAACATACACACGTTTGATCAGAAAAGAAAATTCTCAACTTGGCTGTACAGAATCGCGACGAATTTATGCATCGACCGTATTCGTAAAAAAAAGCCTGATCTTTATTTAGACGCAGAGGTAAAGGGTACTGAGGGTCTAGATATGTACTCACAAATAGCTGCTGCAGAAGAACTTCCTGAAGAAGAACTGATGAAGCTCGAATTGCAGGATCGAATTCAATATGAGATAAGTCGACTTCCTGATAAATATAGATCGGCCATCGTACTGAAATATATGGAGGAATTATCTTTACAAGAAATAAGTGAGATATTAGAATTACCACTTGGAACAGTAAAAACAAGAATTCATAGAGGTCGAGAAGCGCTTAGAAAACAATTAAGCAAACAACCGAATTTTTAATAGGAGGGAATCACGATGAATGCGTGTCCAGAACGAATTGTTCACTTTATGCATGAATATTTAGATGGCGAAATTAGCCGTGAACATGAGCTGGAACTTAAATCTCATTTGCAATCATGCGTGGATTGTCAGAAACATATGCATGAGCTAAGCGATGTAGTTGCTTTTATCAAAGGAGCAGCTCATATAGAGGCACCAAATGCCTTCACTCATTCAGTAATGGCGAGACTTCCGAAAGAAAAGTCCCACGCTGGTGTTAGCAGATGGTTGCGTCATCATCCAGTTCTTACTGCAGCAGCATTATTCTTCTTGTTTATGAGTAGTGCGCTTTTTACCAATTTTAATGATGAGCAGCAATTTTCTTTTACCAAGCAAGCAAACGTCATCGTCGAGGGTGAAACAGTTATTGTTCCCGAAGGACAAGTCGTAAAAGGTGATCTTGTTGTGAAAAATGGAAATGTTAGGATTGACGGAGAATTAGATGGAAATTTAACGATCATTAACGGATCAAAGTATATGGCTTCTACAGCTGTTATTACGGGAAAAACGGAAGAGATTAACAAAGTATTTGACTGGCTTTGGTTCCAGATAAAAGATGGCGCTAAAGAGGTCATGTCATTTTTCGATAAGGAAGAATCGAAATAAGAAGAAGTCTATCCGGAACTTTGGATAGACTTTTTTCGTCCCAAAAGGTAGAGAATTCCGTAACTGTGTTATACTTACTGTATATGGATTCGTGATGAAAAGTGGGGGATGCCACATGTCGTTTATGGAGCAATTTTCAGACTTAATGCCAGTAAACGTTATTGTAAACATTTTGGATGTTCTATTTGTCTGGTTTGTTATTTATAAAATTATAACCCTTATTAAAGGAACAAAAGCTGTTCAATTATTAAAAGGGATATTTGTCATTGTCATTGCTCGTGTCGTGACTGACTTTTTAGGCTTAAATACGCTTGGTTGGATGTTAGAGCAAGTTATTAATTTTGGATTTTTAGCAATCATTATTATTTTCCAACCTGAAATTAGAAGAGCACTGGAACAAATAGGTAGGGGTAAACTATTCTCGAGAAGCTCGATGCAAGTAGAAGAAGAGCAAAGCCGTTTAATAGAGGCCATGACTAAATCCGTCAGCTATATGGCGAAACGCAGAATTGGAGCACTAATCTCTATTGAAAGAGAAACCGGTTTAACAGAATATATTGAAACAGGAATACAATTAAATGCACACCTTACTTCGGAATTAATGATTAACATTTTTATTCCAAATACACCACTACATGATGGTGCAGTAATTGTTCAAAAAAATAATATTACTTCGGCAGGATGTTATTTACCATTATCTGAAAGTCCCTTTATCTCCAAGGAGCTAGGAACGAGGCATCGGGCTGCAATAGGTTTAAGCGAAGTGACAGACGCTATTACAATTGTCGTATCGGAAGAAACCGGAGCAGTCAGCTTAACATCTAATGGGGACCTCCATCGAAATTTATCCATGGAAGAATTTAAGGTTCACTTAAAACGTCTTTGGTTTGGACCAACGGAGGAACAAGTAACTTCTTCTAAATGGTTGTGGAGGGGGAAACAAAATGGATAAAATGATGGATAATCCATGGTTTTTGCGAATAATTGCACTTACTTTAGCCATATTGCTGTTTGTTTCTGTAAAATCTGAAATGGAAAAAGATAACATGAATACAAGTGGCACAACAGTAGATGTTCTTCGTGATGTGCCAGTGGAAGTATATTATGATGATGATAGTTTAGTCGTAACAGGTGTACCCGAGACTGTAAATGTAAATATAGAAGGACCTTCACCACTTGTCTTGTCTTCAAAGGTGATGAAAGACTATAAAGTGTTTGTAGATCTTAGGGATTTATCCATTGGGAAACATCGGGTTGCTGTATCCAATGAGAATTTTTCTGAAAAGCTAAAGGTACGTACGGATCCGCTCTATGTAGATGTAGTCATAGAAGAACGTATTTCGGAAGAGTTTAATGTAGAGATAGATATGAATGAGGGCTTATTAGCAGAGAATTACGTGGTAAAATCCTATGACGTTGAACCTAAAAAAGTAACGATTACAGGAGCAAAGAGTATCATTGAAAGCATAGACTATGTAAAAGCTACGATTGTGGGAGATCAAGGGATCAGTAAGTCCTTTGAACAAGATGCAAACGTTCGAGTTCTTGATGCTGATTTAAATAAATTAGATGTATCGGTCGAACCGAAAACTGTCCAAGTAAAAGTGAAGGTTGAAGAATATAGCAAAGACGTTCCAGTAGTCCTCTTAAAACAAGGTACACCTAAAGAAGGTGTAACGATTAATGGTTTATCAACTAATGTGGAAACGGTACGTTTGTATGGACCTCGTCCAGTGTTAGATAAAATAGAGCAGTTAAATGTAGATGTAGATGTAAGTAAAATAGAAGATGCGGGTAGTTTTGATGTGAAGTTAGTAGTTCCTGAAGGTGTAACGAAATTATCGTTAGATAAGATTAAAATTATAGGAGATGTCATACCGGCTCCTCCTCCACCTGAACAACAGGGAGAAGAAGAAGAAGAAAAAGATGTAACTTCTGGTGTGACAGAGAAATCATTTGAGCAAGTGACAATAGCTGTAAAGGGTCTGCCGGAGCAGTTACAAAGTAATTTTAATACGCCTGTAGATGGAGTTATCTCTGTTGTAGCAAAAGGGACACCCGAAGCTTTAGAAAATGTCCAGTCTGACAATTTTTCAGTATACGTAGATGCTCAAAATTCAGAAGTTGGAGAAGTAGCTCTCCCTATTCAAATTGATGGCCCAGCTGGTGTAGAATGGGTAACATCTGAAACAGAGGCAAAACTAACGATAAAAGAAGCTTAATACACAGGATAACAGGTAGTTAAGGAGAGAAGATTAAATGGGAAAATATTTTGGGACAGATGGCGTTAGAGGAGTAGCAAATTCAGAGTTAACACCAGAGCTTGCGTTTAAATTAGGTCGTATTGGCGGTTATATTTTAACAAGAGAAGCTAAAGAACGCGCAAAAGTATTAATAGGCCGTGATACACGCGTATCAGGCCATATGCTAGAAGGAGCACTTGTTGCAGGTCTTTTATCAGTTGGAGTAGAAGTAATGCGTTTAGGTGTTATTAGCACACCTGGTGTTGCTTATTTAACAAGAGTGATGAGTGCAGAGGCAGGAGTAATGATCTCAGCTTCTCATAATCCAGTAGCAGATAACGGAATTAAATTTTTCGGAGCTGATGGATTTAAGCTTTCAGATGAGCAGGAGTTAGAAATAGAACAATTAATTGATGCTGAAGTGGATGAGCTTCCACGTCCTACTGGTGAAGGTGTAGGGTCGGTGTCTGATTACTTTGAAGGCGGACAGAAATACATTCAATATTTGAAGCAAACAATTGACGAAGAGTTCATAGGAATTCATGTTGCATTAGATTGTGCAAATGGATCAACTTCTTCCCTTGGAACACATGTATTCGCTGATTTAGATGCTGATTTATCAACAATGGGTTCATCTCCAAATGGCTTGAATATTAATGAAGGCGTTGGATCTACACATCCAGAAGGCTTAGCGAAATTCGTTTTAGAAAAAGGAGCAGATGTAGGTCTTGCCTTTGACGGAGATGGTGATCGTCTAATTGCAGTAGATGAAAAAGGCCAAATTGTAGATGGCGATCAAATTATGTATATATGTGCAAAATATTTAAATACGAACGGTCGTTTAAATAAAAATACAGTAGTGTCCACTGTCATGAGTAATATGGGCTTTTATAAAGCATTAGAAGCACATAACATGACAAGTGTGAAAACGGCAGTAGGAGATCGTTACGTGGTAGAAGAAATGAAAAAGAATGGCTATAACCTAGGTGGGGAACAGTCCGGACATATCGTATTCTTAGACTACAATACAACAGGCGACGGTTTATTAACTGGTTTACAACTCGTGAATATCATGAAAGTAACAGGAAAAAAACTTTCAGAGCTGGCATCTGAGATGACAATTTATCCTCAAAAGCTAGTAAATGTACGCGTGACTGATAAGCATGCAGTTACTGAAAATGAAAAAGTAGCAGCTATTATAAATGAAGTAGAATCCGAAATGGCTGGCAATGGTCGCATACTTGTGCGTCCTTCTGGCACAGAACCTCTTGTACGAGTAATGGTAGAAGCAGCGTCTGCAGAAGACTGCGAAACCTACGTAAATCGTATTGTAGAAGTAGTAAATGCTGAAATGGGCTTAGCAGAATAAATAATACGGAAATCCGGCATATTGCCGGATTTTTTTATTTGGAGGGTTTGTTAAATGATCATGCTGTTATGGACGAAAATCCTCTCGCTTGCCGCGGACGAACTGTCAAGCCTCCTCAGGGCAACAGGCTGTTGGTCAGGAATCCGTTGCCACATGGATGTGGCGAACCTATGCCCGCTTGGGGGTCTTTGCAGTCCGTTTTTCCACAGGAGTCTCGCGGATTTTCGTCACAAAATTTATTCTTCTAAAAAACAACAGCCTAATTTAACAGAGCCTATTTGAACAAAGTTTCTGCACTCTTTTTTATGTTTATTCTACTTCGATAAGTGGAATAGTATGAAAGAACAAACAGATAAGGAGTGAGTAAATGGCTAAAGTAGCAACATTAATCACAAATATGTTTGAGGACGTGGAATACACAAGCCCTGCACAAGCATTAAACGATGCTGGACATGAAGTATTTATTATTGAAAAAGAAGCAGGAAAAGAAGTGACAGGTAAACATGGGGAAGCTAATTTGAAGGTAGACTATGGAATAGATGATGTAAAGCCAGAAGACTTTGACGCATTATTTATACCTGGAGGATTTTCACCAGACATTCTACGTGCCGATGATCGATTTGTTCAATTTGCTAAATCATTTATGGATGCAAAGAAACCGGTTTTTGCAATCTGTCATGGACCCCAATTACTGATTACAGCTAAGACATTAAAAGGTCGAGATGCAACTGGTTATAAGTCTATTCAAGTGGACCTAGAAAATGCAGGAGCAAATTTTCATGATGAAGAAGTATTCGTTTGCCAAAATCAGCTTGTAACAAGCCGTACACCGGATGACCTCCCTGCTTTTAATAGAGAAATCGTAAAACTGCTTGGCTAATAGTAAATTGACAAAGCACCTTCCATTAATCGAAGGTGCTTTTATTATGGTGAATTTTAGAATTTTGTCTTGGTTATTGAAGCTAATTAATGCTGTTCCCTTTACATTTATATGAATATTCTATATTTTTAATATAATTAAAAATATACTGTTTTACACGACAAAAATATAGAATGCTAGGGTTAAAAATAAAAGGGGGGTCAACATGGATTATTTATATCACCCATTTCCAGCTAAAAGGCATACCGTTTTTGCCAAGAAAGGGATGGTTGCAACATCACAACCACTTGCAGCGCAAGCTGGATTAGAAATTTTAAGAAATGGTGGAAATGCGATCGATGCAGCAATCGCAACAGCAGCAGCACTTACAGTTGTAGAACCTACTTCGAATGGGATAGGGGGAGATGCCTTTGCATTAATTTGGACAAAAGATAAGATTCATGGGTTAAATGCATCGGGTCCAGCGCCTCAGTCTATTTCAGCAGAAGAACTTAGAACAAAAGGGTATGAGAAAATGCCTATGCACGGGGTTATTCCAGTTACAGTACCCGGGGTACCAGCAGCGTGGGCTGCATTGTCAGAGAAATTTGGAAAGTTACCACTTAAAGAGGTACTCCTTCCAGCTATTCGCTATGCAGAAGAAGGATATCCGTTAACACCTATACTAGGGAAGTATTGGAAGTTGGCTTACCATAAGTTTAAGACTTCATTTACGTCGGAAGAATTTACATCCTGGTTTGAAACTTTTGCTCCGAATGGAAAAGTACCAGAGGTTGGCGAGATGTGGAATTCTCCATGTCATGCCAAAACGCTTCGAACAATTGGAGAATCAAATGCAAGAGACTTTTATGAAGGAAAAATAGCGGATCAAATAGATACGTTCATGAAAAAACACGGTGGATACTTATCAAAAAGTGATTTGTTGTCCTACAAACCTCAATGGGTAGAGCCCATTTCTGTAAATTATCGAGGCTATGATGTATGGGAAATCCCTCCTAATGGTCAAGGGATGGTGGCGCTAATGGCACTTAATGTGTATAAGAATCTTGAAAAGCCTAAGTGGCAATGTGCGGATACCATTCATCAACAAATCGAGGCGATGAAAGTAGCATTTATGGATGGCCAAGCGTTTATTACGGAGCCAGAAGAAATGCCTATCAGTGTAGAGTATTTATTATCCGAAGAATATGCTAAGAAAAGATCGATCACTATTAAAGATGAGGCTAGTAATCCTGAACCATATGATTTACCTAAAGGTGGCACAGTATATTTAGCTGCAGCGGATGAAGAAGGAAATATGATATCTTATATCCAAAGTAATTATATGGGGTTCGGCTCTGGTATTGTCATTCCCGATACAGGTATAGCATTACAGAACAGAGGCCATGATTTTTCTTTAGATGAATCCCATCCGAATGTCTTAAAACCAGGTAAAAGAACGTACCATACCATCATTCCGGGTTTCTTATCCAAGGATGGAAAAGCGGTAGGACCGTTTGGGGTAATGGGGGGATATATGCAACCACAAGGCCATTTCCAAGTAGTTACTAATACAGTAGATTTCTTATTAAATCCTCAAGCGACACTAGACATGCCGCGCTGGCATTGGTTGAAAGGAAAAACGGTTCAGGTAGAACCAGAGTTCCCGAACTATCTCGTACAAAGTTTAGTGAGGAAAGGGCATACCATTCAAGTAACAACGGATGGTGGTAGTTTTGGACGTGGTCAGATTATTTGGAGAAACGCTGAAACAGGAGTTCTCCAAGGTGGTACTGAATCTCGTACGGATGGAGCAATAGCAGCTTGGTAATAACAAAATATATTTTGCGTTATCTATGGGGAGATAGACGTATGAAGAAGAGGCTCTAATTTAGGTCTCTTCTATATTTATGTCTCTAGCCCCAAGGCGTAAAATTGACTTGAATATACTGAGAGTATATAATTAATAAGTTGCTTAATAGTCTTTGAGTAAGCAACCGCGTAGAAATGGAGGGAAAGAAAACGCGTTAAAACAAGGAAAACAATTAAAGCGCCAGAGCTGAAGAAATTGGACGGAAATGTATCTTCAGCAGACGAGGTGGAGGTTATCGATTATTCGGCGGATGCCTCCCGACCGTAATATGCCCGGTTGTAATTCTTTTCCATAAACTATTCGAGCGATCGAATGACAAAGGGAAAAGAAGGCATTCTTAGCTTAATGAGCTACTGCACTTTAAGTGTAGAGAGCTTATTTTGACTTGAATGTATATAAATGGAGGAATAGATTATGTGTGGAATTGTAGGATATATTGGTGAGTTAGATGCAAAGGAAATTCTATTAAAAGGTTTAGAGAAATTAGAGTACCGTGGATACGATTCAGCGGGAATCGCTGTACTGAATGAAGATGGTGTAGTAGTTTTCAAAGAAAAAGGTCGTGTTGCTGATTTACGTGACGTAGTAGACGAAGACGTAGATGCAAAACTAGGGATTGGTCATACTCGTTGGGCAACACATGGTGTTCCAAACCAGTTAAATGCGCACCCGCATCAAAGTACAACACAACGCTATACACTTGTGCATAATGGTGTAATTGAAAACTACCACCTAATGAAAAAGGCATATTTAGCTCATGTAGAAATGGCTTCTGATACAGATACAGAAGTAATTGTACAGCTTATCGAAAAATTTGCTAATGATGGTTTATCGACTGTCGATGCACTTAGAAAAACATTGCATCTTATTCACGGATCATATGCACTAGCATTAATTGATAAAGAAGATGAAAATACAATTTATGTAGCAAAAAATAAATCACCACTTCTTGTAGGACTTGGTGAAGGCTTTAACGTAGTGGCATCAGATGCAATGGCGATGCTACAAGTAACAGAACAATATGTAGAGCTTCATGATCAAGAAATTGTGATCGTGCATAAAGATTCTGTAGAAATTCAAAAGCTTGATGGAACAAAAGTAGAACGTGCTCCATACAAAGCAGAGCTAGATATGAGTGATATTGAAAAAGGAACATATCCTCACTACATGCTAAAAGAAATGGATGAGCAGCCAGCTGTAATCCGTAAAATAATTCAAGCGTACCAAAACGAACAAGGTGAGCTTACAATAGATCCAGCTATTTTAAAGGCACTACATGAAGCAGATCGTCTATATATTATTGCTGCAGGAACTAGTTATCATGCGGGTCTAATTGGAAAAGAATACTTTGAGAAAATTGCAGGTATTCCAGTGGAAGTGCATATTTCGAGTGAATTCGGATACAACATGCCACTTCTGTCTGCAAAACCATTATTTATGTTCATTACACAATCAGGTGAAACTGCAGATAGCAGACAAGTACTAGTGAAAATAAAAGAAAAAGGTTACCCAACGCTTACAATGACAAACGTACCTGGGTCTACTCTTTCTCGTGAAGCAGATCATACTTTGTTACTTCATGCAGGTCCTGAAATCGCAGTTGCATCAACAAAAGCGTATGTTGCACAAGTGGCAGTACTAATGGTGACGGCTTCTGTGTACGCGCAATCGCAAGGCAAATCATTAGATTTTGAAGTTGTGAAAGAACTAGGTATTGTAGCAAATGCAGTACAAACAATTGTAGATTCCAAGGAAGAAATGGAACAAATTGCAAAAGAATTCCTAGCAACAACAAGAAATGCATTCTTCATCGGACGCAATATCGACTTCTATGTAAGTTTAGAAGGTGCATTAAAACTAAAAGAAATCTCTTATATCCAAGCAGAAGGATTTGCTGGTGGGGAGTTAAAACACGGTACAATCGCACTTATTGAGGACGGTACACCAATTTTCGCTCTTGCCACTCAACAAGCGGTTAGCCTAAACATTCGTGGTAACGTAAAAGAAGTAGTAGCACGTGGCGCAAACCCATGCATTATCGCAATGGAAGGTTTCCAAGAAGAAGGAGACCGCTTTGTACTTCCAAAAGTACACGATCTATTCGCACCACTAGTAGCAGTAATCCCATTACAGCTGATCAGCTACTACGCAGCATTGCATAGAGACTGTGACGTTGACAAACCAAGAAACTTAGCGAAGTCAGTTACGGTTGAATAAGTAAAAAAGATGCGATGCTTCACCTGTGGATTTGAAATAAAGATTGATAATTTATAACAAAGTTCGATAATTTCTAAAAAAGATTGATAATTTATAATAAAGATTGATAAGAAATGACCTCTTAGGATAATATATCCTTAAGAGGTTTTTTTATTTTTCAGATAATTATTGGAGTGAAAATTCGGCAAGGGGGATTTGAATTGTCTAAAGATAATGGGATACAGTATGGTAAATGGAAGGTAATGGGCTGTGATACATGGCTAAATGGCATACTTGAAATTAATCATAAAGAAAAGATATATTTACTGAAGCTCTATAGTGAAGAAGCCATCGAACTACCGTACTTCTCATCGGTTGTATATGGTAAAACACATAAGGGAACATCTTTTACATTGGTTGATTGTAGTGTAGGGCAGAGTGTTTCAATGTCTTTTGGAAATAATTATTCTAATCGCTATGAAATTATTATTAGAAGTAGATATGTATTGGAAGACGTTTTATTTAAAAAATCCGAAGATATACTTGTTACAGAGGTTTATTTTAAACTGAGTAACATGGATATATGGGCACATCAAGAAGCTATTGAGATAGAATTTGATAAAGAAAAAGGACATTTAATCACAGCAAAAACTCTCAAAAATATTGACTGTAAACATGAAGATTTTCTGTTCAGCGTAGTTTATTATGTTGAACCAGATTACGGGTCCCAGTATTCCCATGAATTTAAAATAAATACAGTTTGTCAATTTAAATTAGAATTCAATAAGCCTACCCCCTTAGAAAACACTCTAAATATAATTAATCAAGTAAGAGATTTCCTTACACTCTGTACATCAAATCGTACTTACATTGAAAAAGTTATTGCTTCTCCAATACTTGACGATCAAGCTGAATTTACTTTGCCCTTTGTGGTTTATGGACCTGGCATTGAAATTGGGACATTAGAAAATATACCTAAATTGAGATTTGTAGACATTACTATAAGACTTGATAAAATAGTTAACAATTTTGAGAGGTGTATGCAAAACTGGTTCTCTAAAAATGAACTTTTACTGCCTGTAATTGAATTATATATAGGGATTAACTATCAACGAACATCAAATGAAAGACACTTTTTAAATGCAGTTCAAGCATTGGAAGCGTATCATCGTCTGACTAGAAAAAATGAGGTGCTACCTAAAATTGAACATAAGGTGAAAATAAAAAGTATTATTTCGTCAGTACCTGAAGAGGATAGAGCGTGGTTACAAGGTAAATTGAATTTTTCTAACGAACCTTCTTTACATGAACGTTTAGACGATTTATTGCGACCAGTGAAAGACACCTCTCATCCAAACTATAGTCGATCATATGATTTATTTAAACCTCAAGGTATCAACTTTGAAGATTTAATAAAGGATATAAAGAATACTAGAAACTATAATACTCATTTTGATGAAAAGTTGAAAAACAAAGCAGTAAAAGGTGATGAACTACTTCAATTAACAACGCTCTTAATAATAATGATTGAATATTATTTAATGACAGAGCTAGAGCTAAATGAAGACTTAGTTTTAGATATAACCAATGATAAGGTTATGAAAATATCTAATCATCGTTCGTATCTTAAAGCTCTTCATAACACAACTATGAATAGAAAGAGGTGATACCCTATCGCAAAACGTAAACGCTCATCTTCAACTGAAAAGAAACTTAAAGACGGTCGTGGACAAGGTGTCGAAATAGATTATAAACCATGGTTAGCTATTCAGGATGTATCTTCACTTGGACGTTCAACACGCCTTAAGGGCATTAAAATAAAAAGGCAGTATGAATTTCTTTCAGACTTAGAAAGAAACTACTTTTATTTATTGGAATATTCTGATTCTATAATTGATATACGTGAGCAGTATCCCCTACTCCCTATAGAAGAAACGTTACTAATTGCAAAAGAATTAGGGATTAAACACCCTAGAGATCCAAGGACACAAGAACCTGTAGTAATGACAACAGATTTTATTGTTTCGGTATTGAAAGATGGGCAGCATGTTGATGTAGCACGAACACTCAAGTATAAAGATGATTTAGTTAATGAGCGATTGTTAGAGAAATTTGAAATTGAGCGTGTTTATTGGGAACGGCAAGGTGTTAATTGGGGTATTGTAACTGAAAATGAAGTTCCTAAGACAATAGCGACAAATATAGCATTTGTGCATGGCTATGCAGATTTAAGTTATATAGAAGACTTCCAAGATATTAAGGAATCGGAGTTAGACGAGTTCAGTGTATATCTGATAGGTAATCTTCTGTCCGAGGAAATGACAGTTCGGGAGTGTGCGCAGCAAATCGAAATGGTGTACGGATTATCGGCTGGTTGTGGGCTTACATTGTTCAAACATCTCATCATCACCAAAGCGATTGAAATTAACTTAAAAGATAAGTTGGATGTGAATCAAATAATTTCAATAAAAGCAGTTAGAACTGACTTTTCGGAGAAGGTGACGGCAATATGATTTTTTATAACCAAGTGTATCAGTACGTCAATAAAGAAGAAAAAAATCGTTTGCGAGTTATAGAAATTGACAATTCAATAGCTTACTACGTAGAACTACATTGTGGTGATACGGCAATGCCTAAGCGAATTGATATAGGCACTCTTGAAGCTGAAGTACAAGCAGAAGTATTATTAGCTATTCCAGATCCGTATGTCAAAAGTTACTCAGATGGTGATTTAACCAAAAAGCAAATTGAAAAGCGTGATGAAGATTGGGCAGTTGTTTCGAGTGGCTGGGCGAATCATAAGGATGCACTGTTAGAGAAGAAGACTCGTGAGGGGGCATTTTTAGAAATAACAAAAAATTCGAATGTAAGTAAATTAAAAGTAAAACGTGCATTCACTCGCTTTTGGCAACGTGGTTTAAATAAGAATGCATTGTTGCCAGACTACATGTACTCTGGTGGAAAAGGCAAGGAGCGTGACCTTTCTAACTCAAAAGTAGGTCGTCCAAGAAAATATGCTCTATCTGATTATGGTCAGCAAGGCATTAACATCACTGAAGAAGTAAAAACGCAATTTGCCTATGTTATTAAGAAATACTATCGTAAGAAAGAACAAATTACATTGGCAGAGACATATGATCACCTTCTGCGGGAATTTTATTCAGAAAAATACTACGAAAATAATACAGTTAAGCATAAGGTATGGGATTCTTCTAAAATACCCACTTATAATCAGTTTTATTATTGGTTTAAGAAACACGAAGATCCAAAATTAGATATTACTTTACGTAAGAGTGCTAAAGAGTTTGATTTAAAACATCGTCCAATTTTAAGTAATTCTACTCAAGAAACAGATGGTCCAGGTACTCGTTTTCAAATTGATGCAACGATTGCTGATATTTACCTAGTAAGCTCATTTGATCGATCATTAATTATTGGTCGCCCTATTGTCTATGGCATTATAGATGTTTACTCAAGAATGATTACAGGTATCTATGTGGGTCTTGAAGGACCATCTTGGATTGGTGCGATGATGGCGTTAGATAACATGATAATTAATAAAGTCGAATACTGTGAGCAATTTGATATTAACATCAAGAGTAGTCAATGGCCTGCTAATCATTTGCCGGAAATCATTATTGCGGACCGTGGTGAGTTTGAAGGCTATTCGGTAGAAAATCTAATTAATAACTTAAATATCAAGATTGAAAATACCTCCGCATATCGAGGTGACTTAAAAGGTATAATTGAGCGTCAATTCCGTACGATAAATGGCAAAATTAAACGTAAGACACCAGGATCAATTCAAAAGGAATTTCGTGAACGAGGAGATAGAGATTATCGTTTAGATGCTAGTTTGAGTATAAGGGAATTCACAAAAGTGGTGATCCATTTAGTACTGCAGCATAACCAAAAATTCATTGAAAAATATCCACTTGAAAAAGGTATGATCACAAGCGGTTTAACAGCTACACCTATTAACTTGTGGGAATGGGGCATTGCAAATAAAAAAGGTCGTTTGCAAATTGTAACGGATAATAATGTATTTAGATTAAATTTATTACCGAAAGGAAAGGCACGAATTACACGTGCTGGACTTAAGTTTAAGGGATTATTTTATGGCTCAGAAAAAGCGATAAATGAACAGTGGTACGTGAAGTTAAAAAGTTCAAGTATTGAAGTATTATATGACCCCCGTGAAATGAATCAAATCTATATACCACACGCTGACGGTAGAAATTTTGATTCTTGCTATTTATTAGACACTAGCTTGGAATATAAAAGCGATACGTTAGAAGAAATAGGGTTCTATCGGGAACTTCTCCAAGAGGTAAAAGCTGAAGAACAGGCTAAGCAAAGAGAAAACACTATTAATGCAGATTTAGCGATTGAGGAAATTGTAAAAAAAGCCATGAAAGAGAAAAAGCAAACTGTATCGCAAACACTCAATAAAGCAGAAAAATTACGAGATATAAGAGTTAATCGAAAAGTAGAGAAAGCGTTAAACCGAGAAGATGAAAAGTTTGATTTAGTTAATAAACCAAATGACCTACGAGCAGATGTAATAGATTTTGCAACGAAAGAAAAAATCAACGACATACCTACCAAAAAAATCAAGCTCACGCCTTATGGATAAACTAAAGAAGAAGCGAGATGAGGAGTTTGGAAAGAAATAACGACATTGTTGTTTTAAAAGGTGATTTTGAAAAAGCGAGCTATAAAAAACAAGATCTATGCGAATACGATAATAATCCGTTTATTGAAGCCCTTCCTCCTATCTTTGATGAAGATGATGTACTTAGTCGTTTTCTAGTAACACCAAATATTAGTAGACAAGATAAACTAAGTGAACCAAATATTCGTTACCATATGTTAAAGCGAGTGAAAAACTTCATTCAGCCTTTACCTGTTCATTTTGAAGTGGAACGAAGATTATCTACATTAATTAGAAGAGGGTATTTAGCTAGAAATCCTTTAGATAAAACTTTCTTTGAACGTATTAGGGTATTACATGAACTAAGGGAAGCAGAAGAACCTTCTCTAAAGAATATAGATGAGAGATTGAATTATATTCGCTCTACAGCCGATAGCCTATCTATTATTGGAATATCAGGTATTGGGAAAACAACTGCAATTGAACGATTACTTTTGATGTATCCTCAAGTCATTAAACATGAGGAATATGCTCAACAGCCTTTTAATCGCACGCAAATTGTTTGGCTTAAAATCGATTGTCCTTATGATGGTAGTCTATCTACACTATGTAAAAGCTTCTTTAAAGCTACTTGGGACACGCTATTTAGAAAAATTCGGATACTTAAATCGCGTTACTTCCACAATGCTTTTGCATATGACATCACTAGCAAGTATGTATGGGATTGGTGTACTAGTTATTGATGAAATTCAGCACTTACTCCATTCCAAAAATGACCAAGAAGAAATGTTGAATTTCTTTGTAACACTCTCAAATACGGTAGGTATTCCGACAGTATTAATCGGTACTTCTAAAGCGCAAAAGCTGTTTAAAGGAAACTTTAGACAAGCGAGACGTGCTGCAAGTGATGGAGCAGTTATTTGGGATCGTATGGCTGAAGAAAGCGAGGAATGGCAGTTTTTTTTAGAAACACTTTGGGAGTTGCAGTGTTTGAAAACACATTCTGAACTTACGGAAGACGTTAAAAAAGCGTTTTACTATGAATGCCAAGGTGTTACGGCTATTGCTGTAAACTTATTTATTTTAGCTCAAGAAAGAGCATTATTTGATGAGAATAATACAGATGAAATCATAACACCGCAAGTGTTGAAAAAGACTGCTAAAGAAGATATGCAAACGATTCAACCAATGATTAAAGCTATTCGTACTAATAATTTAGCCGATATGATGAAATATGAAGACATCATGATTAACTTAGATGAAGTGATGATTAATCATAAACGAAATACTGAGATTACAGGGCGAATTCAGGAGGCATTTAAAGAACGGCAAAATACTATTGAGTATAAACGTCAAGATATGATTGAAAATTTAAGCGTTGAAGTAGCGGCACTTGGTATTTTTGATATCTTAAACATTACTGAAATAAAAAAGTTAGTGACGAAATTAGTCGAGAAAAGTCCGTTAGATACAGATATTAATCTACTTAAATCAGATGCTATCCAGCAGTCTATTTCGTTAAATCAACAAAAAAAAGAGCAGAAAAATAAGGCCAAAGTGCAAAGAGCGGAGATTTTGCCATTACTAGCATTAAGAAAACGAGCATTAGAAAAGAAACAGCACCCATATGAATTGTTAAAAGCAAAGGGTTATATTAAAAATCCGTTGGAAGAATTCTATTATTAGTAATCGTACAGATATATATTTAACCAACATCGAGCGTTAAAATCATTTTAGAGAAAGTGAGGGGAAAATATGCGAGAAAACTATTCTATGAATCAAGGGACTTTTGATTTCATCTTGGAGTATGAAAAGTCTGTGTCTCCGGGAGAGCAAGTTATTGTTGATGAGTTAGTTAAACTATTTGAACAAAGTCGTCATTATAATGAAATTATTAGAACGTATGTAAAGCCACCGAATAGCTCAATGTGGTATGCGCTAAAACGTAGTGAAAAATGGAAACGTGTAAAACCAGGGGTTTATAAAAAAGTATAGATATCTAACATGTTTGTAGTAAGAGAATAGCTATTGTCTAAAAACCTAGTTATATCGACATTATAAAAATATGTCGAGTTATAACTAGGAGGCAATTAAGATGCTATCATTTTTTACAGAACCATATTCAGATGAATTAATTTATTCTGCAATTGCCCGTTATCATTTCTATAGTGGAAATATTGATTGCAAGGATACGCTAGAAGAAGTGTTTCAAAGTCGTAATGTGATTCCGAGTGTAGAGATTGGTAGCCATTTTAATACATTGGCTCAACAAATGGGTGCGCATTATTCAGTAGCCAGTTTATTAGCCAAGCATACAATTTATCCATTCTATGCTCCTTTTCTCTCTAAAAAGAGGCAACAAGAAGTTTTTCGGGATGTGCAAGGTGACGGTAAAGCATTATATACAAGGCTAGGGTTTGTGGCAGGCAGCATTTGTAAGAAGAATGGGCTTTACTACTGTCCCAAATGCGCTAAGTCTGATCTTGAGCGATACGGAGAGCCATATATTCATCGTGAACATCAACTACAAGGAATTGATATATGCGCACATCATGAGCTACGTTTAAAGAAGTATCCAGTTGATTTTTCAATGCAAAGTAGAATTGAATTTGTTCGATTTGATGCGAAACGAATGAACTTTTCAGTATTGCAAGAAGTGGAATCATACGAGTATTTCGAGATTCAAATTCAATTAGCAAAGATGGCGTACCAGTTGTTGCATATAACAGCGTTTTCAAGAGAAATTATTAATCAAAAATATCGTAGCCTACTAAGAGAACGTAATTTAGTCACTGTGTTCAATCGTGTAAGACAAGCTGAGTTGTATCAAACTTTTCATTCAAAGTTTCCAAAAGAATTATTAGAAAAATACGAATCCGCAATTAATGTTGCGGATGAATATAACTGGTTAAAAGTTATAACACGTAATTCAATACGTCATGTACATCCGATTCGACACCTACTCTTCTTCTACTATTTAGACCTAGATGTACCACAACTAATCTTAGTGAAAGAAAACCAAGGTCCATTTGGGAAAGGTCCATGGCCTTGCTTAAATAAAGCAGCTATTCATTATAAGAAACATGTAATTTCAAGGGTAACTGTTACAAGAGATTTTAAATCAAATGCTTCTATAGGGACATTTAATTGTTCTTGCGGCTTTATTTACTCAAGAAAAGGTCCAGACAAGCTTGGTGAAGATCAATTCCGGATTGGGCGTATAAAAGCGTTTGGAGATGTCTGGGCAGATAAACTACGTACTTTAGCAAATGAGGGAGAACTAAGTACTAGAGGGATGGCTAAGATACTTGGCGTCGATTCTAAAACCGTTAAGAAGTATTTAAATGTACATGAAAAAGAAGGAGAAGTATTTAATATAAGCCATTCTTTATTGTTTAAGCAGTACCGAGAGCAACTAATTATAGGGATACAACAATATCGTGATTATACAAGAACACAAATCCGCAATAGTTTCCCGAAACAGTATATGTATTTGTATCGACATGATAAAGAATGGTTGTTTGAACAATTACCAAAGAACAGTAAGAACGGGATTCCTAATATGGTTGTTGATTGGTCGAAGCGTGATGATGAATATTATGAAAAAGTGAAGCAACTATACAAAGAACTGATTGTTTTAGAAAAGCCAATTAGAATTACTAATTCTCTTATTGGAAAACGTCTTGGAATATTAGCAAACCTAGATAAGCATATCGATAAAATTCCACGGACTAGAAAGCTATTAAATGATATTAAAGAGTCTACTCAACGGTTTCAAATTCGACGTTGCTGCAAGATTATAGATCGAATGTTACTGGAACAAGAACCAATTGAATTGTGGAAAGTGCAACGCCTTGGCGCAGTAAAGTCAAACCATTTTCATGAGATAAAGTCTGATTTGGAAGCGTATATACGGATGAAACAGGAAGTGAAAAATCATGAGCAAACACAAGGTTAAAATTGCATGGCCATTTACTGAAGGGGTAAAAGCACAATTAATATGGATAGGAGAACCTTTCCGTATGGAAAATAAAATGATGATTCATGCATATTTTCGTTCACGTGGATTCACCGAAAAAATACTTATGGACTGGGGGACGTTACCGTCCCTGGCAATTCAACATTTCTATAGCAATGGTGTGATTACAGCAAGCCAGCCACCTCAGGGTGTGAAAGAGGTAGATATGACTATTTATCCTAATGGAGTAAAATGTCATGAGAAACCTTGGAAGATTCAAGGAAGTAATGATCCTGCAACTTCTCGTAGTTTTGTCTTCTCCTTTGATGGTAAGAATATTATTTTGCCAGTCATTGAAGTGTTGCGTAGTATATTAGCTCCAAATGGCTTTCTTTTGTATCGTTTGTTTGAGTCTAATTCTTTTCCTCAGTTCTTCACTGAAGTATATGAACCAAATAAAGTGCATCTTAGCTTAACATCACAATATGAGTTGAAATACACGAAGTCAGCGTTTATTTATCAATTGGTGTGGCTGTTAACAAATCGAGATTTACGACAAGCATACGAAAGTATTGCATATACTTGGTTGCAAGGAAAGGCTTTGAAATTCGTATGGAATTTTACACAACCCATTACAGTTAAGGCTCGTGTAAAGGAGGTTAACAATACGTGGACTGTACTACAAATTGTTCATATGAAAAATAAGCATATTTCATATGAACATATTTCAATTTCACATCCAGAAATAAAAGACCAAGAAAAATCTGATGAGGCGAAGAAATACACTTATCGTTCTTTAAATAAAGATGGTAATGATGAGGGATTCACATTAGATGAACAAGTAGATGGCTCAACAGAAGACTTTGATCTTGTACAAATGAATCAGTTGAAACATGAATATACATCAGTACCTAGAATTAAACGTATTAAAAATAGTTCTGCAAAACAGCGAACGAGAGAGGATGAGAATACAAAGAAATACTATGGCAACAATGAATCTATTCGCTCTACTGCAGATACTGGCGGTCAACATTTAGCAAGAGGGTTAGAGCATCAAATGCTGCATGAAATCCAAGCACAAGGTGAGCTACAAGATTTTATTAATGTTTAAAAAATATTGGAACAGTATCCACAAGTGAAAGCGATTCGAGTATTTATTGATGAATTGACGGAAGGTTTAGGAGAACGTAAATTTACTAAGCTAAGCGATGGTATAACGAAAAGGCGTTATGTGATTGCAGAAGTTTTTCTTGCATTAGGGGAACGATTTAGTATTATCGAAGTTGAACGGGAAACTAAATCGCTATCGACACTTATGCTATTTTCATCCACTATTCGTATTTGGGAGCCTATTTATGAAAAATTACTCGAAAATCTTGTAAATGACAGTGGTACATGGGCAAGTAAGTCATTGGAAATGTTTGAGTATCAAGGTATCATAATAAAGAAATCGAAACATAATTCTAAAAGTATTTATGCGAAGGCACAAGTTTTATATGAAAAGTGGATTAAGTTTTGATTAACTCTAAAAGGAAAAGTATTCTGTTTTTACTTCCTCATTTACATAAAATGTTTATGCTATAATCAATTTTTCTTTTTGTTTCAGTATTAATTAGACTGAAGTATAATTTAAATAGGGAAAATTTAGTCCGTGACCGAATTAATTAGTGTATTTGCTATTAATAAGCAAATAAATAGAATTCTAAAGGATAAGGAGTGGATTTGAATGAATAAAAAATGTCAAGTATTTACTCCTGCTAATACAGTAATTGAAATGTTGGATAGGGTAGGATATTTATCAAACTTACACGGAAAAAAAGTCATTGAAAATGCTTGTGGCGATGGGAATATATTAAAGGAAATTGTTCGAAGATATATAGAAGTTAGTTTGCTTGAAAATATTTCTTTAGAAGAAATAAAACATGGATTAGAAGCAGACATATATGGGGCAGAGATAGATGAAGCTCATTTCCTAAATTGCTTAGAAAATTTAAACATGCTAGCTGCTAACTATGATATATACAATGTGTCTTGGAATATCTTAAATGTTGATATATTGAGAACAAAATTAGATATGAAGTTTGATTTTATTATTGGGAATCCACCCTATATTACTTATAGGGACTTAGATGAAGAGACTAGATTATTTGTAAAAGAAAATTATCAGTCTTGTATAAATGGGAAATTCGATTATTGCTATGCATTTATTGAAGCTAGTTTAAACAGTTTAAATGATACAGGAAAACTAGCGTATCTAATTCCAAGTAGTATTTTTAAAAATGTATTTGCTCAAAATTTAAGAAACATAATGTTGCCCTATTTGACAAAAATATATGATTATACAACACTAAAAATATTTAATAATGCATTAACTTCGTCTGCTATTTTGATCTTTGATAAAGGGAATATAAAGGATGAAATAAAGTATTTTGATATTCAAAATAATAAATCGAATATAATAATTAAAAAAAATCTTAATAAGAAATGGATATTTTCTCAACAAGTTGAATGTTCTTCCCACAAAATGTCTAAGTTCAGTGATTTTTTCACTGCTTCAATTAGTATTGCAACATTACTAAATGAAGCATTTGTTATTAGTGATTTTGAAGAAGATCTTGATTATGTTAACGTTGGAAACTTGAAAGTAGAAAAAACTTTACTGCGAGAAACAGCAAGTCCGCGTGGGTTAAATTACAACAAAAAAGAGTTGATAGTTTTTCCATATGTATATAAAGATGGAATGTTATGTAGATTTTCACTTGAGGAATTTGAAAATAACTTCCCGGAGGCAGTGAAATATCTAAAAACATTTAAACATAAATTAAAAAAAAGACAATCAGATAAAAATGTGCAATGGTATGAGTATGGAAGAACGCAAGCACTTGCGCATTTGAATCAAGATAAACTTTTAACATCTACTATTGTAACGAAAAAAGTGAAAGTATATGAACTACAGAAAGAATGTATTCCTTACTCAGGTATTTATATTGTATCTAAAGGAGATTTGAAAATAGACAAAGCGAAGGAAATTTTAGAAAGTGATTCTTTTTATCAATATGTGAGATCAATTGGGATTAATGCTAATGGTAGCTCATTAAGAATAACTCCAGGAGATATAAACAACTTTGAGTTTTTAAAACAGGAGGTGTTAAGTTAATGGAAAAAATGAAATATAAGATTTCATCACGTGCAACAATATTATTAGGCCGAGAAAGTGTTGCTAAAGTTGACGGGGCAATTATTGAATTGGTTAAAAATACATATGATGCAGATGCGACCATCTGTTTAATTTGCTTTGATATTGAAAATGACTGTATTTATATTTTAGATAACGGAGTTGGTATGACTAAGGAGATAATTGAAAATTATTGGATGATGATTGGAACTGACAATAAAAGAGAAAATTATAAATCAGTTAAGAATAGAATAAAGTCAGGTGAAAAGGGAATAGGTAGATTTGCATTGGATCGCTTGGGAAGTCAATGTGATATGTATACCAAAAATAATAAAGAAGGATTAATACTGTGGAGAAACGATTGGTCAAAGTTCGAAGAAAGAGGTAAAACGATTGATGAAATCGAAGCAGACTTTTCTTACATTAATAAATCCTTCAAAGATATTATTCCGTTCGAGATATTAACGAGCATTAGTGAGATAGGGGAAAAAGAAGAGGGAATAAATATAAATATTGAAACGGGGACTCTTTTAAAAATAAGTAATCTACGGGATGAATGGAAGGAAAAAGAAATCAATAATATTTTTAATTCATTAGGATTTCTAATACCTCCTAACGAGCAACGAGAATATATAATTTGTGCAAAAAAATCATTCTCGGATACTTATTTTATAATAGAGAACGAGATCTCAGAAGAATATGACTATAGAGTATCTGCGGAATTTAATGGTGAAGTATTTAAAGTTACTCTAAAAAGGAATGAATTTGATTTAAATCTCATGCCAAAAGAATTGTTTAAATTAGATGAGTTTAGTAAGTATCCGTATAGGTATGAGGACTTTGAAGACAAATCAATATATTATGAATTTACAGCAGCTGAGCTAATGCGTAATAAAGGTGAAACTTATTTGAATGCAATAAAAAAAATAGGTCCTTTTAAGATGGATTATACTTTTATGAAATTATCACTTTCTGAAGACGATAAAGAAAGTTTTTACTATAAGCAAATTAGCAAGAAACGAAGAATTTGGCTAGAACAACATAATGGAATAAAGATATATAGGGATAATTTTTTAGTTAGACCATATGGAGATTCTAACTCAGAATCCTTTGATTGGCTAGGTATAGATGCAAGACGGGCTAAAAATCCAGCTGCAGTGAGCCATCCTTCTGGCAATTGGCATGTCAGAAATACACAAGGACAAGGAACCGTCTTTATATCTAGAATAAATAATGATTGCATATTAGATAAGTCTAGTCGAGAGGGTATTATTGAAAATGAATATTTTAAATACTTTAAAGACGTAATAAAAAATATTATTTCAGTGTTTGAAAAAGATCGAGCTCATATAGCAAGGTCAATAAAAAAATATAAAGATATAATAAATGAGAAGAATAAAACTAAACAGACAGGTAAGGAAATAGCAGACAAAATTCTTAATAAAAAGGGCAATAGACAAGAAAAATATACTTCAGATCAAATGAAAACAGAGCGAACTGAACAGTCAGATAAAGTTGAAACACTAGCGAAAGCTGTGCAGTATTTCCAGGAGGAAAGGGAAGAATTAATTTCAGAGATCAAATTACTTAGGGAATTATCTACAAACGGACTTATTACGACATCGATAGTGCATGATTTAAAAAGTATAAACGCCATACTCGTCAATAGAGTAGATGCTTTAAAATTTGCTATTGATAGTAATAATGAAGTATTAATAAACCGCTGCTTACAAGATTTAAAGAAAAATGATATTTATCTTAACTCATGGATAACTGTTATAACAAATCAAAAGAAAGATAAAAGAAAGAGAGTGAAAAAAAATATTTATGAGACAATAAAAAATCTTATAAATGTTTTAGATCCTATTCTAGTTCAAAAAAATATTACAGTAAATATTCAAGATGATAATAAAGAGGTTTTTAAAAAGATATATGTTTCAGATTTTGAAAGTATAATCTATAATCTAATCATTAATTCAATTGAATCTTTTGAAAAGATAAGACTTGAGGAAAGAAATATTAATATTAAAATGGAAACAAATTCAGAATTTATTTTACACTATGAAGATAATGGGAGTGGATTATCGGATATATTTAAAAATCCATATGACATTTTCACCTATGGAGTAACTAGTAAGAATGATAGAAACGGAGAGCCAGTAGGGACTGGATTAGGCATGTACATAGTTGAATCAACACTCAGAGAATACAATGCAAAATATGAAATAACTAAGTATATTTCTGGTTTTGGTTTAGATTTAAAATTTTCAATATAGGAGGTTGCTGATGGAAAAAGTGTTTAACATAGGGATAATCGATGATGATTCATCTAAAGTAACCCAAATAATGGTTAAATTATTTGAGGGGTTTGGTAAGGCAACGTCTGAAAAACAAGAAAAATATTCTATGTATAAATTTTTTCCAATAGAACTTGAGATAAAAGATGAACTTGATGAAATGATACAACAAGTCTTAGAGGAAAAGCTTGATTGTGTCCTAGTGGATTACAAATTATCATCATATAAAAATGTAGGTTATTCAGGTGTGGAATTTGCAAAAATACTTGGGGAAGCACTTTTTGATTTTCCAATATTTATTTTAACCTCTTACGAAGACGATCTTTTTTTGAATGAAATATTCAATGCGTATCAAGTATTTGATTTTGGAAGATATTTAAACGAAGAATCAGAAAGAATTGAATTAAATTATAAAATTATTGAACAAATATTAAAGACAAAAAAACAAAAGCAAAAATGGGAAGAAGAAATAAAAAAATTATTACCTTTAGCTGGTCAATCGCAAGAAATTGATTCTCAATTACTGGATTTAGATGCGAAATTAGAGAAGTCGATAAATGGCAAAAATGCTATTCCTGATAAAATAAAAAAAGATTTAGATTCTAATAAACTAACCGAATTATTAAATAAAATTGATGATATTTTAGGGAAGGAGTAATACTTTGGATAGTCTGAAGGGGAAAAAACCTATTAGATCACTAACAGGAGAAGTTTGGCGAACCAATAAAATGAATAAAAAAAAGTTGGCTGAGGATTTTGATAATAAATGTGCCTACTGCGATGATCTCGACATTTATAGCGGAGGTTATAATGTATATCATGTAGAACATTTTGCACCCAAGGATAAATTTAAAGAACTTGAGTTTACATATGAAAATTTGTTATATAGTTGTCCTTATTGCAATATATCAAAATCTAATAAGTGGGTAGGAAGTACTTTTAAAGAAAATGTTGTTGGAGAGCAAGGATTTGTAGACCCTTGTACAGACGAATATTACATTCATCTTGGAAGAGATGAACACGGTAATATTGTTTATAGAACGTTATTAGGCCAGTATATATACGAAGAGTTAAAGTTATTTCTCAAGAGACATAGAATTCTTTGTAATTTAGAGAAAATACGACTAAAAAAAAATCTATTGAAGGCAAAAATTGATGAAAAAAAATATAAAAATGAAGATTATGTAGAATTAGATGAGTTTTATAAAGATTTGTGTGTTGTTTTTTGCGAATATTATGATTTAATATTTGAGGAAGAATTTGCACATACAAGCTAGTAATTAAGCTTATCATTTTTTTATTTCTTATTGTGAATTTTAGTACTTAGATTTATAGATAAATATAAATATTAATATCTTAATATTTATGCACTAAGTGAGAACATAAATGTTATTTAATATTTATTCCACCACGTAATTATATTTTTAGTTCTTTTATATTTTGATCAAACTTTTTTATAAAAACTACATATAGATTTCTCATCTAAGAAATCATTTTGATCAATCTTTTTTCAAAATGTGTGAGTTTCTTCTATTATATAATCAACATTTGTAGCAAACTTTTAATCAAACTTTATTCCAAACCTACATCACCTGTTTGCATACAACTCAATCGTGACGTAAAAACTGGTTAGATTACTAACCAGTTTTTTTATTTATTGCGTGAGTTGTTGACCTTTTGAAAAGCGATATGTTAGAATCATATCTGAAAATGATTCTCGTTATCAAGAAAAGATAATGAAAATGTGCTAATAAGTGCTGTCTCGATGAAAAATAACAGAATTATTGATTTGAATAGTCCATAATGGTTGCGCATTTTGTCCATTATTTCTTCCATCGATATTCTAAATATTTTTCTTCGAGCTAGAGTGCTTTTTTCAGTACTTAATAAAATCGGGCTAAAGTGTGCATTATCCTCGACAAAAAAGTATAACTTCAGACAGATCTAATATGGATTAGGTTACCGAAAATTTGAGGTGCATCATCTTCAAGATGTGGTTGCTGAACCCTAGAAAATTTGTCAGATATAGATACTGTTTGAGCTAACAAGTTCTTCACACAGATACAGGAGAAAGTAATTATTGAAAGGGTGTAAATTATGAGAAATATCGAAAAATATAGAAATGCATTTATCAATGCGCTAGATTTGGAGGAAGATGATGTATGTGAAAATTTAGCACTTGGAGTAACAAGAGAATGGGATTCAATTGGACTTATGACACTCATTTCTGAGATTGAGGAAGTTTTTGATGTCTCATTAGATTCTGAATGGATTACAGAGTTCGATTCTTACCTGTCAGGAATGGAGCTATTGAAACGTTTGGGAGTGGACTTTATTAATGAATAGTTTCAAAAAATTTGAGGAGTTTGGGAACCGCACCGCTGTATATGCTGAACGAGAATATTCTTACTCTGAAATGTTAGAAATCGCTGACGCTATCTGTGGTCAAGTAGGTGAAAGAACGCTCGTTTTTTGTTTATGTTCAAATAATAAAGAGTCTTTATTTGGCTACGTGGGCTTTATTAGAGGTGGCGTTGTACCTGTACTTTTGGATGCATCCATCCATATTGATCGGTTGCACAGACTGATTAACCTTTATAAGCCTACATACATTTGGGCGAGTAGTGAAAATCAAGACCTATTAAAAGAAATGGATAGTTCATTTGTGTTTGGAGATTACACATTATTTAGATGTCCGACATTTTTCCAACATGATCTTGATGAACATCTTGCGCTCCTTTTAACAACCTCTGGAAGTACTGGCAGCCCAAAATTTGTTCGCTTAAGTTATGAAAATATTTTCAAAAATGCTGAATCCATAGTGAAGTACCTTGACATCAATGCAGACGATAAACCTATAACAACACTTCCAATGAATTACTCCTATGGTCTTTCTATCATCAATAGTCATTTCATATGCGGGGCGACAATAATTGTAACGGATGCATCTATCATGAAAAAAGAGTTTTGGGAATTATGTAGAGAGCAACGGGTAACAACTTTTGGAGGAGTTCCTTTCGTGTATGAGATGCTTAATAGGCTGAAGTTTGAAGAGTTTAATCTTCCAAGTTTAAAAAAACTAACTCAAGCAGGTGGAAAATTAAGCACAACTCTATCGTACAAATTTGCCAAATTATGTAATCAGAAAGGGATTCAATTTTTCACCATGTACGGTCAAACTGAAGCAACGGCTCGGATGACCTATTTACCATGTGAAAAAAATCTTGAAAAAGTCGGTAGTATTGGTATTGCCATTCCAGATGGAGAACTGATTCTGCATGATGACAATGGCAACAAAATTACAGCGCCTAATGTTATCGGCGAATTGATATACAAAGGAGCAAATGTTTCTTTGGGGTATGCTGAGTCGTTATTCGATCTTTCGAAAAAAGATGAGAACAACGGTATTTTGCGCACAGGTGATATGGCTTACTTTGATCAGGATGGTTATTTTTTTATAGCCGGCCGAATCAAAAGAATGATTAAAGTCTATGGAAACCGTATCAGCCTGGATGAAGTTGAAGGACTTTTAAATGAGCATGGTCATGTTTGTATCTGCGCTGGGACGGATGACCAAATGTATATTTACACATTAAAAGAAGATCGTGTTCAAATTAAAAAAATAATTAAGGAAAAATTAAACTTAAAGGGCTTTGAGATTATGAAAATTGAGGATATCCCACGTAATCATTTTGGAAAAATCCTCTATTCCGAGTTACCTAAATATGGATAATCGATAATCGCCTGAATCCATAACAGGAAATGTGATACACGTGACAAAACCTTAAATACTGAGATCTGAAACTGAGTGTGCCACCTTCTAGGTGAAACATTGAAATGCCGTGAAACTACATTAGTACATGGTTTATTATTTCTTAAGCGTTTCGTCGACACATTTCAGGGTTTCACGCAACTTGGACAACTTTAGGGTTGTTTTTTGTCTCGTTTTATGAAAAATCTTAAGTTTATTTTTATCAGGTGATTGGATGACATTTATATCAATTGAGTTTCTTCTATTTCTCGCAATAATCGTTTTTACTTATTATTTAATCCCACATCGATTGAGATGGATTCTTTTATTAGTAGCAAGTTACGTTTTTTACGCTATCTTGAGTATCCAATTTATACCGTTACTACTTGCAAGCACAGCTTTTACTTATTTTACTGGAATTATAATTGAAAAACAGGAGACAAGAAAACAGAAGAAAAAAGTCATGCTATTTGGTATTTCTGTATTATTGTTTTTTCTCGGTTGGTTTAAATATTTTAATTTTGTAAATGACTCACTTCGAGCGATTGCAAAATACATGGATTGGAATTATACCGTACCATACCAAGAAATTGTCCTACCATTAGCCATTTCTTTTTATACATTTCAGGCAGTAAGTTATCTTGTGGATATCTACTATGGAAAGCAAAAGGCAGAAAGACATTACGGCTATTTTTCAATATTTTTTGCATTTTTTCCACAATTGGTTGCTGGGCCGATTGAACGTGCTAAGAAATTGCTTCCGCAATTTAAAGTTGAACAGAATTTTAATTATGAAAATTTAAGCTATGGGATGAAGCGAATCGCATGGGGTTTTTTTAAGAAGACATTAATTGCAGATCGACTAGCCCCAATTGTATCAAGTGTTTTCGATAGTCCTAACCCGACTGGTTCACAAATCGTACTAGCTACTATTCTATTCTCGTTACAATTGTTCGCTGATTTTTCAGCATGCAGTGACATTGCCATCGGTTGTGCAAGAATGCTAGGGATAAATTTGACAGAAAACTTTAAGCAACCGCACTTTGCTGTTTCGATATCGGATTTTTGGAGTAGATGGCATATAACGCTCTCTACATGGCTCAGGGACTATGTCTTTGTCCCGTTATGTAAGGGCAAAAAGAAGAGAAGTGAAATTTATTTAGCAATTCTTATTACTTTTTTAGTAAGCGGCATTTGGCACGGAGCCGCTTGGAATTTTGTTTTATGGGGTCTAATTCATGGGTTTTATCGCGTGTTTGGAGATTATACAAAACATTTTCGTGCAAAAATGGCTTCATTTATTCAATTGGATAGAAGTCCGGTGCTGCATAAATGGGTGAAAATTGCAATAACTTTCCTACTAGTTTGCTTTTCTAGAGTTTTTTTTCGATCGGATTCCGTTACACATGCATTTGAAAATGCACAGCTTTTCTTAACAATTAACTCCTGGAGACCATCAGAAATTGTTAAAGCATTTGAAATATTTTCGTTACTAGATTTAGTGATTTTCATTTTTTTCTTTATTATTGTACAAATTTTTCAATATATCGAAAGAAAAAATGTTTCAACATGGGAATGGCTATCGCAGCGCTCGATATTCGCTAGATTTGCATTTTATATTTTTATCATTGTTTCAGTCCTTATATTCGGTGTTTCGGGAAATGGGTTTGTTTATGGTGGATTTTAATCTAAATACAAATTACATGGAAAATTTGGTTGAGTTTTATTCGTGAGCCATTCAGTAATTTTAGTAAAAGAAGCACTGTATTGAAAGGATTTGCTATGCGACGTTTATTCATTAAGTTAACTATTATCATTACTGTTGTTTTACTACTGTTTATGCCGGTAAATAACTTTGTAAAGCATTCTCATGATTACAACATAGACCATGCAATACTGGCGTTTAAGAAACATCCATATCCAGTTGATATCATCAATCTAGGTGCATCTCATTCAATGTATGGTTATTATTTTAAGCCTACTGGTTTGTCCCATCTGGACTTAGCACTTCCTGGTCAGACGATTCAGTACGACTATAAATTGCTGAGAGAGTATGGCAAGTATCTTAAACCTGGTGGTGTAGTCATCGTTTCCATCTCTCAAATTACTTTCGCAAATTCTGAGACCAAGAACGTAGGAAATTATTATAAAATTTTGGATCGTACCGAAATTGAACCGTTTCGTTTAATTGATTATTACAGTTACTTGTACTTACCTGGGTCAAATAGTGGGAGTTTTAATTCTGCGCTCTCGGGTAAATTGAAAAACTTTAAATGGAATTCTCATCAACCTTGGGCAAATAACGGTAAAAACTATTCGGAAAGAAAGTATGCGAAAGTAGAAGCACAATATAGAGAAGCGGTTGAAAACGATAACATTGAACGAAATGTGAAGCAGTTAAAAGAGATAGTAGATTATTGTAATGAGAAAGGCTACCGAGTAATATTAACCATGGAGCCAGCACATCAGTCTTATCAAGAATATTTCAATGAAGAAGTAATGAATAGACTTGTTTTTCAGTACTTAAATGCTCTTGAATTAGATGTCCCTTTTTTAAATTATATGAGTGATCAAAGATTCGTAGACAACAGAGATTATTTTATCGATCCAGATCATTTAAACAGCGAGGGAAGAAAAATTTATTCTTGGATAGTTTACAAGGACCTCAAGAAATTGGGCTATTTGTGAGTGATTTAAATTACTTGATATTAACTTATTTAAACGTGGAAGATTTATTTTCAATTGATGCCCATTTAAACGGGGTGTAACATAGTTTGTGCTATCATCTCCTGGAAGACAAGAATTGAAATACAATTCTTAGTTAAAAGGGAGATTTTTTTTATGTCTACAATGACAAAAGATGTGATTAAAATTAGGTGAAATCCAACATTTTTATGGAATCATGTCAAAAAGCAATACTTTCAATATTTTTCGATTTAATTAGAGAAAAAACCCTGAATAGGGCACTTTTTTTTAAGTGTCTACTATTCGGGGTTCAGTTCAAATAATTGAATGTCTCCTTTTTTTTACATAAATTATAGCGATAATCTCTTTTTTTCATTTGACCAAATAGTGGTATTTCTTGTGCGACTAAACTGCCAGTTAGTCCAATAAAAAAGACTACCAAAGTAGAACCCCAGAAATCCAAAGGTCTCTGGGGTTTTATTATGTATTTTTCTCTTTTTGCCTTTTGGTTTGTTTATGTCTATAAAGGAATTTACGACCTGTTAGAGAAATAAGTAATAAGATCAGTACTAGTACTAAAACTTGCATATATGATAAATTAAAATATTTAGCACCTGTAACAATTAAAAGTGTAGAAATTGTACCTTTTACAGTGAAAAAAATAATAATCCATAATCCGCCCTTTTTCCAGTTCATTTTTATTTTACCCCTTCCTAGTTTAAATTCATAATATAAAATCAGTGATACTTCTTGAAAGTGATATCTTAATGGAGATATATTACATTAATAAATAAAAAAGTAGATTTTTTAACAAAAATCATGTCAAATTAAATGTGAAGACTGTGACGACTTCATGTTAATGAAATTGATATTCGTTGTCAATTAGTTTGTAAAATTTTTATTCTAAACTTAATTTTCAAAAAAATGTTTCTGATAATCTAAATTTGAGCCACTTTTCAGTTTGAAGAGAAAGGAAAACTATTTTTCAAGTAAAAGATGGCTTTAGTAGGGGATTGTAGAGTTACCAAAGGCAGCTCTTTTTTCTTATAGAACTAGCGTGGAAGGTTGATTAAAGATGATATTATCTATTAACGTGATAATCAGGGAGGTAATAGATATATGGCACATCCATATGAAATATTTGAAGGGACACCTTTATGGGACGTTATTAATAAAGGAATTGATGACCTTGTAGAAAGTAATGACATTGAAGAAATGATTCCAAGAGAATATATCGTTGGCTATCTTTGTAAGTTAATAACAGAATTAGAAACAGAAAAATGAGTAGTCCTTATTGAACTACCATGAAAATAAGTTTCTTCAATAAAAGAAAAGTGACAACAGTTAAGAAGACCCTGCTCAATCGTTAAAAAAAAGAGGAGGGCGTACATTAATAAGTCTATGGATTTCGGTGGACTATTAGTATTGACTACTCTTAACGCAAACAAAATGAAATAACGAAAGGAGAAAAAAACATGGCATATACATTTAAAGATTTGCAAAGGGATTCGCAAGATGAATTCAAAGAGTGGATTGACGAACTTGAAATAAAATTGAACTACACCAAGAAAATTGTAAAACATAACACGATAAAGAGAGAAATCATGTATTGGAAAACACAGATCCTCGAGAACGAAAAGATCAATAAAGTTCGCTGGTTCCTTGAACGTTATCTGCTTGGGGGACAAAAAGATAATGCAAACTTCTAAAAGGTATTCTTTAAAAGGAGGTACAGATATTGTTCGTACTTAGGAAGTTGTATTTTAAGATGACAAGCATTTCCTGGTTGGTATTAACGACATTTACGGTTGGCTTGATTTTATTAAGTACTATTATCTTGCCGTTAATAGAACCCTACACGTTTAGTTCAAATATGGATTCATTTTGGTTTACGATGACAACTATGTTGACAGTTGGGTATGGAGATTTATCGCCTTCTTCAACACTTGGAAGAATCTACACGATTATCTTCCTTTATGTTATAGGAATTGGTTTGTTCGCTACCTTTATTGGAAAGGCAATGGAGAGTTTAACTATCTATAGAAAACTAAAAGAGAAGGGTGATTTAATGTTCGAAGGTGAAAATCATATCGTCATTATTGATTGGTCTCATAAAGCTGAAATCGCAATAAAGAACATCTTGTCGAAAGATAAAAAAGTAGAAATTGTAGTAATAGATACAAATGAGAAGGCATTGGAGATCCATGAAAGAATTCACTATGTCCGTGGGTATGCAACGAATAACGGAACGTTAGAACAGGCAAATATTCAAAAAGCGAAAGCAATTTTAATTTTTGCGGATGATAGAGTAAGTGACCAAGTTTTAACTGATGGAAAATCTCTAATGATTGCATGTGCAGTGGAGAGAATAGCCCCACATGTTAGAACGATTGTAGAGGTTGAACGTGAAGAACACATTGAAAACTTTTCCCATATTAACATTGATAAATTCTTATTGTCTGACGGAACCATTGCTCAATTAGCTGTAGATTCTATCGAATAAACCTTACTAACAAATCTAAATATGTAGTAAAAATAAAGAAAATGGGATGAATAATTGAACTGAACAAATTTAACTTTTATGGAAATTCGTTTAAGGCACTAGTTGCGCATTCCGACCAAAATGTGCAGTAGAAGAAGAGATATAATAATTGTGTAGAAATAGAAGTCAAAAATAGGGAGTAGAGTATGCGTTGGACAAAGACAAAAATGTTAATAGAAAATTTAATATGCGAAAAACTTAACAAACGGTTAAAAATCAATGCAACAAGTTACAATACCTCTCTAGGTGAACATAGAAGAATTTGGATAACTCTAGATAAGAAAGAGATCTTTAATGCTTCATCAGCACATTTTTTATATGCACACGATAAACTTTGGGATGAAGTTCGTAATAGAACAAGTAAACCCTTTCCCGATTGTTTGTATGATTGTTTCCCAGAGTTAGTTGGGAAGGTAAATGATTTAGACTTCTCACTGATGATTTTAGAACAGCGTAATATTTTTAATGTTAACCGTGCATACGATTCATTAGTTCAATACTCTAATTTTTCAATTGAAGATGCTTTAATTTCCAAAGATGTTATTGTTCAAGCTCTTGCATTGATTGATAAAAGGCTGGGTAAAAGGAGATTGGAAAATTTGGAATTTAATTCGGATACTCACCCCTTGGTAATAAAATTCTTCCAAATCAGATGTGAGGGAGAAGGGATTTCTAATTCTAATTTCTTAACAAATTAAATAAAGTCAATAGTTCCTTATTTAACTAATGGTGTGCTTTAGTTAAAGAACGGTAAGTTACTTTGGTAACTCTTCTTTACACTTACGAAACAATTAAGCTCATCGTATAACATTTAAGAACTGGGCAAACTACCTTAAGTTATAAATAAGGTGGAGAATTATGAAAACCCAAAAAAATATTTTTATGTTGGTTTTATTCGTTTTAGTATTAACATTTTCAATTAGTTGGATTGCAAGCAAAGATAAAGAAGAATCTGAGAAAGTCATTGCTGAAGAAAAACGCGAACGAGTTGTTTTACTAAGTGTCCTTTCAGACATAAGGCATCAAATGATTTACTTAATGGCAGATAAAATCACTTGGATGGACTATGAGAACTTTGTTATTCAAGTGGGTGATAGTACACAAGAAGCGTTGTATCGCTTCCCTAAGTGGTATCACGGAAAGTATCCACCTGATCTATTTTACCATGATGTGAATGGCGACACCTTTGGTGACATCATCATTGTACTTAATAATGATAAGGTTGGTAGGGGGAATCCTCGAGAGGACATTCATATTTTGAATTTTATCAAAGAGCGAGAAGAATATGAAGAAGCCCTTATCGAGTCCATTGAAAAGACAAAAAAACGATTAATTCGATAGTGACACTAGAGAAACAGGGCAACATCGTGACGATTCATGTAGACGGTGAGAAGTACACCAACGACATCTCCAAATACAATTTCAGGAACCCACGCGAACCATTTGGCATCGGTTTCGAGCAGATAACCTACTCTGTTGAAAATGGACAACTGTTTGGAAAAGTGCCTGTTTATATTGATCAAGATAGTTTCTCCGGAGGATTAATTGGTTTGCTCAAACTTGCGTACGATTGGAATGGAAAAGAGTATGTTGTCAAGCAGATAAAGTTTTTATTTTATAAATCTGATGATGAACAATTTTTCTTCCCATCCAATCTTCAACTATCGGAGTGTTTTAGTATAGGGGCTATGATTTTCTATTAGAATCAGCATTTGTAGCTAACTTTTTACCCAAACTCTACTGGAAAATAAAAATAATCGTATTCAAGAAAATCATTCCTTAAATACGATTTTATAAAATTATTATATAAGAATATGTCTATATTGGTATTTTTCATATAAACTCATCCTTCTTGATAATACATTGAATACAAGTCATTTAATGTTACTTTTCCAAAACTAAACTCTGCTATTTGATTTTCTTTAAGAAATTCTACAATATTTCCTAATTTCCCTGAATCATATCCGCGGACATCTATTAGAGTAACGCCATTTGGCAATGATCGTACGTTTGTTTCTGGAAACTCTTTTGAAAACTTTTCTTTTATCTTATCTGTCACTTCTGTTACTCGAACGGTTGTGATTTCTTTTTCTTCAAACCCTGGGGATATGTCATTAACAAGTATTAACTCTCCATTTTTCATAAAGAAAATGCGATTTGCATACTTTTCTAAATTATCTAATAAATGAGAAGCTACAATAACCGTTTTTCCTTCAATTTTCTTTTTAACTAGTATTTGCGAAATAAGTTCGACATGAGTAGGGTCCAATCCATTCATCACTTCGTCCATTAACATAACTTGGGTATCTGACACAATTTGCATCGCAAAACAAAGTCTTTGGCGCATACCCAAAGAATACATTCCAGTACTCTTATTTATATATGATGCCATTCCCAGTTCTTTTATCGTACTGTCAATCAATTTTGGATTACTATTCCACATAGAAGAAAAAATTTTTAAATGCTCTTTTCCGGAAATCTGATTATATAAGTCACTTTGATCTGGCATCATGGATACTAGTTGATGAATTTTCACTTCATTATTTTTATTTGTATATTCTAACTTGTGATTTAAAATGACTTTCCCGCTATTTGGATTGATATAATTCATAATTACATTCATAAGCGTCGACTTCCCCGTTCCATTGGGGGCTACCAAACCAATTATCTCTCCTGGATTGAACATCACAGAAACATCTTTTAAAATATCTCTACCTGAAAACTGAACACCAATATTTTTTAATTCAATCATATCTTCCCTCCATTCCTATGAAACTAAAATAACTTAAACTTTCTTCGATGACTGATCAAAAAAGTGAAGAACAGAAAAATACACGTACTCAATCCCAGTACGGAGAGTCCAGTTCCAAATGTGAGTGCTTCAGAACCATAGAGGTAGTTCCGATACCCCGAAATAATCTGTCCTGCCTGAACATAACTCGTGGGATACCATTGAACATTTCGAATGGCACCAATTCCTCTACTGAAGTACATAAATTCAGCAATAACAAACACGCAACCTACCAATAGATTTGCAAACTCGTTTTTTAACGTCACACTTACAAGTAGTAGCAATGTAATGATGAATAAAAACCAGAAAACAATGAATAGCATGTTCTGAATGAGATATTCGCCCATCATTATATTTAAAAATAATTTTTCACCAACAAAATAAATCGGAACAGGCAAATCAAAATCACCAAACCCATTTCGTGCCCCTATTATTAATAGACCTACGGAAAGCGGGATAATTGCCAGGAAGCTTCCCAGTAAGGAAACTCCTCCTTTAACTATCAACTTTCTCCAATCTGAAAGTGGTAAACCTTGTAACAGTGTTGGATTCCGCCGATCCTTCAACACAACATCCACTGTGAAGAGTATACAGCTAACAATGAGAATTAGCGGCAGGTAAGTATGTAACAGACGCTGCAATGTTTGTAACGCTGTCCTTTCCTCGAAAACATTTACAGATAAATCTGATTTCCCATCTGCATATCCTTCGTAACGACTTGCAGAATATAAATACGCATAATGTCCGTCCATCACTGCGTAAATGTTTCCATAGGTGTAATACCCCGGATTGTAGAATAGGACATCACCTCCATAACGATAAATGATTGTATCAGAGTACGTATACCACTTAAATGTAGCCTCAGCATACTTTTTCAGATTGTGCTGTTTGATAGCGTCTAATCTGTCTTTATCGTATTCATTCCATTCTGGGAATATTGCAGCAGCAAATCCGGTTAAAGGGTGCGTCCCTTCATTAATCACAACATTATTTAGAAATTCTTCCCTAGTTAAATACCTTGCCTCTATTTCACTTACCTCTACTTTTTCAATAGGATCATATTCTGGAGCTATTTTTAGTGCATAATAACATGAGAAGAAAAGTAGAATGACATAAATTGCGATATTCTTTTTATTGCTCATAAATTGAAAAAACTCCATCTTAAAATAAGCCCGCATTACCTCACTCCCCTATACCTTTTTTAGTTTCCCAGTAGTCAAAAATAACTTTACAGCGACTACCATTATGACAATACTTATCCCGATATAAATAAGTCCATGCGTGCTATTTAAGGCGACTGGGTTGGCAAGGTCGAGCGTCTGTCCATTCAATAGGCTAGAAAAGTTCAAATAGTTAAATGGATTAAATGGAATAAGGTTCATCATGTTTGGAAATAACATAGGGAAAACATACAATAACAATTCCAAAAACAGCGTCAAGTACATATTCTTCAATAAAACATTTAAAATTACTGACAGTAGTATTGTAAAAATGGAAATACAAATCATATAAAGTATAGATATACCTAGGTATTTGTATATTGGATAAACATCAAAAATACCATCAAAAATAGCAATTGGATAGGAAGGGTCCCCTAATCCCTTAAAATAAACCAATGGCAGGCTGCAAACAAATAACTCCAAGAGAAATACAACAACTAGGAGCATGGATGAGATACATTTAGCTATAACGTACTTATCAAACGTTATTGGATACCCCTTAATCAAAGACGTATGTTGGAATTCTTCTACCATGATCCCACATGAATAAATGCTCATGAAAATAAACCAAACGGAGCCAAGCATACCAAATAGATAAACGAGAAATGGAAAAAAAGAAAAGGAATTAGTGGATAATGGAATTCCTGTTTTCTTTATGTATTGATAGAATGCACTGTCCAATTGATTTTCTGTTTTGGTAGGTAGATTACTCGCAACCTTATCAAATCCCTCCATATCAAAGGAATTAGCTCTTAAATTGGTAAGATCTATTGCTGTATCCAAAAACAATTCCGGTCGATCCATTTTTACTGCCATTCTTTGCTTAGATACAAATTGTTGCTGAAGTACTAAATTTTTATATAAGTCGCTGCCATTCCCACTATCAGTAGCGTCTACAATTTGAAATTTGGTCAACGCTGAAGAAAGCGATTGATATTCACCCGATTTTCCTTTTATCGAGTTTCCTAAATCCTCCGTTTTCACAAATAAAATCAAGCCAAAAACAAATACTGCCACGATAATACAAGTAAATATATTTTTTTTATTTGATTTCTCTAGGATAAATAAGGTCTTTAAAATTTTCCACATAGGCATCCCCCGAATATAGAAATTCTTGAAGAAAACAGCTTACTCTAATCTCTGTAATAAATAAGTACCTATCGCAATAATCATAGATATAGCTAATGTTCTGTGCCATCCTCTTATCGATTTCCTCTCAATCTCAAACTCTTCCAACACTCGTTCATCCAATAATTTGTCCTTCATTTTAATCGTTTGAGCAACCTCAAATACACCTTGCCCTTTATTCACTGTTAACACGAAATCCATTGTCATCACAATTGGTTCATCCAACGGTAATAAAGGAAACTGCTCTCAAATGCAGATGGAATCATCAGAAAATTCAGTCATATGAAAATAGTCTTGTTCCAAATCTGATTAAAACTAATACTGTCTACTAGTCTTAATACCTTTTAATCTCGTTAACAGACCTTTTAAAGAATGTCTTGAGTTTTCAACCAAGGTGTTAATCTGCTCCAATACCTGAACCACGACCTTGCTTAAGCACTTATCTATTTCAGATGTTCTTTTCTTTAGGATATAAAAATACCACTTTATACAATATTATCCAAATGGGTAAAAAGATGCAACTTTATTACAAACAGTTAAACTTTATTCAAAACCAGTGCCGCGATGATTATTGCTCTTATTAATAAAGCTTGTTGAAAAAAACGGTACTTCCTTAACAAGCTAGGTACCTGCGAAGGAACACCTTTATTTATTCTTCACCAGACTAATTTTAAATAGATTTATGAAACTTTCTAACTATTTTGTAATTATAATCAAACCGTTTACAGTTTCTCTTCGTTTCCTTTGATAGTACCGTTAAAAAACATGTATGAAATGGAGGAGGAATCATGAAGAAGACCGTGTTTCTATCAGCTTTACTGCTCTTTGTCATTACGGCTACCGGATTGTCAGCCTATGCAAAAATGGACCGTAAGCCGGCGACCCAGGCGACACCAAGTTCCAGCCAAAGTGATGATCAAGTCATCAGGGTGTACGGACCAGGCGGACCACTTGGACCGATCAAGGAAGCAGCTGAACATTTTTCAGCTGAAACGGGAATCAAGGTGGAAGTAACAGCCGGACCAGAGGCCAATTGGATCAGCCAGGCAAAGCAAGATGCAGATATTATTTTCGGTGGTTCCGAGTATATGCTGCAGGACTTCATCTTTAACCACCCTGAAATGATCGACACTAAATCACGTACGGAGCTTTACATGCGTGCTGCAGGAATATTGGTGAGGAAAGGAAATCCTAAGAAGATTAAAAGCCTGGAAGATTTAACGAAAAATGGAGTCAAAATACTCGATGTGAATGGGGCTGGCCAGCTAGGCCTGTGGGAAGACATGGCAGGCAGAAAAGGGCTAATCGAAGGGATTTCTCAAAATATTAACCTTTCTGTAAAGTCGAGTGCTGAAGGCATTGAACGATGGAAATCGAATTCTAGCCTAGATGCTTGGGTTACCTATGAATCATGGCATTATCGTCTCAAAGATGTGACCGACCTGGTCGAACTGCCTGAGGAAGAGAAGCTCTATCGTGGAACACCGATTGCCATGACCAACATTACAGATCAGAAAAAAGAGGCACAGCAATTTATTGACTATTTAAAAACAGAAGAAGGTCACCAAATCTTTCAAAAATGGGGCTGGAAATAAGGATGAGCCTTGAATCTAATAAATTACTAGGAGGAACAAACATGAAAAAAGGAATTTTTACCCTCGCTTTACTATCGATTATTTTTGTTTTAGCTGCCTGCGGAACAGCCAAGGAGGAAAAACTAGAGACGAGCCAAACTAATCAAACACAAACGAAACAAGAACCAGCTGTCATTCTTCAGCTTTTGAAGAATGACAAAGTTGGAGAATATCTAGCAGATTCACAAGGAAAGACGTTGTATTACTTTACAAAGGACGAAGCTGGAAAAAGCAATTGTAGCGGAGATTGCCTGGCAAACTGGCCAGAATTTACTGAGGAAGATTTCGCCGTCCCAGAAGGTTTTGACAAAAAGGATTTCGGTACAATCACAAGAGCAGACAACTCTAAGAAGCAGGTTACGTATAAAGGCTATCCTCTTTATTATTTTGCAAAAGACCAGCAAAAAGGGGATGTAAACGGACAGGGAGTAAAAGATGTGTGGTATATCGTAAACAGCAAAACTGAATTTAAGTAAGCCTGTCCAGGGAACGATCAATTGCGGTCGTTCCCATTCTTACTTTTACATTAGTATAATGGTAATATATTTTTATCCAATAACAGGGAGTGCCACATGAAAGAAAAACACGATGCGGAATTAATGAGATTGGTAAACGAAAAAAACCGACAAGCATTTGAGGAGCTTTATGATAAGTATATTAAGCTTGTCTACAGCTTCGTTATGAAGTTTTGCAATGGGAATGAGGATAAGGCGAAAGAGATGATTCAGTTGGTCTTTTTAAGGCTATGGACAACAAACAGTCATTACGATCCCGCTCAAGGAAACTTTGTAAATTGGCTCCTCACGATTACTCGTAATATATGCATTGACTACCTCCGCAAAGAGAAGAGGCATATTGAGCACCATCAAGAGGAACATGTAGAGATTGCGGACCCTGCCAATCCAATTGATCAACGAGTAGATATGAATGATATTGCAACAGCGAAAAACAAATTGACGACGGCGCAAAGAAAATTAATCGATTTGCTTTATTGGAAAGGGTATTCTCTCTCAGAAATCGCCAAACTGGAGCAAGAGCCGATCGGAACGATTAAAAGCAGGCTTCACCAGGCTCTTAAAGGATTGAGGAAACATCTGGAACTGGAGGATATAAAATGAGAAGAGATTGTGATCATTTGATTCCATATATAGCAAATGAGCTCAAGGAGAGCGAACACATGGCCTTTGAAAAACATTTAAAGAATTGTAAGGAGTGTAAGAAAGAATTTAAGGAATTGTCCGAGGTGTGGCATGCTTTGCCATTTGATAATACCGAGATCGAGGTACCTGAATCGCTAAAAAGCGAGGTAATGGAGTTTGTTTTTGATCATAAAGAGCAAAGCGGTACTGAAACATTCATGGCTAAGATGAGTATGCTTGTCACGATGTTCAAAAGTCAGTTCACTCCAGTTTCAGCTAGTATCGTTGGTGCCTTGTTGCTCGCGATTACTGTCCTTGGAATAGCGAATGTACAGGAAAAAAATCTCCAGGCCGAAAGTATGCCTATTGAAATATTAACTACTATTCCTTTACAAGCAACCAATCAAAGCCAGACTGGAACAAACGGCATCGCCTATATTGTCCAACAGGGATCAGAGAAAAATTTGGTGGTGCAGGTTAATGACTTTCCAGAAGTCGAAGGTTCACAAGTTTACCAAGTTTGGCTGCTAAAAGATGGCAAGAGAGAAGATGGAGGCATATTTAAGCCAGACGGCAACGGCTCCGGAATACTTACCTACCAGCTCGCTGAAGGGCAGACTTTTGACCAAATCGGTATCACCGTTGAACCAGACGCCAATAGTAGCCAACCAAGGGGAGAAAAAATAGTTGGGTCATAGATGGTAACAGAAAAGGACAGATACATTTTAAATATCTGGCTAACTTTATATTACGAACGTGTGCTAATGTTCAAGAAACTTACCCAAAAATGATCAAGCTTTTTTATGAAAATTTTATCGGGATTCTTTGAAATTGCCGCAATAAAGCAGGTTCATGCGTTATTTTTGATCAAACATTATTCTAAAGCTACAAATTTGTTGAATGACAACAAAGTCGGGTACCGATAAAAATATCATCATAAAAAAAGATGGGGATGTCCAATAAGCCCATAAATTGAAGCAGGTGTAGAAAAACGAGTCTTTTTCTACACCTGTTTTTTGTAGGCAATTGATTGTAGTGAAAGTCGGAGACTCCAGCTACCGGGATCCCATTAAGAAAATAAAAGATGATGAATTGGACAAATAAAGAACTGATTTACAAACCCTTAACATCTAATTAATGTGGGATTAATATTCACTGATTATGATTAAGCCGTAACAAACAGTAGCAAACGTTAAAAATCCCACATTAAATGGAGGAACTTTTTATGAATTACACATTCAAGAAGAATTGTTACAAGTCTATTCAAGTTTTGATGTTAGGAGCTAGTGTACTAGGATTAGCTGCTTGTGGTGCTACTAAAGAGGAGGCTACTCCAGTTGTTAAGGATCCGAGTACGTTAACCCTGAAAGAAATTGAAACAAAGGCAAAAGAAGAGGGAACAATTAATAGTGTCGGTATGCCTGATTCATGGGCTAACTGGGGAGAAACGTGGAATGAAGTGATGGAAAAATATACACTGGAACACAATGATACAGATTTATCCAGTGCCGAAGAGATTGCCAAAATGGAATCTGAAGGAGAGAATGCAACAGCTGATATCGGCGATGTAGGGATTTCCTTTGGGCCAATCGCAGAACAAAAAGAATTAACGATACCATATAAAACTTCCTATTGGGACGAGGTACCTGACTGGGCAAAAGATGACAACGGAGATTGGGTTGTTGGCTACCAAGGAACGATCGCATTCTTTACTAATAAAGAATTAGTAGATAACCCGCCAAAATCTTGGGATGACATATTAAATGGAGATTATAAAGTAACAGTTGGAGATGTTCAGCGTGGTACACAGAACCAAATGGCCGTTCTTGCTGCTGCTATCGCTTACGGCGGTGATGAAACAAATCTCCAACCAGGAATTGACTTTTTTGCTAAGCTTGCCAAGCAAGGTCGCCTTAGCTTAACGGATGCCAAGCCGGCTAACATCGAAAAAGGGGAAGTGGAAGTTGCCCTTGTTTGGGATTTCAATGCTCTTGGTTATGCTGACCAAATTAACCGTGATCAATTTGAAGTATCCATTCCAAGTGAAGGTTCAGTCGTAAGCGGCTACGCAACTATTATTAACAAATATGCAAAACATCCGCATGCGGCGATGGCAACTAGAGAATATATCTTAAGCGATGAAGGACAAATTAACTTAGCTAAAGGATTTGCCCGTCCAATTCGCGATGTAGAACTTCCGAAAGAAGTAGCTGAAAAAATGGTTCCAGAAGAACAGTACAAAAATGCAGAACCAATTGAAGATTACAAAGCTTGGGAAGAAACAGCGAAAAATTTACCGCAGCTTTGGCAAGAAGAGGTGTTAGTCCATGTCAAATAAAGTAATAGCAATTGTTGTTGATGGTATGAGATACGATAAAGCATGTGAGGCTCTTGGATTTATTCAACATCTAGTTGAAACAAATCAGGCAGCACTTTACAAAGTAAAGTCGGAACTCCCAAGTCTTTCTCGTCCATTATATGAAGTGTTACTAACGGGTACACCGGCATCAATGAACGGAATTACGTCCAATCAAGCCGTTCGCTTATCTACTGAGAAAAGTCTCTTTCATCTTACGAAAGAAAACGGCTTAAGAAATGGAACAGCATCTTATTACTGGGTAAGCGAACTTTATAATCGCGCGCCATTCCATTTTATTGAAGATCGCGAGCAAGAGGATGAGTCTAAGGCGATTCAATATGGAAAATTTTATTGGGATGATGACTATCCAGACAGTCATGTGTTAATGGATGCAGAAGCTTTACGCAGAAAGTATGACCCACACTTTCTATATATTCATCCGCTCGGTGTAGATGTAAAAGGTGAAATTTTCGGTTCGGAATCGAAAGAATATCGTGAACAAATCTTAAAAATGGGAAGCTTGTTGGCACAACTTTTGCCAATTTGGATCAAAGAAGGTTACCACATTTTAATTACATCTGATCATGGCATGAGTGAATATGGCAACCATGGCGGCATAACTGATGGTGAGCGTGATGTACCGCTCTTTATCATTAGTCCAAAAGTCGAACCTGGCGTTTACAGTGAAGTGGTTCCGCAATTAGCTTTTGCACCGCTTGTTTGCGAACTTTTAAATATTGAGCCTTCCAATAAAATGATTTCATATCAATTGCCAGGTCTCAAAGAAAAAACTAACCTTTAAAAAAGATACACACTATTCAACATTAAAATGAAGAATGACAGTTGATAGGAATTGGTTTAATGGACGTACTGTTAAACCAATTCCCAAATTGTTGGAGAACATAGAGGAGCGAGAAGTCTTGCGAAAAATTAAAAAACAAAAAATTTACTTATTAGCTCTTTTACTGCCATTTATTTTGTTTGTGATTGGATTTGAAATAGCACCATTAGTGGCAATGATTAAAAATAGTTTTTATGCAGACGATGGAATTCAAGTTACGATAAGTCAATATATCACCATATTTAAAAGTAAGTTTTACTTACAGGCCATTCAAAATAGCCTTGTCATTTCCTTATTTTCTGCTGTTACTTCTGTGATTATAGCAGTCATTGCAGCCTATTCGATTACAAAGTTCTCACAAAAAGTACAAAATCGCTTTTTAATGATTACCAATATGACTTCGAACTTTGAGGGGATTCCCCTTTCATTTTCATATATTATTTTACTTGGAAACAATGGGTTGTTTACGTTGCTTTTTTCAAAGATTGGTTGGGATTTGTTTGCGGATTTTAATTTGTATTCATGGACAGGCCTCATTCTTGTTTATGTATATTTTCAAATTCCGCTTGCTGTTATGCTCATCTACCCTTCTTATCAAGGAATTAAGAAACAATGGAAAGAAGCCTCTTCATTATTAGGAGGGTCAACAGTATCATTTTGGACTCGCATTGGGATTCCAGTTCTTTTACCAAGTATTGTAGGAACATTCAGTATTTTGTTTGCTAATGCGATGGGAGCTTACGCTACAGCCTATGCATTAGTCGGCAGCAACTATAACTTATTGTCATTGCAAATTGCCTCTCTGGTTGCTAGTGACGTTGCACTAAAGCCGCAGTTAGGTAGTGCGTTGGGAGTTCTTCTAGCAGCGACTATGATAGGGGCGATGTGGTTTAATGGACGAATGATGCGTCGCATTAGGAGGGATTTACGATGAAATCTTCATTGACTATTCATAAAGTGATTGTTGGGTTATTAGTTATCTATTTATTAATTCCTCTTGTAGGAACATTTTTATTCTCGATTGCCGGTAAATGGGATCATACCATTTTACCTGAGAGTTATACAATGAAATGGTATATTGAATTATTTCAAGATGAACGGTTTTATGATGCTTTTCAACGAACGCTGTTTTTAATTGTCATGACTGTAGGTCTTAGTGTTGTTATTATGATTCCGACTATCTTTATCATCACGGTATATTTCAGTAAATGGGAAGGATTACTTCAAGCAGCAGCTATGCTTCCTTACGGAATTCCACCCATTGTTGGAGCTGTTGGATTAATCAAGATATATTCAGATGGACCGATTCAAATTGCCGGTACACCTTGGATTTTAATCGGTGCTTATTTCATAACGATTCTTCCATTTATGTATCAAGGCATTCGTAACAGTCTTCGTACGGTTAATGCTGTACAACTTGTTAATGCAGCTGAACTACTCGGTGCTACAAAATTCCAGGCGTTTCGCACGGTGGTGTTTCCAAATATTACATCTGGTATTTTAGTTTCTACCTTATTATCAGTCGCTCTTTTATTTAGTGAGTTTGCTTTTGCCAATTTGCTTGTCGGGGGCCGATTTGAAACTCTTCAAATTTATCTTGCCGACAAACTAAATAGCAGTGGTCACTTAACAAGTGCAATTGTTATTACTTATTATTCAGTGATTTTGCTTTTAACGGGGGCTGTATTAAAACTTACGTTTAGAAACGAAAAAAAACCTGTCGTGTCAAATAAGAAGCGAATTCTTTCTTTTCATAAAAATACTACTTTAGAAGGTGAAAAATAATGAGCTATGTAACCATTGATCAAGTGACTAAGGGGTATGAAAATCAAGTCGTTTTAAATGACATTTCTATCAAATTAAAAAAAGGAGAATTTGCTACACTTCTTGGGCAAAGCGGATGCGGAAAAAGTACATTATTACGTTCTATTGCGGGGCTTGAAGACGTAGATTTAGGAAGAATCTTAATTGATGGAAAAGATATTACTAATTTATCACCGCGTCAGCGTGAAGTCGGTATGGTATTTCAGTCTTATGCGCTTTTCCCGAATATGAGCGTTTTTGACAATATCGCGTACGGCCTCAAAATGAAGAAGGTAAAAGATATTAAATCAAGAGTGAAAAAGATGATTGATATGGTTGATTTAATAGGAAAAGAAGAGTCTTATCCTCATCAGTTATCTGGTGGGCAACAGCAGAGGGTTGCTCTTGCCCGTGCGCTTGTCATGGAGCCGAAAGTACTGCTTTTGGATGAGCCGTTAAGTGCATTGGATGCGAAAATTAGAAAAAGTTTGCAAAAAGAATTAAAGAGAATACAGAAAGAATTAGATATTACAACTATTTTTGTTACTCATGATCAGGAAGAAGCAATGACGATGTCTGATCGAATTTTTGTCATGAATAAAGGACAAGTTGTACAATCCGGTTCTCCATCAGAAATTTACACTTCTCCAGTCAATACATTTGTTGCAAAATTTATTGGAAATTATAATGTTTGTGATTTGGAAGTTTTCCGTAAACTTGTTCGCAGCACAGAAATAAAAGGGAATGAAGTCGCGATTCGTCCTGAGGTTTTACAATTAGTTTCTGTTGGTCAGGATAGTTTGGATTTACAAGAGAACTGGGTAATTAAAGGGGTTATTAAAGATGTTTCCATGATAGGGAATGTTTTAAGGTATGAAGTAGAAACAGAGGAGTCCGCTTTCCTTGTAGACTATCTTCACCACCGAGGGAATATGTTTGAGCAAGGAGAACGCGTTCATATTCTTGTACCGAAGAAAGAATGCATTATTTTATAAAATGATCACGGGGGAAGAAATATGTCTGTTTTTCCAGAAGAAAGAAAGAGTGAAATTTTAAAAGAGCTTAACATAATGGGAAAAGTAAAATTGATGGAATTAGTTGAACAATTTAATGTTTCAGAGGAAACGATTCGACGCGATTTGATGATATTAGAGGAAAAAGGACTTTTAAAAAGGGTTTACGGTGGAGCGATTAAAACAGTCTTTGAATTTGAGGAGCCTCCATTTGCACAGCGTACGACGGTGAATCAAGAAGCGAAAGTCAAGGTTGGGAAAAAAGCAGTAGAACTCATTTCTAACGGAGATGTGATTGCCATCGATGTAGGGACAACCATGCTTGAATTTGCGCAGTGTATTGAAAATAAAAAAGACATTACGATTTTAACCAATTCTCTTCCTGTGTCGTCTGTGTTATCCGAAAAGCTCAATCAAAATAAGTTTACAGGTCAAGTTCTATTATTAGGGGGACAAATTGATCCGAAGCATCAATCTATAAGCGGCGGTCTCACTGAGCAAATGTTAAATCAATTTAATATTGATAAAGCGTTTATTTCAGCTGGTGGTGTTTCCATTCAAAGTGGTGTTAGTAATTATCATTTACATGAAACATTAGTTTCACGAAAGATGGTAGAGGTATCAAAGCAAGTTATATTGCTAACGGATTACTCTAAAATTGGTGTCGACACATTTTGTAAAGTTTGTCCTATAGAAAAAGTCGATGTGATTGTCTGTGAGCAACCATTTCCAGAGGAATGGAGAAATCATTCAAAATTAGAGGAAATCAATTGGAATCTAGCATAGTCAATCTATAAAAGGACATATTGAGAAGGAAGAGTGATTTCTCTCTTTTTTGATTAAATTTTTATTGATAGTAGGTAAAAAAGCTAAAAAGATAATTTAATAGCTAGAATGAGAAAAGGAGCTATATATCATGAGTTTCATTGCGATCGATTTAGACGGAACGTTATTAAACAACAAGAATGAAATTAGTGAAGAAAATATAAAGGCTATTCAATATGCCCAAGATAGAGGCATTGAAGTAGTTATTTCAACTGGACGGGCTTATTTTGATGTTCAAACAATTTGTGAAAAAGCCGGGATTTCCCCATTTGTTATCGGGACAAATGGCGCAACCACTCATTCAAAAAGCGGAAAGTGCATTTCTTCTATTACGATAACTAAAGAATGTGCCCAATCTATTCTCCAATGGTTAGATGAACGGAATTATTATTACGAAGTGTTTACTGATAAAGCCATTTATTCTCTTAAAAAGGGCAGAGAACATTTCCAGAATGAGATTAATAGTTTGAAAAATGCAGATTTGAATACAGATATGAAAGAATTAGTTGAAGTAGCAGAAAGGCAATTTGATCAGTTTGGATATGTTTTAGTTGAAAACTATCATGATATCTTAAAACAAGAGGAAGAATTCTATAACATTTTAGCGTGTTCTTTTGATAAAAAGAAGTTAGAGGATGCATGGAACCAATTCAAAAAGTTTGATGAGTTGATGGTTGTTTCATCTGCTGATCATAACATTGAAATTACTAGTGAAAGAGCTTCAAAAGGAATGGCCCTTGAAAAATTGGCTATCCTGATGAACGGCTCCTTAGATCAGTCTATGGCAATCGGGGATAGCAACAATGATTTATCCATGTTCCAGAAAGTTGGATACAGCGTAGCGATGGGAAATGCGAAAGATGTCATAAAAACTGTTTGTACAACGACAACCCTTAATAATGACGAGAATGGGGTTGCTCATGCAATTTATCGATATATGGAGAACTTCGTGGTTCAAAAATAAGTGTCAATGCCAAAGAAGAAAGCGATAAAATGGCATGGATATATTATAATGGCAGGAGACCAAGCGAAGCCTTACGTGTCTGACTTGGTCTTTTTGCATTTCATGGAGAAAAGCAAATATCATAGAAGCAGACCTATAAACACTTTTTCCCCAACTGTGTACTAAATCTACAAAAGTTGTGCAACAACTATCTATATAGCATACGTTCTCCACAGGTTACACACATAATCATTTTGTTCACACTCAATAACAATGAAATTAACCGAAATTCATCAAAAGTTACACACATATACACAACTATTGTTCATCACTTCGAAAAACCCTCTATAAGTTATCCCCACAATGACAGTAAATTATTTAAAATAAACATCGAAACAAATGGGCATATTCATTGGATCTAGGAACTAAAAATCAATCCTTGTAGAGGTTAGCATAAACCAAACTAAGATGGAATCATAGAAATAGCATTAGTTGTTGTATGGCAAAGACTATTATATTAGAATGGACAATAGCGAACGAATGGAGGAAATATAATTATGTCTGCTTTCCCAAATTGCCCAAAATGTAATTCAGAATATACGTACGAAGATGGAAGTCTTTTTATTTGCCCAGAATGTGCCCATGAGTGGACAGCAGTGGCAGACCAAGAAAGTAATGAAGATCAAAAGATTGTTAAAGATGCTAATGGAAATGTCTTAAACGATGGTGATTCTGTATCGATCGTTAAAGACCTTAAAGTAAAAGGAAGTTCATCTACTTTAAAAATTGGAACGAAAGTAAAGAGCATTCGTTTAGTGGATGGAGATCATAATATCGACTGTAAAATTGATGGTTTTGGAGCGATGAAATTAAAATCGGAGTTTGTTAAAAAGATCTAATTTTGTCTTCATCAAAATACAACGTAAATAAGGGGCTGTCCAATAAGCCCATAAATTGAAGCAGGTGTAGAAAAAGGAGTCTTTTTCTACACCTGTTTTTTGTATACTTTTTATTAAACTACTATTTTTTGTAGGTAATTGATTGTAGTGGAAGACGGCGACTCCAGCGGGAATAGCGTGAGCTGAAGGCCCCGCAGGAGCGAAAGCGACGAGGAGACTGAAGCCATGCCCGCGGAAAGCGTCCGTCTGGAACGGAAATCAATACATTGGAAAGGAGACCATCTCTCAGTCACTATATGACTTTAGGGACAGCCCATTTTTTCATATTTATTACGGGTATAAAATGGTTATACATAAAGGCTCTTTTAAACGATAATGCTGTTAAAGCCGAAAATCCACTCGCTTTCTGCGAAATTAGGATTTGTTCCTATAAGCTCGTTGTGGGATCTTGGCAGTCCGTATTTTCGCAGGAGTCTCGCGGATTTTCGTTACAACCCTAATTTAGCAGAGTCTACATAAAAGTAAATTACGATTCCTTCGTTGGAATCCTAACATTGCTCATTTGACGTTCTTGTTCTTGCTCTGCGATGATTTCGTTATCCTCCGCATTATCACGTGTGACTTTTTGTGTAAGGATCGCCCCAACCGCCACTAAAATCATAACCGCAATATAATATCCCTTTTCATTTAGCTGTAAGTTATCCGCATTATAAAGACCAATACTGAACATAAATACACCTGCAAAAAGTGTGAAATAAGCTAATACTGTAAATGCTACTGTATTACGTCTTCTGTGCTTCTTTTGAATCGTGGTGATCTCTCCTTTTTTATTTATTTCTATTGTTTATTATATGAATTCAATGAACTTTCTAGGCATCTAATTCCTTGATTGATCTATTTTGTAGAGAGAAAATTTTCTAAACGAAAAAGCTTGCAGACAATTTAGAAGGAATTATGAAATATACGGCAAATTATAGGGGGAAGGGGTCGTTGTTACTGATAGAAAAAGCGCTTTATATTAACACTCTACTAGCCCTAGTCGGTCCTTGTATTTTAATCATTACGACTGGAATAGCATTATTTTTTTCAAATACTCTCCTGCTGTTTCCATTCTTGCCCCGTACCAAAACATTTCGCCTTCTACTAATACGATTTTGGTGTTTGGTAGAAAAGCTTGAAATTCCGCTATATGTTTTTGTTGAAAAGGAAATGGTTCGGAAGCGAGCAAAAGGACATCGAGATTTGCATCTGCTAGTTCCTCTTTCGTTACCGTGGGATATCTCGATACTTCTTTTGCAAAGGGATTATGCAAACCAAGCGTATGTAATATATCATTAATATAAGTAGTTCTGCCAACGACCATGTATGGTTTTCGCCAAATTACATAAGCAGCATTTCCACTCTGAACATGTGGAGAAGGAAATACTGCTTTACAAGAGTCAATGAGTCGCTCTGCTACCTGTTCCTTATTTGTCAGAAATCCGAGTGTATGGATAAATCGATAAGCCTCTTTAATTGAACGAACCTCTAAGACGAAAACAGGTGCAATTTGTTCAAGTGCTTGCACGATTGCTTCTGTATTTTCTTCTTTTTCAGCTAGAATGAGGTCTGGTTGTAAATCACGAATTTTTCCCTCGTTTACTTCCTTTGTCCCTCCAACAATCGCCACGTTTTCGACTATTCCCTCGGGGAAAATACAATATTTTGTGCGACCAACTATTTCACTTTCGAGACCTAGAGCAAAGAGTGTTTCTGTAATCGCTGGGCAAATCGAAACGATGCGTTTTGGTGGAATGGAAATGTTCACTTGTCTTCCAACATGATCGGTTATAATGTGTGTCATCGAATTCCTCCTTTGATGTTAAAATATCTACAAAATCCTAATAGTATTTAATTCGCTGTTAGAGGAAAGTTCTCCTTCTCCTTTTCGAATAGAGCTTTAGTGGTCTCACACGTGCTTCTTTACTAGTAATCTTTTCATTGGATATTTATACCTACGGAAACCTGTAACAGCTATTACTGCAAATTTTATGGGGTGTTGGATTAGTTCGTATTCGTTTTTAATCCTAAATGACACAAAATATCCATATTTAGCTTTAACTCCTATTTCATCGCAATATTCCACCTTGTCCCTCATCTGGAAATGTGTTAATTTGCCCTTTTTTATACATTTTATAGTTTTTTAAAAATTGATGGTTAAAAATTTCCTTATTATTGTCGATATAAGATTTGCTAAAAAAAAGGGAGATTTTCTATGAATATATTTAAAAAACTATCTTTTGTGACAAAATCTATTGCTACAACAACCGCATTAATTCTCTTAGTGGGAGTCGTACTTATCGTTTCCAGCCTAAAAGTTCAAAATGGTGTATTAACAACTGAAATGGAAAAACAAGCAACAGAAATTGCAGTTCTTTGGGGAAAGGCTATTGATCCTAAGTTAGTAGAAGATGCAGCCAATGAGAAGGATTTTGATGATAAGGCTCAAACAGAGTTGATAGCTATGTTCGACAATATATCTAAAACTAACCCAAATGTTGCCCAAGGATATCTTTTTACTTCTGAATTAATAGAAGGAAATAAATCAGCTATTATTGCTAACCCAACGCACATTGTGAATGTATTGAAAGAAAACAACATGAAAATAGGTGACTTGAACGAGCATCCTAAGGCAACCGCTGAAGCTATTAGAGAAATGAACGAAACAAAAGAAATTACGGCATCAGAAATTTATGATGATCTATTAGGAACATGGATTACAGTTATGTATCCAATCAAAAATTCTTCCGGTGAAGTCTTTGCTTTCTTCGGAGTGGATGTTGATGCAAGCATGGTCAAGACCGGAACAAAAGAGTTCTTGTTTAATTCATTACTGATCCTTATTCCTGCAATGATAATTATCGTTCTTTTACAAGTGTTTTTTACACGAAGTAGTTTCAAGCCATTGAAACAATTATCATTTGGTATTAACGAAATGAGAAATGGAAATCTTGATATCAAGTTACCTACAAGAGAAGATGATTTAGGGAAAATAAATGAAGCTTTTAATGAGATGGCGTATGAATTAAAATCGATGATTCAGAGTATAAGAAAGACTTCTGACACAGTATTACAATCATCTGAATTAGTTACAAAAGTTACAGATCAATCAAAAGACCATTCTATAAAAATCAGTGAAAACATTAAAGAAATGACAGCGGGAATACAAGCACAAGAAGTGTCTGTTACTGAATCAGCAAGCGCCATCGAACAAATCGCGAATGAAATCGGTTCTATAGCAAATTCTTCTCAAGACGTTACTGTTATATCGAAAAATATGGAAGATTACGCAGAGCAGGGTCTCGACGCTATAAGTAAAGTAGTTTCTCAAATGGAAATCATCAATGACACTGTGCAGAACTCAAGTAACATTATTGGTTTATTAAAAGAGCGTTCCGATGAAATTACAAGTATTCTAGATGTAATTACTGGTATTTCTAACCAAACGAACTTACTAGCTTTAAATGCGGCAATTGAAGCAGCTCGTGCTGGAGAACACGGTAAAGGGTTTTCTGTAGTAGCGCAAGAAGTTAGAATATTAGCGGAAGAGTCTAGCAAATCTACAGAGAAAATTTCGAAAATTATTGAAGAAATTCAAAATGAGACAAAGAATGCAGTTTCATCTATGAAAATCGGTACGATTGAAACAGAAAAAGGTACAAAAATTGCTCAAACAACAGGCGAAATGTTCGTTAAAATCAAAGAAATAGCAGACCAAATTTCAAATCAAATAGAAGGTGTTTCTGCTGCATCACAAGAGATCTCAGCAGGAACAGAAGAAGTATCTGCCTCTGTTAATGATTTAACAGCAATAGCGCAGAAAAACTCAAATTCTACGTATGAAATTGAAGGTAGCACAATGCAACAAGTAGAATCTATTAATCAATTATCTGATGCGGCAAAAGAACTAAATGTACTAGCATACGAATTACAATCAATGATAACGAAGTTTAAAGCATAATTGATAAGGCAATATAAAACACCTTCGAAATGTACTTTTTAATAAGTACATTTAACGAAGGTGTTTTTTTAGGATATTATTAAATCAAAACAAGTGATTTGTTATGAATATCCATATGTTCTTTTAAGAACGATATATATCTGTGTACTTCTTCTACAGTTGAGTAAGGAGAGGTAGTATAGAATTTGTGGACATATACTGGCAAACGTTTAGAAGAATCTGTAACAGATATAAGTCGTTGTTTCTTTGTGTTACCAAAGAAAATGACATCTCTATCCAATCCGATTAATTCAGCAAAGTCCTCATTATATTGATTAATTTCCGTTACTTCTGTTGTTGTTAGATTTCCATCAAGCTCATCACGCCATTTAACATTTTCTGGATAAAATCTAAAAGTAGTAACCGGAGATATTCCATTCGTCAGTTCCACATTAGAAAATTCCTTTTTCAAAGCATTTCTAAAGGAAATATTCACAAGCAAATAATTTGCTAATATTTGCTGATAACCCTCTAATCCAAATGCTAATAAAGAGGTGTAAATAGAAATTGAACTTCCCATTCTAGAGCATTCTAATGTATAGCTTGTATGATAGCTGCCATATCCGCGGCTACCAACATATGGAGTTTCGGAAGCATCTAAATCCAAGTATTGTAGATCCGTTTTATCTTTCATAAGGAACAAGCTTGTAATGTATGGAGTTTGACCTAACTTATGAAAATCAAAAACCATACTGTCAGCAATATTCATATGTTGGAAGTGAACTTGATATTGTTTTAATACTGCACATACTTCCTCTTCAAATTGAAGTGGGTTATTTTTAAAATCGTAATCATTAAAGAATGTATACATCCCACCCATTGCTGAATCGGCATGTATATAAATAGGATTTAGGTTGTGGCGTTGTTCAATATCTTTCAATATTTGTTTAATACCATATAGGTCGTCAATACCAAATGTATCTGTTGTACCCATTGTTGCTAAAACATAGACAGGAATTCCACCATTCTCTATTACTTCTTCCATTTTTTCGATTAAATCATTTAAATCCATAGAATGATCGTCATTTGCTTTTACACGCACCATGTTATTTACACCAATGCCTGTTGCTTCTGCGGATTTATAAAGACTAAAATGAGAGAGTTCAGAACAGAAACAATAGAGGTTACTTGGAATACCTTCTTTATTTGATTCCGGAAATTGGCGTGCAATTGCTAAGCGTAAAGAGTTAAATACTGCACCTTGTCCTCCCCATGTAGTATACCCTGCGCTTTCATTTGGGTCATAGCCAATTAATTTCGATAACATACTCGTTACTCGTACTTCTGCATTGGCAGCAGCTGAACCATCTACATCCCAAAGATTGTTACCGTTTAAGAGAACCATTACTAAGTTCCCAAGTATACTAGCGATGTTAGGTAATGGCGTTGCATTGGCTACGTAGTTACTATTTAAGAAACGATGACCTTTTACCAAGTCCATTAATTTTTCTATCGTTACATCCATAGAAACACCTTTTTCAGGTACTAATGCACTTTGAATGATTTGATTGTAGTAATCCTCAGTATAATTAGGCATTTCACCTAAAGTTAATTTAGAAGGATCCTTTAATTCATCCATTTTTGTTAATATTGTTCTAAAATGGCCTAATAGTTCATCTCTTTGTTGTTGATTTCCATCAGCACTTGGAAATAATTGTTGTAGTTTATTCATAGTTGTCATATTGAAAAGCCTCCGTATAATATGTAAAATAGTTGTTTGTTACTTTGTAAATAAATCTAATAACCCTAGTACGTCAAGAAACACAATAATAATGGCAATTGGAGTTAAATATCTTAATAGATAGTACCAAACGTTAAAGAATAGTTTACCCACTTTAGAACCTTGTTTCATTTCTTCAAATAGCTCTTCTTTAGAAATTTTCAAAGAAATAAATAGAGAGATTAGCAATGCTCCTAGAGGCATCATTATATTACTCACTGCATAATCGACTAAATCAAATATCGTTTTATCGAATAATTTAACATCTGCCATTAATCCATATGATAGACAAGATGGAATCCCAATAACAAAAATCAACATACCAAAAAGCCATGTGTGTTTCTTTCGCTTAGAAGGATCATTTTTGGCTGTTGTTGAAACAGCAATTTCAATCATTGAGAAAGCAGAAGTTAAAGCAGCAAATAAAAATAAAATTAAAAAAGCAGTAAAGAAGAATATCCCGAAGGACATTTGGCTAAACACTGCTGGTAATACAGCAAAAACCAATGGTGGTCCTGCATTTGGTTCTATGCCAAATGAAAACACACCTGGAAAAATCGCAAGTCCCGCTAATAAAGCGATAAATAAGTTCAACATAATAATTGAAAAAGCAGACCTAGGTAGATTTTGTGTTTTCGGTAGGTAAGAAGCATAAGTAACCATTACTGAAGCACCTAAAGTAATTGTGAAAAATGCTTGTCCTAGAGCAAACAAAATCGATTCGGATGTTAATTTTGTAAAGTCGGGTACAAGTAAGAATTTAACCCCTTCCATAGCCCCATCTAAACTAAGTGAACGAATAACGATAACTATAAATAATATAAAAAGAATAGGCATCATTATTTTACTTACTTTTTCAATACCCTTTTGAACCCCTTGAGCAACGATAAGTACTGTGATTAAAATAAAGAGAAACTGACCCAGTAGCGTTGAAAATGGATTTGAGATAATTTCTCCAAATAAAGCTCCGTACTGTTCTTGCGAAAGTCCGTTAAGTCCTCCAGTAAGTGCTTTAAATAAATAGAGAATAATCCAACCTCCAACAACACTGTAAAACGATAAAACTAGGATACCTATTAATACTCCCATTCTGCCTAAAAGGTGCCATTTCGAATTAGGAGCTAGCTTCTTATAGATAGAAATGGCATCACTTTGCCCTTTGCGACCTACAATGAATTCACCGACTAATAGCGGGTATCCTAATAAGAAAGCAAACAACAAAAAGATTAGGAAAAATGCTCCACCTCCACCCGTTCCAGCCACATAGGGGAATTTCCATATTGCTCCCAACCCAATTGCAGAGCCTGAGGTAGCTAATATGAACCCTAGTTTTGATTTCCATTGTTCTTGCTGTGACATACATTCAATCCTTTCTTTTCTTATAAAAATTATTCTGGTGGTTATTCCCTTCATTAGTAAAATTACCGATTTAAGATCATAGAAAATCAGGAATATCAAGTGAGGAGAGACCACCTGGATTATTATCGGTTTAAACGTTAACAGTTTTTATCTATTTTTCAATTTTTTGTTGAATATATGTATATAGGCGCATTTCACTAGAAGAAACGGTGAAGTAATTGATGAAAATAGTAACAATGAACTAGTGTTGTTGTGTGATAATTTATGCATTTATTATCCAATAAGCATCGATTAGTAGATCTCTAGTAATGAAATGATTATTAAATTGCTACATAAAATTAGTGAAAGAAGAAATAATAGGAAAGTGAATCCGTAGTTAAAGAGAAATCCCAATTGAAGCTGTAGGAATTCTAATTCATAGACTTTCAAAACATCGAAAGTTAATAAAATAGTGGCTGAAATTGAAAAAATCCCGTGTTGATATATACACAGGATTTTCTAATATAGATACTTTAAAATGTTGCAGTTTTTAACGCTTCCCCTAATTGCTCAATAGAGTCTACAATCACACCATTTTGTTTGATCAAACCAACGACAAACAAATTGCGATACATAAATTGGTTTTCAGTTCCATCTGCTACTAAAGCATCAATTTTTTTCGTGTTGTCACGGCCTTGTTGACGTGTATCTGAATAGAGCGCGAAAATAGGACGATTCAACATGGAAAATGCACCAATTTCAGCAGCAACCCCAGCATCAATTTCAACTCCATCAATAATGGCAACTAAAAAGTCGCTCTCCTTTAATGCTTTAATGTCTGCACTGGCTATTGCAAGACTATCTGCATAAGCCGATTTGTCATTAATGGACATATTTTCTTGTGGTACATATAAATCCACTCCAGGAATCGTAGCACGTACCTCTTTTGCAACTAATTCATTAACCAATCTATCTCCTAAACCAAATAACCCATTTGCTAAATAACCTTTTTTCATAACCATTCCTCCAATTCAATCTATATTATTTTAGGGAAAAATAAAGACAAATACAATGTTTGATTTGCACATAATCAGTATGAAAAAAAGAATTTCGTTCATACTATGTCGTAGTTAATAGATGTTTGTGAATCTTTACGTTAATTTTATTATTATGAATAAGGGTTAATGTATTGATTATTGAAAAGGGAACGAGTAATATTTCTTCATATCAATTGATACAATAAAATTTTTCTTGTATATGATCAGAAATATGGCCTGATTGTTTCTACCTAGTAACCGTAAAATACTAGACTACAGAAAAGTTTGATTAAATTTTGTATGAAGAAGGGGGTAGTGTACTACTCCTTCTCTAAATCCCTTATTTTTCATTCTTTTTCTTTTGACAGAAATTATGAAAAATAAGGGATTTTTTATTGTTTAAATTCACATCTAGGGGCTGCTTACATGTACTTTTTATTAAATATTTTGGGCGTTTTTGTAGTGATAGGCGCCGTATTTTTATGTTCTCCGAAAAAGAAAGAAGTGAAATGGAGAGCGATTGCTTCTCTAATCATTGTCGAATTATTTATTACATGGTTTATGCTAGGAACAGACATTGGCGGTTTGGTCATTAATAAAATCGCTTCTTTCTTTACGTGGTTAATTGCCTGCGCGAACGAAGGAATTTCCTTTGTATTTCCAACTGCTATGGCAAATGAAACGGTAGACTTTTTCTTTAGTGCACTGCTACCGATTATTTTCATCGTAACCTTTTTTGACATTTTATCTTATTTCGGTATTTTAACGTGGATCATTGATAAGGTGGGCTGGGTTATTTCCAAAGTGTCACGCTTGCCTAAACTAGAAAGCTTTTTCTCCATTCAAATGATGTTCTTAGGTAACACGGAAGCATTAGCAGTTATTCGTGATCAGCTTTCTGTCTTAAAGGATAATCGTTTACTCACCTTTGGAATTATGGGGATGAGTAGTATAAGTGGATCGATTATTGGGGCTTATTTAACCATGGTTCCTGCAGAATATGTATTTACTGCAATTCCGTTAAACTGTTTAAATGCACTGATTTTAGTTAGTCTTTTAAATCCTGTTCATGTACCTAAGGAAGAAGATATCGTATATGTTCCGCCAAAATCGGAAAAAAAGGACTTCTTCTCAACTATTTCTAATAGCATGTTAGTCGGTATGAATATGGTGATCGTTATTTTAGCGATGATCATTGGATATGTAGCTCTTACTGCTGCTTTAAACGGAATTTTAGGTGTATTTGTAGATGGTCTTACGATTCAAAAAATCTTCTCATATGTCTTCAGTCCATTTGCCTTTTTACTTGGTTTAACGGGGAATGATGCGATGTATGTAGCACAATTAATGGGAATCAAAGTAGCTACGAATGAATTTGTTGCCATGATGGATCTAATGAATCACTTAGATACACTGCCACCGCATACCATTGCTGTAGCAACGACCTTTTTAACGTCATTTGCGAATTTTAGTACAGTTGGTATGATTTATGGAACTTACAGTTCAGTTTTATCAGAAGAAAAAGCATCAGTTATTGGCAAAAATGTTTGGAAGCTTCTTGTAAGCGGCATTGCTGTTTCATTATTAAGTGCAATGATTGTTGGATTATTTGTTTGGTAATAGAATAGAGAATAGAGGCAGAAAACATCAAGTGGAGATGTTTTCTGCCTTTTTAATATGATTCGAAGTAGAGATTATTGGGATATTAACATTTAATATCTTAAAAAACAGGGGAATAATTGGAATGTACAATTGAATCCAAGATTTTTAATAAAGCCCTATACTCCATCTAGTGAGTTATTTCTTTGCGTAATGAACGAATAAAAAGGTAAATTCCAATTTCTGTCGAATTAATTTTATAAAAGAAAACACATTAATTTGGAGTGATAACAATGATTAATGAAGTGAAAATCGAACAACTAATAACCACTGAAGAACAGATGGAGGAACTTTCAGAGCTTCTAATTCAAGTAGTAGATGATGGGGCATCAGTAGGATTTTTACCACCTTTGGAACTGCTGGATGCTATGACATATTGGGAAGACGTTTTAAATCCAGAAGTCATTCTTTTTGTCGCTAAAAGAAACAATCGGATAGTTGGAAGTATCCAGTTGCATTTATGTGCGAAACAGAATGGTATTCATCGAGCTGAAATTGCCAAATTAATGACTCACCCTAGTTATCGCCGTAATGGAATTGGACGTTTATTAATGAAAGCGGCAGAAGAGAGAGCTGTTAAAGAAGGAAGATCGTTACTCGTTCTGGATACAAGAGAAGGAGATCCTTCTAATCAGCTGTATACTTCATTAGGCTTTATTTCAGCAGGGAAAATTCCCAACTATGCAAAATCCGCAACTGGCGAATTACATGCCACGATTTTCTATTATAAGACTATTTAATATGTTGAAGGAACGTAAATTGAATTGAAATGGAAGCTAGTATAAGTCGAATAATGAGCACCAGGTCCATCACAAATCTTAGATTGTGTATGAACCTGGTGCTTTTATTACGCAAATATAATTTTAAGTGTAAATATTTTTACTTTTCAAAGAAATAAAAATTGCTTTTTAGAGTAAAATAAATTACTATTAAAAGTAAGGAGGGAGAAATGTTATGGATGACATTCGATTAAACGTGGCTTTACTAAGAAGAAAGGTACCAAATTTAACGACTGCAGCAAAATCAATAGGGATTCGACCTGCCACAGTATCAAATTTGTGTACAGGAAAAATTGATTTAGGAAAAGCAGAGGTAAGGACACTTGTGGGTCTAGCGACATTAGCAAATTGTACGGTGGATGAATTAATCATACGAGGGGAGAAGTTGAATATGATTGAAACGCAAATTAAAACGTTGGATTTCTTTGCACCACTAGTTAAAGGAGGAACAACTGGAGTGGTTGCTCGCCCAGGTATGGGGCAACTTGTTATTCTGGCTGAACTGATGCATCGTTTTAAAGAAAGTGATTATACAACGGTCTTTTTATTACCAAAGACTGAACATAGTGAGTTAGATGGGACGACAGAGTTAGCTGACCATATTACTACGTCGATTGACGATACGTTTGAGAAATTATCAGAGCTATCCGGAGACATCATTTTTATAACGGATAAGAGCTATATTGAATCTGGTGAGCTTCTAGATCTACAAGAAAAATTAGTGGCTGAAAGAATGCATAACATCACGACTATTTTATTAGATCTTTCAGGTGAAGTGGTTGATGAAGATATGCCTTATGGTCCTTTAGAAACAGTCTGGCAATTAGATGCAGATTTAGCTTCGCGTCATCTATTTCCAGCGGTTCACCCAATCTATTCCACGTCATCTATTATAGAAGGTGTGGATTTAGATCAACGTCACTTTAATTTGAGACAGCGTGCGCAAAAATTACTTCGTCGATATAGAGAATTACGTTCGATAGTAACTGTTCATGGGATTAAAAAAATTCCGGATACTGAATTAGAAACGTATGCACGTGGGGAACGCTTAGAAGCTTATTTCACACAACCATTTTTTGTTGCAGAAGCTTTTTCTAGAAAAGAAGGAAAAGCAGTATCCATGTCACAAACATTACTAGACGTAGAGTCCATTTTAGAAGGAAAAGCAGATCAGATGAAAGTAAAAGAATTAGCATACAAAGGCAGTCTAGCGTAATTATCAATAAAGTGAGTGGATGTATATTTCTACTCGCTTTTTTGATTTGGCTCAGTTCTTTGATTTACATGTATGACTTTTTTTCTTTAGGTTAATCTAAGTTTTCATTAATCATGAAGAAAGGAGATGACATAAATGAAAAAGAACCAATCCAATTATACGGTTGCTGGAACAGATATCGAGGAAGTAAAAAGACAAAATGCAAATTCAGGTCTTAGCTATAGCGAATTAAACGAATGGTTTGCCCAAAAATATAAAGAAGAAAATGGCTCTAGTCAAACGGAGTTCGGTAAGGAAGTTGACTTTAAAAAAATTAAGAAATAAATCTTATGAATGCAGTGCTTCCAAAGCGAGTATAGGAAGTACTGCATTTTGTTTGAATTCCTTTCGATGGTGGTATAAACAATTATCTAGAACGATAACTATGGGGGTACTCAATTATGGTGAAGCAGGTCAAAATCCAACCTCTTGATATCACCAAGGCTTACATGACATACTTATTTCCATTTTCTTTTCACGAGAGGGAACGTACGAAACTAATGGAGCAGCTGGAAAAACATCAATTTACCTTCTTTAACTTGGAGAAAGAGAAGCTTCAAGATCTTTACTATGGGGAAGATATAAAAATACGACATGAAGAATTGGATCAATTTTTTCTGCCGTTTATTGAAGATAAATTATTTCCTTATTCAACGAAAAAAAGAGGATTTATACGTTATTCTAAAGGAATAAAAGAATCCTTTCTATGGGAGTTAAATGACAATGAAATAGACTTCTTCGTGAATAGTGTAGATATTACATTATGTCCTTTTGGAATTGGTCTTCTTACAATTCGTACAGAAATGAATAAGGAACAAGAAACTTTAACAAATGTATTAGATTTTATGTCTCATTTTCGAGTATTAGTGCCTAAGCTGGAAGAGGAAAAAGGAGGACAGATTTATCAATCTGATCGGACGTTTACTACTACGAATGAGCTTGTACTAGACTATCTCTGTTCTCCTTTAAAGCCGTTTATTATTCGAAATAAGAAACTAGAAGGCTACTATGGAAGTCTCCCGTTTTTTGAAGATGAGCGTATGTTGTCATCAGCGTTTTTAATAAGTGATAGTCAAACTATTACAAACGATCAATTATTTCGAATGGGCCAATTAGACGGAAAAGATTTAAACGGAGATGATTTTATATCTAGTACTAATTCGGACTATATAGAACGTTATATACAAAAAAGAGTGCATGACCGATGGGCGCCGAATACATATACGATAACTTCCGAGCATACACAAACGACTATATCTATAAAAAAAACACATCAATTAAACAAGGAAGTATCTCAATTTATGAGCATTCATTACTATAATTTAATGCTCCATTACTATTATAAAATAATTTTATTAAAGCTTTCCTTCGAACATAGTGAAGTAAGTTGGAGAAAAGATAAAGAATATGTGGAAGAATTGATTGAGCTTATTTCCAAGTTCTATTCCAGGTACTATTTTGAAGAAGTATCGGTTCGTACAGAGGGGAAGGAATTTACGCATATATTGAGGGAGTCATTTAATTTAAATCACCTGTTTGAAGAAGTAAAACGTACTGTGGATGATCTTTATCGTGCGCAGGATAATCAAACAAATAAGCGGCATAATATGCTGTTGTTTATGCTAACCGTTTACACAGTTATATCAGGAATATTTGGTATGAACTTAGTAATAGAAGATTGGAAAGGTAAGACGGATTGGTCCAAAGTAACAGGGTATTCCTTTTTTGAATGGATTTCTCTCATTACGGCTCTGACTGGTATCGTGCTGTCTGGCATTTTACTTGCCACTACAGGAGGAAAAGGAGTTTTGAATAAATATAGAAAGTGGAAACGAGATCGTTAAGTAACTTCTTATCAATAGATGAGAAGTTTTTTATTGTTTAGCAAATAAAAAGACGAATTTAACATAATTGAGTTAATTTCATAAGTAGTACTTTGTCATTAAAATACGAACATATCTCATTGTTGATTGGAGCGGCAGGCGGCGATTCCAGCGGGATGAGTGAGACAGATAAGACATCACAAACGACGCGTAGCGGCGGTGATGGCTTATCGCTCACCCCGCGGAAAGCGTCCGCCTATAGCGGAAATCAACTATACTTTATTCCGTGTAAAATATATATTTCTTTAGTTTCCTTTAGAGGAAGGACATCATCCAGAACCAATTTACTGTTTGAAAATAAAGTAATTGATTATTAAAAGTCAACTGTTCTTTAGTTGACTTTTTTCTGTTGTCTTTAAATGAATGTTTGTTACAATAATCTATTGTAAATAGTTATAATATAAATTACGAAAGTAATGAGAATGGGGTAAAAAAGTGATTCAAGGAAATGCATCAAAGTCCATAGTATTACCATTAATCATTTCTATTATTGCAATTTCCTTTGCTGCAATTTTTGTGAAATGGTCTAATGCACCGGCAACAATCTTAAGTATGTATCGCATGATATTAGCGTGTTTACTATTAGTACCAATTGTTTGGTTTAAACGAAAAGAGTTTCCAAAGATCTCGAAAAGAGAGTGGTATTTGCTGTTCTTCGCGGGAATGTTTTTAGCTTTACATTTTGCACTTTGGTTTGGTTCATTAAAGTTAACCACAGTAGCTAGTTCGACTATTATCCTTGCTTTACAGCCTATTATTGCTCTAATAGGAGGCGTTTTTTTATTTAAGGAACGAACAACTACTTCTGCCTTGTTGACGATGGGTATTGCTGTCATTGGAGCAGTGATGGTTGGTTGGGGTGATTTCGGGTTAAGTAAGAATGCTATTATAGGAGATATTTTGTCCTTTTTAAGTGTGATTGCCGTTGTTGGATATTTACTCATTGGTCAAAGTGCAGTGAAAAAAGTATCCCACTGGATCTATAGTTTTTGTGTATTTGGTTTTGCAGCAATTGCATTAATTATCTATAACGTAGTAGCAGGAGTTACACTTGGGGGATATGAAGCAAAAGAATGGGGTATTTTTATTTTGCTTGCTGTCGTTCCGACCATCTCCCATCTGATCAATAACTGGCTATTAAAATATGTAAATGCAACGACAATTTCCATGAGTATTTTAGGAGAACCAGTAGGTGCAACGATTTTAGCAGCTATTATTTTGGGAGAACGTCTGGTTACTTCGCAAATTATTGGAGGTTTTATTGTACTGCTTGGTGTATTTTTCTTTTTGATGCAGCAAGTAAAAGGCTATAATAAAGTTACACAAAAAACTAAAAACCTTTAGATGACCATTGTCTAAAGGTTTTTAGTATAGGGGGAAGGTTGAGTTAGCATGAATGGAGCAGCAATGCTAAAGATGACATTGTCGATGGCAATTTTCGGTTCTATCGGCTTTTTTACTGGGAAGACGGGTATTCCAGCAGCAGAATTAGTATTTGTTCGATGTATTTGTGCCACATTTTTTTTAGGTTTATGCTGGGTACTCACTGGGCAACACAAAGTAGAAGTTTGGAAGAAGCGGGAAGTCATCCAAACGATGATTTGTGGTGTCTTCTTAGTGTTAAACTGGGTGTTTTTATTTAAAGCATTTGAGGAGATGTCTATTACGGTTGCCATCTCTATTTATAATCTAGCGCCTATTTTTGTTTTAATATTAGGAAGTTTGTTCTTAAAGGAAAAGATGACAATAGCATCTCTTCTAGCAATTCTTGTGTGCTTTCTCGGAAGTATATTTATTATAGGAGTTCAGAACTTCACTTCATTAGCTGACTTCATAGGTTCTGGATTTGTATGGGCTTTACTGTCTGCATTATGTTACGCAATGACGATGCTACTTGGAAAAGGTATAAATGGGCTAAGTGCGTATGCAATGACGTTTGTTCAGACGACAATTGGTATCCTCGTGCTATTTCCATTTATGAACTTTGATGTATTTCAAGGCATAAACACTTCCAATTGGCTCTATATATTAGGGACAGGCTTAATACATACAGGATTTGTTTATTATTTGTTTTTCGATAGTTTAAGAAAGTTATCGACGATTGTCATTTCGGCATTAGTATTTGTCGATCCTGTTGTTGCGATTTTACTCGACACAATTATTTTAGATTTTCGTCCTTCTATTTTACAATCAGTCGGGATTCTGCTTATTTTCGGAGGAATTATTTATACATTAATCAAACCAAATGAGCAACAACTGACCAATTAATACTATTAAAAGCAAAAGACTTGAGTGATATTCTGAACTCAAGTCTTTTGCATATATTAGTTATGTAGATTTTTTTACGTATTAGATTTAAACTGTATGTGTAAAAATGGATAGTATTCATGTTACAGCGAAAATCGTGCTATTATTACACTTAGTAAGTGCTTAGCGCCAATGCTTAAAGGAGAAATAAATATGCACACCTACACATATAAACAACCAATAGCTATAGACATAACTCCCATGACCTCAGTCTTAAATGAAGAGGGTATTGTTACTTATAAATTCCAAAGATATTATTCCAATGGATTAAAAAAATTCGCGGATAAGTTATGGGACTACCGCTACTTTCTTCATTACAATGTATATGACACAAACGATCAACTGGTGTTCATGTGTAAGAAAGTTTCGCGAAAAGGTAGAGTCTATTATGAAGCAGTTGACTACTTGCACGAACGAAAATATATGATTGCATATGATAAGTGGAAAGAATTAATTCCAGATCTCATGATTACAGATGGTAATATGACCATTATGATAGACAAAGAAATGGATGACTGGTCTCGCTTTATGCATAACGACCAAGAAATTGCTCGTTGGAAAGCGGAAGTTGGAGAAGAGTTCTCGCTACAGTTAGAAATTAAGGAAGATTCCCCTATTACAAATGCAGCATTTTTTATTGCGATTAGCCAATGTGCGTTATTTATTGGAGCTTAAAGGGGAAAGAAGGTAACTCTTCATTTGCAAAGAATATGGAACCTCGATTAGAGTTAGGGAAAATAGAAAAAGCCATAGATAAATTTACGAGTTGCAATATTTTAGATATGAATGTGCAAACACTCATGTCTCATATAAAAAATCTAAACACCTTTTTGTCAAAAATAGAGGAGTGAATGAAAATGAGTATTTATGAGATTAAAGTAAAAAAATCCAATGGTGAAGAATATGAGTTAAGTGAGTATAAAGGAAAACCTATGTTAATAGTTAACACGGCTACGAAATGTGGATTCAGCAATCAATTCGATAGTTTAGAAAAGTTATATGCGAAGTATAAAGAAGATGGGCTAGTTGTACTAGGCTTCCCTTCCAATCAATTTCATCAAGAAGTAAGCAATGCAGAAGAAGCTGCACAAGCATGTCGTATGAGCTATGGTGTAACGTTCCCAATGCACGATATGGTGAAATTGAACGGCAAGGATGCTCATCCATTATTTAATTATTTGACTAGCAATAGTAAAGGTTTTTTATCGGATAGCATTAAATGGAATTTCACTAAATTTCTAGTAGATAAAAACGGCAATATTGTTGAAAGATACGCTCCAAAAGATCATCCTGAAACCTGTGAAAAAGATATTCAGCAAGTACTAAGTGAATAGATAAAATGACCTGAATGGAAAGTCGATTCAGGTCATTTTTATGTTTAGAAGTATGAAAGAAGGAAATAAGGATGAAAAAAGGGAAATGGGGATTAAATAAATGGGCAATTTAACGAGAACAGAAGAAGCGCTACTGGCTTATTATATTTGTAACTTTTTGGAGGATAAAGAAGAATCATTCGGGGAATTAGGAGAAGTATTAAAAAAGGGATTAGGCGGAGAAGTGAATCAAATTAATGAAAAGCTTAATAATGCTGGATTAGTTAGTAACATCAATTATCAAATAACAAATGAGGGGATATTGTATATCGATAATATTTTACACATTCAGTCGTATGCGACTGAAAGAGATAAATTAGATTATGTAAAAAATAGTCTATTAATTAATGAAATGCATATTTCTGTGGAGGAACTGAAAGAATACATCCATAAACATGTGGGAATCGAATAGTTGCTACACAATACGTGTTTAAACACGTTTGAATGCACACAAGTAATCAAACGTGTTTTTATAGGAGACATTATTGTCCGATATGTTCAATATTACATGCACTTAGATAATTTCCATCGAGATCTTTAAATCCAAAACCGCCAATACCTTCTTCGTTGATATTAAGAGGTCCAATTTCTACCTTGTTTTTCTTCAGCCAATGATAGAAATCCTTTAAAGTTGGAGTATAGAAATCAATTACACTATGCATTACATTTGAATTAGTATTGGTAAAAGAAAGCGGATGAATTTCTTCTGTTTCTACTAAATATATAGTAGGGACACCTTTTTGATGAAATGAAAGCATAGCTGTTTTTTCCATTTTAGATTCAATATGGACACCTAGTACCTTTATATAAAAATCAATCGAGCTATCCAAATTACTTACCGGTATTTCTACGGTTGCGATACGAGAAATAAAATGGGACATCTGCATTTCTAACCTCCTTTTTTGTAATGAGTACTCTATTCGACAATTCCCTAGTTTAATCCTGCTAGTAAATATAATTTAACAAATGGTAGCAGATTAATAGCGTTAAAGTCCGACATTATTCTACGAGTAAAATAATTAGACTGACCAATTTTGTATCTTTATAATTGAGTTAATTTCATAAATAGTACTTTGTCATTAAAATACGAACATCAATTTCATAATTCTAATTTACATGAAAAAACACGAACAATACTAAAGGAAACTAAAGAAATATAGGTCTACACGGAATAAAGTATAGTTGATTTCCGCTATAGGCGGACGCTTTCCGCGGGGTGAGCGATAAGCCATCACCGCCGCTCACGCGTCGTTTGTGATGTCTTATCTGTCTCACTCATCCCGCTGGAGTCGCCGGCCTGCCGCTTCAATCAACACAGTAATCAATTAGTAAATTAAAAACGATAGGAGAATTATATGGGAGATAGAAAATTATTAGCGGCATTTTTAACTTCTTTGCTTACTTTTTTTCTATGGCGGATCATTTTAATGGAACCATATAATGCTTATTTTGAAGTTGGCTTAGGGGTAAGTATAGTAGCGGTTCCTATAATCTTCACGTATGGTATTTTCTCTTCCATTTGGGCCGAGCGCATAGCTAATAAGCGGGAAAAAGGGATTGAACTTGTTAAGTTTCTTTTGCATATTGTTTTCGGAATTGGCTTTACTGGACTATTATTTATTCTTATTTATCCTTTTTGGAGTATCGACTTTTTTATCTATGGAAAAACATTGTTGATAGGTGGGTTATTTTGTTCCATGCTCTATTATCTATTTGATCTGTTCATTAGAATAATATTTATTAAAAAGGAGTTATAAAATGATTTCTTATTTTCAGAAGAAAAGTTAATGAAGGAACTTGTGCTATAGTATGATATCTGTTTCTATGGTAAGATTCTTTTTATTGTAAAAATGCATACGTAAAGAAGGTAAAGATGTGGCAATTGATAAGAAAACGTTAGGGGAGAAGTTGAGTTTATTTCACTTAACTTGGCCCATTTTTTTAGAAGTATTTTTGTTTATGTTAATGGGTATTGCGGATACGTTTATGCTAAGTAGCCTATCAGATGATGCGGTGTCTGGGGTTGGAGCGGCAAATCAATACATACATATAGCTATATTAATATTAGAGGTAGTAGGAAACGGGGCTGCTATCGTAGTATCACAGTATTTAGGTTCCAAGCGATACATAGAGGCCTCGAAAATTTCTGGATTAGCGGTGACGTTGAATTTAGGAGTCGGAATTGTTCTAAGTATTGGGTTCCTACTATTTTCTAAGGGCATGATGACAGCGATGAACCTGCAAGGAGATGTATTACTCCATGCACAGCAGTACTTGTCTATTGTAGGGGGAGCGATTTTTTTACAAGCAGTCATCAATGCTCTAGCAGCGATTATTCGGGTGCATGGTTATACAAAACAGACGATGTTTGTTTCATTAGGGATGAATATTATTCACGTCATCGGGAACTATGTATTAATATTTGGGAAGTTTGGATTCCCAGAACTAGGTGTACAAGGAGCAGCTATTTCATCTGTGGTTAGTCGTTTTATCGCTTTACTTGTATTCTTTTGGCTGCTCTATCAAGTGATGGAATATCGAGTGAAAGTCCATTATTACTTTACGATCTCCAAAGAGTATATTCGTAAGATATTGCAGATCGGTCTTCCATCCGCATTCGAGCAAATTTTATATCAAGGCTGTCAGATTGTGTTTTTGTATTATGCTACTTATTTAGGTGCAGAGTCATTAGCGGCTAGACAATACGCGGTGAATATATCGATGTTCACGTATTTATTTGCGGTTGCGATTGGGATGGGAACAGCTATTATTGTCGGTAGATATGTAGGGGCAAATGAAAAAGACGAAGCATATAAATCCGTGTGGTCGAGCGTCAGATGGGCCCTATTATTCACGCTGATTATGGTAACGATCGTAACGTTATTCCGAATCCCGTTAATGAGTTTGTTTACGGATAATGAGCAAATTATTAAAATTGGGACATCCGTTCTAGTTCTAAGCCTTTTACTTGAAACTGGCCGTACGATGAACATTGTCATCATTAATTCCTTGCGAGCTGCAGGAGATGCAAGCTTTCCAGTAGCCATTGGCGCTTTATCAATGGTGATGATGAGCTTGCCGCTAGGTTACTTTTTAGTATTTGTATTAGATTGGGGTCTGCCGGGGATTTGGCTAGCCATTGCAGCGGATGAATGGACTCGTGCAATTATTATGTACTTTAGATGGAAAAGTAGACGATGGGAAAAGTTTGCTCTTGTACATCCTCAAGAAAAAGAAACAAGATCAAGTGAAAGTTAGACATTTTTTAACAATAAAAACGTTTCTAAGGAGTCTTGTCACTTAGAAACGTTTTTTGTTTGGGATTATTTTTGTGAAATCCTACTTAGAAAGCAGTAGGGACTTCTATTTTTAATTTCTTCAATTGTTCCACAGCTTTTTTAAGGATCTCCACATCGTGCACGAGGGCAACTCGAACGAAGCCAGCACCTGCAGAACCAAATACGGTACCTGGTACCATGACAACTCCTGTTTGATCAATTGCTTTAAAGGCAAATTCTTTATCATCCATGTCGTACGGATATTTTGCCCATACAAACATTCCACCTGTTGAAGGGGTTACGGTCCAACCGATATCTTCCAAACCTTGCGATAATACTCTGTGTCGCTCAGCGAAAATTTTTCGTAAACGATCTGTAATTTCTTCCGCATTATGCAATGCAGTAATTCCAGCTTCTTGAATTGGTTCGAAAATACCGAAGTCCAAATTCGATTTAAGCTGTTTCATTATATGAATCATTTCCGCATTTCCAACGATATACGCAACACGCGTACCAGCTAGACTAAAGCTTTTGGATAATGAATTGATTTCCATTCCTACTTCCATAGCTCCTGGTGTCGTTAAGAAGCTGCTCGGAGAATCGCCAGAAAAGTAGAATTCTGAATAAGCGGCATCGTGAAGAATAATGACATTGTATTTATTGGCAAATGCAACAGCCTTTTCAAAAAAAGCTGCGTCAGGCATTGCCGGAACAGGGTTTCCAGGTAAGTTCAATATCATTAGCTTTGCTTGATAAGCTACTTCTTCTGGAATTGCATCTAAATCAGGTAAAAAATTATTTTCTTCTAATAGATTCATATAATATGGAACTGCACCAGCCAGCTTAATACCTGCATCGTATGCAACATAGCCAGGGTTGGTTGTTAATACATAATCTCCTTCATTACAAAAGGCAATTGGAAGATGGACAAGCCCTTCTTGAGAACCCATTGTTTGTACAATCTCGGTTTGTGGGTCAAGGATAACATTCGAACGTCGTTTATAATAATCAGCCACTGCTTCATAAAAACGTTGAGTACCATTAAGTGTATAACCGTATGAAGTCGCTGAATAACTTTGTTCTGATAATACTTTTCTTACTTTTTCATCGGGTGGCAAGTCAGGGCTGCCTAAGCTTAAATCATATAGTTCAAAGCCTGCTGCTTTTTTTGTCGCGGCGGCTGCTTTTAAATCACCGAAAATAGCAGGTTCAAATATGGACATTTTTCTAGATGGTTCGATATTCAATTAAAAGCACTCCTCGCTAGCTTAAATAAATTTATCACCTATTCTATCATAAATTAAAGTAATATTGTGAAAAATAATGAATGCAATATATTAGATATTTCGACTATTTTGTGAATCTATTTTAATAAAAACTTGTTTTTCCTAAATAAATGTAAAAAGCTACAAATACTCTAGAATGAGAGTGCTGGTAGCTTTTTGTTGTTGGCAATTCTATGAATAGATGTTTTTTGTTTTATTAAATAAGTGATCCGCCTTTTTCCATATACTTAAGAATACCTTCAGCAGCACGGTAAGATAATGCACCTATTGTACCAGTTGGGGTGTATCCAGCATTTTGTGGGAAAGAAGATGCCCTACAACAAATAGATTTTCTACATCCCACATTTGGGAGTAGTTGTTTACTGCTGATGTCTCAGGATCATCACCCATTATTACACCACCAGTATTATTAAAAATAGGGTGTAACTGAAAAATTATAATCATTTTATAACTTTCCACATCAATGTATTTACAAATTTCGACAGAGGAGTATAATGTGTAATTGATACAAAACAACCATTATTTTTAAAAGAAAAACAACTATTGCACATAAAGCCACATGATCAATATATATATATCCAGTTATGAGGAGGAAACACCATGCCAAATATCGGCGTACCAGGTTTAATAATCATTTTAGTAATTGCATTAATCGTATTTGGACCATCTAAATTACCTCAATTAGGTAGAGCAGTTGGACAAACTCTAAAAGAATTCAAAAGTTCTACGAAAGATATAGTGGATGATGTAACAGAAGAGTTTAAATTAGAAGATAAAGATGCTGTAGATCAAAAGAAAAACTAATACGAAAAGGGGCTGTCCAATAAGCCCATAAATTGAAGCAGGTGTAGAAAAAGGAGTCTTTTTCTACACCTGTTTTTTGTATACTTTTTATTAATACTACTATTTTTTGTAGGCAATTGATTGTAGTGAAAGACGGCGACTCCAGCGGGAATAGCAAATGTTTTCTGCACCGAAAGCGAAGCGGCAGGTGCATGAGTTGAAGGCCCCGCAGGAGCGAAAGCGACGAGGAGACTGAAGCCATGCCCGCGGAAAGCGTCCGTCTGGAAACGGAATCAATACATTGTAAAAGGGACCATCTCTCAGTCAATGTATGACTTTAGGGACAGCCCCTTTTGTTTATAGAAATAGATAATTGGATTGCTAATACATAGTACAACAGAAAGGATTATGGTAAGATAAAATTAGTAACTGGTACTAATAATAGGTATAGTATATTTGGATAATAAATGGGAGGTTCATATGAAAGATTTAATTCAATTAAAAGATAAAAATATTGTCGTTATGGGTGTTGCAAATGAACGAAGCCTTGCATGGGGAGTTGCAAAATCACTTTTTGAAGTAGGCGCAAATATCATTTTTACTTATCGTAAAGAGCGTTCTTTAGGAAAGATTGAAAAGTTATTAACAGATAATGATTTGGAAGCAAAGCTAGTTGTTGAATGTGATGTAAACAGTGATGATAGCATTAAAGCTGCATTTGAAACGATTGGGAAAGAAGTGGGCGTTATCCACGGAGTTGTACACTCTGTTGCTTTTGCTAATTCGGAAGATTTAAAAGGAGATTTTATTAATACATCTAGAGATGGTTATGCATTTGCACAAGATACAAGTGCCTATTCACTTATTGCTGCAGCCCGTGAAGCAGCACCTTTCATGACAGAAGGTGGCTCTATCGTTACGATGACGTATTTAGGAGCAGAGCGTGTGTTAGAAGGATATAACGTAATGGGTATTGCCAAAGCATCCTTAGAGGCTTCTGTTAAATACTTAGCGTTAGATTTAGGGAAAAATAATGTTCGAGTAAATGCCATTTCAGCTGGCGCTGTTCGAACACTTGCTGCAAAAGGAATTTCTTCATTCAATACAATTCTGCACAAAATTGAAGAAACAGCCCCACTGAAACGAAATGTTACACAAGAAGAAGTAGGGGACATGACAGTTGCATTGCTTAGTAATCTATCCAGAGGCGTAACGGGAGAAATAGTTTACGTAGATTCTGGGTATAATATTATGGGATAATCTCCAAAAAGAGGAGAGTGTGCAATGACAAACCAAAGCGAATTTCAAAAAATACTTGCGAAACCAGGTCAACGTGCACTTGCAGGAGTAGGTATCGAGAACTTCGAACAATTAGCAAAATTTACGGAAGCTGAGATTATGGAGCTTCATGGCATTGGGAAAAATGGTATGAATCGACTTCAAATTGCCCTTGCAGAAAAAGGGTTGTCTTTCGCTACCACAAAATAAAGAAAACCGGATGAAGAGGGGAAATCTTCATCCGGTTTTTTTATTGGCACATCCTATTCCGGAATGCTCAGTGCTTTATCCATGTTTTTAGTTATAGGGGATTTTTATTTAGTTTTAACAGGTCGAGGCCATATAAAATAAGAGATAGTAATAACAAAGTCGATACCAAGAATTATTCCCCAAACTCTAAGCGTATTCCATAACACTTCTGAACGAGACGAGTCATCGATAAAGAAAATTAATGCGAGAAGAAGGACCCCTCCAATGATATAGGCAAGGAGATGTTGCAAAAATCCTTTCATTGTATGACGAGCATACTCTATTCCTGTTTTGCGAACTGGTTTGGATCCTTGTTTTTGGACATAATACAGAAATTTTTCATCCGCCCATTGAATCATACTTTTCCCAAAGGCAATGGATACACCCAGAAAAATGGCTGCTATTGCATGCGCTAGAGTAGCAATTGCTCCGTTATATAAATCGATTGCTGTGATAGCGAGTAAAACTAAATCAATAACTGGTGTAAGGGCAAGAAAGAAAAGTCCTAGTTTTTCCCGTTTAAAAATATATCTAGTAATGAGACCAAGCAATATAACGACCCAAAATCCAACTTCACAAGCAATAATCGTCCAAGCAATAAAATTCAATACAGCACCTCTTTATGTGTAGAAGATTTATTACTATAAGTATAATCTATTAGAAAATGGAATGTCTCTCATAAAAGTAAGAATAATGAAATAAAAAAGATAGTTTGGAAGCGATGCAGTTGTATTGAGAAAGACAATCGTATTTGTTTGGAAAGATCGGGCTGTTCCCGTTACCCAAAAAAATAGAAAAGTGTTGACCATTCGGAATCTATTGAATATAATAGAAAAAATATTTATAAAGCATTGAAAGCGAAGAAAAGGACACGAATCATTATTTATTTCTTATCAGAGAACAGGGTGAATGGCTGAGAGCCCTGAAGAAAAAAGAATGATTTACCACCTTGGAGCTATTATGGGGAAAGCGAAACTGTGATTATCCATAATCGGGAGAACCCGTTATCTTTTTTATGAGAGCAATACGATTTTTTTGTATTGCAAAATTAGGGTGGAACCACGACCACACTCGTCCCTTTACTGGGATGGGTGTGGTCTTTTTGTATTTAAAATAAATAAAGTAAATAAGCGAAGAACAGGACATGAATTATCTAATATTTTCTTATCAGAGAACAGGGTGAAATGCTGAGAGCCCTGAAGAAAAAAAGATGATTTACCACCTGGGAGCTATTATGGGGAAAGCGAAACTGTGATTATCCATAATCGGGAGAACCCGTTATCTTTTTATGAGAGCAGTACGATTTTTTGTATTGCAAAATTAGGGTGGAACCACGACCACACTCGTCCCTTTACTGGGATGGGTGTGGTCTTTTTGTATTTAAAAATAAATATAGTAAAATAAGCGAAGAACAGGACATGAATTATCTAATATTTTCTTATCAGAGAACAGGGTGTAATGCTGAGAGCCCTGAAGAAAAAAAGATGATTTACCACCTGGGAGCTATTATGGTGAAAGCAAAACTGTGATTATCCATAATCGGGAAAACCGTTATCTATTATGAGCGCAATGCATCTTTGTGTTGCAAAATTAGGGTGGAACCACGACCACACTCGTCCCTTTACTGGGATGGGTGTGGTCTTTTTTAATATAAATTTAGGAGGAATTAAAATGTCAGCAAAAGCAGAAGAAAGAATAAGTCATCAGAAGTTAGGTCAACAATTAGAGTTATTTATGTCTAGTGAAGAAGCACCGGGAATGCCGTTTTATTTGCCGAAGGGCATGGTGTTGCGCAATGAGCTTGAAAATTTATGGAGAATTAAGCATCAAAGGGCGGGATACCAAGAAATTAAAACTCCCATTATGATGAAGCAAGAACTTTGGGAGCAATCAGGTCATTGGGATCATTACCATGAAAATATGTATTTCTCCAATGTCGATGAACAAAAATATGCGATTAAACCAATGAGCTGCCCAGGTGCACTACTCATTTTCAACAGTAAGAGAAGGAGTTATAGAGAGTTGCCTGTTCGTTATGCAGAGCTTGGCTTAGTTCACCGTCATGAGTTATCTGGATCGTTAAATGGCCTTTTAAGAGTTCGTGCATTTACACAGGATGATGCGCATCTTTTCGTGAGGGAAGATCAGATCGAAAGTGAAATAGATAAAGTGCTCGATTTAGTAGATGAATTTTATTCAGAGTTTGGTTTTAGTTACAAAATAGAGCTCTCCACTCGACCAGCAGATTTCATGGGTTCGGTCGAAGTCTGGGATCAAGCAGAGCAAGCACTTGAATCAGTATTAAAGAAAAAACAGCTAGATTATCAAGTAAATGAAGGAGACGGGGCATTCTACGGACCGAAAATCGATTTTCATATTTTAGATTCACTTGGACGCAGCTGGCAATGTGGCACAGTGCAACTAGATTTCCAAATGCCTGAAAAGTTTAGCTGTCAATATATTGATGAGGACAATCAATTGAAACAACCAATAATGATTCACCGAGCGATTTATGGATCTATCGAACGTTTCATAGCAATTCTGTTAGAACATTTCCAAGGGAGTTTCCCTCTTTGGTTAGCACCTGTTCAAGTGAAAATTTTACCAATCGCAGATGCGCATGTTTCGTATGCAGAAGAAGTAAAACGCAAGCTTGAACAAGATGGATATCGAGTAGAAATTGATAATCGAGTGGAGAAAATCGGCTTGAAAATTCGAGAAGCCGCACTCCAAAAGCATCCATATATGCTGATTGTGGGAGATCAAGAAATGGAGAAAGATGTGGTCTCTGTGAGAAAACATAAAGTAGGTAGTATTGGGGAAATGAACATGAGTGAGTTAATTGAGCATTTAAAAGTTGAAAAAAGGGTTTAATCTAATAAAGGATCGCCCCCTAATTTATGATATTGAAAAGGATTTTTTACCATCCTTAACGAATGAAACTAAATGGGGGGGATTTTGTGAGAAAGTGGATCCTTTTATTTATAGGGGTTGCTGTGTTAGCCGGAAATAGTTGGGCGATATATGACATGTATCAACCGAGAGTGGGACCAATTGGGAATGAAAAAGTTGCTACTCATGTATGGGTGTCCATCATAATAAATATAGTGATAGGAGTTTTTGCAATTGCTCAATCTATCGGACTATTTGTATATGAAAAGAAGAATGCTACCTTACTAAAAAAATTTCCACACTTAGAAACAGAGCGTTTTCTACTGCGCCGCATAGAAGTGAGCGATGCGAATGAAGTGTTTCAATATTTTTCACATGACGAAGTAACAAAGTATTATGATTTGGATACGTTTAAGGATATTAGTGAAGCGACTCGATTAATTGAAAACTGGCAAAAACGCTTTGCTAAACAGGAAGGTATTCGATGGGGAATTGCGACTAAAAGTGATAATAAAATAATCGGCAGCTGTGGTTTTCACAACTGGGAAAAAGAGCATTCAAAAGCAGAAATAGGGTTTGAAGTGACACCGGAATATTGGCAACAAGGGGTCATGACGGAAGTATTAAAGGTTGTACTACCATATGGATTTGAAATAATGGGGCTGTATCGAATTGAAGCTTTTTATGACCCTCAAAACACAGCCTCTAAAATGACGCTCGAAAAAGTTGGATTTATATATGAAGGTAATTTGAGGAAATCATCCTTTGAGAAAGGCCGTTACTGTGATGCAGCAGTCTGCTCTATATTAAAAGAAGAGTACGTTTAAACCTGTACTCTTCTTAATAGATATTTGGCTAGTATCTCACCCAGCTCAGGCCAGTTGTGCCCTCGCCAGCGTGTACCCCTACGCAAGCGCTAAGTGGGATGACTAGAACTTTTAGCTTTGGAAATTCTTGCAATAGCTCATCTCTCCAGCTTTCAGCGTCTTTTGTGTTATTGCAATTAATGACTGCGACCTCTGGAATATCAGCCTTTTTCATGTCGTCGCGAAGTAAATCAGTCACATATTTCTTTGCTTTTTTATCAGCACGGACCTTTTCTTTCATAACTACTTTTCCGTTATCAAAAGAGATAATGACTTTGATGTTTAATAAGTTACTTAAGAATGCTTTCGTACCCGATACGCGACCACTTTTATGCAACTGGTTTAGGCTTGACGGAATGAAGGATAACTCAGAGTTCTCTGTCATTTTATTTATATGTGCAACTACATCTTCTACGTTATGACCCTTTTCAATAAGTTCTTTTCCTACTTCAATCATTTTGACCATCGGGAACGAGCCGATTTTCGAATCAATGGAGTAGACTTTGAAATTAGCCATTTGAGAAGCGGTTTGCGAACTATGAAATGTACCAGATAAATCACTAGATACATGGATGGCCACCGCACAATCATAGCCATTTGCTTTTAGTTTTTCGTAAAGCACGACCATCTCTCCAATAGCAGGCTGACAGGTTTTTGGATGATCTTTTGCAACTCGTAATTTGTCATAAAACTCATCGTGTGTCATATCAATGGTTTCTCTGAAAGCGCCTTCAGCAAACACGATATTTAATGGTAAAACATGTATGTTATGTTTCTGAATAAAAGACTCATCTAATAAGGCAGCAGTATCCGTAATCCAAGCAATTTTCTTAGTCATAGTTAAATAATCTCCTTCATTTGTTTTAACGTAAAAAGGTCATCTATAAGCGCTAATGTACACTACCCATTACATAAGCAATAGTGTTAGTTGTCATGTTTAGTCGATGTTTCGAATACTGTGACATAATTTGAACATATCTAGTGGAAGACGAAAATTAGTTAGGAGATGAGTAATCTGAAAAACGCATTACCGGTTAGTGTTACTCGTTTTATGCAAACGTATTTACAAGCATTAAATGTAAACTTATCTGATAGATTAATAGAAGGTGTTTATATTTACGGGTCCATTGCTTTAGGAGCTTTTAACGAAGAGAAAAGTGATATCGATTTTATTGTTTTACTGAAGAGGCCTGTTAATGATCAAGAAGTGGAGATCATGAAGGGGATACATTCCCAAATGTGTAAGTCTAATTATGGAAGTCGAATGGATGGGGTATATGTTCAAGTTAACTCTTTAGGAAAAACCAATGAGGAGCTTTCACCGTATCCATATTGTGCAGAAGGAAATCTAAGTATAGGGCATTGGGATGTTAATCATATTACTTGGTGGGTATTAAAGCAGCATGGAATTACTTTACAAGGGACGCCGATTGGAGAATTGGATATTCCTACTAAATGGGAAGACGTCTTGAAAACGTTGAACTATAATATCAATCATTATTGGTTCAATCATACAAAAGATGTAAGTAACTTTTTATCTGATGAAATGATCGAATTCACAACTACTACAATATGTAGAATCATTTGCTCACTTGAACTACAACATATTTTGTCGAAAGACGGAGCGGTAGTAGAATGCTTAAAAATGCTACCGGAAAGATGGCACCCCTTGATAAAAGAAGGTAATCGAATCCGAACGGAAATTAGTTCAAAGTCCTTCTATGAGAGCGATGTAAGGAGAGCAGAAGAATGTCGAGATTTTGTTTTATATGCACATCAGGTATGTAATGAAAACTTTTTTATGGAGGATTAAGTTATGGAAATAAAATTATTAACGCCCGACGATGCTAGTGCTTATTGGGAATTAAGGTTAGAGGCCTTACAACAAAGTCCAGAAGCATTTGGTACCAGCTACGAGGAAGCATTACAACGAATCAATCCAATTGAACGAGTTGCAAATAATCTTCAAACGGAAGGAAACTATACAATTGGAGCATTTGATCAAGACAAACTAGTTGGGGTGGTTACACTGTCTCAAGAGAGTAGCTTAAAAATGAAACATCGAGCAAATATTCTAGCGATGTACGTGAGTCCTCAAATTCGGGGTAAAGGCGTTGGGAAAGCTGTCCTTAAAGAAGCAATTCATCAAGCTAAAAGGCTGGGAGGTATGGAGAAACTTAATTTGTCCGTAGTATCTAGCAATGAAACAGCAAAGAATCTTTATACACAGTTAGGATTTAAAGTTTTTGGCGTAGAAGAAAAAGCATTAAAAGTGGCAGATACATACTACGATGAGGATCATATGGTATTGTTTTTGAACTAGGTGTACTCACTTACCTGGGGTCTTAACGCTAATTACGATATGCACGTTTGGAATTGTATTCCTATTAAAGAAAATCCGCTAAAGGTTTATCCCTTAGCGGATTTTCTTTGTTTTATCCATTGAATCCATGTTAATAGCAAAAGTGCTGTTATTGCCCCAGCTGTATCAAGTATAACATCTTGAGCAGTAGCTGTTCGACCACTTGTTAACGATTGGTGGAACTCATCAGCAATGGCAAATAGCATTGTAATGGAAGCTGCAGTCAGTACCCTAAATTTGAATTTTGGTAATGCGGCGTAAATAGCAAGTGCTATTAGTCCAAAATAAAAAAAGTGAGTACCCTTTCGAATTAAAAATTCAACAAACCGATAGTAGCCACGTTCTTCAATAGAAACTAAAATGCCCCAGTAAGGAATTTGAAATATGGAAAGGAAAGATTCTAGCGGTTTATTTGGTAAGACTTTTTCCAATGTTGCTACAAGTGACTGCTGTTCTGATGTTTGTCCGGATGAAATGAATACAATAATCAGTAAAAATAGAAGAGGAATGATTTTTTTCATATAAAAACAGTAGCATAAAATGAGATAATTTACATGTTATAAAAAGGTTCACGTAACAAACAGGTTGCAATGAGAATTATGCACATGTGGATAAGTTATTTGGACATAATGAAGATTGTGTCTTTCTAGCTAAAGAGATGTTTTTTCATGTATATATCGAGGGATTATTTAGATAGTTATGGTAAAATGAATTAAAAATGGGAGGTGCGCGAATGGGAAATGAATATGAATTAGTATTGACTCGAGAGTTTAAAGCACCGCGTGATGTTGTGTATAAGATGTGGAAAGAAGCTGAGCATTTAGAGAAATGGTGGAGTCCTAAAGGATTTGGAATGGAGGTTCATCAGTTTGATTTTCAACCAGATGGAATTTTTCATTACAGTCAAACCTCCCCAGATGGACAAAAACTGTGGGGGAAATTCGTGTATGAAGAAATGAAGGAACCCGAAAAATTGAATTTCCGAAATGCCTTTTCGGATGAGGAAGGTCGTACGATTCGTGCTCCATTTAGTTCTACTTGGCCTTTAGAAATTCGTAATACATTAATCTTTGAAGATAATGGGAACCATACAATTGTGAAAGCTGTTGGAGTTCCAGTGAACGCATCAGAAGAAGAACTAGAAGCATTTAAAGCGATGCACGAGAACATGAAACAAGGTTTCGGCGGCACTTTTGATCAATTAGACAATTATTTAGCGGAAAGAAATAGAGGTGAGTAATATGACTAAAATTACCCCATTTTTAATGTTCGAAGGAAAAGCTGAAGAAGCAATCAATTTCTACACATCGATTTTCAAGGATTCAGAAATAATTCGTCTTGCTCGTTATGGTGCAGGTGAACCTGGAAAAGAAGGAGAAGTTTCACTAGCAACATTTTCGATTAATGGACAAGAATTTATATGCACAGATAGTTTCGTCCAACATGCATTCACGTTTACCCCATCGATATCTTTATTTGTGGATTGTGATTCGGAAGAAGAACTTGATGACGCCTATGCAAAGCTTTCGGAAGGTGGACAACTATTAATGCCTTTAGACAAATATCCTTTCAGTAAAAAATTCGGTTGGGTACAAGATAAGTTCGGAGTCTCCTGGCAATTAAATCTAGCCAATTAATCGACAATCGGATAATAACTAGTGATAATTGGATAATAAAGCAATAGAATCGGATAATAACTGGTCATCATCGGATAATAAAGCAATACTATCGGATAATACCCCTATAAAATGGGATGATAAGTACAAAACAACCGAGGAGTATATTAATTACTCCTCGGTTGTTCATTTTATTTAATTGGAATCCAAATTTCCGAATAATAATCCGGATTAGACGGATTTTCGTTAGAATACACTTCTAATTCTGGTGTTCCTGCATGCTCGTAGGAGTTCGACGGGAACCATTCAGAGAAAATTTGTTTCCATGTGTCTTGCATTGCATGAGGCATCGGACCGTGTACTTCGAATATTACCCATTTCGATGCAGGTATTTCCATTGCTAATAAATTTTCTGGTACGTCACCTACATGATCTGCCCCAATCCAATAATCAATCAAGCTGTTCTCTTTATAAGCCTCGTCTGCAACGCAAACTCCTAGCACACCTTTAATTTCGCCATTGTTTAGTTGGCATAATAAATCATCTGTACCGTCTGTGTTCACTTCATCCCAGAATACTGGGATACCTTGTGTATTTTCCCCATTTTTGCAATTGTACGTTCTTTTCACACCAACTACTTGAAAACTTTCTTTTTCCATAATTTTGTACTTCATCGGTTCTGCTCCTTTCAAGCTTACCTGGATCATCAGGCGGTTGTATGATTTTAATTTGCCAAGCTTCTTTCTTGCTTCACTAGGCGTTATGTTGTGTTGCTTACGAAACGCTTTTGTGAAAGCTTCGGGAGTGTCGTAGCCATATTTGTAGGCGAGATCAATAATTTTGTTATCTGTATTCATTAGTTCTTGCGCCGCTAACGTTAAACGTCTTCGCCGGATATAGTCTGCAATAGAAATATCGGTTAAAATGGCAAACGTTCGTTGGAAATGAAATACTGAGGAATTTGCTTCTTTCGCAATTCGTTCTATCGTCAAATCATCTAGTAAATGCTCTTCGATATAGTTAATTGCTTGTTGAATCGACTCAACCCAACCCATTGCCCTCACTCCTTGAATTTATTATAAGCAATGCCGATTATCTAATCCTGTCATTTTGTGCTCACTTCGGACTGCTTAGTTAGAAAGAAGAATTTCTACAATTTCCTTAGGCCGTACATCGAATGTAGGAAGATCGTCGATATCCATCCAGATTGGTTCATAGCCACCTCTTGAAACCGAGGTTTGGTTATATTCTTCTCCTGTACCGGTTCCAAAATTACCTCCTATAATATCGGCAAGATAGTAATATTGCATTCCACTATAGTTTAAAACTTTCAGCAATCGCTGAATTCTTACATGTACACCTATTTCTTCATAAGTTTCTCGAATAGCAGTCTGTTCAGGTGTTTCACCCACCTCCATACCTCCACCAGGAAATACATAATAAGTCATATGGGGTTTTGTTCTTTTGATTAACGCAACACGACCATTTTCAATAATGACGGTTGCTCCTCGGTTTCTCATGTCAATTCACCATCCTAGTTTTAAATAGTAGACAGAACATTCTAACTCATACTATGATTAGTATATATTAAACTATCAGTCAATGGGCCCAACTAATCTAAATAATAAGGAGTGTTTAATGTGAAAGAAGATCACAAAAATGAATTCATGTCTTGGGTTAAAACGATTATCTTCGCATTTATTCTTGTTTTTGTCTGTCGACAATTTTTATTTACTCCTATTACCGTTAAGGGAGAGTCCATGTCTCCAACGTTTGAAGATAATCAAAAAGTAGTAATTAGTAAGACAAGTAAAATAGAACGATTTGATATAGTCGTTTTTAAAACGCCCAACATGAAAGATAACTACATTAAAAGAGTTATTGGTTTGTCGGGTGATAAAATTGAAGTAAAAGACGACGTTCTCTATATAAATGGAAAAGCATATGAGGAACCCTATTTAAAAGCGAATAAAGAAAAAATTCTGTTTGGCCAATTAACAGAGGACTTTACCTTGGAACAAAATACAGAAAGTTCGCGAGTACCAGAAGGCTACTATTTTGTGATGGGGGACAATCGTCTGCAAAGCTATGATAGCAGAATGTTTGGCTTTATCGCGAAGGACGAATTGTTAGGTGAAGTTAAATTGCGAGTTTACCCTTTAGGTCGTTCAGGTATTATCAAATAAAAAAACAACAGTCTAATTTAATTGAGCCGAGAAATAAAGAGGTCGATGAATGACCTGGTGAGTGAAGTTACCAAGCCCTTTTAGAAAAAATAAAAATGGAACAGGGAGAGCTATCGAGTTGATGGCTTTTTTTGTTATATGTAAAGGGAATATTACATTAAAGGAACGTTGAACCTAAGGAGAAATAAGAGGTGGAGAAATGCCGGTAATAAAAAACCAAACGTATATAGATGAACCCATAAATAAGTGTTTTGACCTTGCAAGAAATGTAGCAATTCACACTCAAACAACTGTTAAAACAAACGAAAGAGCGGTTGCAGGTGTCACAACTGGACTGCTCAATTTAGGCGATAGCGTTACTTGGGAAGCGACTCATTTTGGGGTAAGACAGAGGTTAACAGCTAAAATTACCGAAATGGTTATACCCTTAAAGTTTACAGATGTAATGATTAAAGGTGCCTTTCATTCCTTTACGCATACTCATGAATTTATCGAATTTAACAGCGGAACGGTGATGAAGGATACGTTTGAGTATAAAGCGCCTTTTGCTATTTTAGGAAGATTAGCAGATAAACTATTTTTAGAAAGATACATGAGAAGCTTTATTATTTCTAGAGCAAACGAGTTAAAAAAGATAGCAGAAATGGACAGATGACTTTAACTATAAGGGGGAAAGAACTTGGAATTTTTATATTATCAAGAAATACCAGAACCTGATGTACTTGCTGGAGTAATGGAACTGCATAAGCATGTTTTTGAGGGAGCAGAGCTAGGTTTAGAGAAGTTAGTGGAGAAAAATAATTTAATTACCTTAGTTGCAAGAGAGAATGGGCAAGTAGTAGGTTTTAAGATTGGATATGAATTCAAGGAACACACATTTTATAGCTGGCTAGGCGGCGTCCATTCCGATTATCGTGGAAAGGGAATAGCATCCGAGCTGATGCGACGCCAGCACGAACTAGTAAAGACTTTAGGTTATAAGAAAGTTCGAACTATTTCTCGAAATGAAAGAAGAAAAATGCTCCTATTAAATATTAAAGTTGGTTTTGATGTAATCGAAACTTTTACGAGTGAAAAAGGGAAGCATAAGATTATTTTGGAGAAAAAAATAAGGGAAGATTAAAATGGATAGCATATAGTTTATTAATTATTATTATATGCTTATTAATATAAGTACAGATAGAAAAAATACATGAAATTTCATGTATTTTTTTGTAATTTACGGAGTATTTTTGTCGTTATATTATCCTAATATTAATGTATGTGGAATAATTTAACTTTTATATGGTATTTATTACAATTAAAAGTTGTTTATATTATCTGAAAGATGTGATTTAATTTTGAAGGGGTAACAGTATTTAAAGCAGTTACAAAAACAAATAGTACATAGTGTTTGTTCCATTTGTATCTTTCTTTAAAGTTATATTAGAATATTAAATGATGGGAACGGAGAAATGTAGAATGGGATTTTTACGAAATTTAAAGGTTACTCAAAAATTGTTGGTGTTAATAGCAATTGGTGCGTTAGCCTCATTATGTATTGGAATAACAGGATTTAAATATGTGAAAGAAATGGCCGGAAAATCAGAGATGATATTTAACGACATATTGAAACCAAATAAATGGCTTGGTGATGTACAATATGAAAACGGAAGAATTGAAAGCGCCCTATTGAGTTTAACTTTAACTGATGATGAAACTGAAAAAACACAACTGAAAGAAGATATAAAAGCTTCTGTTGAGATTATTATTGTTCAAATGGATCAGTACAGAGCGATTGATTTATTTGATCGTGAAAGAGAAGCTTTAGAGGAATACGATCGTAGTGTAGCTGATTTAAAAGTATTAAGGGATAAAATGATTGAATATGCTATGAAAAATGAAAATGCAAAAGCATTTGAGATTTATAAAAATGAAGTGAGCCAAAAAAGAGAGCAAATCGATGAGATATTAGTGACTCTTCAACAATATAACCTCGAATATGCGAAAGAAACAAATCAACAAAACGAGAAAGATATTAACACGGCAACAATAATATTAATTGCTATTTTAATCATTGGTATAGCTATTTCGATTTTCGTGGGACTTGTTATTATGAAAATGATTGTGAAACCGACTAATGAAATGAAAGAACTTCTTTCAAAAGCTGAGAAGGGAGATTTTACCGTTCAAGGAAGTTATCAATCGAAAGACGAGTTTGGAGCATTAACCACATCTTTTAACAAAATGATTAGTGGGGTTAGAGAAATTATTCAAACGGTTGCAGAGACGTCACAACAAGTAGCGGCAGCATCTGAGGAGCTTACTGCTAGTGCTGAGCAAACTTCAGCTGCTACGAATCACGTTGCTTCTGCTATTGAAGAAATTGCGACGGGAGCAGAATATTCTACAACTAAATTGGAGAAAAACTCAAGTGAATTACAAGACGTTTTAAAAGGTATTAACGTAATTGCAGATGGTTCGAGTCAAGTTTCTGAGCTAGCTAGAGAAACATCAAGAGAAGCAGAAGAAGGCAATAAGATCGTCGAAGAAAACCTATTTCAAATGAGCAATATTCAAGCGTCTGTTCAGAAGTCACATGAAGTTATTTCTTCTCTGTCCCATCGTTCTAATGAAGTAGGGCAAATTTTAGATGTAATTAATGATATTGCAGCCCAAACAAATTTACTGGCGCTAAATGCAGCAATTGAAGCTGCACGAGCAGGTGAGCATGGAAAAGGTTTTGCAGTTGTTGCAGACGAAGTAAGAAAGCTTGCAGAACAATCCTTGTCTTCAACAAAATTAATAGCAGAAATTATTACCAGTATTCAGCACGATTCAAGCCAGTCGGTACAGTATATGGGTGAAGTAATGACGAATGCTAAAGAGGGTATGGAAATTACTACAGAAACAGCAAATAAATTTGTGAAAATACTGGAAAAAACGAGAAGTATTACTCCTCAGATTGAGGGAATTACGTCAACAGTTAAAGACATTGCAGGGAATATACAATCTGTATCTGATGTTGCAGAAGAGCTTGCAGCATTTGCACAGGAAAATGCTTCTAGCTCAGAAGAGGTTGCCGCATCAACAGAACAGCAATTAGCTTCTATGGAAGAGATCAGTAGCTCTTCTAAATCTTTAGCGCAAATGGCCGAAGAATTGAATGAGTTGGTTGGTAAATTTAGAATATAAATTTTATAAAAGTGTTGATCAGGGATGAGACTATTATGTCTTATCCCTTTTCCTTTAATGAGAATTGTGACAAGTGTATATGGTATTCTAGAAATATAATTGATGGGAAGTGGAAAGGATAATATGGAAAATTGTTCGGAATGTTCTTTAGCGAATAAAGAGCAATCTGTCCATTCCATATTTTATTCCAAATGAAATAGAGGAATTACATTCAATAGCTAGAAGTAATTTAAAAGAAGCTATGTAAATAAACAAATTTCTGAAGGGGGCTACAAAGAATGGCTAAATATGAGCAAAAGATGAAGGAAACCGATCATGATGTTGTAGAATTTATTGAGAAAGTGGAAAGTCCGAAAAAACGAGAGGATGCTTATAAGCTTCTAGAGATTTTTGAGGAGACGTCTGGTTATGAGGCTAAAATGTGGGGACCAAGCATTATAGGTTTTGGGTCGTATCATTATAAGTATGCGTCAGGTCACGAAGGAGATGCGCCGCTAGTTGGTTTCTCTCCAAGAAAAGCGAAAGTTAGTTTGTATTTTGCAACAGGTGATACGTCACGTGAAGAAAGTCTAAAGCGATTTGGGAAGTATACTTCAGGGAAATCATGTGTCTACATTAATAAAGTAGAAGATATTGAAGTAGATGTTTTAAAAGAAATGATTACACAATCTATTTCGTTTCTACAAAATTTATATCCTAATAACTAATAAATATTGGAAGTTAATGTATTAATTTTGCTACATAATACGAATTTAATGTATAATGTTACAGTAAAATTCAAAGTAGAAACTTAATCGAAAGAGAGTGGGACTTTATGGGTCGTAAGTGGAATAATATCAAGGAAAAGAAAGCTTCCAAAGACGCAAATACTAGCCGTATTTATGCAAAATTTGGACGTGAAATATATGTAGCTGCAAGACAAGGTGAACCAGATCCTACCTCCAACCAAGCATTAAAAGTAGTATTAGAACGTGCGAAAACGTACAGTGTGCCTAAGCATATTATTGATAAAGCGATTGAAAAAGCAAAAGGTGGATCAGAAGAAAGCTATGACGAGCTTCGTTATGAAGGCTTTGGTCCAAGCGGTTCAATGGTAATCGTGGACGCGTTAACAAATAACGTAAACCGTACTGCATCCGATGTACGTGCTGCATTTGGTAAAAACGGTGGTAACATGGGTGTCAGTGGTTCGGTTGCTTATATGTTCGACGCAACTGCTGTTATTGGTTTAGAAGGAAAAACAGCAGACGAAGTGTTAGAACTATTGATGGAAGCAGACGTAGATGTTCGTGACATCATTGAAGAAGATGATTCTGTTATCGTTTATGCAGAACCAGATCAATTCCATGCAGTACAAGAAGCGTTAAGAGCTGCTGGAGTTACAGAATTTACAGTAGCTGAGCTAACAATGCTAGCTCAAAACGACATCTCATTGGATGCAGATGCTCAAGCGCAATTCGAAAAAATGATCGATGCAATTGAAGATTTAGAAGATGTTCAACAAGTTTACCACAACGTAGACTTAGGAGAATAATAGAGATACAGCCTTGGACTTCGGTTCGAGGCTTTTTTTTATTGGGATTTCGAATTTGGTTACATTAAACCAATATAAGTAAAAAATGGAACTGAAAAAAATGTAAAACGTCCAATATCTTATAAAGAGGTGGTTTCGTATTGAAAAAGTACTTATTTTCTTTTGGAATTGTTTCTATTTTAAGTGTTTCGATTTTATTCCCAGCGAAAACGCTAGCATCTTGGGCATATTCCTTTGTTGTTTGGGATGGATATGTGTATGTCATAACGAATGAAACGGTAAATGAGGTAGATGAAGAAATTGGTCATGTGACGAAGTATTCCGATAGGGAGGGGACATACTCAGGTAACTTTTCAAATTTCTTTCCGAAAGGTACTAAGTATTATTCAATCGTTGGGGTAAGTACAGATGAAGCTATATCGGTAGAAGATGGAAATGGAGCATATATAAAAGCAAACAGAAGTGGAGAATATGCTGGCAATAAAAATGATAGATGGACAGTTAGTTTTACAATTATTATTGTATGGATTTTAATATTTGTAATCATTGCTATTATGGGGATTTACTTTACTAATAAAAGGAGAGGTTAACTTGATAAATGAATATCCAAAGCATATTATTGCAGTTTCTGCTTACGTCACGAATGAAAAAGGGGAAGCTTTATTAGTTCAAACGCATTGGAGATCGGATACTTGGGAACCCCCTGGAGGTCAAGTAGAGATGGGAGAACCTTTAGATCAGGCAGTGTGCAGAGAAGTGCTAGAAGAGACAGGTATTAATGTACGACCTTTAGGCATTACAGGCGTGTATTATAATGCAACAAAACATATTTTATCAGTGGTTTTTAAGGCGGAATATATTAGTGGAACACTGGAGGTCCAACCGGAAGAAATAAAAGAAGTGCAGTTTATTAAGTTAACAGAGGACAATATAGACCAGTTCATCACACGTCCAAATATGAAGTCTCGAACGTTAGATGCAATGAGATCTGAGAATTTCATTCCTTATGAAACATGGGAAACAACCCCATACAATTTACTTGGAAGATTAGAATAGTGGAAAGAGAGGTTTTCTATGAAGAAACTACTTATATTTATTTCTATACTTTTATTTTTAATGGGTTGTAGTAATAACGAAAATGAGGGTCAGTTGACTAGAGTGGATGTCTTTGAAGTAACTGGAGGTGGAGATTATGAAGATGAAATGATAATCGCCAATCAGGATTCAATAGAAGTATTATGGCAAGTGTTTGAGCAAATAGAATGGGAACAAAATGTAAAAGCAGAGATGTCGAGAATCGAAGATGTAAAAACGGTTTTGTTTATGGAAGTTGATGAGAATATGCCGGAGCGATTAGTGGAATACTATATTTGGTTTGAAGGAAATGGAACTTCGACCTTTATAGATCGAGATACTAACTCGCTTGGAAAACTAAATGAAGAAGGCACGGATATATTAAAAAGTGAATTCGAAATGAAATAACATAATAGAAAAAACAGCCTCTCCATTTTTCTGGAAAGGCTGTTTTTCTTAGTGTGCGGCTGAATTTTTTCTTCGATAATTCCACTGTTGGTATTGGAATCGCACAAAACATCCAATGCAAAACCCAAGGATTGCAACAAGTGCAGCTAGACCGACCATAACTGTTGCGATATTAAATAATACTGACCAATTTAATAAAAAACTTATGCTTGCAACGAATAAGAAGCTGACTGCTAGCCATTGGTTAAATCTTAACTGAGCGTAATCTTCTTGGATATATTCATTTGCAGGTTTAGATAAGAATTGTTTTACTATAACTAAAATTGGGTGAAACCCAGTTAATAAGCTGGAAAGGTTTGCGATAAGTGGAATGAATAGTATCCACGCTGATTGTGTAATAAGAGCAATGATAACCGACAATACAATCGTCCATTGATTTGCCATGACTAGAGGTTTTGGAATTGTATTCATTTTAAAACCTACTTTTCTTATTGGATTTATTTTATTATATGTTCCATGCTAAGAAATGTAAATAAAAATGAAACTTAAACATGAAAATGGCTACCCATGGAAGGTAGCCATTTTCATGATCTAATTTGTCATCATGCCGATATTAGCCTTCCTCTATTTAGAGAAGGCTCATATCGAACAATCAATTAGTAACATTGGAGAAAAATGAAGGGAGTAGATATCCTTAAGATTGTTTTTCAAATTCACAAATATCGATCCATTTCTGTAAAGACAAAATCACGTCCTTGAAGGCTATTCCATTTGCAGTTAGCTCATATTCTACTTTTTTTGTCGAGGAATCTAGTAGTTTTTTATTGACTAATTTGGCGTTGACTAAATCGTTTAGTCTTTCCGTAAGTAATCTGTCAGAAATACCGGGTATATTTGTTAGAATTTCATTATAGCGTTTGGAGCCCGATAATAGTGTGTAAATGATCATCCCCATCCAACGTTTACCTATAAATTCAATTGCTTGATGATAGTTACTGCATATATGTGAATCACTCGGTCTATCCAATAAAAAAACCTCCATTAATTCTTTAGTTTTCTTTTATTGTAGCATACAGGCTTTTTTTATTGACGAATAAACTTACTAATGGTAAGATTCTTTGGGTAAATAAACTTACTAATAGTAAGTTTCAGGAGGGATAATATGTCGACAGAAAAAGATTCAGAACTATATACTGTTATGCATGCTAGAAAATCAGTGAGAGTGTACGATCCTAATTATAAAATTTCACAGAATGATTTAGAGGGAATTATTAAAGAGGCGACAACTGCACCTTCCTCTAGTAACCTTCAAGCATGGAAATTCATTGTCATTCAAGATGACAAAACAAAAAAAGAACTTCGTACGATAGCGAATAACCAAGAACAAGTTGAAACATCTTCGGCTGTTATTGCAGTATTAGGAAATGCGGAGATGTATAAAAATGTTGAACAAATATATACTCAAAATGTAGCAGAGGGCTATATGGATGAAGCCACAAAGGATCTAATGATTAACAATACAAATCGCTCTTATCCTTTTGCTTCTATGGAAACAAGAAAAAATATTGCTACCTTTGATGCAGGTCTAATTTCAATGCAATTGATGTTAGTTGCAAAAGAAAAAGGATTCGACACCGTAACGATGGGTGGATTCGATAAGGTGAAATTTGCAGAAAGATTCGAACTACCTGAGCACATTTTTCCGATAGTACTTATTGCTATTGGAAAAGCGGCTGCGCCGGCATACGGTTCATCACGTTTACCACTAAAGGATATCGTTCAATTTATTTAAATTATTTAACTGGGTAGTAGATGTACTTACCAAAAAAACTCTAAGTGAATCAATTTCATAATTCTAATTTACATGAAAAAACACGAACAATACTAAAGGAATATATATTTTACACGGAATAAAGTATATTTGATTTCCGCTATAGGCGGACGCTTTCCGCGGGGTGAGCGATAAGCCATCACCGCCACTACGCGTCGTTTGTGATGTCTTATCTGTCTCACTCATCCCGCTGGAGTCACCGCCTACCGCTTCAATCAACGAATTGATAAATGTTCGTATTTTAATGACAAAGTACTATTTATGAAATTAACTCAATTTAAAGTTTTAAATTTCAATATATCCGCAATTTCCCGGGAAATTGACAAATCGAGACTGAAATCAACAAAAAAAGAAAGCTATCTTTAGGATAGCTTTCAATTTTACTTTTTCTTGAAACTGTTAATCTGCTTTGTCAGTGAAATAAATTTTTGGTCCAACTCACTGTATTTAAGATCATTTTTTTTCAAGTAGCTTAGTTCACCTAACACGGCTTGTAGCTCAGTTTCTAATTTCAATAATTCTTTTTCGAGGGATGATTCTTTGTATTTATTCATCCATTCTTTGTAGTTCATTTCTACTTTTCGAATGGTTTTATTTTCAAAAATGAGCATTTTATTTGTAAGTTTTTCTAAAAAGTAACGATCATGCGTCACTAATAAAATAGTGCCAGGATATGTGGAGAGGGTTTTCTCCAATTGCTCACGAGAAGGGAGATCTAAATGGTTTGTTGGTTCATCTAAAAGTAAAACGTCCTTTTGATTTAACATAAACTCCATTAGCTTTAACTTTACACGTTCCCCCATACTCATTGTGTGAATAGGACGAGACCAGTGATCTTTAGAAAACCCTAAATTCATCATAAGTGTCTGAAGTTGACCCCTTTTGTCAAAATCAGTTGGTCCAAAAAATTCAAAAGGTGTTTTTTCCTCTGGTAAGTCAAATACGGTTTGACGTAAATAACCAATATTCATCGCTTCCGATCTCCAAAGCTCTCCTTGTACGCTTTCTTCTCCGAGTAACATGCGGAAAAATGTCGATTTGCCACTTCCATTAGGACCTAGAAGTCCAACGCGTTCTTGAGACTGAACTGTGAAGGATACATTTTGGAATAGTAGCTGATCTTCGAAGCTTTTACACATATTTTGTGCTTCTATTACGCGTTTTCCTTTTTTCTTATTTCCCTCAATAGAAAAATTGACTTCTCTTTCTTGTTCGGGTTTATCTATTGTATTTTTGGAGAGCTCGAGTTCTAGTCGTTTCTTTTTAGAACGAATTTGAACATCCATTTTCTTCGCCTTAACTCGATAATATTCTTTATTGAACTCATGTTTTGTCGAATCGGCATGTGCTTTAGACGACCAATTTCGAAGCTCTGTTATTTGCTTCTCCACTTGAAGCATTTTAGATTGTTGAGCATCATAAAGTCTTTGTTGCGTAAGCTTTGCTTCTTCTTTTTTTTGTCGAAATGCAGAATAATTCCCTGCATATACAGCTAATTTTTTATTTTCAACTTCCCATATCCAATCAGTTACTTCATCCAAGAAATAACGATCATGAGATACTAAAATAATCGTTCCAGGATAGGAGTTAATTTGTTTTATAAGGAAAGATAAACTTTCTTGATCTAGGTGATTAGTTGGTTCATCTAATAAAAGAAGCTGAGACTTCTCTGCAAACACTCGAGATAATCTTCTCTTCATTTTTTCTCCACCACTTAAGTTGATGAACTCGCGCCCATGGGGGACGGACCATTTGCTAAAGTACGTCCATTCATCCTCCATATAATCGGATTTACTAAATTGTTCATCTTCTTGTTTAAAGTAACCGATGGAAGGTGTATTACCGAACCATTCTATTTTCCCACTAGAGGGCAGTGTCTCATTTGCTAGGATAGAAAGAAGTGAGGACTTTCCTTCACCATTTCCTCCTACGATGCCTATTACTGTACCTGCGACTATGTCTGCTTTTATATTTCCTAAAATAACTTTATCTCCAAATGTGATACATATATCTACTAACTTACCGTGTAATGTCATACAATCCTCTCCCTTTGGAGGAATAAAAAAATCCCTCCGAAATGTATCGGAAGAATTGCTGACCATTAAATGAATACGAAAAAACCACTACAAATTCAGAGCATTGTAGAGAATTATCCGTATTAAATTGAAAAATGGGCAGACTAATCCTATTTCCGATTTCGTAAAGTTTTTAATTTGTTACTGCGAAAATGGATCGCAGAAAAACTTCTACTGAGAAATAAGATTATAAATCCATTGTCCACCCATCGTCCCTTCAAATATGTTATCTGAATTATACCACATATCTTTCTGATTGTTACAAAAATATTGCGGGTGCCTGGCACCAGTAACAATGTTGTTTAAAGACATAGGATTTATTTGCTAATAGTGTGAAAATATATAATTTTTAAATACAAATTAATGAAATGTATTATAATTCGTGATTTTTTATAATAATTCGTATACAATAAGGACATATTTTGAGGAGGTATGGAGAATGAAACAACTTGATGCGTATGAAATTATTTCGTATATTCAACATGCAAAAAAATCAACACAAGTGAAGGTATACATAAAAGGAAATGGCATTGATCAGCTTTCCTTTGGTGAACATACAAAGGTATTCGGTGAAGGAAGTTCTCTTGTTTTATTCGGAGAGTGGTCTGAAATAGAACCATTACTAAAAGAACATAAAAATAAAATTGAAGATGTAGTTGTGGAGAATGAAAGCAGAAACTCCGCTATTCCACTTTTAGATTTGAAAGGTATCAATGCTCGTATCGAACCTGGTGCGATTATTCGTGATCAAGTGAGTATTGGGGATAACGCTATAATTATGCTTGGTGCAGTTATCAATATCGGTGCAGTTATTGGTGAAGGTACGATGATCGATATGGGAGCAATTCTGGGTGGTCGTGCGACTGTCGGGAAAAACTGTCATATCGGTGCAGGAGCAGTGCTTGCTGGTGTGATTGAGCCACCATCCGCAACTCCAGTAATCGTGGAAGATGACGTTTTAATTGGTGCAAATGCAGTAGTGCTAGAGGGTTGTCGAGTTGGTAAAGGATCCGTTGTTGCAGCTGGAGCAGTTGTGACCAAGGATGTTCCTCCGTACACAGTAGTTGCTGGAACACCTGCTAAAGTAATCAAAGAAATTGATGATAAAACAAGATCTAAAACAGAAATCATGCAAGAACTACGTCAACTATAAGAGGTGGCAGATGAAATCTTTACTCGATATTCGCCGTGATCTGCATCGTATACCTGAACTTGGTTTTCAAGAAGTAAAAACACATGCTTATCTATTAGAACAAATTAATGCCCTACCGCAGGAAAGACTAACCATTTTAACGTGGAGGACAGGAATTGTTGTGAAAGTAGAAGGTATTCAAGCAACAAAGACAATTGGTTGGCGTACAGATATAGATGGATTACCAATAAAGGAAGCAACAGATCTTCCTTTTACATCGGAGCATGCAGAAAAGATGCATGCTTGTGGACATGATGTGCATATGACAGTGGCGTTAGGTCTCTTAAGAACTTTCACGATGAATCCAATAAATGATCATGTCGTATTTCTTTTTCAGCCAGCGGAAGAAGGACCAGGCGGAGCTTTTCCGATGAAAGAGTGGTTGAAAAAAGAGCATCCCAAACTTATGCCTGATCAAATATTCGCTTTTCATATTGCACCTGAGTATCCCGTAGGAACTGTTGCAACTCGACCAGGTTTGTTATTTGCCAATACATCTGAGCTTTATATTGATTTGATTGGAAAAGAAGGCCATGCAGCATACCCACATCAATCGAGAGATATGTCGATTGCTGCTGCAACACTTCTATTGCAATTACAAACGATTGTAAGTAGAACGTTGAATCCAATGGAGCCAGCGGTTGTAACTATAGGGAAAATGACTTCAGGTACGGTTCAAAATATTATTTCAGGGAAAGCACGGTTAGAAGGTACATTGAGAACAATGGATGCAGAGACAATGACGATTATTAAGCAAAAGATTGAGTCATTATGTCGGGCTACTGAAATCGCATTCGATTGTGAAGTTCAACTTGATTTTGGTTTTGGCTATTATCAAGTGAAAAATGATGCAAAATTGGCAAATGAGTTTTTAGCATTTGCAGAGGAAGATGCATCGACTATAGCTATTTTATGTGACGCGGCGATGACAGGAGAAGATTTCGGTTTCTTCCTGCAAGAAATTCCAGGAGTATTATTTTGGGCAGGAGTAGATTCTCCTTATGGCTTACACCATGCCAAGCTAAATCCGGATGAAGCAATCATTGATTATCTTGTCCCATTCGTAGAATCCTATTTTCGTATGCTTTCAAATAAATAGTAAGAAGGGGCTGTCCAAAAAGCCCATAAAGTGAAGCAGGTGTAGAAAAAGGAGTCTTTTTCTACACCTGTTTTTTGTATACTTTTTATTAAACTACTATTTTTTGTTAGCAATTGAATGTAGTGAAAGACGGCGACTCCAGCGGGAATAGCGTGAGCTGAAGGCCCCGCAGGAGCGAACAAAGGAACGAAGGCTAAGAACGCCACCTCGTGTGGCAACGCCTTCGTGACCAACATCGTGTTGGCCTGAGTAGACTGAAGCCATGCCCGCGGAAAGCGTCCGTCTGGAACGGAAAACAATACATTGGAAAAGGGTCCATCTCTCAGTCACTATATGACTTTAGGGACAAGCGACAATCCAAAATCTATATCAATTAATCCACAAGCTGTACTTGGTAATCCTTAAACCAAATATGCATCTGCGCCAAATATGCTAATAGCTGAGGGCCTGACATCAATTGACCAAACCATGGAACTTTAAAAGCATCTCCATTCGTTTCAAGTAAATTAGAAAGACGCTTCGCATCAAATAGTTCATGAAGAATGGAGTTTTTATCTAGCAATTGTTCCTTAAGCATGCTTTGGACTTTCTCTGAGTAAACAGGGTTATGCGTTTTAGGATAAGGGCTTTTTTTACGATATAGTACGTCTTCTGGAAGAATCCCAGTAAGAGCTTTTCGCAAGATTCCTTTTTCTTGATTGCCAACCATTTTATAATCCCACGGAATATTCCATGCGTATTCTACTAAGCGATGATCTGCAAATGGTACTCGTACCTCTAGGCTGGCACCCATACTCATGCGATCTTTCCGATCCAATAAAGTTGTCATAAACCAAGTCATATTCATATAAAAAAGTTCACGCCGTTTAGCGTCCAGTGCAGATTCACCTAATAATTGAGGAGTTTCTGCAATAGTAGTTGCATATGCATTTTGAACATAGTCATCTATGTGCAGCTTCTTTTGCCAGCTATCATTAAGTAGAGAATTTCGTTCATTTTTGGAACGAATCCAAGGGAATCCGTTTTCGAAATGGCCTACTTGATGAAACCAAGGGTAACCACCAAAAATTTCATCTGCACATTCGCCAGATAATCCAACTGTGAAATCCTGTTTTATTTCTTTACAGAACCACAGTAAGGAGGAATCAATGTCCGCCATTCCTGGGAGATCCCGAACGTGTACAGCTTCAGTTAAGTAGTCGACTAGTTGGTTTTGACTAATGATGGAATAGTGGTGAGTGGTATTTAAATTACTAGATACTTTTTGAATCCAAGGGCGGTCGTCACTTGGCTGAAAATCGTTCCCCTGAAAGTGCTGTTGATTGTTTTCATAGTCAATGGAATAAGTATGGAGAGGTCCTTTAGCATCTTTGGCATATGCACTTGCTGCGATAGCTGTGATGAGGCTAGAGTCTAGACCTCCTGAAAGGAATGTGCAAAGGGGTACGTCTGATACGAGTTGACGCTCCACAGCATCTGTTACGAGGTAACGTACTTTTTCAGCAGTTTCATCTAAGGAGTCTGTATGCTCCTTGCTTTCTACATTCCAATAACGCCAGATGCGAAGACCATTACGAGAAAAAGTGAGAGCATGAGCTGGTCGTAATTCCTGGATTCCTTCATAAACACCGAGTCCAGGGGTACGTGATGGGCCTAAGCCGATTATTTCCGATAATCCTTCTCTGGTAATGTTCGTTGGAACATCTGGGTGAGCAAGAAGTGCTTTTAATTCAGAGCCAAAAAGAAAACCCCCATTTCTTTCTGTGTAAAAGAGTGGTTTAACACCCAAACGATCGCGCGCAATAAAAACCTTTTGTTCTTTTTCATCCCAAATGGCAAAAGCAAAAATCCCATTGAAATAATCTACACATTTTTCTTTCCATTCAATATAAGAGGTTAATAAAACTTCTGTATCCGAATGTCCTGAAAAAGTATGACCCCGTTTTAACAATTCCTTCCGAAGGTCTTCGGTGTTGTATAATTCCCCATTATACGAAAGGATATATTGGCTAGACCGAAAATTTTTTACCATCGGTTGCTTTCCGCCAATAGGATCGACGACAGTTAATCGTCGATGACCAAGTAATGTATGTGCACTGCTCCAAATATTGTTGTCATCTGGCCCACGTTTCTTTAATGTTTCCGTCATTTTTTCAACAGTTGACGTTTCGTTTCTTAAATCCTTATTAAAATGAATCCATCCAGTAATTCCACACATTTATTCGCATCCTTTCTTTCATGGATTTATTTTATGCAAGAAGTTCCCGGTTGAATCAAAAAAAACAATCGTGAAAGGGTATCCCTGCACGATTGTTTGACGTAGTCATGTTAGATTTTAAATTTATTAATTTCTTCTTGAATCATCATTGCACCTTGTCTAAGTGATTTAGCAACGGCATAATTTCATGGATGCTTGCAGTCTTTTATTAAGTTGTTACCTTTAAAACAGTTTTGATTTTTTGTATAATTCCTCCTGAACTATACGTTAGAACGCTGCGTTTGTAGAAGGATAGACTGATCAAGAACAATACTATTACGGTACCAACTAAAATGAGCATGGATAACATTGGTTCAAAAGACGAGATATCAGTTGCTCCGATACGAAGGGGCATTACCATTCCAGATGTAAAGGGAATGTATGAGAATACTTTTATAAGCATCGTATCAGGACTAGACATTCCTGCAATTAACACGTAGAACCCTAGAATCCCTACTAACATAGCAGGCATCATTGCTTGGCTAGATTCCTCTACTTTAGAAACAAGAGAACCTAGTAGTGCCCCTAAAATTAAATATAGGAGAATGGTTATCAGTAAAAATGATACAGCATAACCAATGTAAACAAAGGATAGTTCTTGACTAATTTCAATCACCATATCCCATTTGGAACCGCCGTCAATGAACAAAAATAATAATCCTTGAATCAGAAGTAACGCCCCAATTTGTGTTATGGCAAGCAAGAAAGTCCCAGTTAATTTGGCCATGAAATGCGTAGCTGGTTTTACACTTGCAAGTAATACTTCTAATACTCGCGACCCTTTTTCAGACGCTACATCTGTTGTAATCATGGATAAAAATGTCATGACAAATGAGTAAATTAAAAATCCAACTAAGAAAGAAGCGCCCATTCCAGCTGCTTTTTCATTTTCACTTTTTCCGGTTGTGGATTGCTCGTTTAGGTTTTTCATTGAAATAACTGTTTCGGATTGAAGAATTTTATCAGCTTGCTCTGCGGTAAGATTCAGTTGCTGTACTTCATACAATTTACCCGCATATTGAAGTGTAGAAGACAAACTCTGTTGATTGTTAAATGTCAGTGGTTCGAAGGTAGCGATTTCTGCAGCTAGAGAGTTATCTTGGTCTTTGATGAAAATAGCCGCGGCATAATCACCTTCCACTACTTGTTGCTCTACTTCTGCTATTTCTGCAGATGGAAATGTAAACTCTAGGTCATTGTTCGATTCAAACAAAGCTTCAATATCAGCATCTGTTTCGTTAATCAAGGCAATTTGAAGTGCTTCATCTTCAAAAAATGCTTCTTTTATATCTGACCAAAACATAACTCCGCTAATTACAGCGATATACAGGAAGATGGAAAGGATAAAAGATTTTGCTTTTACTTTTTGAATATATAGCTGTTTGACTAGAAGCCAGAATTTAGACATGTGTACCACCGACCTTATCTTTGAATATTTCATCTAATGTCAAATAATCTAAGCTGAACTTCTCGATATATTTCCCATTAGAAACAAAGTCAAAAATAGACTGTGCGTATGATTCATTCGTTAAAGTAAGGATATATTGATCTTTCCCAATGTGTATATTCTGCACACCATCTAAGTTTTCGAGAACTTCCATTGGGACATCTGTTCGAATGGTCAATTTCGTTTTCCCATATTGTTTTTTCAAATCTAATAAACTACCGGAAAATAAAGAGACCCCTCGCTTCAATAAACAAAGATGATCACATAGCTCCTCAACATTATCCATTTGATGACTTGAAAATAAAATGGTCGTACCTTTTTCCTTTAACTCTAAAATCGCAGTTTTTAATAAATCCTTATTGACAGGATCCAGTCCACTAAATGGCTCATCTAATATGAGAAACTCAGGTTGGTGGATAAAGCTCGCAATAAGCTGTACTTTTTGTTGATTTCCTTTTGACAATGTTTCCGCTTTTGCTTTTCGCTTATCTTCTAATTCAAAACGTTCAATCCAGTAATTTACTTCTTTTCGTAAATCCTTACGTAGTTTCCCTCTTAATTCACCGAAGAAATACAATTGATCTTCCACTGTCATGGAAGGAAATATGCCTCGTTCCTCTGGTAAATATCCGAGAACATCTCGGTTAATGGAATTAATATGTTTCCCATTCCACATAATTGTACCCTCAGTCGTTTCCTGAAGATCTAAAATCATACGAAACGTAGTTGTTTTGCCGGCACCGTTTTGTCCGATCAATCCAAAGATTTCACCTTTTTCAATGGTGAAAGATAGATTATCGACGGCTACAAAGTCTTGATATCTTTTAGTTACTTGATTGATAGATAACGTCATATGTAGGCTCCATTCTATGATTTTTTGCTCACCCTCATGTATACGTTTTAATTGGGGGAATGTTTCAAATTTTTATGTAACGTTTTTTTTAGAGGAACGTCTAAATTAAAGATATGCCAAAAAGAGGGAGCGAGACTATGAAGAAAATAAGTATATTGGTAATGGTATTATTAGTAGCATTGATGGGCGATTATTCATCAGTAAGCGCACAAAGTGGGGATGAAAAAATGGATAGTACGAATTATGTCCAATTTTCTGGAGTCATCACTGATGTGAAATCACAAGACGACAAAGTTATTTTAACAGTGGAAACGAAGGAAAAGGAACCAAGCATCACCCTATTTACCTTAACAAACGATACGCTTTTGTTTAATAGTGGTTCGGCAAAAACGGTGAAAAAAGAAACGTTCCAAAAAGGGCAAGAAATTGATGCGTATTTCGATAAACTTAAACCGATGATTCTCATTTACCCAGCACAAATTACCCCAGAATTAGTAATTGTTCATGATCAACAACAGCTAGGTTTTGTAAAAGTAGGTAAGTTCGATAAAAACTTTGTTAGTTTAGATAATGAATTGAAGCTAAATATTGCAAAAGATACTGCTTTAGTAAATGAAGAAGGCGAAAAAATTGGACAACAAGACTTAAGTGGCAAGGAACTCGTTGTATTTTATACAATTACAACAAGGAGTATTCCACCCCAAACAACACCGAGTAAAATTGTAGCGCTCAACTATCTTTCAGACGAAATGAAAGAAGTTCAAACGATAATTGAAAATGATCATTTTATGCAAAATGGAGTGAAAATGATTCCACTGCGTAAAGTAGCAGAAGAACTTGGCTATAAAGTACAATCTAATTCAAAACATAATGGAGCATTAGTAACGATAGGGAATAGCTCTTTTTCTATTACACGTGGTGAAAAAACGTATAGTTACAATAAGAGCTTGCGACAATTCGTAGAAAAACCGGTATTAAAGAACAATAAAACATATGTATCTGAAGACTTTTTAGACTTATTGATTCAACCATAAAAAAATCCCGTCCAACTCGAAGTGAGGAGGACGGGAATTTTTTTGTTTTTGGTAAAATGATCCTGAACGAGATCTTTAATACAAAAACCTCCACAAATAGAAAGTCGCGTACGCTTCCCAGCCATTCCATGGTTGAGCGAGTTGCAATATTTCTTCCTTCAAAGGCTTTTGCTCAGATCCGGTCACATGCTTAATCGCATTATGTAGGCCGACATCATCTATCGGAAATGCGGAAGGATACCTTAAACAACGCATTAGCACATAGTTAGCCGTCCAAGGACCAATACCACGAATCTTCGTGAGCATTTTCTCTGCTTCTTTTACATCATTTGTTTCTATGAGCATTTCTTTTGTAAGGAAACCCATTTGTATTAATTTCGCAACATCTATTAAATACTCACATTTTTTCACGGTCATCTTTAAATCCGCAAGATCTTCTACAGTGAGTTTCGCAATGTCATTTGGAGTTGGGAATAACCAATATTGATGTCCTTCCAATTCAATGGATCGCCCAAATGTTTCGACCAAACGTCTCTTTAAGGTGTAAGCATATGTGAGATTGATTTGTTGGCCTAGTACACCCCAAGCTATCGCTTCGAATAAATCCGGAATCCCCATAATCCGTAGCCCGTTAAAATTCTTTACAGCTTGTTGAAGCACCGAATCCTTTTTAGCTAACTCATAAAATGGCTTTAGGTCGGTTTTTAGATCAAACCAATCCATCACGTAAGTAACCACTTGTTCACGAGCAGATTTATATGCAGGTCTTGTATTACCTAAAAACTCTACAACTAATACCTGGTTATCTCCTTCGCTAATTTCAACAAGCGGCGTAAATTCACCCAACGGTATCGCTTTTCTTACTTTATTTTCGTGGATATGGAATAAGCATTCATTTGTGGACCGAGACAAATATTCAAGGTTGTGTTTAAAACTAAAATTGGATGGTGTTTTTATCATAATCTGTTTTCCTTGTTCTTCCCATAACATGTTGCGATCACCCCTTTATTTATCCATTATATATAGAGAGAATTTCGTTATCTTGCTATTATGCTCACAAAATAAGCGATGATTGTAGAAATAAAAGTATACTAAAGTGGAGGTGATTCCATGAAAAACGAGAAAATATCCGATGAGCAGTGGCAAGCAATTATTGATAATAACTCAGCTTACGACGATGTGTTTTATTATGCAGTCAAATCGACGGGCATATTTTGTCGACCTTCTTGTAAATCACGACCACCAAAGAAAGAAAATGTCCGAATTTATCAAGAAGCAAAAGAGGCAATAGAGGATGGCTTTCGTTCGTGCAAACGTTGTAAACCAAGTGGATTATACTTGCCAGACGAGGAATGGGTCACACAAATTATGGAATACATGGATAGGCATTATGATGAGCAATTAACGCTAGAAAATCTGGCGGATATATGTCATGGTAGCCCGTATCATTTGCAGAAAACGTTTAAAAGAGTGTTGAGGATTTCACCTGTAGAATATTTGCAACAAATTAGAATAACGAAAGCAAAAGAATTGCTCACAACTACAAACAAACCACTTGTGGAAATAGGTTCTACAATTGGGATGCACAATATCCCATATTTCATTACACTATTCAAAAAGATAACAGGGAATACCCCAAACCAATATAGAAAAAAGGAGACTCCAACAAATGAATAAAATATACTGGACGCTTTTCATTCATCATGAATGGCAATTATATATGGCAACAACAGAAAATGGGCTATGTTATGTCGGTTCGCAAGGTAAACCATATGAAGAAATGGAAGTTTGGCTAGCAAAGCGTTTTCCAAAATATGAGTTAGTGGAAGAGGAAGAAGAAGAAGCTTTATCTCCATACAAAAATGAAATAAAAGAATATCTAAACGGAACACGTCGAGAGTTCACAGTACCAGTGGAGTTGAAAGGAACAGCATTTCAATTATCCATTTGGGATTCACTGTCCAAAATTCCTTATGGAGAGAAGAAATCATACTCGGAAATTGCAAATATAATTCAAAATCCCGCTGCCGTAAGAGCGGTAGGAGCAGCAATTGGAGCAAACCCAGTATTAATAACCATTCCCTGTCACCGAGTAGTCGCGAAAAATGGCGCATTAACAGGTTACCGTGGCGGATTAGAAATGAAAGAAAGGCTATTAACATTAGAAAATGGAGATTTGTAAATGAAAACGAAAAGAATAAAGGAAGCATATCCGATGGATCTATTATTACTCGCGGACCCTTCCCGCAAGCTTATCGAGCAATATATACAAAGAGGAGAATGTTACATTGCTGAAAAAAATAGTGAAACAATTGGAGTATATGTATTGCTACCGACTAGACCTAAAACAGTTGAACTTGTCAATATTGCAGTAGCAGAACAGTACCATGGGAAGGGAATCGGCAAAGCGCTTGTACTGGATGCAATAGAGAAGGCAAAACAAAAGGGCTATAAACTGATTGAAGTAGGTACAGGCAATTCGAGTATCGTACAGTTGGCCCTCTATCAAAAATGCGGTTTTCGTATTACCGGTGTGGATAAAGACTTTTTCAAGATTCATTATGAGGAAGAGATTGTGGAGAATGGAATCATCTGTGTTGATATGATACGACTAGCTCGGCAATTATAGATGGTATTAATTTTTTTTTTTTCAAATTGAATAGCCAAATGTACTAAGAAATGTAATGTAGCAAATGGTTTTTCTTTACATCTTGGCTATACCAATTTACAGATTACAAACTAAGAATTGTTCACAGTTTGAATCAATTTCATAATTCTAATTTACATGAAAAAACACGAACAATACTAAGGAAAATAAAAAAAATATTTTTTACATGGAATAAAGTGTAGTTGATTTTCGCTATAGGCGGACGCTTTCCGCGGGGTGAGCGATAAGCCATCACCGCCGCCTGCCGCTTCAATCAAAGAAGTGATAAATGTTCGTATTTTAATGACAAAGTACTATTTATGAAATTAACTCAATTTGTTTATGATTTTTGATTATTAACAAACAATACTAAAGGATATAAGAAAGGTATAAATCACTGCAATTAGCCAAAAGTAATCAAAGGTTGGTGATAAAAAAGATTGGAATGTGATGATATGAAAAATAAACATTTATTCTTGTTATTATTACTTTTTGTTGGATTTATGTTTGTACTTAGTGCAAGTTATACAACATCAGCAGAAAAAGGTCGACGTTATTATGAAAAAACTGGTGAGGTGGTTTGGGAAATTGATACGGAAGAAAAAGTGGTGGCGCTTACATTCGACGATGGCCCACACCCTAAATATACAGCAGAGATATTAGACCTTTTAGCTAGTTACAATGCAAAAGCTACTTTCTTTATAGTTGGTGAAAATGCAGAAAAAAAACCAGAGCTCATATTACGACAATACAACGAAGGTCATGAAATTGCTAATCATACCTATACGCATCCTTTAAAAACTACCCTACCTAAATTAGAGGTTGAGATAAAAAAAACAAATGATTTAATTTATAGTATCACAGGTTATTATCCAGAGCTCTTCCGACCGGTAGAAGGGCAATATACAGATAGTCTGGTTCAAAGTTTAGTAAAAAACGGTTACAAGGTTATTATGTGGTCTTGGCATCAGGATACAGAGGATTGGAAAAATCCTGGTGTTCATCGAATAGTAAAAACGGTGTTAAATGGAACAGAGCCAGGGAATGTAATTCTATTTCACGATGGCGGAGGGAACCGGAGCCAGACTGTTAAGGCTTTAGAGAAGATCTTGCCGGAACTTCAAAAACAAGGGTATGAATTTGTGACGATATCAGAACTTCTTAAGATGAAAAATGAAAGCGGTAAATAACTTCACTGCTTTACTCCCCTTTTATGAAGGGTAGTAAAGCAGATGGTAACAATAATAGTTGCATAAGTGCATATTCCCTACTTTATTTTTATTCGGAAGTTAATTTTCGTTAGTATGCAATATTTCTAACATGTTTCTGAGCTCTGCTGCTGGTATTTGTCCAGGAGCAGAAGCTTCGATTCCCGCGCCAAATGTTGCGGCAGAACCAAAAGTCTCTCCAGCTAGCCGACTGATAACACCAGTGGATGCCATCGACATTGTAATAATCGGTCGGTCTGCATGCAGGGAATACATAGTGTAAGTAGCATCAAGTAATGTGAGTACATCTGTGGGATTTTTAGGCATCACAGCGATTTTCGGTATGTGTGCACCAAGCTCCTGCATTCGTTGCAGTCTCCAGATAATTTCTTCTTTCATGGGTGTTTTTTCAAAATCATGATTAGACATGATGACAAATACATCTTTGGCTTCTGCAATCTCTACAATTTCGCTTACATGCGGTGAAAATAACTCCACGTCAATTAAGTCAATTTCCTTTGTAAGTATGACTGCCTCTAAAAGCCGCTTATAATAAGCATCTTTGATTTCTTTATTTCCACCTTCACGATGACTTCTAAATGTGAATAAAAGAGGAGTAGGAAAAAGTGCTTTTCGAATAGCGGAAAGTGTTTCTTTAACTGCCTCTATATTTTCAATATCTACTAGCACATCTGCGCGCCACTCGACAATATCAGGACTTACCTGTTGAATTGTTTTAATTTCCGTAAGTAGTTGATCCTTATTTTTCCCCATGAGTGGAACTATAATTTTCGGTACACCTTCTCCTATATGAATATCACGAATAGAAACAATTTTCATAAAACTATTCCCCTCCAACTATGTTTTACGTTATATTAACATACAAAGATACAGAGAGGGATGTTCACATGATATTTCAACGATATGAAAATGCAGATGATTTTGAGAAAAAAGCAATGCCTTTTTTAGTTCAACATGAGGATAAGTTCAGTTTGTTCTTAGGAGTACTTCAAGGGATAAAAGAGGGGAAATATGAAAATCCATTTATGGCGACAATCGAAGAAAATGGTGGGTTACTTGCACTTTTTCAAATGACACCACCACATCCTCTCAATATCATTTTTGTAAATGAAGATCAAAAAGATGCATGTATCCATTTGAGCATCGACGAGTTTATCAATCAATCTTTACTTATAGAATCTATTATAAGTGTAAAAGAATGGGCGTATCAATTTGCTGAAAAATGGAAGGAGAGAACAGGTCAAAGCTTCTCTATTTTGATGGACCAAGGATTATACCGACTAGACCAAGTGGACGAGTCGCTAGAAATGAGCCCTGGTGCATGGCGTTACGCTACTGTGGAAGACGCACTACTTATTGAAGAATGGTATAGCCTATTTGAAAAAGATACTGGGCTTCCTAAAACAGATCCATTGGAAATAAAGAAGAGAGTGAAAATAATGCTAGATGCAAAGGAAGCCTTCTTATGGGAGAACGAGGGCAAAATCGTATCTATGATGAAAAAAGCAAGGCCATCAGCGCATGGAGTTACCGTTTCACTTGTATTCACGCCAAAAGAGGAACGGAAAAAAGGATACGCGCGCACAATGGTAGCAGCTGGAAGTAAAGAGCTCTTAAAAGAATTTCAATTTTGTGTACTTTACACAGATATGCTCAATCCAACATCCAATAAAATCTATCAAGAAATTGGCTATAAAAAAGTGGTAGATTCAGTTCATTTAAAGCTTGATAAAAGTGAGGGAAACTGATGAAATTTGAAATTATGCGCCATCGACTATTAGATGCATTAAACGATGTAATGAAAGCTGTAAGTTCCAAAACAACTATACCTATTTTGACTGGGATAAAACTAGAAGTGACGGAAGCTGGATTACGCATAACAGGTAGTGATTCAGATATAACTATTCAAACGTTTATCAAAGCAGTAGAAGATGGGGACCAAGTGATTCGTGTTATGGAAGAAGGGGCGATTGTATTACAAGCTCGTATGTTTAATGAAATCGTTCGGAAGCTTCCTACCAGTGATGTGGAAATTGAAGTGACGGAAAAATATGATACACATATTCGTTCTGGTAAATCAGAGTTTCATTTAATAGGATTAGAGCCTTCTGAATATCCTTTGCTTCCAGACATTCAGGATGACCGCCATTTTGAAATTCCAGCGGATTTATTAAAATCTATTATTCGTGAAACCGTATTCGCCGTTTCACCTTCTGAAAATCGTCCTGTACTAACTGGTGTTCACTGGCAAGCGAAAAATGGGGAGCTTGTTTGTGTAGCCACAGATAGTCACCGTCTTGCTCGTCGCAAAGTGACTTTAGAACAATTACCGGAAAAAGAATATAGTGTAGTTATTCCTGGAAAGAGTTTAAACGAGTTAAGTAAAATTATTGGGGACTCATCAGAACCTGTTCAAATTGTGATGACGGACCAACAGGTGTTATTTAAAACAGAAGATGTATTGTTCTATTCTCGATTATTGGAAGGGAATTATCCAGATACATCTCGCTTAATTCCTACCGAATATAAAACATTTGTCACGATGAACGGAAAAGCATTATTTCAAGCGATAGATCGGGCATCTTTATTAGCGCGTGAAGAACGTAATAATATCGTTCGCTTCTCTTCATTAGAAGAAAATATTGTAGAAATATCATCGAGCTCTCCTGAAATTGGGGAAGTAGAAGAAGAAATTCAAACAACCTCTATCGAGGGAGAACAGCTAAAGATTTCATTTAGTGCAAAATATATGATGGATGCCTTAAAAGCGTTTGATGGACAAGATGTTACCATTCAATTTACTGGAGCCATGCGTCCGTTCATTTTGAATTCTGTTAAAGATAATGAAGTTTTACAATTAATTGTACCGGTTCGAACGTACTAGTTAGGGATTAAAAGCAGGATTTCACCCTTCTTTGTAATTTACAAATATTAAATTACAAAGAAAGGGGGGATATGTCTTGAATAACAGCTGTTTTTTATGAAAGAAAATCCTGAACGCGACATAAATGGAAGAGGAGAAAACAAAAAGGGGCTGTCCAATAAGCCCATAAATTGAAGCAGGTGCAGAAAAACGAGTCTTTTTCTAGACCTGTTTTTAGTATACTTTTTATTAAAACTACTATTTTTTGTAGGCAATTGATTGTAGTGAAAGACGGCGACTCCAGCGGGAATAGCAGATGTTTTCTGCACCGAAAGCGAAGCGGCAGGTGCATGAGCTGAAGGCCCCGCAGGAGCGAAAGCGACGAGGAGACTGAAGTCATGCCCGCGGAAAGGGTCCGTCTGGAACGGAAATCAATACATTGGAAAAGGGACCGTCTCTCAGTCAATGTATGACTTTAGGGACAGCCCCAACCTTAGAATCATTTCAAGTTCTTACTCTGCTGCAGAAGCTTTGGTTCTCCTGTACGATCCCAGTTTTCACCTGTTTCATACAAGGAAGAATTGTGTCTTGGTTTTACAAGTTTGAGAAAGTACTGCTCCAACGATTAAAGAACCCCAGGAGCACTTTTCTTCGCCACCGTTATTTTTCCGTTATCGGAAGAGAGGTGTACAGTGTTTGAACCACTTCCAAATACTGTACGGGAATTGTTTTCACCAAATACACTAATCCTACCATGATCCACCTTGGCATGAATGGATACATCAGTTGGTTCATTTTCTGTTTCCACCAGAATGCTTCCGTTATCTGTATCTAATCGAATAGTGCGATCCAGACTGGCTGTTAGAAGTGAAATTCTACCGTTATCGGTTTTCCCAATGATATCCCCATTCACGTATTCCATCATGATTTGTCCGTTATCTGTTTCGGTACGAATTTGCTCAGCATCTATATGTCGAAGATCGATTCGTCCATTATCCGTTTCAGCGGAAAGTTTATCAACTTGAACTTTATCAATTTCAATACGACCGTTATCGGTCTCTACCTCTAAAATAGTAGTGGCAAATTCTTTTAAGCCAATGCTCCCGTTATCAGATGTTGCTTTGATGTTCTTACCAAGTATTTTTTCTGCACGAATGCGTCCATTATCTGTTTTCATAATAATGGTTGTGTACAGTTTTTTAGGAAGTGCTACATTTACTTTCATTTCTTTAAACAAGAATAAGAAGCTAAACAACTTGAATTTCTTCGTTTTTAATTGGATGGATAATGTATCATTCCTGACTTCAGCAGTTAGCTCTAATTTTTCATTTTCTCCTATTAACTCAATAATTGTTTCTTCTGTCTCAGAAGGGAAAACGTTCAGAGAACCGTAATCAATATTCATTAACACGTTAGAAAAGTTAGGGTTAGGAATATTTATTACTTTATTATTTGTTTGGATTTTCTCCGGAACATAATTTTCGAGTAGTTCTTGCGCAATTTCCTTTGGAGAACCAAGAGAAGCAGCTATGTCGCCATCCGATTTACCATCTTCACGGCCAATAGAGAAATATTCTCGTATATCTTGAAGGATATCGTTTCTTTCGTCAGCTGTCATTCGGGTTAACGCAGTTTCTAATTCACTAATAAATTGTTGTTCAGTCATGTTTTACACCCTCTTCGATTAGATTATTGACGCCATTGGTGAAGCTTTTCCATTCATTTAACTGTTCATGTAAATAAGTTCTGCCTAGTTCCGTCAGCTTGTAATATTTCCGAGGTGGACCTTCCGTTGACTCCTGTAAATAGGTCGTAAAGTATCCTTCCTTCGTTAAGCGACGTAATAATGGATAGACAGACCCTTCCGAAATCGAGATTTGGTTTGATATTTTTTGTACAAGCTCATAGCCATATCGATCTTGCTTATCCAATAAAACCAACACGCAAAGATTCAACACACCTTTTTTAAATTGGATATTCATTTCCCTGTCACTCCTTTCACTACTATTCAATAAACAGTACCTTTGATAGCAATATATCATACACTATTATCTTATGCAAGGTACTGAATAAAATATACATAATCAGTTATAATCGAAGTAATGAAAGGATGAAGCGTGATGAACCCTTTTACGGAAAGAGTTATTCAAATTATAAAAGCGATACCGCAAGGAAAAGTCATGACATATGGGCAAATTGCAAAAGAAGCCGGAAGTCCACGTGGGGCAAGGCAGGTCGTACGTATACTTCACGCAATGAGTGCAAAACACAAATTACCGTGGCATCGAGTGATCAATATAAAAGGAGAAATAGCTATTCCGGATGAAGAAACTGCCTATTCTCAAAGAGCGATGCTAGAAGCTGAAGGCGTTTGTTTTCGTTCCAATGGGCTCGTGGATCTAAAAAAATCAAGATACGTACCCGAAATTAATGATGTAGATTTAATTTAACTTTATTCATCCTGCGTTTGGACGCAGGATGAATAAAGTTAAAGCCTCCGGCGGATGTCACAGATTTTGAAAGGAGTTAATCGTGCAAGCACGATTCAAAATCTGGACGCAAATACGCCAAGGCGAATTTGATTAAATGAAGTGGGGAATAAAAATGTTCAAATGGCAAGGCGCAGCAGGTATTTGTATAAATGAAAATAAGGAAATATTAATGGTCCTTCAAGCAGCTCCGGGAGAAGAGAAGAAATGGACGGTTCCATCGGGGACATTAGAAGAAGGAGAAACATTAGAAGAATGTTGCGTAAGAGAATTTTGGGAAGAAACTGGCTTTACAGTTCGTACTATTGAAAAAGTACATAGTAAAAGTGGCACTATTAGTGAACACGGAATTTCTTATAATGTGGAATACTTTTTAGTAGAGATAGTAAGTGGGGAAATAACTATTCAAGACCCAGATGAATTTATTCTTGAAATATCTTGGAAGTCGTTAGAAGAAATTGAAGAGCTTCCTTTGGCTTATCCAGAAGATATCCACATAATCGAACAAACGTTAAAAAACTAGAAGGTACGAACCTTCTAGTTTTTTGTATAAATAAGAACGGCATCTCTTAAAAACTCCGCAGCACCTGGCTGTATTTTGTCGTAGTAAGCAGTGAAACGTTCATCATCTACATACATTTGTGCAACGCTAGCATGTGCTTCTTTCGTATACTGATCCCAGTAAAAGCATAACCATTGGCGGTGCAAGTCTGCTGTTTTTTGCGCAAGTTCCCCTGCTGGATCACCGGTTGTTATTGCTGCTTTCAAGCTCTTAGCAATTTTCTCTGCTAAGTTAGTTACTTCTTCATGTTGTGCTTGTGTCATACCTTTTACTTTTGCATTTGATTTATTTACAGCATCCTCTCCATATTTTTCTCGAATTTCTTTTCCGTACTTATCCTCATTGTTATCCACAAGTTTTTGTTTAAACCCTTCAAACTTCTCTTTATCTGACATTGTAATGCTCCTTTCTGTTAGTTGAATGGACTTATCCACATTTTCAATCAATAAATCCAATTGTGCTCTTTTCTCGAGCAATTTTTCCCGATGTTCCTTTAATGCAGTTGCTCCGTTGAATGTCTCCGAAGTCATGATTTCTTTAATACTATCCAAATTAACGCCGAGTTCCCGATAGAATAGAATTTGCTGTAGCCGATCTACTTCAACAGAACCATAAATACGATAGCCAGATGAATTGATTCGTGCTGGTTTCAGCAACCCAATTTCATCATAATAGCGAAGTGTTCGCGTACTTATTCCCGCCAGTTGACCAAGCTTTTGCACGGTATATTCCATAAAATCACCTCCTAGTAACTACAGTCTAAACCTTTACGCAACGTCAAGGTCAATAGGGAATTAAGAAATTGTTCATTTTGTTTTATTTCATTATAATGGATGAATATGAAGGGATTTTTTCTCATGTCGATGGATAAGAAAATGTAAGGGGGAAAATAACATGACGACTATTGGTTTTGTAAGACATGGTGTGACAGCTTGGAATAAAGAAGGAAGAGCGCAGGGGACAACAGATGTGCCGTTGGATGATGAAGGAATTGAAATGGCGGAGCATGTTGCTGATAGAATTCAGTATGAAGAATGGGATGTCATTTATACGAGTCCTTTAATTCGTGCGAAAAAAACTGCAGAGATTATTGCGGAAAAACAACCGGAGATCGATTTTTTTGTAGATAAGCGTTTAGGGGAAATCGGTGGAGGTATTATTGAAGGAACAACGGAAGAAGAACGGGTAGCAAAATGGGGGACTGATTGGAGAAGTAAAGATATGGGGTTTGAACCAGAGGATGTTATTATTTCTCGTGGCATGTCCTTTATAGAAGATGTGAAGCAAGCGCATCCTGGTAAACGCGTGCTAGTAGTTAGTCACGGAGGTTTCATTAGTAGACTAATAAATGTACTCGTACCAAAAGGTGAATTTTCTAGTGATATAGGAAATACTTCTGTTACAGTTATTGAAATGCAAGATAATGAAAATTTATGTCACTTATTCAACTGTATGAAGCATTTAGAAATGAGGGAAGTATAGTGCAGAAGGATGCAAATTATTACATACAACATCTTGGATTAGAGCCTCACCCAGAAGGTGGGTATTTTAAAGGTACATATGCTTCTGAGCAATCAATGGATGCTTTTGGCACGACTCGAAAGCTGTACACAAGTATTTATTTTCTACTAGGAGAAGGAGATGTGTCCCACTTTCACCGCTTAAAATCTGACGAACTATGGTATTTCCACGGAGGAAGCCCCCTATTAGTGCATGTTATTGACGAAGAAGGAAATTATTTAGAACATAAGCTAGGTCTAGATATAGAAAATGGGGAAATCCCACAAGTGCTTGTACCAAAAAACTCTATTTTTGGCTCATCCGTTATCGAAAATGGGTCATTTTCTCTTGTTGGCTGCATGGTTGCTCCTGGCTTTGATTTTGAAGACTTCGAACTCTTCACACAAAAAGAGCTACTAGAAAAGCATTCACAGCATGAACAAATTATCCGTAAATTGGCTTATGAGAAGTTGCCGGAATAAAGGTGAAAAACGCCTTCAAGCATCCAGTGCCTGAGAGCGTTTTTGTATTATTTATTCATTTTAATATATTTCTCTCCAAGAACTTCTTCAACAACATAACTGTCTGCAGCTAATTCTTTTTCAACGAAAGAAACAACATCTTTTTGTTCCAAACCGTATAAGTCCTCAATCTCACGAGAGAATAATAGCTCCTCTTTTTGCGACACCTTTAGTAATGTTGGTATTGCTTTTGGTTGGATGATTTCTTCTGGAAGCATTTGTTTCAGTGCTTGCACATAGTCATCATACGGGCGAGATCCGACCACTTTTACGCCTTTTTGTTCTTCGTTTAAGAAAATAATTGTAGGAAATCCACGAACGCCTAAACGACCAGCCATCATGAAGTCTTCTTCTAAGCTGTTTTGAGCTGCTGGAAGATGTGATTCTTTTACAATCTCTTCTCCATTTAATCCAATACTGTTTACGATATCGATTAATATTTGGTCACTACTGATGTTCTTATTGAAAGGAAATACCGCTTCTCTTGCTTTACGTAAAAAAACGGGTGCTAACTCAGCTTTTTGTTGTTGGATTACTTTGTATACACGTGACGGAATATACGAAGAAGAAACTGGATCTTCTAACCAAAACGAACCGTCGATTGGCATACGAGTATGATCCCCTACTTCTCTCCAGTGTCCTGCAACATCTTCAGGACCGGAAATTCCGTTAGAAACATCTGCAAAACCATCCCATTTTTCAAGTAGACCACCCATTAATGTATGCATATTAAAGTATTGGCCATATTCTTCTACGAATTTACGTAATGTTGGCTCTAAAGCCCAGCAATGCGAACAAATTGGATCGGTTACATAGTATAGGTCGATCTTTTTGCTAGGTGCAGATAAATCGATGAATCCCATTGCAGTGTTTTCTTCTCCAGCTGGTCCACAAATGCCTGTTTCTAAATCACACATCATTGCATTTTTATTTGTCATATCCTTTATCCTCTTTTCTTTAATTTTCTAAAGTAATATGTTGTTTTGCCCAAGCATGTACAGGCTTAAGTGCTTCTGCAAGTTCCTGACCTGCATCGGTTAAGTGATAGGAGATGTTGACAGAAGCTTCTACTGTCATTTTTTTCTCAACTAAACCGTGCTCGGCAAGTTCAGTCAACTTTAGCGATAAAGCACGGGGAGTAATATCGGTTAAATCCTTTTTCATGGCCGAAAAATTTGCTGTATAATCTGGGCAGTTCGATAAGTAATGAACGATTAACCCGTTCCAACGTCTTCCAAGTATTTGAAATGATGATTCTAAATATGGACAAATCTTCATCTTATTTATCCCCCGTTTCTAATTATAGAATAACTTAATATAAAAAATATATCAAGTATAATTTTTATATCTTAATTTAAAATAAAGGAATAACGGTCATACTTATGGAAATAAAAAATAAGTATTATCAATAGTCCGGAGGCTCTTATATGATGAAAAAAGTAGGGGTATTTCTCTTTATATTTTTAGTTCTAGGAATTGTGGAAGTGTATTTAGAGATGCAAAATGAATTGGGAGAGAGAGTGGAAACATCCATGGAAGTAGAACAGCCTGCAGAAGTGGAATCTCTAGTGCAACTCATTTTTGAGCATGCAAAAAAAGGGCAGGTATTGGATATCCCGTTTATTGTGGGAGAAACAGATATGGAACAAATTCATGAATTATGGGGCAACCCCGATGGAAAAAGCGAGAATTCAAAGAATTTTTACGATACTTATTTTTCTAAAAACGCGACAATTGGTCATCGTTCCGAAGTGGTTTTTGATATTCGTTCCAATTCTATGCCTATCCAGCAGATTCGGTTGGAAGATATTAAAGAAATTGGTGGAGAACCTGATGAAATACGTGTTTATCAAGACGAGGAAGTCAATCAAACAATCCTCTTGTATGAGGTTACACCTATTTATCAACTAAAATGGATCTTACCAAAACCAACAGAGAATGAACCAAACCCAGCGGTCGATCATATATCCATTTACACCAAACTTAAGGTAGCTAGAAAAGAAGAAAACCTGATTATTACTGAGATGAGCTTGGAAGAAAAGATTGGCCAAATGATTTTTGCAGGAATCACAGGAACTAGCTTATCAAAGGAAACTAAGCAACTTGTGTCAGGTGATAAAGTAGGGGGGATAATCTTTTTTAAAGATAATTTACAAGATGTGAACCAAGCGGTTACATTAATAAACTCGATAAAAGCAGAAAGTAGTGACAATAAAATTCCGTTGCTATTAGGTGTAGATCAAGAAGGGGGCAGAGTTTCTAGATTACCCAAATTAACTAGTCTACCAACAAATCAAGAAATAGGAGAACAAAACAACGAGACTTTATCCTATAGAATAGGAAATCTATTGGGACAAGAATTAAATGCCTTTGGTCTTAATATTAATTTTGCACCTGTACTTGATGTGAATAGCAATACAAACAATCCGGTTATTGGAGATCGGTCTTTCGGAAACAATGCAGGTATTGTAAGTAAACTTGGTATTCAGACGATGCAAGGAATACAGAGTCAAAATATTATTTCAGTTGTAAAACATTTTCCTGGGCATGGTGATACCGGAGTAGATTCCCATCTAGAACTTCCAGTTATTCAAAAAAGTATAGAAGATTTAAATGCATTGGAATTAATTCCATTTAAAAATGCAATTGCAGATAGTGCAGATGTAGTGATGATTGCTCATATTCTATTGCCGAAGATTGATCCTAACTTTCCATCTTCTCTGTCTCATGAAATTATTACAGGCATCTTGAGAGAGCAGCTACAGTTCGATGGAGTTGTCATGACAGATGATATGACGATGAATGCAATAATAGGAAACTATGAAATTGGTCAAGCAACGGTTGAAGCGGTGAAGGCTGGAAATGATATGGTGTTAATAGCACATGAGTACACAAATGTGAAGCGAGCTATCGAATCAATTCTCCAAGCAGTAAACTCTGGTGAAATAACAGAGGAAAGAATAAATACAAGTGTAGATAGAATTCTGTCGTTGAAAGAAAAATATAAGGTGAGTAATGATCAAGTGAAAGAGGTAAACATAGAGCAGATAAATCAATCTATAGAGCAAACAGTAGGGAGCTGATGGGTTATTGATTAATGAAAATAGAAGGACTTCCATGTAAAGGAAGTCCCTTCAGACTGTAGACAAACTCAATGTTGGATGTATAGAGTTGTATATAAAATTCGGCATGGACCACCACTTCGCTTTCCGTGGGCTTGACTTCAGCCTCGGGCCAACACGAGGTTGGTCATGAAGGCGTTGCCGCAGGACGCGGCGTCCTTAGCCTTTCTTCCTCAAGCGTTCCTGCGGGGTCTTCAGCTCAAGCTGTTCCCACAGGAGTCTTCGTGGTGGTCCATGCCTAATAAACAATTCCTTCAAAATAGATATCCACTATCTTCTCTTTTAAATGGAAAAAGCAATCTCTATAAGAAGATTTATTAGCTATTCATAACAGTTTATAAAAATAATTTTGTCGTAAAACTGAAAGGACTTCCATGAAAAGGAAGTCCTTTTATTCGATTTCTTTTCTTAGGTTTATATACAGAGATCCATTTGTTTGCAGCTGAGCGTAAAATACATCTTCAACGGAATCAATCCCCTGTTTCCGTAACTTTCTCATTACCCATTCTTCATCTAAATCAAGTTCTAGTAAGTTTTTCTGAACAATTTTCCCGTCAGAAATGATTTCACGAGGCATGTAAACTGGAAGAGAAACATCGGCTTTTACGTCCTGCTTTGTGGCTTCTTGTTGATTAGGCTTTTTAAAGACGCTTAACTCGCCATTTGTTTCAAGGACTGCATAATGGACATCTTGAATCGAGAAAATAGATTGTTCTCTCAGCATCATCAGTAAATCATCCATATGCATACGTGTTGATTTTAAAGATTTTACAGATAGTTTGCCGTCTTTAATAAGAATTGTCGGTTCATCATCTAATAACACTCGTGCTCTAGAAGATTTCAAAGAAATCCAGCTCATAAGAATTGTTAGAAGGGTCCACCAAATAAGTGAGAGGAGACCGTCGATAAAAGGAGTTTCCTTTTGCGAGGCAATTTCAGCGGCTATGGATCCGATTGTTATGCCTGTAATGTAATTGAAGAATGTGAGTTGACTTAGCTGTTTTTTGCCCAACAGACGCGCCAAAAATAGTAATACGGCAAATGAAATAGTTGTTCTTAAAATCATTTCCCAAAAATTCACTTCGAGACCCATATTACGATCAATACTCCTTTTATAAGATATCTTCATCCTATTGTCTCCTAAAACACTGTAACTATTCTTTTTAATTGTCGACTTTCTTTTTAAAGAATATGTCGAACTTTGCGTTATACTAAGATTATTAATATTTATTTTAATATTTGAATAAATGACTCTTTTAAATTGGTATGTTGTTTTTTAGAAGAATATTTTGTGTGACTGACCAACATCCTGTTGCGCCGAAGAGGATTGAAAGTTCGTTCCCGGAGAGCGAGCAGATTTTCAGCAGGTGACAACATGATCGTTTAACACCAAATAAAAAGAAAGAATGTGAAGAAGAGATATGTCTACAGTCAATACCTCACATAAGTTGGGGAATCCGATTTATCCAATTATGTTCGCAATTGGAATTTGCCATTTGTTTAATGATTCGTTACAAGCAGTTATTCCGGCAATGTTTCCAATATTAGCAGATGAAATTGGTTTGAATTTTACTCAGCTAGGGTTAATTTCGTTTACATTAAATATGGTTGCCTCACTTTTACAGCCGGTAATAGGGTTTATTAGTGATAAAAAGCCGATGCCCTATGCACTTCCTCTAGGGATGAGTAGTTCTTTTATTGGAATGGCAGGCTTAGCATTTGCACCAGAATATTGGATGATTCTTGTGTCTGTGATTTTTTTAGGGCTAGGTTCAGCAGTTTTTCATCCAGAAGGTTCACGTGTTTCTTTTATGGCAGCTGGATCAAAAAGAGGGCTTTCACAATCAATTTATCAGGTGGGAGGGAACACTGGACAAGCACTTGCACCTCTTATTGGTGCATTTATTCTTGCACCCCTTGGTCAAAAAGGAGCTGCACTCTTCTTATTGGTCGCAGCTGTAGGAATTTTTATGTTATCAAAAATTTCTGCTTGGTATAAGAAACAGTTAGAAGAAAGTGTATCGAAAAAGAAAAAAACACTTCTATCTTCGTTACCGTCTTTATCGAAAAAACAAATAGGCTTTGCATTGATCCTGTTAATGATCATTATTTTTGTTAGATCCTTTTATGTAACCAACATGACTAATTTTTATGTTTTTCATTTGATAGAGAATTATGATTTTACGATAAGAAAAGGGCAATTATTTATATTTATCTTTCTTGCATTAGGAGCAGTGGGAACACTTTTTGGAGGCCCGATGGCAGATCGACTAGGCAGAAGAAATGTCATTTTACTTTCTACAGCTGTGCCAATACCTTTATGTTTAGTCTTACCGTATGTTCCAGTTTGGGCAGTCATATTACTGCTAATTTTCATTGGTTTTTTCATCATGCTAAGTTTTTCGGTGACAGTAGTTTACGCACAGGAACTGGTCCCAAGTAAAATTGGAACAATGGCTGGACTAACAGTTGGACTAGCATTTGGTATGGGGGCAATAGGCGCAGTGTTGATCGGAATTTTCATGGATCACTTAGGTGTTTACACAACAATGATTATCGTTTCCACATTACCGATTTTAGGGCTAGTGGCAATTGCTTTGCCGAAGGATAGAAGAGGTACGGTTCAAAGTTAATGGAGCGAGTGACTTGCCTGTAAAGAGAAGAAAGTATTATTAATAAATAGGCTGAGTTAATTTCAAAAATAGTACTTGTCTTCATTAAAATGCGAACATTTATCACTTTGTTGATTGAAGTGGCAGGCGGCGACTCCAGCGGGATGAGTGAGACAGATAAGACATCGCAAAAGACGCGTAGTGGCGGTGATGGCTTATCGCTCACCCCGCGGAAAGCGTCCGCCTATAGCGGAAACCAATTAAACTTTATTCCGTATAAAATATATATTTCTTAATAAAAAAAGGAGACTCTACTCTAAGAGTTTCCTTTTAGGTATGTTATCGAATTTTTACGCTACAGTCATCTGGAACTTGTGAGGGATCCGTTACTAAATTATCTTGGATATGGACTTGTTGCATTTTGTTGTTATGCATAAATTTAAAGATTCCATTGTCGAAATCTGTTCCAATTTCTTTAAAGAAAATGCCTTCTTGGCACATATTTTTGGCACAAGTAAAAGAAACTTTATAGGAATCTTCATCTGTCACTAAGTAAGCGCGGACCCCTTTTTCAAAAATGCCATCTTCTTCAGCCTTGACGGACCTTTCAACAGAAACAACATGGAAGTCCACAAATGGGATTTCTTTTAATAAAACATTCATAAAAGACCCTTTTGTAATTTCTTCCCATCTACTTTGGGCGGTTTGTCCAATAATGATTTGCGTAATATTTAATTGGTGCGCAACTTCCTTAATTACCTTTGGGGAAGGACGTTTTTCGTTATCACGAATGATAAACTCTTCTACTTCCAATTCCTCCGAAAGGGTTTTCCATTGTTCAATATAACCAGATTTTTCGGCATCGAATGCATCAAATGGAAGTGGATCAACTGTTAAAATGTAAAGTGGACAATCCAACATACTTGCCATTTTATGTCCTCTTTTTATCAGTCGCTCTCCATTAGGTCCAAAGTATACGCAGACAAGTATACTTTCATCCATTCTACCTTTAGCGTGTTTCACGGTTGTCTACACCTCTTTTTATTAGTTTCATCTATTCTATAAACGTGTTGAAATCATTGCGAATAGTTTAGTTATAAATCACTAAAAGTGCAGTATATCGTTATATAGTGTATAATTTACTACGAATATACGTGCATTTATACATTACAAATGAGAATCATAAAAGCACTTTCCTTGTAATTAAACAATGTTAAAGACCCCTAAATCTTCTGAACTACATCAGGACCCCATATGGAATCCTATTATGCTACTAGTTATTGGGATAGTCAAGTGTCCCATTCAAATGAAATAATTCTTTTAAAACTGAAATTTCATAGAAAACGTTTTGGAAATAGGAGGTTACAATTTGTTTTCAGTTAATTTCGCTATTATTATCCCATTTATAATAGCTGCACTCGTACCACTCATCTATAGGCGATTCAAATTCTTCCATATTGGTTGGTTTGTTATGCTAGTACCCATTACGTTGTTTATCATACTTGCTAGGCTAATTCCCTCGATAGCAAGTGGTAAAACATTTGTCCATACATATAAATGGATTCCCGCATTAGATATTAACTTCACTACTTATTTAGACGGTTTAAGTATGATATTAGGATTACTCATTACTGGTGTAGGTAGTTTAGTAATTTTATATTCCATTTTTTACCTTTCTACTAAAGAATCTCTACAACACTTTTACTGCTATTTATTATTATTTATGGGTGCGATGTTAGGTGTCGTTTTTTCAGATAATCTAATGGTCTTATATGTTTTTTGGGAATTAACAAGCGTTTCTTCTTTCTTATTAATTGCCTTTTGGCATCACCGTAAAGGTTCTAGACAAGGTGCTCAAAAAGCTATGCTAATTACGGTAAGTGGCGGAATTGCCATGCTTGTTGGTTTTATTATGCTCCATACGATAACTGGTTCCTTTAGTATTCGGGAAATTGTAGCTACTATCGGGAATTTTACAGAGCATTCCTTATTTATCCCAGCAATGATTTTAGTATTACTAGGGGCATTTACAAAATCTGCACAGTTTCCTTTCCATATTTGGCTGCCAGATGCAATGGAAGCACCGACTCCAGTAAGTGCATACTTGCATTCTGCAACAATGGTGAAAGCTGGTATATATTTGGTTGCTCGCTTTACACCTGTTTTTGGTGGAGATCAAATCTGGTTCTGGACAGTAAGTGGAGTAGGAATGATTACATTATTCTGGGGATCTTTTAATGCAGTTCGGCAAACAGACCTGAAGGCATTATTAGCTTACTCTACTGTCAGTCAGCTGGGTCTTATTATGAGTCTACTTGGGTTAGGTTCGATTGCGCTGCAGTTTGGATATTCAAACAATTCTATTTTGTATACGCAAGCTGCTTTTGCAGCATTGTTCCATTTAATTAATCACTCCACATTTAAAGGTGCTTTATTTATGGTCGTAGGGATTGTCGATCATGAGCTAGGTACACGGGATATTAGAAGATTAGGCGGTTTAATGGCTTTCATGCCATTTACGTTTACTGTAGCTGTTATTGGAAGTTTATCAATGGCAGGATTGCCACCGTTTAATGGTTTTTTAAGTAAGGAAATGTTTTTTACAGCCACTGTTCAAATAATGAAGGCAGATGTATTTTCAGTGCAATCAATCGGTATTATTTTTCCTGTCGTTGCATGGGTAGCAAGTGTGTTTACGTTCGTTTACTGTATGATTATTATCTTCAAAACATTTCTGGGACCTGCCCAGCCTGAAAAATTGGACAAACCTATTCATGAAGCACCGATTGGTATGTTGATTGCTCCCATGATTTTAGCTGCGTTTGTGGTAGGTATTTTCTTCTTCCCAAACCTTTTGGGAGCGTATATACTTCAACCGGCAATGGCAAGTATTTATCCTACCTTTGGAAATCCAGCAAATCTCACACCTTCCATCTCTGCGTGGCATGGCCTTAATATAGAGCTGCTTATGACAGTTGGGGTTATATTAATTGGATTTATTTTGTTTAGTTTGCTCAAGAAGTGGAAGCCAATTTATGGTTTACTATCTTCCAAATACACATTTAATGCCTATTATAATAATTTATTATCTTTTGCTGAAAAGCAATCTACAATTGCAACAAACGGCTATATGACAGGTCTCCTAAGAGACTACTTAGTATATATTTATGCTTTCTTTATTTTAACTGTTGGGGGCTTCTTTATTTACTCGGGGGCATTTTCTTTTGACCCATCTACGAATGCATCCATTCGAGTATATGAAGTCATTTTAGTTGGTGTTATGGCGATTGCAGGGGTAGCTATGCTATTTGCCAAATCACGCATGACCGCAACATTGTTAAATGGAGTTTTAGGATATTCTATCGCAGTCTTCTTCGTTATCTTCCGAGCCCCGGATTTGGCACTGACACAATTAGTTGTAGAATCGGTGACTACTGCGTTATTTCTTTTAGCCTTTTCACATCTGCCTGATTGGAAGAAAGAGAAAGTCTCTACTAAAACAAAAATGACCAATGCAGTTATTTCAGTAGGGGTTGGATTGGTTGTTGTGTTAGTTGCAATATCGGTATTAAACTACGATCAATTCGATTCTATTTCCGTGTATTTCGAAGATGCGTATAAATTAGCTGGCGGTGCGAATATCGTCAATGCGATCTTAGGAGATTTCCGTGGATTTGATACGATGCTAGAAGTGGTCGTTCTCTTTATAGCGGGGTTAGGTGTATATACTATGATAAAGTTAAAGGCCAAAAAGGAGGATGCAGATAGTGAAAATTAATGATGTCATCCTACGTACAGTTACAAGAATTGTCGTGTTTATCATTTTGACCTTTGGTGTGTATTTATTCCTGTCTGGTCATAATACGCCTGGTGGGGGATTTATAGGCGGATTAGTGTTAGCATCAGCCATTGTACTTTTATATTTATCAACTGATATTGAAACGGTTCAAAAAAGTCTACCATTAGATTTCAAGCTTGTTGCAGCTTTTGGTGTGCTATTAGCTACATCTACAGGCTTTGGTTCACTATTTTTTGGTGTACCATTCATGTCTCAAACATTTGCTTATTTTGAACTACCTATTTTCGGTGAAACAGAGCTAACAACAGTAACTATCTTTGAAGCAGGGGTAGCTTTGGCTGTCGTTGGAGTAGTGGTAACAATAATTTTAAGTATAAGTGAGGATGTATAGCCTATGGAAACGTTAATTGTAATATTAATAGGAATATTAGTTGCCGTTGCTACCTATTTAATCCTCTCTCGAAATATTATACGAGTAATATTAGGGACAGCTGTACTTTCTCATGCGGTCCACCTACTTATATTAACAATGGGTGATTTGAAAAGAGGAAATGTTCCTTTGTTAAAGGAAGCAGATGCTCCTTATACAGATGCACTGCCACAAGCGTTAATCTTAACTGCTATTGTTATTAGTTTTGCAGTAACAGCGTTTATCCTTGTGCTTGCGTATCGAGCGTATCAAGATATTGGTACGGATGATCTTGATGCATTGAGAGGAACAAATGATGAATAATATAATTGTTTTACCTTTAATAATTCCCATTATGGTAGGAGTTTTCCTCGTATTTCTTCGACCATATGTGCGTGTGCAACGTGTTATAAGTTTATTGACGATGATTGGAATTGCAGGAATTAGTGTATATATTTTAAATGAAATTCAACAAGAAGGAATTCTACGATTGGATTTTGGTGGCTGGGAGCCTCCTTTTGGCATACTCTTTGTAGCAGATTCCTTTGCTATGCTATTCGTGTTAACTGCTAGTATAGTTACGGCAATTTGTTTGATCTACGCTTTTTCTACTATTGGAGAAGACCATGAAAAGATGTTCTTTTATCCATTTGTTTTATTTTTAGTAGCTGGAGTTAATGGTTCATTTTTGACGGGAGATTTATTTAACTTATTCGTTTGTTTTGAAGTAATGTTACTAGCTTCTTATGTCTTAATAACATTTGGTGGAAAGAAAGCGCAGTTAAGAGAATCTATTAAATATGTAGTTATTAATGTACTTTCGTCATGGTTTTTCTTAGTTGCTCTTTCTTATCTGTATGGTACTGTTGGTACCTTGAATATGGCCCACATATCGGAGAGAGTTGCAGAAGCGGGACAAGGTCCTTTGCTTACTACTATCAGTATTTTATTTTTAATTGTCTTTAGTTTAAAAGCAGGGTTGTTACTGTTCTACTGGCTTCCTGGATCTTATAGTGTTCCTCCAACAGCTATTGCCGCATTGTTCGGAGCGTTGTTAACGAAGGTAGGTATCTATGCACTTTTCCGTACATTTACATTAATTTTCTATCATGAACCAGCTGTTACCCACACGTTAATCGGAATAATGGCTGGAATTACGCTCATTGTCGGATGTATTGGGGCGATAGCATATAAAGATGTTCGCATAATTGCTTCCTATAATGTCGTCATTGCAGTCGGGTTTATTTTAATTGGTTTAGCGGTTGCCACACCAGTATCGATAGAGGGATCGATTTACTATGTGATTCACGACATGATTGCGAAGGCTATGCTTTTTTTACTAGCTGGAACAATGATTGTATTAACAGGAAAAACAAAAATCACGGAAATGAGTGGGCTAATACGAAATTACCCTATATTTGGTTGGATGTTTTTCATTGTCACTTGCTCTCTTGCCGGTATTCCACCGCTTAGTGGGTTCGTTGGAAAAATATTAGTAGGACAAGGTGCAATAGAGTCGGGCTCCTATGTTTTATTAGCCCTTGCGTTTATCTCCAGTATTGTGGTGTTGTATTCGCTCCTTCGTATTTTCTTAAACTCCATTTTTGGGGAAACGATCATTAGTCCAGAAGATGAAGTCCCATTGAAGGCAGGAATGATTATACCAATTGCGCTACTTGGAGTAGGGACAATTTTTCTTGGACTTGGTGCAGAATTTTTATCAGGTTATGTAAGTAATGCTGCATACACACTATCCAATCCAACTGTTTATATTGATGCAGTTTTAGGTGGAAATAAGTAATGGGAGAGGTGAAAATCCATGTCAGCACAGTTTTTACTTAATTTATTTATAGCATTCCTTTGGATGCTTTTAAAAGATGAAGACGAGCTGAAGCTTACCACCTTTTTCAGTGGATTCATTGTTGGGATTGTAATTGTCTTCTTAATGCACCGTTTTTTCGGTAGTCAATTTTACTTGAGAAGATTATTTTCCATTATTAAGTTAGTTTTCATATTTATTTCGGAATTAGCTACTTCGAGTGTGCTTATCAGCAGACAGATTTTAAGTCCAAAGTTAAATATAAAGCCTGGTATTTTTACATATAAAACAGAACTACGGGGTGATTGGGAAATAACGACTCTTGCGATGTTACTTACATTGACACCAGGATCAGTAGTAATGGAAGTAAGTCCTGAAGGTAATATGTTTTATATTCATGCAATGGATATAGAAAAATCAAAAGCGGATGTCTTACGATCTCTTACAAAGTTTGAAAAAGCGATTATGGAGGTGACTCGTTAATGGTAGAAAAAATACTTTTGATCTCCCTCGCATTGTTTTCTTTATCTATAGCAATTGCCCTTTATCGAATTATTAAAGGACCTTCTATGCCAGACCGAGCAGTCGCCTTGGATGTGATAGGTGTAAACTTAATCTCGATAATTGCTCTTGTATCGATTGTATTAAAAACAAAAGCCTTTTTGGAAGCAATTCTCATTTTAGGAATTCTCGCTTTCATCAGTACAATTGCTATATCAAAGTATATTGAAAGGGGGGTTATCGTTGAGCGTAAATCAGATAATTGAGCTAATGGCAGCTCTTACTGTATTGTTAGGAAGTATAATGAGTGTCATTAGTGCTTTTGGGATTATTCGACTTCCTGATGTGTATACTCGCTCACATGCTGCTACAAAAAGCTCTACGGTGGCAGTGTTATTATCTCTTTCAGGAGCATTTGTATACTTTTGGGTTCATGAAGGATTTATAAGCATTCGATTAATACTTGGTATATTATTCGTATTCTTAACTGCACCAGTTGCGGGACATCTTCTTATACGAGCGGCTTATCGCTCCAATGTAAAGCTTACTGAAAATTCCTCTGATGATTCCCTATAAAAACCTTTTTTCAGATGAGAAATAGGTATTGAAATCAGCTAGTTACTTGGATGTAATTCCAGTAGTTGGCTGTTTTTTTATACTTTATTATTTTAATAAAAGAAATGTTCAATTAATTTAGATTAATATATTGCATTCTACTGAATTCCGTAGTATTATCAGTTTTGATATATTGTATACAAAAGTGATGATAGAAAATCATTGTATAGCGCATGTATTTAAAACAACTAGAACAAAATACAAGAAATGATTATTTCTTATATCACAGGAGGCAATAAAATGAACAATAAATTATCATTTTCCAATCATTTAGTGATTGGAGTAATGCTATTTGCATTGTTTTTTGGAGCGGGTAATTTAATTTTTCCTGCAAGCTTAGGACAAAATGCGGGAACAAATGTGTGGATAGCAGTAATTGGATTTTTAATTACAGGAATAGGATTACCTTTTTTAGGGACACTTGCAATGGGGTTTTCCGGAAGCAAAAATTTGCAGGAGCTATCGAGTAGAGTTCATCCTAAATTTGCAGTTATCTTTACATCATTACTGTACTTAACAATCGGGCCATTTTTTGCAATGCCAAGAACAGGTGCGGTTTCATTTGAAATAGGTATTTTACCATTTATGAATGCAGATTATGCACAGATTGGACTATTGGTATTCACCATTATTTTCTTTGGAGTTACGTTATGGTTATCATTGAATCCATCTAAAATTGTAGATAATGTAGGGAAGTATTTGTCTCCTGGTATTTTAATCGGTCTATTCATCTTATTATTTTTTGTAGTGATAAAACCAATGGGAGACTTTGGACAACCTCAAGGAAACTATGTAGACAATGCGTTTATGACAGGATTCACAGATGGTTACAATACAATGGACGCATTAGCTTCCTTAGTTTTTGGGATTATTGTTATTAATGCGATACGTTCGATGGGTGTGACGTCAACGAAAGGTATTCTTGTAGCAACAGCTAAATCAGGTGCGATTGCCGTATTTTTCCTTGGTGTAATCTATGCTGGTATTGGTTATCTAGGAGCAACAAGTGTAAATCTCTTTGGTCTGTTTGACAATGGAGGTCCTGTTTTAAGTAGTGCTTCTGGGCATTATTTTGGATCCTATGGAGCGGTACTTTTGTCCGTTATTATTTTGTTAGCTTGTTTAACAACTAGTATTGGTTTGTTGACTGCTTGCGGGGAGTATTTTCATACGTTAATGCCGAAGATTAGCTATAAAGCATTTGTTATTTTTTTCAGTGTATTGACTTGTGTGATTGCAAACTTCGGTTTATCTAATATTATTACGTATTCCATCCCAGTATTAATGTTGTTGTATCCATTAGCGATCGTTTTAATCTTTTTAACATTCTTGTCTCCACTGTTTAATCACGCGAGAATAGTATATGTTACTGTGGTATTTGTAACCTTTTTAATAAGCATTGTAGACGGATTAAAATCTCTTTGCGATTCACTTGGATTAGAGTATTTCAGCTGGTTAAAACCTATAGTATCTTTTTATGATGGATTCTTACCGTTTTATGGAGTTGGTTTAGGGTGGTTAATTCCCTTCATCATTTTAACGCTAATTACTGGCTTGATTGCAAGAATTCAAAAAGCATAATGCTAAACTTGACATTACGAACAGAAAAAAGCCCTTTGACTAAACGTCAAAGGGCTAGTTTTTTAGTAGCCTTCAATTGAATAAATCCAGTTAGAACGCATTATTTCCGTTAATTTTTTTGTATCTTTTTCTCTAAATAAACGAATAATCTCCGCGTGCTGTACGATTGAGTGTTCTCTTAAGATATTACTTTCGTAATAAAATAATCTACGTACGTGTGCTTGAAGCATTTCAACCATAGAAATTATGTATGAGTTGTTCGCGCGGTCAACGATTATTTTATGGAATTCCTCGTCAAAATTCAGAGCAATTATATATTGTTTAGCATAAATTGCATCAGCAAACTCCTTGTTTTTTTCTTCTAATAATTGTAAAGTAGTCTCATCCATATTTGGAGTAGCAAGCTCTGCAGCAAGCGCCTGTAATACTGCTAATGGTGGTAATAAATTATGAATATCCTCTTTTTCTACTGCTGTTACTTGTGTAGCTCTCCCTGGTTGCATCGTAACAAAACCATGGGATTCTAAAAGTTGTAGTGATTCACGAATAGGAGTTCTACTGACCCCTAATGCTTGTGCAAGTTCAATATCATTAATTTTCTCATCCGGTTGAAGTGTACCATCTATAATCCACTGTTGTATTTGATTGAACGCATGGAGCTTTGCGGTAGTACGGACAGGTTTTGTGTGATTAACTGGTATAGGCATGAAACAACCCCCCCTCAATTATCTTAATAGTTTAACAATATTATACACTAAGTTATATAATATATTGCAATTTAATAAATAAAAACTTATTCCACTAAAATTTGTAAAGTAATGGATTTTACATCTATCACAGAGTCTTCCGCCATAATGTCTTGAAGCATGACATCTTTGAAATAAGATATACTTTTTTCAAGAGGGATGTGAAGAATTTTTCTTAATGCATTCTCATACATTTTCACAAATTCAGCATCCGTATTGCCACGTTGCAGCTCTGCAAAAGCTTCATATACTTGATCTAGCTTATCAGCAAGTTCTAGTAAGCGCCCCTCAATTGTCTCGTCTTTTCCCTCTTTCATACGGTCAAAAAATACAGGCTGGAACTCTTTTGGAATTTCGTCTAAAATAAATTTTTCCATCATTTTTTCTTCTACATGTGTGAGCATTAGTTTCAGTTCTGGGGATGCATGTTTAACGGGTGTTTTTATGTCACCGATAAAAATTTCGGCAAAGTCATGGTTAATCGTCTTTTCGTAAAGCGACTTCCAGTTAACAGTCGCACCATTATTCTCTTCGATCGTTGCAAAAAACATCGCATATTGTGAAACCTTCCATGAATGCGCAGCAACATTATGGTCCTCAAACTTAAAACGTCCTGGGGCACGTATAATTCTTTCTAAATCGTTCATGCTCATAAAAAATTTATGAATACCCATGGATAACCACTCCTTTTTATTTTATCATACTTGAATTTACGAAAATAATGTAATGATAGCTATATTGTAAGTTAAACAAAAAATAAGGTACTATGAATGAAAAATGAAAGTAGGGAAACAAATTTCTGAAATTCATTCGATTTAAAAAAACTAAAATGGAAAGAAACGGGGAAAGCTGTACTTGTTTTGAATGCTCCAGCGTCATATGAGGAGACTACTACTGCTTTTGAGGGAAGAGGGATGTTTAGTCAGTATCTCCTGTCATTAAAAGTATCGAGTTATTGTTTCTAAATCAAGATGTACATTTTGTTTTATTTCGCTGAAATGTGGGAATCCTTATATTAATGAAGGAGGAATTCTTATGACGAAATACGACAAATTAAAAGATACGTTACAAAAGCGTTTAGATGAACTGGAACATAGTATAGAGAATGATGAAGAGTTTGAAACAACCGAGTTATCCAACTACGATAATCATCCTGCAGATAATGCAACCGATTTAGCGGATAAACATACACGACTAGCATTACGAAAACATTCTGAAGATGAGATAGAAGATATTAAAGACGCTTTAACAGCAATGGATAATGGCACATACGGCAAATGTACGGAATGTGGGGCAGAAATTCCTTTAGCTAGATTAGAAGCTGTGCCGAGTACATTAACTTGTGTGGAACATGCACACCAAGAGGTTGACGAGTCGATTCGTCCAGTGGAAGAATCTCTTTTAAATTCAACGACGGATCAACCAGTGGAGAATGAAGATTCTAGGCTTCGCGATTATTCAAACAGCTTCGAAATTTTAGAAGAAGTCGGTTCTTCTGATACACCTTCAGATAAACAGTAATTTGGATGTCCTTTAAGTTATTTTTGACTTTTAGGACGTCTTTTTTCTTATAAGCTCTGTTAAATTAGGTTGTTGTTTTTTAGAAGCATATATTTTGTACATAACATAATCGTTTAACAGCGCCTTTAATATAAGATAAGAATCAACAAATGATTCGTTCTGTAGTAAACTGGAAGAAAGGGGGATTCATATGACTGCAGTTGTTTTGTTTGACGGAGAATGTAACTTTTGCGATGCAAGTGTCCAGTTTATTATTGCAAGAGATCCACTTGGGTATTTTCATTTCGCAGCTTTGCAAAGTGAAATAGGGGAAGAGCTCCAAAAGAAGCATCAAATACCCGCAAATTTTGATGGCGTTTTGGTCATTGAAAACAATACAGTATATCATTCCTCTGATGCAGCATTGTACATTTGTAAGCATTTAAAAGGAATGTGGAAGGTTTTTTATATCTTCAAGATTGTCCCAAAGACATTCCGAAATGCCTTGTATAAAATTTTTGCTAAAAATAGATACAAGTGGTTTGGGAAAAAAGATAGCTGTATGATTCCATCACCAGAAGTCCGAAATCGATTCTTGTAAGAATCAAATGACTACTTTGTTTAGATTCCAAAAGATCTCATTAAGCCAAAGCACAACCCAAGCATTTTGGAAGTAGTGAAATAAAAAAATCCCATGTCACTAAGTAAGCGACAGGGATTTGTTCTTATTTAAAAAATGCTTTATCGATGTTATATTTTGCTTTTAAAGTATTAATTGCGTATGTTTCATAAATTTCACGATCCATTGCTTCTTCCACGATAGATACGCTGATTTTGTAAACTTCTTCACGATGTTTAATCATCGGTGAAACATTGTCTTCAAAATGCTTTTTAATACGTTGTCTAATTTTACGTGCTTTTCCTACGAATAATAGCTCATCATTTTTGTTGAAAAACATAAAGATGCCGCCTTTATCACGTGGGATTTGGTGGAAGTCAATAAATCCATAAATTGATGGGATTTCAAGATCACCTTCGTTGCGTACTTGTTCACGTTGGGTAATGGTTACAGTTGGTTTTGGTAATTCAATTTTAATCAATTCGCTCACGTCCTCTTATTGTCTATCCTGTAGTCTACCATATTTGTGGATTAATATCTATTCAGAAGAAAATTGTTGGAAAGCAGGATTCCACATATTAAATAACGAAATATAACTTATAATCTAAATGGAGGAATTAAAATGATTAGAAAACTAGAAGACTTTTTAACGAACTGGAAACATGAGAGTGATTCTACCTTTAAAATTTTTAATACATTAACAGATGAATCTTTAAAACAAAAAGTATATGAAGAAGGTAGAACATTAGGGAAACTTGCGTGGCATCTAGTTGTTACAATCGATGAAATGATTGGAAAAACAGGATTACAATTCTCTGCAACTCCTCATGACGCACCTCAACCAGCAACTGCTCAAGAAATGGCAGAAGCTTATATAGAGTCTAGTAATGCGATGGTTCAAGCAATAAAGGAACAATGGACGGACGAAACACTTCTAGAAGAAAAAGATATGTATGGTCAAATGTGGACGGTTGCAAATATTCTACACATTCTAACATCCCATCAAACACATCATAGAGGACAGATAACTGTACTTATGCGTCAAGCAGGATTAACTGTTCCAGGAATGTATGGACCGTCGAGAGAAGAATGGTTGGCTTTTTCTGGAGAAGCACCTGAATAATGTTTAAGATTGAACCGGACACTCTTTGATAAGGGTACCGGTTTTATTTGAGGAGGACAAAAATTTGAAAGTATATGATTTGCATTGTGATGTACTGTACAAATTAGCTAGAGCAGAGTCTCCATTATCTTTTACGAATTCTCCCTTGTTACAAGCAAATAAAATCGCTTTAGAAGCAGGAGAAGTGGCTCTTCAATTGTTTGCAGTGTTTGTTTCGGAGGGCTTTCCGAAAGAAAAGCTATTTCTAGAGGCTATGCGTCAGATCGAGTTTTTTCATACAGAGATTGTAGGGAAGCATGAAAATGTTGTTGCGATTTACGAGTGGGAACAGCTTGAAACATTAAAAGAGGGACAAATTGGGGCTGTATTATCCTTAGAAGGTTTAGATATGATTGACGGAGATATGCTAAGGCTTAAGTTTTTATTAGCTCATGGCGTAAAATTAGTGGGGCTAACATGGAATGGAGCAAATGAGGTGGCAGATGGTGCTTCGGAGATTTCTGGTACTGGCTTAACCTCTTTTGGAGAAGAAGTAGTAGAGTTTTTGAACGAACAAAATATTATTATTGATGTCTCTCATTTGAGTGAAAAGTCTTTTTGGGATGTGCTGCCGAAAGCAAAGTGGCTGATGGCAAGCCATTCGAATGCACGTGCAATATGTGATTCATCAAGAAATTTAACAGATAAACAAATAAAAGCATTAATCGAAAAAGATTCTCCTATTCATGTCGTGTACTATCCACAGTTTATTAACCATATTAAAAAGCCTGTAGAAATTCAAGACTTAGTGGAGCATATTGATCATATCACTTCTCTTGGGGGGAAACATCTGATAGGATTGGGTTCAGACTTTGATGGAATCGGAGAGTTTATCACAGGACTTGAGGATGCTTCTAAAACGCAAAACTTAGTGAAGCAGCTAATAAAGACCTATTCTACGAAAGAAGTAGAAGGATTTACAGCGCAAAATTTTGGACGATTTGTAAAGCGAATTAGCAAGGAGGAACAAAATTGAGTGGCTTACCAGAATGGTTTTTTGCAGTTGCGATTGCAGTAGTTATTTGCTTCATCATTGTTTCTGAATGGTGGACTCGAAGAGGGTAGAGAGTATGGTATACTAGACAAATGAAAAACAACGTAAAGAAAGAGGAATCACATGCTAACATTTGAAGAAAAAGAAGCAATTATTCAAGAATTTCCAGAGTTAACTCGTAAAGAAGTATCCCTGAAACGAGTGAATTACCATTATGAAAAGAGTTTATATGAAAAAACAACGGTGATTTATCATCTTCATCCAAATGGGAACGGGTTTGTATATGTTGGAGATCTTCCACAATATGAAGAAGCTGATGACAAAGGGCTTTTGAATATCCGTGAAGCTTCTGCTGATGAATTAAGAAAATTGGTTAAAGACTCAATTGCTTATTTAGCTACAGAGGAAGAAGAACTTGTAGATGAAGAGATTGAAGAAGAGTGGAAAAACAAAGAAGATTCGAAGCTAACATTATTACAAGAGGATACGTTATGGAATATCTATCATGGCTACAACCTAGAAGAAAGCTTTGGTTCATATGATGAAGCAAAGGCATATCTATTAGCAGAAGGTTTCCGCCGAGTTGGTATAAGATAAGGAGGTTCCAGTATGAGAGGGAAATACACTGTAGGAATAATTTTAGCAGTTCTCTTCATTGCTATTGGAGCCACGTTTTATTTTATTATGCAGTTTTTCGAAGACAACCCAACCCAAGCTAAGCCGACTGGCTACATTACAGGTCTTATTGTAGATATGGACGATAACGGAAGTATTTTAGTCGTGAGTGATTTGACGGTAGAGGAAGCAAAAGACCTTTCAGTCCAAGAAGCAATTGACACCGGAAAAGAGGCGACTTGGTTTTCATTGACGATGGATCAACGGAATAAGTTAGAGCTTTATGATGAAGTAAAAGTAGGGTATGAATCACTTGCAGAGTCTTATCCAATGCAAGGAACAGCAAAAACACTTGAAAAACTAAATGAATAATAATAAAGGAACCGAAGTAACGGGATAACTCATTCTTGTTACTTCGGTTCTTTTCATTTAAGCTCTGTTAAACGATCATGTTATTATGGACGAAAATCTGCTTGCCTTCCACAGGAGTCTTGCTGATCTTCGTCACAAAATATATTCTTCTAAAAACAACAGCCTCATTTACCGGAACCAACATTTTATCTATGAATACTCTATTATTTGTGTAACGTAAGAATTAGTTAGATTTTTTGGAGTAATAGTCATCAGATTGTTGTTAAGAGCGTAAAACCATGTTACTCTGTTCCAAGCATGTTAGTTTTTTGAATAGGAGTAGTTATATGACAAGCGATCAAAGAAAGAAATTGTTTATACTGATGATCAATATGTTTATTGCAGTGGCGAGTTTTGGGATTATCATTCCGATTCTGCCTGCTTATCTAAAATCAATTGGGCAAGGCGGGACTGCTGCTGGGCTTATGATAGCGATATTTGCCGGAGCGCAGCTAGTAATGTCGCCCATTGGAGGGAAATGGGCAGATAAATACGGAAGAAGAATCATGATTATTGCAGGTCTAAGTGGGCTCGCCTTATCTATGTTTGTTTTTTATCTCTCCGATACGGTCAGTATTTTATATATATCACGTGTAATAGGTGGTGTTGGAGCAGCATTATTAATTCCCGCTATCTTTGCTTATGTAGCAGATATTACGACAATGGACCAACGTGCAAAAGGAAATAGTTATATTTCTGCTTCGATGTCACTTGGTATTGTTATTGGTCCCGGTATTGGTGGATTTTTAGCAGAGTACGGATTGAAAATGCCGCTCCTTATTTCGGCCATTGTAGGAGTTGCGGCTGTAATCTTTTCGACGTTCTTACTAAAGGAAAGTAAACCGGAAGACAGTCTAGTTACTGAAACTAAACCAGAGCCAATGGTAAAAGAGATCGTTCAATCATTTAAGAAGCCATATTTTATCCCGCTAGTGATTACACTAGTGATGAGTTTTGGTTTAATGGCGTATGAATCGGTTCTTGGACTGTTTGTAGATAATCAATTTGGAGCGTCTCCACAAGACATCGCTTTGATGGTTACAGCTACTGGAATTGTCAGTGTAATTGTGCAGCTATTTGCTGTTGATTGGGCTGTTCGTCGATTCGGCGAAGCAAATGTATTAAGAATATTTTTAGGTGTCGCAGCTTTTGGATTTTTACTTTCCATTGTAGTTTCTAGCTATACATTTTTCTTTGCGATTACAATGATTATCTTCCTATCCACTTCTATTTTACGCCCTGTGCTTACGACGCTAATATCGAAGTTAGCAGGGAAGGAACAAGGATTTGCCATGGGAATGAATAATGCTTATATGAGTATTGGAAATGTATTAGGCCCATTACTTGCCGGATTATTATATGATGTGCATATTATTTATCCGTTTATTTTAGGATTAATTATCCTGGTTATTACGATGATTGGGTCGATAATGTGGAAGGGTACGAAGAATATAATATAAAAAATGGGGTTGCTCATAAAAGTCGGTGTACATTGATTTTTGTGAACAGCCCTTTATTTATTTGTCACAGTTTTATCGAATTTTTCAGAATGTTATACTGGCGTCTTAAAAATACAGAAAGTTATAATAGAAGTATGAATTAAGAAGGGAGAATTTATGATGGTATACCGTAAAACGCGTGTAGCCAATTTAGCTATTGCTTTTCTTCTTCTAGTACTTGTAACTAATTTTCTTTTGTATCAATCAAGCGTTCCAGACTTTTTATCTCTTCAAGTAACAAGTGGTGCAGCGATTGGCTCCCTAATAGACTTAGCAATTATAGCACCACTCCTCTTTTATGCTGCATTTAAAATCTCTGTTAAACAAACGATCGGACTAATGGTCGCTGGGTTAGTAATTGCTCGGTTTTTAATTCCATCCGAATTGTTTGCACCTTTTGCAGGAATCCTTTATGCAGGAATTGCAGTGGAGGTTTTACTGGTACTAGCAGAACTTGGGTTGTTATTTTTAGTCATTTGGAAAGTCCCGCTAATTCGTAAACAAATGACAGAAATGAATGAGGGCGCTATATACAGTCTGCTTCCTTCCGTAGAAAAAGTAGTTACGAAAAATGTTTTTATTCGAATTGTCATGTCCGAATTTCTAATGATGTATTATGCGTTTTTTACTTGGAAAAAGAAAGCACCGAGCCACGCTGGTGTAGTAACCATGCATGTAAAGACTAGTGCTGTAGCGTTCAACATAATGCTGATCCACGGAATTGTGATTGAAACAATTGGTCTTCATTGGTGGCTGCATGAAAAATCAATCGTCCTATCAATTATTCTACTTATTTTTAATATATACTCGGTCTTTTTCTTTCTAGCAGATATTCAAATTACTAGACTGCACCCATTAGAAATAAAGAATGGTAAACTCTACATTACAAAGGGTCTTACAGCTCGAATGGTTGTTCCACTCAACATGTTGAAAGAAGTAGAGTGGGGTGCGGCACTTCCAAGTAAAGATACACTACAATTTATGTACCGAGATTTTGAAGATGTAGTACCACAAGCGATTATCCATTTACAAGAACCAATAGAAGCAACGATATTTATGGGAATGAAAAAAAGTGTAACAGAATTTGCTATTCGTGTGGATGAACCTCAGAAATTGAAAGAACTCCTTACAAATAGTTAAGTCCTCTTTAATTGACCTAGAAAATGATTCACGTTATAATTATCTCAAATTCAAGATAATTAAAAGGGAGTTTTAACATGAAGCATGTTTTTTATAAAGGCCAAGATTCAACACGCCCAACATTATTGCTTTTACATGGCACAGGTGGGAATGAGCATGATTTAGTAGGATTGGGTAAAGAAATAGACGGGGCAGCGAATATTTTAAGTGTTCGTGGAAACGTATTAGAGAACGGAATGCCTCGTTTCTTTAAACGTCTGGCTGAAGGTGTATTTGATATGGAAGATTTGAAGTTCCGAACAGAAGAATTGAAAAATTTCATTGATGAAGCGGCAGAGAATTATGAGTTTGATCGCGATAATGTAGTAGCCATTGGTTATTCTAACGGTGCAAATATTGCTGGAAATCTTTTATTCGAATATGAGTATGTATTAAAAGGTGCGATTTTACATCACCCAATGGTTCCGAGACGTGGTGTGGAAATCCCTGCACTTTCAGGGTCCCCAGTATTCATTGGAGCTGGGAAAAATGATTTCATGTGCCCTGCTGCAGAATCTGAGGAATTGCGTGATTTACTACAAAACGCTGGAGCAGAAGTAGAGTTGTTTTGGCATGCATTCGGTCATCAGTTAACGCAAGATGAAGTGCAAGCAGCAAAAGACTGGTACAAAAAGAAATTTTGATAATTGGGATATCCAATAAGTCGAGGAATAGCCGACTTATTGGATATTTTTTGATATCGGATAATAAACTCGCAAAATCGGATAATAAATAGGAATAATCGGATAATAAGGATCAAAAATCGGATGAAAAGGGACGATAATCGGATGATTCCCTCGAAGTGAATAACAAAACAGCCAAGCAGAATATCAGTTCTACTTGGCTGTTCTCTATTTAATGCCATTTACTTGCTTTATATGGTCCTTTTCTAAACGGCATCCACCAATTCCATTTGCCGAGTAGCTTCATTAGGCTTGGAACTAATAACAATCGAATAATGGATGCATCAATAGCAACTGCAATAGCAATGCCGATACCAATTTGCTTCACGGGCATCACATCTGTAAACGCAAAAGCCCCTGTAATCACAATCATAATCAACGCTGCTGAAGTAATGATCTTACTTGTAGAGGTAAGTCCATCAATCGTTGCGGCCGTATTATCTAGATGCTTCGAATATTCTTCTTGAATACGAGATATTAAGAACACCTCATAGTCCATACTTAATCCGAATACTAAGCTAAATACAATGACCGGTATGATCAACGCAATTGTCGTTTCCTCTATTCCAAAATGTCCATATTGAAAAATGTACACAAGTATACCAAAAGTAGAAGCAAGCCCAATCACATTCATCATAATTGCCTTCAAAGGTATTAAAATGGAACGGAACGCAATCATTAGAATAACGAAAGTGGAGCCCAAAATGATTGCTAACAATAAGCCTACTTTATTAAAGATTTCATCGAAAATTTCTTGATTAAATTTCGGTTGGCCACCAACCAAAATCTCAACACCTACATCTTTTTCCGACCATTCCCGAGCCCAATCTTGTGCTTCAGTAGAAGAACCATTTAAATTAAGTGTCACTGGAACTAGCAATTTATCTCCCTGCACGAACGATTCCATTAAAGGTGTTAGCTGAGCTTTTACTTCAGGAACTTGCATGCTCTGCTCCCATTGTTCGACAGAAGAAATTTTACTGGCAGTAAAAATGCTGTTAACCGTATCCACATCTTTATCGGCTAATAATTGTGCCTCTAATTTTTTTATTTCTTCCAGGCCTTCTGTATTGTCCCAACCATCTTTTCGTTCTGCAATAATATATACAGTCGATTTTTCTCCTAACCCAAACTCTTTGTCCATTAATTCATAAGCTTGACGAGAATCGTACGTAATTGGTAATGAATCTACTTGCGGAATAGCTAGTTCCATATCTTTAATAGGGATAATCCCAATTCCTAAAATAATAAGTGCCACAACAATTAATGTCACAGGTCGTTTCATCACAAATGCGGCAAAGTTTCTCCATCTAGTAGTACCACCTGGTTTTACACGTAGAATAGTCCATTTATTAATACGATCTTTCAATATAAGAAGGATAGATGGCAATAACGTGATAGACGCTAGCACAGCCATGAACACGACAAGCATACCACCGAGTGCAATGTTTTGGAAAATCTCCACTTTCATGACAAGCATGGCACCTAGTCCGATAAATACACAAATTGCAGAGAAAATAATAGAACGTCCTGCAGTTTGAATAGCTGTTGAAACAGCCTCGTGTACGGATTGCTTCAAAAGCTCTTCTTTATAACGGTTGATCAGAAGTAGGGCAAAATCGATACTTAGCGCAAGGCCAAGCATGGGAACAATATTCATGACGAATATGGATAAATCCATCGTACTACTAAACAATGTCATCAACCCAAATGTAGAGACAACTGTTACAACTCCAACTAGTAGGGGAACAAAAGCAGCTACCACACTTCCAAAAGCAAGTAAAAGTACAATAACTGCTATGGGTAAACCGATTGTCTCAGCATTTACTAGATCTTTTTGACTTGCGCTATTAATGTCTTTATTAATTGCAGCACCGCCAGTTAATATGACTCCTTTTTCGTTATCAATTGTTTCACGTAACGTATCTACAACACCTGGCATATCCTTTGTATCGCCATTAAAATGCAACATGGCGTATGCTATATGATCTTTATATAGAGAAGGATCATCCAAAGGGGATTGAATGGATTCAGCAATATTTAGTCGCTCAATGTTTGCTAAAGTCTTTTCTATTGTGTCATCTGTTGTTTGGTCAAACACTACGAATAATGTTTCAGCTGGGAGATCAAATGTGTCTGTTAGCTCTGCCATCACTTGTTGATGCTCGCCATCTACTTTAAAACCGTCCCCTTCCAATAAACTAGGTAAACGAATAGCAAAAACGGCTAAAACAATGAACAATATTAGCCAAGCAAGAAGTATTGCTTTATAATAACGCATCACTATATTAGATAAAACCTTCACGATATTCCTCCTTAAGTGAAACCTATTTATATTGTAAAGGAAAAAGGAGTTAACATACTAATATAATGCTAGAATGGAATCATGATAAAATGGGGGGGAATACACAATGAAAATAACGGCACCTAAACTATCCAGCTCTTTAATGGAACTAAATATTAGTGAGGCACTTCTAGAAGACAATTTCGTTTCTGGAGGAATCGTGACATCTTTACATTTAGACGAAGAACAAGAGGATAAAATTATGTTTGACCAAATACATTTTCAAAATATTTCAATGGAAGGGGTTCGTTTTCATCAAGTTGAATTTATTGATTGTTTGTTTGAAAAATGTGATTTGTCTAACGTAGATTTTGGAGATGCTGTGTTTCACCGAGTAGAAATCCGTGGGTCGAAGTTGTTAGGTACAAATATTTCTCAAAGTAGACTAACAGAGGTGAAAATAGAAGACTCTGTTGCAAATTATGTAAATATGAGCTTTTCTAAACTCAAAAAAGTAGCGTTTAAACAAGTAACATTAAATCGTTCTGATTTCATCGAAGCTACTTTTGACAAAGTCAGTTTGGAAAAGTGTGAGCTAGATGGCGCAAACTTCACTGAAACCCCTTTAAAAGGAATAGATTTAAGCACCAACACATATGAGCAAATCACGGTTTCTCTGGACCAACTCACAGACTGTAAAGTATCTACCGAGCAAGCGATTGGCTTTGCAAAATCTTTAGGATTAATCATAGAATAATAAAACCCCTTGTCCAAAAGACAAGGGGTTTGCTATTTAAAAGAATAAGTTAAGTACTTGGAAGATGACTCCTGCAACTAAAGCAGAAATTGGTAAAGTAATAATCCATGTCAACACGATTTTTTTAGCTACTCCCCATTTCACACCTTTCACACGTTGTGCTGATCCAACCCCCATAATTGCGGAAGAAATAACATGTGTAGTGGAAACTGGTAAATGAATGGTTGTAGCACCAAAAATAATCATGGCAGATGATAAATCCGCTGCAGCTCCGTTGATAGGACGAATCTTCATGATTTTACCGCCAACTGTTTTAATGATTTTATAACCGCCAATGGAAGTACCTAGTCCCATTGCAGTTGCAGCAGCAATACGTACCCATAACTGAATGTCGTCAGTAGCTTGCAATTGTGCTGCAATTAACGCCATTGTGATAATTCCCATGGCCTTTTGTGCGTCGTTTGTACCGTGAGTAAATGATTGGAGTGCCGCAGTACCAATCTGGAATATTCTAAAGCGCTTATTTGTTCCGTATAAGCTACCGTTTTTAAAGACTATCTTAAATAGAGACATCATTAAGAATCCGACAGCAAATGCTAAAAATGGAGAGATGATTAGCGCTTGAATTATTTTAATGAATCCTTCCCAGTTTAATACGGAAAAACCAGCAGCAGATACAGCAGCACCGGCAATAGATCCGATTAGTGTATGTGAAGAACTGGAAGGAATTCCATAATACCAAGTGGCTAAGTTCCAAATAATAGCGGAAAGAAGGGCAGCTAGAATAATAAGCGATCCATTTTGTAATGTAAAAGGATCAACAATATCCTTTGTAATAGTTTTAGCGACTCCAGTAAAAGTTAGAGCCCCTACAAAGTTCATAGTTGCAGCCATTAATACAGCTACTCTTGGTTTTAAAGCTCTTGTAGATACAGAAGTAGCAATTGCATTAGCCGTATCATGAAACCCATTGATAAAGTCGAATACAAGGGCAAAAATTACTACTAGAATCGTTAGAATTAGAATAGAATCCATAATTACGAACTCCTATGCATTTCGCATGATAATTGTTTCAAGCGTATTGGCTACGTTTTGACAATAATCTGCGATGTCTTCTAATTGTTCATATATGTCTTTAAATTGAATAATGCGAATTGGATCTTTTTCGTTTAAAAATAATTGCTTGATAGATGAACGAAGAACTTCATCACATTTACGTTCATATTCTTTAATTAGAATGGAATGTTCATGCATTTTTAGAAGTTTTTTCTGTGAAAGAAGTACCATTGCCTTCACGATTTCATCTGTGCTCTTTACAATATATCCCAAGAATGTGCGCATTGATTCATCAATTTCGATTAGCGAAAACATTTCTAAATGAGCAGTAAAATTGTCGATGCCATCTAAGATATCATCCATGCGAATTGCTAGTTGAAGTATATCTTCCCGTTCGATTGGTGTCATAAAAGATTTATTTAACATAACGATTAATTCATGAATTAATGAATCTCCCGCCGTTTCATAATTTTTTAAATGAACACTAATTTCCTTTAAATCTGAAACAGTATTAATACGGAAGTCATCTGCATAATGAGCGCCATCACGTACGTTTTCTGCAATTTTTAATAAGGACAAGAAAAATGGATCTGGTTTTTTTGAACTAATCATAAAAGCCTCCTGGACTCTGAGAAATGTTTTTCATCGTTTTTCCTCAAATAGCATAACAAAAAAAATACAAAATCTACACACTTTTTACTCTAAAATTACGAAATTTACAATCCTGTAACATTTAACCCTAAAATAAGGATAGAAATTAGCTAAATTAGGGAGAATTATGTCGATATTTATCGAAAATTGAAACAACAATGTCGTTTTTAATAGAAAAACCTTCAATTATCTAAAAAAACAAAAAATATGAAACTTTCTAACTGAGTAACCGTATATATAGGTAGATGCAAAATAAGGAGTAAAGGGGTGAGAAAAATCGAGCAAATCTTTTTGTATGGATTAATAGTCATTGGGTTAATTACAATTTTATATGTGTTGTTTGCGGATGCGATAGAAGGAATAGATACAGGGATTTTAAATCCGACAACAATTCTTTCCTTCTTATTATTTATATGTGCCTCCGGTTTTATACTTCTTAAGTCAACAAATTGGAATGAGCAAATAGTGATTATAGTAGCACTTATTATTTCCAGTCTATTAACATTTTTACTATATTTCTTTGTACTTATTCCAATGGCTTCTGCAGAAGTTTCGACAGCATACACAAATGAGTCGCTACAAGGTCAAGTTGGAAGAGTGATTGTCCCAATACCTACAAATGGTTTTGGAGAAATTGTGATTGAGACAGTAAATGGACTTATTTCAAAAAGAGCTGCTGGTTACGATAATGAAGAAATTGACTATGACAAGCAAGTTCTGATTATTGATATCGATAATGGCACTTTTTTAGTGAAAGAATATGTACCTTTAACATAAATTATAGGGGGTTTGACCATGGGAATGGAAATGTGGATCGTTATTGGGATTGTAGCATTTGTTTTAATAGCTATATTAGCAGTGTATGTAACTAAATACAGAACAGTGGGACCAGATGAGGCACTTATCGTTACTGGTAGTTACTTGGGGTCGAATAATGTACATACTGACGACTCAGGAAACCGTATTAAAATTATTCGGGGTGGAGGTACTTTTGTATTTCCAGTATTTCAACAAGGAGAACCACTAAGTCTTTTGTCTAGTAAATTAGAAGTTACTACTCCAGAAGTTTATACCGAGCAAGGTGTCCCGGTAATGGCAGACGGAACGGCGATTATTAAAATTGGCGGTTCTATTTCCGAAATTGCCACTGCAGCAGAGCAATTTTTAGGGAAGTCCAAGCAAGACCGGGAGAACGAGGCGAAAGAAGTATTAGAAGGTCACCTACGTTCCATTTTAGGATCTATGACAGTAGAAGAGATTTATAAAAATCGAGATAAGTTCTCTCAGGAAGTACAACGTGTAGCTTCTCAAGACTTGGCTAAAATGGGATTAATCATCGTTTCCTTTACAATTAAGGATGTTCGTGATAAAAACGGATACTTAGATTCACTAGGAAAGCCGAGAATCGCACAAGTAAAACGTGATGCAGACATTGCAACAGCAGAATCAGAAAAAGAAACACGTATTAAACGCGCAGAAGCTTCTAAAGACGCACAACGAGCGGAAATTGAGCGAGCAACTGAAATTGCAGAAGCAGAAAAGGACAATCAGTTGAAGGTTGCCGAATATCGCCGTGAGTCTGATATCGCCAAAGCACGTGCTGACCAAGCATATGAACTGGAAACTGCACGCTCGAAACAAGAAGTAATGGAACAAGAAATGCAAATTCGAATTATTGAACGTCAAAAGCAAATTGAACTGGAAGAAAAAGAGATATTACGTCGTGAAAAGCAATACGATTCCGAAGTGAAGAAAAAAGCAGATGCAGATCGTTATGCAATCGAACAAAATGCAGCAGCGGCGAAGTCTCGTGAAATTGCCGAAGCAGACGCAGAAAAGTATCGAATTGAAGCAAAAGCAAAGGCTGATGCGGAAAAAGTACGTTTAGATGGGCTGGCAAAAGCGGATGCTCAGAGAGCGCAAGGGGAATCAGAAGCTGAAATTATACGCCTAAAAGGTCTGGCGGAAGCGGAAGCAAAACGTAAAATTGCAGAAGCATTTGAACTGTACGGTCAAGCTGCAGTATTAGACATGGTTGTTCGTATGCTTCCTGAGTATGCAAAACAAATTGCAAGCCCACTTTCCAATATCGACAAAATTACAGTGGTGGATACTGGAGGAGGAGAAGGTGGAGGAGCAAACAAAGTAACCTCGTATGCAACAAACCTGATGTCTACTTTACAGGAAACGCTAAAAGCATCTTCAGGAATTGATGTCAAAGAAATGCTTGAAAACTACGCAGGGAAAGGGAATATTCGTCCGAGCATTGATCAATTAACAGAGGAAGTAAGAAAAGGTATCAGCGTACCATAAATAAACATAAGAAAAAAGGTAGCCAAATTAATCCATTTGGGCTACCTTTTTAGGTTTAATTGTAATTACCTTAAGAGTTGTATATTATAAGAATATTATGTGTAATGCATTTAAAATGTATGGAGGACAAATGATACTTACAAAAGAGCAGGTACAGGACATAAAGAAAAAGCACTATTTACCTAGAGTTGTGACAGATCAAACGATAACTTCTTATATTGGAAGTGCAAATAATATTTCTTATTCTCTTTATACATTGCTTCCTAAAAGTACTTCATGGATTTATTATAATCCAAATGATTACATAGATTATTGTGAACGTTATACGGTTCTCAGTGGGAAATTACAAGTTGAATGGCCGAGTGGCATGGATGTCCTATATCCAGGTGATTACATTGATGCAAAAGTATATAATGCTTTATTAACCTGCTATGCAAAAGAAGAAGTGGAGATATTACTAGAAATGACAACTCCCTTTTTTGAGCGAGATTTTACAGAGCGGGAAATTATTCATCATGATGCAAAGAAAATACAAGAAGTAGATGGTTACACATATCATCATTGCGCACGAATTAGAGATTACTCGATTGGACTATGGAAAAGAATGAAGCCTCTGGGTGAGGGAGTTTCTACCTTAAGTACTGGCTCCTATTTTCATGACATTGGCAAGCTTGCAATTCCAATTGATATATTAAATAAAGTAGGAAAACTTACAGAAGATGAATGGAAAATCATTAAAATGCATACAACCTTAGGTGCTGAAATGATGCGAAATCATGAAATTGAAAAAATTCGTCGCGCCGCTTTTATTGTAGAAGAACATCATGAACGATATGATGGAAAAGGATATCCATATGGACTAAAGGGGGAAGAAATTTCATTAGAAGCTTCCATTGTTTCTGTTGTAGATGCTTTTGATGCGATGACAACTAATCGAGTGTATAGAGGTGCAATGAAGATTGAAAATGCTATCCATGAAATAAAAGGTGGAAGAGGCACTCAATTCAATCCGAAAATAGTGGATGAGTTTTTGAAAATGCTAGAAGAACAAAACAACGAGTGGTAATAATAAACTTGCTGGCAAAGCCAGACAATAAATAAAAAGGAGCAAGGAAATATGTCGTATCGTATTGAGTATGATTCTATGGGAGAAATTAAAGTTCCGCAAGATAGTCTTTGGGGAGCGCAGACACAAAGATCAAAAGAAAACTTTAAAATCGGAAAAGAAAAAATGCCAATTGGCGTAGTTCATGGACTTGCCCTATTAAAAAAATCTGCAGCTATTGTTAGTCATTCTCTTGGCAATCTATCTGAAGCAAAAAAAGATGCAATCTCCGCCGCAGCGGATGAAATTTTAGCAGGTAAGTTAGATGCACACTTCCCGCTAGTCGTTTGGCAAACTGGTAGTGGTACACAATCCAATATGAATGTAAATGAAGTAATCGCACATCGTGGCAATCAAATCCTTGATGAAAAGGGAAGTGAAGAGCGTCTACATCCAAACGATGATGTAAATAAATCACAAAGCTCAAATGATACATTTCCAACAGCACTTCATATTGCAGGAGTACTTGCAGTAGAAAAGCAACTATTACCAGCAATCGATGTGCTAAAGGGAACGCTTGGAAGTAAATCGGAACAATTCATGGATATCGTGAAAATCGGTCGTACGCATTTGCAAGATGCAACACCTCTTTCACTTGGACAAGAGTTTAGCGGATGGCATAGAATGCTTGAAAAATCGGCAAAGATGATTTCGCAAAGTGTGCAAGACATGAAGGAACTTGCAATTGGTGGGACGGCAGTTGGAACAGGCCTGAATGCGCCAAAAGGATTTGGTGATTTAGTTGCAGCTGAGATTTCTAATGCATTAGGGATTGAATTTACTTCAGCTAAAAACAAGTTCCATTCCTTAACAAGCTATGACGACGTCGTGTACGTGCATGGAGCAGTAAAGGCACTTGCCGCAGATCTAATGAAGATCGCAAATGATGTTCGTTTACTTGCAAGTGGTCCCCGTTCCGGTATAGGAGAAATCTCGATTCCAGAAAACGAACCAGGAAGTTCTATCATGCCAGGTAAAGTGAACCCAACACAAAGTGAGGCAATGACAATGGTCGTAGCTCAAGTGATGGGGAATGATGCAACGATTAGTTTTGCAGCAAGCCAAGGGAATTATCAATTGAATGTATTTAAACCAGTAATCATTCATAATTTCCTTCAGTCTGTTGGTTTACTAAGTGATTCGATTATCAGCTTTAATAATAACTGTGCTATTGGAATTGAACCAAATCTAGAAACAATTAAACATCATGTGAACAACTCGCTAATGCTCGTAACTGCATTAAATCCATATATTGGATATGAAAATGCAGCGAAGATTGCAAAACATGCACATAAAAATGGAACAACATTGAAGGAAGCAGCTGTCTCACTCGATTTACTAACTGCTGAAAAGTTCGATGAAATCGTACGACCAGAGAAAATGATCTAATTCGAAGAGGAAGTATAAAAATGAAAAAATTAATATTTATATTGGTAAGTGCTTTACTTGTACTTTCTGCATGTGGAAAAGAAGCTACTAAAGAAAATCACGAAGGACATAATGACCATACTGAACATATAGAAAATGGGGACATACAAGAGACAACGGTATCAGCAGATGTATTGCCAGCATTTTTAGACAATCAATCCGAGGATATGAAACTTGTCTACCAAGTATCTGCAAAAGCACAAGATGTGCTGAAATGGATGCCTTGTTATTGTGGTTGCGGAGATAGTGCTGGGCATATGAGTAACTTTAACTGCTTCGTTCATGAGATTAAAGAGAATGGTGAAGTTGTTTGGGATGACCACGGAACTCGCTGCGCGGCTTGTTTAGAAACTGCTGTTATGGCAATCAACATGACACAACAAGGCAAGTCCCTTAAAGAAGTTCGCAATGCTATTGATGAAGCATTTAAAGAAGGCTATGCAGCACCAACGGATACGCCAATGCCGTCATAAAAAAAGGGGGTTGTCCAATAAGCCCAAAAATTGAAGCAGGTGTAGAAAAAGGAGTCTTTTTCTACACCTGTTTTTTGTAGGCAATTGATTGTAGTGGAAGACGGCGACTCCAGCGGGAATAGCAAATGTTTTCTGCACCGAAAGCGTCCGTCTGGAACGGAAATCAATAAATTAGAAAAAGGACCATCTCTCAGTCATTATATGACTTTAGGGACAGCCCCTTTTTTATGGGGGAATAATCCTGAAGGCGACAAACTGCACATCGAGCGCAACAAAAGATAGCATGAACGCGGGCGAATAACCCGTCCAAAACGACATATCAACAAAAAGAAGCCCTCTGACTACAAACGTCAAAGGGAAATAACTTATTTTATATAATAATCACTAATTAAATGAGACTTAATCACTTCGGTTGGAATCTCAAATGTAACGACGCCCATATAACCAGGAGCGACTTCGTATTTATCAAAAGAAATTGTCAGCTTGTGATCTTTTGTAATAGAGAAAGTTTGATCTGGACGGATAGCTTCGAATTCGAAACCTATTCCTTCCTTATCATCGATCCAATATGTTTTATCAGAATCATTTGCCATTTGTTTTGCCATGTCATCTTTTAAATACGTAGAGATAGCTTCGATATAAGCATCATCTTTAAACAAACTAGGCAATGTAATTAATATTTCATTTTTCTTATCGATCGTATCTGTACGCATTGTAGTAGAAGATGACCCAACTGTATTTACTTCATAACGACTAATAGAAAGAATATCCTCTGTATCCGTCACGACTTCATACGTAGATGCTACTCCAAGGTGGCCACCACCTGCTTCCTTCAATTCTTCCATATCTTTTTGGAAATCTTTGTAAAGTGCTTCGTTTTCAGCTGTATATTTTTCATTTAGCCTATTTTCTAATTCTTTGTTATCTAATCCTGTTACACTTGGTATTTTTAGATCTGCGTTATAACTGTCTTCTGCAATTTTAATCTCTTGTATTGTCACAACTTGAACAATTGAACCAAGCACCGGTACAGAAGAAAGTGATTGTGCTAGTGCAGGACTTACATTCACACTTGCGATGAATAGGGATGCTGCAGCTGCCACACCGATTCCCCATTGTTTAAAAGGTGCATTTTTTATATGTTTTCTTCTTGCCTCTTGAATAGACTTTTCTACTACACTTTGTAACTCACTTGGAATTTCAATATCATCATACTGTTTTTTTGCATTTTTTAACCTCTTCATGCCTCCACCTTCTCTTCCATTTTTATTCGCAGTTTTCGAAGCGCTGCGTATAACCTCGTTTTGATCGTATTGGTGTTTTCGTTTTGAATTTCAGCAATTTCATCGATTTTTAAATCCTCGAAATAACGTAGGACGATTATGGTTTTATAAGGCTCTTTCAAATGATCGATTGCCTCATATAGGTCATAGTTTTTTTCAACATCTCTTTGTTCTGGCATGAACGAATGAAGTACATCATCGTCCATTACTTGCATGCGTCCATGCTTTTTGATGAAATCTAATGAAGTATTAATGACTATTCGATAAAGCCAAGTTTTCAAATAACCGATTTCATTTAAATAATCAATGGACTTCAATGCTTTAAAAATACTCTCTTGTACAATATCGAGTGCGTTTTCTTTATTTTTCACATAGCTGTATGCAAGTCGATATAATGTATTTTGATTTTCAATTATATAGTTTTCAACTAGTTGATATTTTTCCTTTTTAGTCATGACATGGGTATGCTCCTTTTTTCTTTACCGTATCGCGATTACGTAACACTTATTTGACGGACAGTCTTCGTGGAAAGTTTGCATAAATAAAAATATTATTTTGCTATGTTAGTTTCTTAAGAAATTCTTCATTTTTATCCTTCCAAAATGTTAAGAAACTATGGTTACACTATGAAAGTAGTAAAACGGAAGGAGAAAATAAATGATACAAGTTCAGAACGTCAATCATACATTTTCAATAGGAAAAAAAGGAAAAGAAAAGAAAGTGCCTGTTTTAAAAGGATTAAATTTTGAAGTTGAAAAAGGTGAAATTGTTGCAATTGTAGGGAAAAGCGGTTCTGGTAAGTCGACGTTACTTCATACCATAGCAGGATTTATGAGCCCGGAACAAGGCTCTATTACAGTGAATGGCCAAGAAACTGCTTATTTAAACGAAACCGAAAGAGCGAAGTTCAGACTCAATAATTTTGGGTTCATATTTCAAAATTTTCAACTCATGCCAGGTCTCACGGCATTTGAAAATGTAGAACTGCCATTGAAATTAAAAGGAGTATCTTCGAAGAAAAGAAAAGCTAGTGTGAATCAGTTACTGATGAAGGTAGGATTAGCCGAAGTTGCAGACCATTATCCGAACGAATTATCAGGCGGACAACAACAAAGAGTTAGTATTGCACGAGCACTAATTACGAATCCACCTATTCTTTTTGCGGACGAGCCAACTGGAAGCTTAGATTCGGAAACAGAGCAAGATATTTTGTTATTGATTCAAGACCTCAATCAATCTCTTGGAGTAACGTTTGTCATGATTACGCATGATGAAGAAGTTGCTAGTATCGCACATCGAAAGTTCCGAATGCACGATGGAGAACTAGTGAAAGGAGATGCAGGATATGTTATTTAAAGACCAAGTAGATTTTGTACGTCAACATATTAAGAAAAACAAATTACGTGTGTTTATGACGGTGCTAGCTGCAACAATGGGGTGTGCATTTTTAATCGTACTTGCTTCGATTGGATTTGGCATACAGGACACGATGCGGAAAGAAATATTAGAAGATCAAGCCATTACCGAAGTGGAAGTTTATACAAATGGTGGGGAAGAACTCGATATTTCCGAAATTGGAGCAGTCGAGCATGTAAATGCAATTGTGCAAAGAACAAGTATGGACGCAATGGCAGTTTCTCAAATAGAGAATCGTTCGCTTGAAGGGAATATGCTACTTACTAACTTTGCAGAAGAAGAAAAATCAAATCTTAAACTATCCGAAGGGCGTATGCCTAAAAAGGATAATGAAATCGTTGTAGGCTACCAGTTTGCAGAAAACTTATTAACGGATGCGGAACGTAAAGAAATGGAGCAAAGTACGGAAGAAGATGCTAAACCTATAGGGGGTTACAAAGAATCTTTAATCGGGAAAAAAGTTTCCATGTCTCTTCAATCTTACGAATCGGAAGATGCTTTCTCAGAAACATGGGATTTCACAATTGTAGGGGTAACGGAGAAACCGGCAAAGGATTGGTTTGTCGATACGAATATGTTGTTAGACGAATCATGGAAGGGCAAGTTTCAAGAAGTGTACGAGGCGAATGTGGAGGGGGAGAATACTGACTTATTCTACTCTAGCGCAAAAATCTATACTTCTAGCTTAGAACATGTTAAATCGGTAACGGAAGAGTTAAAAGAAATGGGGTATAGTGTGTATTCTGTTTCAGAACAATTAGAGCAGCTCGATGTCTTTTTCATGGCATTTAAAATCGGACTTATCTTTGTGGGAACGATCGCCGTGTTGATATCATCAATTGGTATTTTTAATACAATGACAATGGCGGTAACAGAAAGAACTCGTGAAATCGGTGTGATGAAAGCGATAGGAGCTAGTCCTAAACTGATCCAACGTTTGTTTTTGATGGAAAGTGCATGGATTGGTATTATCGGTACAGTGCTTGCAGTTATCATTTCGTATGCAGTGAGTTTCCTGGCGAACTGCATATTACCGATGGTAGTGGGAGCGGCACTAAATGAGGATGAATTCCAAGATTTATCGATTACCTTTTCCTTAATCCCTTGGCAGCTTGTTGTTATTGCATCTGTAATAAGCATTGGGGTTGCGATGATTTCCGGATGGAGGCCAGCGCGGAAAGCAACGAAAATTGATGTAATTCAGGCATTACGCCAAGAACTATAAAAGAAAGGTCGTCCCAATTGGAGACGACCTTTTAGTTTGCAATTGTAAAATAGGCGATAAATAGAACAAACACAACAAGTGCATTTAGTAGATTATACTTCGTTCTCGAAATTACTTGATCAAATTTCCCCGATTTATTAATAAATGTAATTCCTAAGAAAGTAATAAGAATTGCTAATAACAAAGCGGATATTGGGAGCATTTTATATATCTTTACATCAATGAAATGCACAATGATGATAGCAATAGACATCGCTACACCATAAGCTACTTTTTTCAGTGTCGGTTCTTTCATATCTTTCAACTCCAATCCACTTGCAAAATCGTAATTTAAGCATACTAAAAGAAGTGTTAGATTGTAAGTCATTCCATTAGATTGCACAGCCAAAACATCACTTGATTAACCGGAAGTAATCAGATATGGTATTATTTACTAAAAATGAGGAGGTAATAATGTGAAGAGATTTACAATCATGCTAGTTGTATTATTGCTGATGTTTACAGGAATGCCTATTACAAAAGCGGAAACAGAATACCCGCCTTATCAGGATCCTGTCCCCTTTTCAGATTTGAAGGGACTGAGTGGGGATATTATGTTTTTGTATAAAAAGAATATTATCGGCGGCTATCCAGATGGTACCTTTAAACCAAATGAGCCTATTACGCGTGGACAGGTTGCTGCGATGTTAGTAAAAGCATTCAATATCACGTTGAACGATAACCCAACTGTGGAGTTTAAAGACCTTTCGAATGCATCGAATTATTATCTGATCATGGCGACGATTAATGAAAAAGGCTTCATTCGTGGAGAGAATGGGTATATTCGCCCTGGTGAAAAAACGACAAGAGCACAAATGGCGGCAATCTTGCGTAGAGCTTTAGATTTACCGTTGGATGATCAGCCAACATTTGTCGATGTATCCCCAGCACATTGGGCTTATGGAGATATAAATAGTTTAGCAAAAAATCTGATTGGAGGGGGTTACCAGGACGGAACGTTCAAACCAGGCAATCCAGTAACACGGTCACAATTCTCTTCCTTCCTAGCTCGAGCTATCGACGATAAAATGAAACTGGCAGGTTACCATTCGGCTGTCAGCCAAAAAGGCGTGGAAATCCAACGAGCAGGTTGGTTATATACAATAAAGAATAACCAGCTTGTTAAGAATAATCTATCGACAAAAGAAGAGATTGTATTACTTTCACAAGATGATTTCAAAGGTATTGGTGGGTCCACTATGCATAGGCTTAGAGATGGCTTTCCAATCATTTTATATAATAATGAAATTTACATTTCTTATTGGAATGATAGTGGAATAAAAAATGGATTACCTACAATGTACGGGCTTATGGCAACACCAATAACGGGTGGAGAGTATCGAAACATAGGTCAAAAATATAGGGATATTAAGATGTATGGGATTCAGAGCAACAGTATTCGGAATGTAACTATTCAAAACTTTTCTATCTACTTCACGGTAGAGAAAAAAGAGCGTCATTTCGATAAAAGCTTTGATGAGAATGTAAAAATTGATGATACTTTAGTTCTTTATTCTGCTGACCAAAATGGTTCTGGAGTAAAGAAAGTATACGAGTTCGAAGCTCGTGTGGCTTTCGATGAAATAAAGGGATCCAATATGAAACCGGCAATAAGCCAAAATAATAAATCAGTTAAATATGACCCGATGAATATGTACTATTTTAATAATAAAGGTGTTTTTAAATACAGTTTGCTTAATGGGAAAACAACTAGAATGTCTACTATCCAGGCAAAGGAAATGACAGTAACCGATACAACGGTAGAAATTGTTGATACAAAAGGAAAGAAATACATGTTAAAGAAATGAATGTGTCTTTAAAAAAACACCTAACTTTATAAGAAATAAATAGTAACAAAAACGACAAGGAGAGTATAAAGCCTTGTCGTTTTTTGTTTTGGAAAGTCATAGATATAACAATACAATTGAATTTAGGCATTTTTCATACTGCAATAAATAGTTTTAGAATCTGATAACATTCATTATTAAATAAAATAGTCTTTCAGTTCATTCTCCAAAAACGGTTTTGCGTTTAACATCTGTTTAAACCGCTGATAACTTTCCAACTGTTCTGGAGCTACTTTTTTCCCCGTTTTATAAGCCCGTATTAAAATGTTTTTCGGTGTGTTTTCGATGTCGATAAACTCAACTAGTTGTGCTTCATAACCTACCATGTTTAAAATTTCAGCTCTGATAGAGTCTGTTGCAAGAGCTGCAAATCGTTCCTTTATAAGACCATGCTTTAACATAATATCTAGCCCAGGTGCATCTAGCTGTGTATTCAGTTCATGCTGACAGCAAGGCACGCTTAAAATAACACTCGCACCCCATTTTACCGCGCGACCTAACGCTAAATCTGTCGCCACATCACATGCATGAAGCGTTACGACCATATCAACAGAAGCTTCATCGTTGTAATCACTAATATCTCCTACTAAGAACTCTAGCTGATCATAGCCTAGATCATTTGCAATCTTGGCACATTCCTCAATGACTTCTTTTTTCAGGTCAAGACCGGTTACCCGAATATCGAGTCCCTTTTCAATTTTTAAATAATGATAAAGTGCAAACGTTAAATACGATTTTCCTGATCCGAAATCGAGAATTCGAACAGGTTGATCCTTTGGTAAGTGAACAAGTGTATCATCAATAAATTCTATAAAACGATTAATTTGTTTAAATTTATCATACTTCTGCTTCTTCACTTTCCCTTCCGCTGTTTGGACACCTAATCGAATTAGGAAAGGATAAGGCGTATTTTCATCTAAAAGGTAATTCTTTTTTCGGTTATGTGATAGGTCTACTGTTTTGGTAGAAGTTGTTTTCTCTGATTTCCACATTACTTTGTTTTTCTTGGATAGCTGTACATGTACTTTTTCCGATGTGAAATCCGCATGAACTTGACGGAATTGCTCTAACAACTCATCCAGTGTTTTTGTGAATTCTTCTAATGGTATATTTTCATGCTTTAAAATACGTTCGTATTGGTATTCTAGTTGAATATGATACATATTTTTTATTTCAATAGGCTTTAGTTTCACACGCTTTACTTCATTCGATTTAGCACGTGGTTGACTAATTGTTGCATGGATTAATTGTTTGTTTAGGATTTGCTCTAGTAGATATTCTTTCATTTCTTGAAATTCCATAAAATTCGCCTTCTTTTTCGTAAGATACTTGGAAATAGTGTATCACAACAACGACATTTTGGAGTAGAAGAAGGAATTGACGTTTGACGTATGGAATGTTTGGATAGTAGATAACAAATATTTGTACGCAAAAAGGAAGGGAATATATGATTAGACACTGTCAAGAGAAGGACCTAAATGATATTTTGGAGATCTATAATGATGCAATAATAAACAGTACAGCTGTTTATACCTATTCACCAAGCACACTAAAAGATAGAGGTTCATGGTTCAAACAGAAAATGGAAGATGGGTATCCAGTTTTAGTGTTAGAAGAGAATAATAAAGTAATTGGGTTTGCCACATTTGGCCCTTTTAGACCTTGGCCGGCATATAAATATACAATTGAACATTCAGTTTATGTACATAAAGATTATAGAAAAAAAGGTATTGGAACTGCGTTGTTAAAAGAAATAATTGAGATTGCAAATAAGGAGAACTATGCCACACTTATTGCTGGAATAGATGCTACAAATGTTCAAAGTATTAAAACACATGAACGATTAGGTTTTACCTTTTCAGGGACAATACAAAAAGTGGGGTTCAAATTTGATAGATGGCTTGATCTCTCTTTTTATCAACTGGAACTTAAAGGTCCTGAAACGCCAACAGAAAAGTAAAAAATAAAGCCTCATTACTAAAATAAATAGAATAAGTAATGAGGCATTAAATGTACAAGGCATTATTTTTCTTCGATGTAGGTCAATGTTTTTCCAGTAATTCCAGTTAAAATAGTAAGCACTGGACAGAGTAAGCAGAAGAATGCAAATGGCAAGTAGTCGAACGTTGGAACAGCTAATACATTCGTGATAAATATACCGCACACACTCCACGGAACAAGTGGATTAACGACTGTACCTGCGTCTTCCATTACACGTGCTAAGTTTTTATTTGCTAAACCGACTTTTTGAAACTGTGCTTGGAATGCTTCACCGGTCAATAAAATCGATAAATACTGCTCACCTACTAAAGTGTTTACTCCTATTGCGGTAAGTGCGGCTGCTGTAATGACAGATCCCACACTTTTTAATAAACTCTCCACTTTCATCAATAAGCTTTGTACAATACCAAGGGTAAATAAAAGCCCACCCATACTTAAAGCGAGTATAACGAGCCCTATTGTAAACATCATGCTATTAATACCACCTCTTGAAAGTAGGGAGTCAATTACTTCAATGCCTGTATGAGATGTATAGCCGCTAAATAATATGTTTAACACTTCTCCAAAAGTAAAGTGTTGATGGAAATAGGAAACGATTATGCCGGCAATAGATGTTAAAGCCAGAGCTATAATAGCAGGGGTCTTTTTGATTGATAGCACGATTAGTAAAACAAGCGGGAGCAATGTGTACCAATGAATCATCCCTGTTTCAAGGAGTCCTTCTTGAAAGACAGTGATCTGTTTCAGATCATGTACTTCTTTATTAGGCGATAAAATACCGTATCCAATTAGCGAAATAAAGAATGCAGGTATCGTTGTCCACCCCATATTCTTGATATGCTCGAATAGATCCACATGAACGATGGCGGATGCCAGACTAGTAGTATCAGATAGTGGAGACATTTTATCTCCGAAAAAAGCACCTGAAACAATGGCACCAGCTGTAATAGCTAATGAAATATCCATGGCACTCGCCATTCCAATAAATGCTACACCAATTGTAGCGACTGTTGTTAAAGAGCTTCCAATGGATAAACCAATGACACAAGTCACGATAAATACAATGGCGTAGAAAAAGTGTGGAGAAATAAACTGAAAGCCAAGGTAGATAAGTGTTGGAATCGTTCCACCCATCATCCAGCTACTAATCAAAATTCCAATAAAGAAAAAAATGAAAATTGCTCCAAGACCTGCCTTGGATCCTTCTACGAGTCCTTCTTCTAGTTTCTTGAAAGGTACTTTTTTAAAAAGCCCATAAGTGATGAGTAGAAGTATTGCCAGTAAAATAGGCATATGTGGAACTGCATTAAATTTAATGATACAAACTGCCATTAAAGTGATAATCATCAAAGTAAGCAGCACAGCCTCCAAAAATGAAGGCATTATCGTCGACCGAATACGAAACATTGTAAATCCTCCTAATAATAATTTTTAGGAATGAAAAAAATCCTTCCAATCCCTATAGATAGGGACGAAGGAAACTCCGCGGTACCACCCTATTTGTTGAACGAATTATTTGTTCAACCACTTCATTAAAAATGAGCTTTTCAAATTGTTGTAATTCATCCGACACACTACCTGAACTTTCACCAACCGTTCAGTCTCTTTTTACTGTACACATGTGGATTACTGAGACAATCACTCATATATTCCGCTTTCGCGATTCAACGCTTTGAAGCGCTGAAGTAATTAGAATTTTACCATGTTCCAGGGATCTGTCAAGAGTGAAATTCATTTTAGAAGACGTAAAATTAAACGTCAAAATTATTTGAATATCAAGATAAAACGATGTTAAATAGTCAATCAAAAAGGGGGGATTGGTTTGTTAAACGAAAAAACAGTTGGAGAAATTATGAAAGAAGCAGCGAGTAAGTTTCCAGACCAAGAAGCGTGTGTATATCCAGAGCATGATATTCGAAAAAAATATTAGAAATTTGATGAAGAAACGGATTAAAGCCTATTGCAAAGCTAAAATATCGAATTTATCGATGCTTAACAATGAAAAAAATACAGCAAAATTCAAAAGTTCCTTTTACGGGAAATGTCGAAAGAAAAGGTAGAGATTTAACTAGTAAACGACATATTTCCTGGGAAATAGACAACGTGGATGGCGAGTAAACTCATCATCCATTTTGCATTTGTTGTATACTTGAGGTAAAGGTAAATTATAGATATATTGAGAATTAGAGGTGCGGACATGTACTTAGATCATATTGTTCATCACATAACCAAAAAACCATTAGAAACAGCAGAAGATTGGAAAGCCAAAGGATTACATGCAGTTGTTGGAGGACGGCATACTCACTGGGGTACGTATAATGCACTTCTTTATACAAAAATTAGCTATATTGAATGGCTTGCCCTTGAGCATGAAGAGGTTGCAAACCATGCTAATCATCCACTCGTAGATTTATTATTACATGATTTGAAGACTGGTCCAGGGTTTGGAACAATCTGCATTCGGACGACGACAATTGACGAACTATGCAAGCAACTCGAAGAAAAAGGTATAGAAACATCCGGAGTTTTACATGCTGAAAGAAAAACAACAAGTGGCTTAGTACGTAAGTGGAAAATGCTTTTCGTGAAAGAAGAAGTAAGTGATGCGTTGCCTACTCCATTTTTTATTGAATGGCAAGAAAGTGACGAAGAGCGATATCGACTGCTACGAGAAGATGGCACAATCGAAGCGAGTAATTTGGAATTGACCATCTCTTCCTGTGAGTTTCATGTACATAACCCAAGGGAAGTAATGGATAAGTGGCAAGGCTATTTTGGTATGAAAGAACATGATGGGCGAACATTGCTATTATCTAATACACAATTAGTATTTAAACAGCTAGAAACTGGAACGAAAGAAAGGCTTGCAAGCATTTATATTAGTGGATCCGATAAAGAAGAGGATATCATTTACGAGCAAGCAGTTTATCGTTTTCGTTAAGAGGGGGAATCATTTTGGACGAATTAATAGAAAAAGCCGTAGTTGTAGCAGTCAAGCTTCAACAGGATGAGCATTTTGAATATGAATTAGAGGAATTGCACAACTTAGCAGAAGCGCTAAATGTTCAAGTTGTTGGGGAAGTGAAGCAAAATTTAACGAGAGTCACTTCCTCTCACTATGTTGGTACTGGGAAAGTGGAAGAGATTAAAAACTTCTACGAGGAAGCTGGTGCAAACCTTGTCATATTCAACGATGAATTGTCTCCTTCGCAAATTCGCAACTTAGAAAGAGATTTGGATTGCAAGGTAATAGACCGTACGATGCTAATCCTCGATATTTTCGCACGTCGCGCAAAATCGAATGAGGCGCAAATGCAAGTAGAACTTGCCCAACTTCAATATATGTTGCCACGCTTAGTCGGACTTCGTGCATCACTAGGTCGACAAGGTGGGGGAACAGGCGGAGGATTTAAAAACCGTGGTGCTGGGGAAACGAAGCTGGAGCTAGATAGACGTAAAATCGAGGACCAAATTGCCAAACTAAAACGTGAACTAGAGCATGTAAAGGACCAACGAGAAACGCAACGAAAGCAAAGAAAGAAGAGTGCTATACCAGTAGTCTCACTCGTTGGATACACGAATGCAGGGAAATCGACCATAATGAATCAGTTGCTTCGCAAAGTGGGCCAAGAAGATTCCAAGCAAGTTTTTGAAAAGGATATGCTATTTGCGACACTAGAAACATCGGTTAGACAGATTAAGCTTTCGGATCAAAAAGAGTTTTTATTAACAGATACAGTAGGATTCGTTAGTAAGCTTCCTCATCATCTGGTAAAAGCATTCCGTTCGACTTTAGAAGAAGCACGTGATGCGAATTTGCTCCTTCATGTTGTCGATGTTTCTAACGATGAGCATCGTTACATGATGGATGTGACGAATGAAACATTGCTTGCAGTTGGAGTGGAAGATGTACCGACTATCTATGTATACAATAAATCGGACCTAGCAGATTTGAAATATCCGCATGTTACAGGAGATAATATATGGATTTCCGCAAAAGAAGATGCTGGTTTAGATGAACTGCTAGACATGATCAAAAAGCATATTTTCTCTAATTACGTACATTGTTCCCTGCTCGTGCCATTTGAACGAGGAGATATTGTGTCCTATCTAAATGAGCACGCATCTGTTTTGTCTACTTCATACGAAGAAGAAGGTACACTTGTCAAAGTAGAAGTGAAAAAAGCCGATTACGATCGTTTTCAACATTTTGTATTTGTTCAATAAAAATGGAAGGCTACCCAAGTCGAAATTACATTTTCGATCTGGATAGCCTTTTATTTTTGGAATTAGCTTCTGTTACGAGTGAGTATCGGTGCTATCCGAGGGCAATTGCCGTCATTACGAGAGCAATCACTCCAGATGCGAGAGTACATCAAATCTAAATACAGAAAAGCTGCTCGCGTATCAGACGCGGAGCACTCTTCGAATTTAAACCTCTTGAAACTGTATATTGTGTAATCTTGCAAAAATACCATCTTGTGCAACTAACTCGCTATACGAACCATCTTCTGCGATTCCGTCTTCCGTTACGACAATTACTCTGTCCGCATCACGAATGGTAGCCAGTCGATGTGCAATAATAAGTGTTGTGCGATTTTCTGCAAGCTCCATAAGTGACTGCTGAATAATTTTCTCTGTCTCAGTATCGAGCGCTGAAGTAGCCTCGTCCAATATTAAAATAGGCGGGTTCTTTAAGAACATCCGTGCAATTGCTAAGCGTTGCTTTTGGCCACCTGATAGTTTAAGTCCTCGTTCGCCAATTTGTGTCTCATATCCATCTGGAAGTGACGTAATGAATCCTTCAAGATGCGCTTTTCTCGCTGCATCACGAATTTCTTCCTCTGAAGCATTCTTCTTACCGTACGCAATATTTTCACGAACAGTTCCTGTAAATAGAAACACGTCTTGCTGCACAATCCCAATTTGAGAACGTAATGACTTCGTGGTAATGTCTTGAATATTTAAACCGTCAATTGATATTGCCCCTTCATCGACGTCGTAAAATCGAGGGATAAGTGAGCAAATGGTTGTTTTTCCGGCACCAGATGGACCAACAAATGCAACGGTTTCACCAGCTTTGATGAATATATTAATATCCTCTAAAACTTTTTTATGCTCATCGTATCGGAAACTAACATCTTCGAATGAAATGTCTCCTTTTAAATGCTGAACTTGTAGCGCATTTGGGCGATCCTTAATCTCTGGCTCCTGCTCTACAAGCTCTAGGAATCGTTTAAAACCAGCCATTCCTTTAGGATACAACTCGAGAAGTGCAGTGATTTTGTCAACTGGTTTAATCAACACGTTCACATAGAGAATAAAGCTTACAAGCTCTCCGTTAGAAAGCGTTCCTTGAAATGAAAACCAAGCTCCTACAACAAGCACGATCAGCGTCACTAATCGAGTCATCATATAAATGCTTGAATTGGTTCCAGCCATCACTTTATAAGCAGCAAGCTTCGCTAAGCGGAACTGTCCATTATCTTCTTGAAAACGAGCCATTTCAAAATTTTCATTTGTAAATGATTGCACAACGCGAACACCGGATACACTATCTTCGACACGAGCATTTACGTCTGCAATTTTGCCGAACATGTTTTTCCATGCTTTATTCATCATGATATTCCCATATGTAGCAACAATCGATAAAAACGGCACCATAATAACTGCAATAACCGCAAGTTCTGGATTGATATTGAACATAATGATAAATGCTCCAATTAAGGTCATAATTGCGATGAATAAATCCTCTGGCCCATGGTGAGCAAGTTCGCCGATATCAAACAGGTCATTCGTAATTCGGCTCATAATATGACCTGTTTTCGTATTATCAAAAAAGCGAAAGGATTGTCGTTGTACATGGTTAAATAATTGCTGTCTCATATCCGTTTCAATATTTATCCCAAGTTTGTGACCTAGATAACTCACAACAAAATTCAGAAACGTACTTAAAATATAGACGAATAAAAGTAAAATACTAACTTGCACGATCATGCTCCAATTGCCAGTTGGCAATAACTCGTCGATAAACCATTGAACCGTTACTGGAAACGCAAGCTCTAATATGGCTACAAACACGGCACTACTAAAATCGATGATGAATAGACGTTTATGTGGTTTATAAAATGAGAAAAACTTTTTTAGCACATTTTGCACCCCTTTCCTTTGTCCTTACGTCTAGACTATTATAACTAAAAATTTTCGAAGTCGATATTAATCAAATTCGCCAGGCTTATTTTCGCTTAGATATTATCAAGTTTGCTCGATAAACTCATCTAAAAAACTGTGGCATCTGCCGGAGGCATTAACTTTATTCAACTGGGATTATAGAAGTGGAAGAATTTTGTTCCTGTAATTTCTAATTGAAGAAAATTTATGCTCCTGCGCAAGCTCGTCACAGAAAGTAATTGCTGAATTAAGTTAAATGGTTTTTGACATCAAAAAGAGGGAAGTAGTATAATATACTTTCTATTTAGAAAAGAGGTAAAAGTATGGTGTCAAGAGAAGAAGTAGTTAAATCGGTTCCTCAAAAGGGATTTTTTGGGCATCCTAAAGGATTATTATCATTATTCTTCACAGAATTTTGGGAGCGTTTTTCTTATTATGGAATGCGGGCAATATTTATTTATTATATGTACTACGAAGTGACCGCAGGCGGACTAGGGATGGAGCGTTCAACAGCTAACTCCATCATGGCTATCTACGGCTCGTTGGTTTATATGTCTGGGATTATTGGTGGTTGGATTGCCGATAGATTGCTTGGTACTACTAAAACCGTATTTTACGGTGGTGTCCTTATTATGTTTGGACATATCGTACTAGCGTTTCCAGGTGGAACGACGCCATTATTTATTTCGATGGCTTTAATCATTATTGGGACAGGTTTATTAAAACCAAATGTTTCAAGCATTGTCGGTGATTTATATTCAGAAAGTGATGTTCGTCGTGATTCAGGGTTTAGTATTTTCTATATGGGTATTAATATGGGGGCATTTATTGCACCTTTAATCGTAGGAACTGTGGGACTTGAGTACAACTTCCACTTAGGATTCGGACTTGCAGCTGTAGGTATGGCGATTGGGTTAATTGTATTTTTAATTACAAAGAAAAAATACCTAGGCTTAGCAGGTTCCTTTGTTCCAAATCCATTGGGGAAAGAAGAACGCAAAAAAGTTATAACCCGAATTGGTATTGCAGTCTTAGTAGTGCTAATCGTTGGTTTCATTTTGGTTCAACAAGGAATTATGACGTTCGATGTATTTACGATGACTGTTTCGATTTTAGGGATAGTTATACCAACCCTTTACTTCATCGTTATGTATAGAAGTGAAAAAACAACTGCAGATGAAAAATCAAGATTACTTGCGTATATTCCGTTATTCGTAGCAGCGATGATGTTTTGGGCTATTCAAGAACAAGGATCGAGCATCTTAGCTCAATACGCAGATGAACGTGTCGATTTAATGATCGGTTCGTTTGAGATTTCTCCTGCTTGGTTTCAATCATTAAATCCATTGTTCATCATTGCATTTGCTCCAGTTTTTGCTTGGTTTTGGGTCAAGCTTGGGGATAGACAACCATCTACACCGAAAAAATTTGCGTATGGTCTATTCTTTGCCGGTCTGTCGTTTATTGTTATGATTATTCCTGCATATGTAAATGGCACAGAATCACTTGTTAGTCCATGGTGGCTTGTGTTGAGTTTCTTCTTAGTTGTACTTGGTGAATTATTATTATCACCAGTTGGTTTATCTACTACAACTAAGCTTGCACCTGCTGCATTTGCTGCACAAACAATGAGTTTATGGTTCTTAACGAGTGCTTCAGCTCAAGCAATCAATGCACAAGTAGTTAAATTTTATTCACCAGAGAATGAAATTCTTTACTTCGGAGTCATTGGTGTCATCGCACTTGGATTAGGATTTGTACTATTCATCTTTACTCCGCTTATCCAAAAATACATGCGAGGAGTAAGATGATTTAGCAAATAACTGAAACTTTTCTGAAACTTCTTCGTAAAGTTACTATCTGAAAAGAAGGGATGGAACTAATATGAAGAAATGGACAACTCTATTAGCAGTAGCCACATTAACATTAGGTTTAGCAGCATGTAATGAGACAGCTGCCCCAGCAAATACAGAGGTAACGGAGAAAAGCGAATTAACGCTTAAAGAAGTTTATGAAAAATCGCTTAAAGTATCAGAGGAATTAAAAAGTGTAAAAGCACAAATTGATATGAAGCAAACGATGCATATGCCCACAGAAGATTTAAGTATAGATATTAGCTCTATAATGGACATGGAATATGTAGTAGCGCCGATGCAAATGCACCAAAAAGGAACTACTTCCATGAAATCTTCTGATGAAAGTATGCCAGAAGAAGCAATGGAAATAGAAACATACATTACAGAAGACGACTTTTATATGTTTGAAGGAACAACTGGTCAATGGATGAAATTTCCTCAAGAAATGATGGATCAATTAATGGGTGCGACAGATCAATCTAACCCTTCTGAGCAATTAAAAATGATTCAAGACTATTTGAAAGACTTTACATTTGAACAAGACAATGAAAATTATATCCTTCGGCTAGACGCCTCAGGCGAAGAATTTGCAAAGCTTGTTCAAACCCAAATAGATGAAGCTATGCAAAGCATGATAGGTGAAGGCGAAGAGTTGGATTTGGGCTTAGTTATTAACTCCGTAAGCTATTTAATTCATATCGACAAAGAATCGTTCCAAACAAATAAAGTAGATGTAGTGCTTGATATGGATATGGAATTAGACGGAGAAAAAATGAATATGAAGCAAAATGTTAAATCCGACTTCTCAAACTTCAATGAGGTTGATGAAATTGTCATTCCACAAGAAGTTATTGATAGTGCTATGGAAATCTAAACAAATATCCTTAAAATGACTGCTGTAATTGTTGCGAAAAATCGACAAATACAAGCAGTCTTTTTGTTTTTCTATTATTTTATAGTAAGATTAGGTAGGTAAATAAAAAAGATGAAAAGGCATAACGTATATTATCAATTGAAAATCATTTTCATTTAACCTTTGACTTGCTAAGGCAAGGTGCTATAATAAAAACTGTGAGTAAATGATAATGATTTTCACTATCATCTTTTCGCAAATAGAATGTTGAGGATAGTTATGAAAAAAAGATATCTTGTAATTGCACTAGTCGCACTTTCTCTCTTATCTCTTTTTGTTGGTGTTACGAGAATATCACCAATGGATTTGTTGGATTTTACTTCGGAAGAGACGCAAATATTTCTCATTAGCCGATTACCAAGACTAATTGCCATAATACTTGCAGGAGCAGGGATGAGTATTGCAGGGCTTATTATGCAGAGTCTTAGTAGAAATAAATTTGTATCCCCAACAACAGCTGGTACACTTGATGCTACTCGCTTAGGGATTTTGATCTCGATGATGGTATTTACAAATGCAACGTATATGCAAAAGATTTCGTTTGCATTTATTTTTGCTTTAGCAGGAACATTCCTTTTCATGCAAATATTAAATCGGATTAAATTTAAAGATGCAATATTTGTTCCGCTTGTTGGTCTGATGTTCGGAAACATATTAGCTTCCATTACGACGTTTTTTGCTTACAAAGCAAACATTATTCAAAATATTACTGTCTGGCTACAAGGAGACTTCTCCTTGATATTAAAAGGCAGATACGAACTGCTTTACATAAGTGTACCTGTACTTATAATTGCTTATTTCTATGCTAATCGTTTTACTGTCGCTGGGATGGGGGAGGATTTTGCAAGAAACCTCGGTCTATCTTACAATAGAGTGCTGAATTTAGGCTTGGTCCTAGTCGCTTTAATTTCTACCACTGTTGTTTTGACAGTTGGAATGATCCCATTTTTAGGTTTAATCATCCCAAACATTGTCTCTATTTATAAAGGGGACCATTTAGAAAAAACGCTACCACATACAGCATTGCTAGGAGTCATTTTTTTGTTAGTATGCGACATTTTAGGTAGGGTAATAATTTTCCCATATGAAATCCCGATTGGCATGACGGTTGGTGTAATCGGAAGTGCAATCTTCCTATTCTTGTTGTTTAGGGGGAAAGCATATGCGTAACAGAACAAAAATGCTCATACTATTGGCTTTGGTTTTGGTTTCCATCATACTTTATTTATTTCAAGGATTGAATGGAAGCTATGATTATGCACTTCCACGTCGTGCGATTAAAGTATTGGCGATGGCGCTTACAGGCGTAGCAATTGCATATTCAACCGTAATTTTCCAAACAATTACTCATAATCGAATTTTAACTCCAAGTGTAATGGGGCTCGACTCGTTATACATGTTAGTTCAAACTTGTATTTATTATTTCTTTGGGTCGATGTCGATTTTAGTTATTAACAAAAATTATAATTTCTTTATATCTGTTTTAGCGATGATCGTCTTTGCCCTTCTACTTTATCGCTTTTTATTCAACTCAGGGAAACGTCCAATCTATTTCTTGCTGCTTGTTGGGATTATTATGGGAACTTTTTTGGGAAGTATTTCAACTTTCCTTCAAGTACTAATAGATCCGAATGAGTTTACAAGCTTACAAAATAAGATGTTTGCAAGCTTTAATAACGTGAATGGTGATTTGGTTTGGATTGCAATGGTCATTATTGTGTTATCGATTATGTATGGATGGCGCACTATTCAAGAGTTGGATGTAATGTCATTAGGTCGAGACAATGCCATTAACCTAGGTGTGGATTACGACAAAATAGTAAAAAGAATGCTAGTTCTATCAGCTATATTAATTGCTACTTCAACCGGGCTTGTTGGTCCGATTACATTCTTTGGATTAATCGTTGCAAACTTATCTTATCAATTCTTTAACACCTATAAACATTCAGTACTCATCACGGGAGCAAGCTTAATGAGTTTAATTGCTTTAATTGGCGGACAGTGGATCGTTGAACGTATATTTACATTCGACACAACACTTAGCGTAATTATTAACTTTCTCGGTGGGATTTACTTCATTTATTTATTATTAAAGGAGAGTCGAGCTACATCATGATCCAAGTAAAAGAGGTAACCAAATATTTTGCTAAAAAGCCAGTTGTGGACAATGTTAGCGTGAATATCCAGTCAGGAAAAATTACTTCGTTTATTGGACCTAATGGAGCAGGGAAATCTACACTTTTGTCGATGGTAAGTCGTTTATTGGACGCAGACACAGGGGAAGTTTTACTAGATAAATCAAATGTTCGTAAATGGAAATCCGATGAGTTTTCAAAACGCGTGTCCATTTTAAAGCAATCGAATTATATGAATGTGCGTTTAACTATTCGTGAATTAGTGTCATTTGGTCGTTTTCCTTATTCAAAAGGCCGTTTAAACGCTGAGGATATTAAAATGGTCGATCAAGCAATTGAGTATATGAACTTAGCAGATTTAGAGAATAATTATTTAGATGAGCTTTCTGGTGGTCAACGCCAGCGTGCTTTCATTGCAATGGTTATCGCGCAAGATACAGAATTTATATTGTTAGATGAGCCATTAAATAATTTGGATATGAAGCATTCCGTTCAAATTATGAAGATTCTTCGCAAGCTTGTAGAAGAACTTGGTAAAACAGTTGTAATAGTTTTACACGATATTAACTTTGCTTCCGTTTATTCGGATTATATCGTTGCATTAAAAGATGGTCGTGTCATTAAAGACGGGCCAACACATGAAATCATTAATTCGGATGCGCTTAAAGAGATTTATGATATGGATATTCCTATCCAAGAAATGAATAGTTGTCGCATTTGTGTATATTTTAATTCATAAAAAAAGGGAGTAGTTTACAAATGAAAAAGTATAAATTTTTAGCAATTATGTTTGCACTACTGTTATTAGTATTAGCTGCATGTGGTTCAAATGATGAAACAAAAGAAGATGTGTCAACTACAGATGAAAAAGCAACTGAAGAAACAACTGAAGAAACAACTGGAGGGGCAGAAGAAGCTTCCGTTTACCCATTAACAATTGCACAACCAGAGGGATATAAAGAAGTTACGCTTGATGCAAAACCAGAAACAGTTGTTGTGTTTGACTATGGTTACTTAGATACATTAGATGCACTTGAAGTTGATGTAGCTGCGGTATCTACAAGTAGCCTTCCGACATACTTAAGCAAATATGCAGATGAAGCTACATACAAAAATGCTGGAGCATTAAAAGAACCGGATTTCGAAGCTATCAGTATGATGAACCCAGATGTCATTTTCATTTCTGGTCGTCAAGCAGATGCCTATGAAGAATTAAGTAAAATTGCTCCAACAGTTTATGTTGGATTAGATACTACTGACTATATGAACTCTTTTAAAGCTAATACAGAATTAGCTGGTAAAATGTTCGGTAAAGAAGCAGAAGCAACTGCAGCATTAGAAGAAATTGATGCAAAAGTTGCAGAATTAGCAGGGAAAACTGAAAGTATAGAAGAAAAAGCTTTAGTAGTACTTGCTTCTGAAGGAGAATTAAGTGCATACGGTCCTGGTTCACGTTTTGGTGTAATTCATGATGTCTATGGCTTTAAAGCGGTTGATGAAAACTTAGAAGTTTCTACACATGGTCAAAACGTTTCATATGAATATGTGCTTGAGAAAAATCCTGATATCTTATTCATTGTTGATCGAGATGCAGTAGCTATTGAAGGAGAATCTGGTACAAAAGCAGCGATTGAAAATGAAATCGTAAGTAAAACAAATGCCGTTAAAAATGGCAAAGTATATTACTTAGATCCAGAAGCTTGGTACTTATCAGGTGGTGGTATTGAGTCAGAAAACGCTAAAATTGATGCAGTTTTAGAGGCAATTAAATAATATGTTTTATCAAATTAGACGTATGATTGTTAAAGAAGGAACTTCCCAACTTGTCGTAGACCGTTTTAAAGGTGAAGGGCTTATCGAAAAGCAACCAGGTTTTGTAAAACTTGAAGTACTTGTAAAAAAGGTGCGTCGTGGTGAAGAAGAGGTTCTAGTCGTAGTGGCATGGGAATCAGAACAAGACTGGAAAAATTGGGAGAAGAGCCCCGAGCATATTGCGGGTCATAAAGCAAACCTTGGTAAGCCAAAACCCGATCATATTATTGAATCCAGCGGCGGTCTATACGAGTTAAAAGCAAGTAAATAATAGAAATCCACGAGGAATTGATTCTCGTGGATTTTTTTGTGGCTTAGGAAATTATAAGATTAATGTTATGCCAATAGTTTTCTCCAAACAACTTAAGTTATTCCACTCTTTAGAAATAATGCGTCGTAAGAAGTTTCCGCATAGGATTTCCGCTCCAGGGCGGACGCTTTCCGCCGGGTGAGCGATAAGTCATCGCCGACGCTTACGCGTTCGCCTGCGATGGCTTATCTGTCTCACTCATCCGGCAGGAGTCGCCGCCCTTCCGCTACAATCCACCGAAATTTCATACTTATTAGTATCGACTCGCTAAAACAAAATTTTATCCAGTTTTTCAAATGCATGAATCCAAAAAATGGCGTAGAGCAACAAATCGGTCATTGAAAGCAACCAATTTCTTAATCTAACAAGTTTACTTGAAGTGAGACGGCAATGGATACGCGAGATTATTACAATAAATGGCTGAATGAAATGAACTTTATGCTAATAAATGCTCCCCTTATTTGGAGACAGCATTTTCTAATCAGTTTGAATAAACAGTGCAAGTGGATCTGATCAATTTAAATCTCTGATAAATGCAGAAGCTAAATTAGCAAGAGGTACCCATTGATTGCAGCGGAGGCGGCGACTCCGGAGGGATCAAGTGAGACAGATGAGACTTCACACCGTACGCGAAGCGGCGGTGAAGGCCCATCGCTCACCCCGCGGAAAGCGTCCGCCTGTAGCGGAAATCCTAGCGGTCATATAACAGAGCTTATTAAGACGCATTATCTCTATATGGGGAACTTCATTATGCAAACTTCTTTCCATTGTACATAGTTATAATGTAGTCTATACTTTTGTCATGAATACGTTTGAAAGGAGTGGGGAACAGTGAAAAAATGGTTTTATCCACTTGGTTTGGTAACATTGTTAGGATTCGCGACATTATTTATAAACTTTACTAGAGATGAAATAATTCAGCTTGATCATAAAATGGCAAATTTATTAGGGGGCAATAAACTAATTATAGCCTTTCACTATTTAGGCGAAACAAAACTGGTTGTTGTAGTAATGCTAGTTTTGCTTGTCTATTTATGGGGACGTCAAAAAAATTATCGTGGCATGCTCTTTGTTTTATTTGCTGTTGGAGTTGGAAATGTTCTGAACCAATTAATTAAAAAATGGGTTCAGCGAGATCGACCAGATGTTCCTCATCAATTAGAAAGCTTTAGTTTTCCTTCTGGGCACGCAATGGTTGGATTACTCTATGTATTTACAATCGCTTTTTTTCTAACAGAGGAGCAGTCAAATAAAAAAATACGAGTGCTAGTATGGAGCGGAGCAGTCATACTTACGACTATGATTGGTTTGTCTCGTATTGCGGAATATCGTCATTATGCGTCTGATGTATTCGCAGGTTGGATGGTTGGTTATACTTGGTTTGTAATTGTTGCATTGTGGTATGAATACAGAAAGAGAATTTCTAAAACGAATAAAATCTAAATCCTTTCCTATATGGAGAGGATTTTTTATAAGGAGCGACATCAAATGTTTCAATTACCTAAGGAATTAATGGATCTATGCATAAAAAGAATAGATGGATTCCCGGTAGAAGGCTTTGTGAAAGGAAAAGGTCCGAAAAAACCAACTCTAATGTTAATTGGAGAGGCACCTGGAGAAAATGAGGCGATACAAGGAGTGCCGTTTATCGGAAGGGCAGGGGAAGAATTAAATAAATCACTTACTAGCATAGGATTATCAAGAGATGATGTATATATGACAAGTGCAGTGCGAAGTCGTCCGTATGTATGGAGAGAAAAAAAGACAAGAAACGGAGAAATAACGATAAGAAAATATAATCGTCCTCCTACAAAGCAAGAAATTGTAGCGCATGCCCCTATTCTAGATTATGAGTTACAACATATAGCTCCGATGGTAATTGTCACGTTGGGTAATGTAGGCCTGCAACGTTTACTTGGTAAAGGGGAAAAAGTATCCGAACTCCATGGTCAAATTTTGAATCGTCCTATACGACATCTAAAATCGCTCGACTCAACCGAATATGTCTGGTCCACAGAGAACTATGTTATTATTCCAACCTACCATCCTGCTTCTGTATTTTATCGTCCTTCTAATCGAGATTATTTAACAGAAGATTGGCTGAAAATAGGGAATTATATATTGACTCAAAAAAGTTGACAATTTCTTTAGTTGAAAAAAGTTGCGCAAGGGAAACAAGTTACTTATAATAGATTAAAATGGATATAGAAAGAAGTTGGGTCAATGGATGAAAATGTAATTTTTGCATTATTACTCACATTATTTGCTGGCCTCGCAACAGGTATTGGGAGTTTACTATCCTTGTTGACTTCGCGAACAAATACGAAGTTTTTATCTGTCGCATTAGGTTTTTCTGCGGGAGTTATGATATACGTATCCTTAGTTGAAATTTTTGTAAAGGCTAAAGATGCATTAGTAGTAGAGCTTGGAGCAACTAATGGTTATTGGATGACAATCGTTGGTTTTTTTGGTGGAATGATTTTCATAGCGGCAATAGACCGTCTATTACCTAAGCTAGGTAATCCTCATGAAGTGAAGAGCGTCGAGGATATGGATGTAGAGCCAAGCAACGCTGAGTATACCAAGCTGATGAAAATGGGTGTTTTTACAGCCCTTGCAGTTGGCATTCATAACTTCCCAGAAGGCATTGCTACATTTATGTCTGCACTGCAAGACCCTAATCTGGGGATAGCAATTGCTATTGCAGTCGCAATCCATAATATTCCTGAAGGGATAGCGGTTGCAGTTCCGATTTACTATGCTACTGGAAGTCGTAAAAAAGCATTTAAGTTATCCTTTCTATCAGGTCTTGCAGAACCAATAGGAGCTTTTCTCGCTTACTTAATATTAATGCCGTATTTAAATGGAGTTATGTTTGGAGTAGTATTCGCTGCAGTAGCAGGAATTATGGTGTTTGTTTCATTAGACGGTTTATTACCGGCCGCTAAAAAGTATGATGAAGCACATTCTTCTATCTACGGCGTTATCGCTGGAATGATGGTGATGGCTATTAGTCTAGTATTATTAGCATAAAGTAAAGGCAGTGCAATTCTCAATGAACGAGAACCGCACTGCCTTTTTTATTTTTTGATACAACAGTTCCTGTTCGATTGATCGCTACGGGTACAAGGTCAAAATCAGGGAAGATTCCGTTTAACTTGGAGACGAACTCTTCTTCTGTACCTTTTTGGACAAGAGATAGAAGCGTAGGTCCTGCTCCACTTATACAAGTGCCAAATGCTCCTGCTTTTTTTGCTTGAGCTTTTATCTCTCTACTTTGAGGAATCAAATCGAGTCGATATGGTTCATGAAATAAATCCTGCTCCATATAAATGCCAGCTTGTTCAAAGGATTGAGAAAGAAAAGCGGCTGTTAATAAGTTTGCCGTAGCACTTGCCTGTGCTGAAACTTTGCGTGTATAGCTTTCAGGTAGCACACTTCTTGCTGCTTCTGTTTTTAATTCAAAATTAGGAATGAATAAAACAAAAGATGCATCAATATGGTACGCATGAAAAACATGAATCTCTCCATTTTCTGCACTAGAAGAGATGGTAAAGCCTCCAAATATGGAAGCTGCTGCATTATCCGGGTGCCCCTCCATTAGAGTCGCTACCTTTAACTTATCATGCGAAGAAAGCTCGAGCGCTAGGACTTGATTTGCTAGTTCTATTCCAGCAACAATGGCAGAAGCGCTGCTTCCCATACCACGTGCAAGTGGAATTTCACTATTTGCTTTCACATGACACGCTGGTAAAATTATGCCGTGCATTTGAGCCGTTTTTTGAGCTGCTCGAACAATTAAATGGTCCTGTGGATTTGGGACAATAGGTAAATTTCCTGATAAGTTGTCAATCTTCCATTCAGTAGCTAATTCCACTTCAAGTTCTAGGTATTTATCTAATGCAATTCCGATTGAATCAAAACCAGGTCCTAAGTTCGCTGTACTTGCAGGTATTGAAATAGCCCATTTCTTACTCATAGTATTCCCTCAATATATTGACGAATTGCTTCCTCGTCATTTTGTAAAGATACTAAGTCAACTGTAGAAACTTGCATTGCGGTATCCGGATCTTTTAACCCATTACCAGTAAACACTGTAACTACTTTGCTGCCTGCGGGAATTTTTCCACCGTTTACAGATTTGATAACGCCTGCTAAAGAAGCGGCTGATCCTGGTTCTACAAAAATACCTTCACGACTAGCAATCAACTGATACGCGTTTAAAATTTCTTCATCTGTCACAGAATCAATAATACCGTGTGATTCGTCACGAGCTGCTTCCGCTAAAGACCAGCTTGCTGGATTCCCAATACGAATAGCAGTTGCCACTGTTTCAGGGTTAGCAATCGGTGCACCATGTACGATTGCAGCAGAACCTTCTGCTTCAAAACCAAACATTTTCGGTAAACCAGATTGTTTTACTTCATTATATTCTTTAAATCCTTTCCAATAAGCGCTAATGTTACCTGCGTTTCCGACTGGAATACATAAAAAGTCTGGGGAAGAGCCTAAAGCGTCTACAATTTCAAAAGCAGCGGTTTTTTGCCCTTCTATACGATGTGGATTGACTGAGTTAACAAGTGACACTGGAGTTGTTTCACTGACGTTACGAACAATTTGTAGTGCGTCATCAAAGTTTCCATCAATTTCAATAATCTTAGCACCATACATGCATGCTTGTGCTAATTTTCCAAGGGCTACTTTCCCTTTCGGAATCACAACGATGGATTTAATTCCTGCACGAGCAGCGTATGCAGCGGCGGCGGCGGAAGTGTTTCCTGTAGAAGCACAAATAACACATTCGCTTCCTTCTTCGATTGCTTTTGCAACAGCGAATACCATTCCTCTATCTTTAAATGAACCAGTCGGATTTGCACCTTCCACTTTTCCATAAAGCTCAATTCCAAGTTCTTTTGACAAGTTATCTAGTTTAATAAGAGGCGTATTTCCCTCGAGTAATGATAGTTTAGGTGTTTTCTCTGTTACAGGTAAATATTCTTTATACTGTTCAATAAGTCCTTGCCAAGCCATAATGTAATCCGCCTCTCTGTTCTCCTTGAATAAACATATGTATTTCTATAAAGGACATTTTACCTTAATAAAATTTAAAAAACAAGATTAATTTTCTATTGTAAGTTTACTATTCAATGCGTATACTAAACATGTAAACAAAAAACATTACAGGTGTAAAGACAGGAGTAAAAAATGACAACAGTGAAGCAACAAAAACCACTATCAAAAAATAAATTACTTGGAATTGCTGGTCTTGCATGGATGTTTGATGCGATGGATGTTGGTATTCTTTCATTCGTTATCGCCGCACTTGCAGTAGAGTGGAACTTAACGCCAGGAGAGATGGGGTGGATAGGTAGTGTTAACTCTATTGGGATGGCAGTTGGTGCTCTAGTATTTGGCGTTTTTGCTGACAAAGTAGGACGTAAAAAAATATTTATGATCACATTATTAATGTTCTCGATTGCAAGTGGATTATCTGCTCTTACCACTACCTTATTTGCATTTTTAATTTTACGATTTTTCGTTGGTATGGGGCTTGGTGGGGAACTGCCTGTTGCATCTACTCTAGTATCTGAAAGTGTGGAAGCAAAAGAAAGAGGGCGAGTAGTTGTATTATTAGAAAGTTTCTGGGCAGCTGGTTGGTTAGCATCCGCACTTATTGCATACTTTATCATTCCGGATTACGGCTGGAGAATCGCTTTACTTATTACTGCTTTACCTGCTTTTTACGCAATTTATTTGCGTATAAAATTGCCGGATTCACCTCAATACACTACCAAAAAAACAGAGTCTAGATCGATTCTACAAAATATAAAAGAAGTTTGGTCCAAAAAATATGCAAAACGAACATTTATGCTTTGGATTGTTTGGTTTACGGTTGTATTTTCTTACTATGGAATGTTCTTATGGTTACCGAGTGTTATGGTGATAAAAGGATTTACACTTATTAAAAGCTTTGAATACGTGTTAATTATGACACTAGCTCAATTGCCAGGTTATTTCTCTGCTGCTTGGTTAATCGAAAAAGCGGGAAGAAAATTTGTGTTAGTTACGTATTTACTTGGTACTGCAGCAAGTGCCTTTGTATTTGGCTCTGCAGAATCAACTACATTGCTCCTGATTTCTGGTATGCTTCTTTCATTCTTTAATTTAGGAGCTTGGGGAGCTTTATATGCATATTCGCCAGAACAGTATCCAGCTGTTATTCGTGCAACAGGCTCAGGAATGGCTGCTTCTGTAGGGCGTATTGGAGGAATTCTTGGACCATTATTAGTTGGTTCACTTGTTACTGCAGGATATGAAATTGGATGGATTTTCGGGATATTCTGTATTGCCATTGTCATTGGAGTGTTAGCAGTATTACTCCTTGGTACAGAAACGAAACAAGTCGAATTAGAATAAGAGAATAAGCCTGCTCCTTTTAAAGGAGCGGGTTTTTGTTTTGTCTCAGGAAGGAAACATAGTAATATGTAAGAATGGCCAATCAAAGGGGTGTAGGGTTTGGAGCAACTTAAACATAAACGAATACTAATTATCGGTTCAAGTGGTGCTGGAAAGTCTACTTTATCAACAAAGCTTGCTGAAAAGTGGAATTTACCTCTCGTACATTTAGATGCACTATTTTGGAACGCAGGATGGGTTCCTACTCCGAAGCCTGAGTTTCTGAAAAAAATTAAAATGACACTAGAAGAAGATGAGTGGATCATGGATGGGAACTTTGACTCTACTTTAGAATTAAGAGCGAAATACGCTGATTTAATAATCTTTCTAGACTTCCCAAAAGTCCTCTGTATGTATCGCATTTTAAAAAGAGCATGGGTACACAGAGGAAAAACTCGTCCAGATATGGCACCAGGCTGTAATGAAAAAATAGACATGGAGTTTGTCAAATGGGTGTGGCGTTTTCCAAAGGATGTCCGTCCTGGTACATTAAAAATATTAAGAGAAACAAAACAAGTAGATATATGCATATTGCAAAATCCAAAGGAAGTAAGAGCCTTTCTAGATACTGCGCCAACGATTCAAGCTGGGAAAATCTAATAGCAACAGGAGTACACCGACATGAAAAACAAACAACTAACAGATAAACAACTAATAGACTTCATTCCAAAAGATGCTGATATAATTCTCCCATTAGCAAACGGAGAACCACATAAATTATTAGATATTTTAGAGGAACATGCCGATGAATTAACTAATGTGAAGATACACCAACTATTAGCGTTACAACCTAGAAATTATATAGAAGGCGCATTCCCTGGAAAACTCAAGCATATTTCATATTTTTTAGGTGGGGCTACGAGAAAAATGTTCCATCAGGGGATGCTCGATCTTGTTCCCAACCATTTTCATGAAGTGCCGAGAATCTTGAAGAGCTCTACGAATCTTTCGATGATTATGGCGGTTGCGTCGCCAATGGACGAATTTGGCTATTTTTCATTAGGAACACAGGCGGACATCGTAAGTGAATTTATTGGATCGGTTCCCTTTATATTAGAAGTAAATAAGCATATGCCTCGGACGTTTGGGCAAAACCAAATTCACATTAGTCAAATCGCTGGTTTTGTAGAAAATAATCGTCCTTTATTGCAAGATATTGCAGCACCAATTGAAGAAAAGGATATCAAGATTGCAGAATTTGTGACAGAGACCATTCAAAATGGTGATACGTTGCAGATTGGGATAGGTTCAATACCAAATGCAGTAGTTACATTACTAAAAGATCATCGACACTTAGGTATTCACACAGAAATGTTTGTTGATGGAATCGTGGAGCTAGTAGAAGCTGGTGCTATTGACGGAACGCATAAGTTTACGAATAAAGGGAAAATTATTGCAACGTTCGCTTTCGGATCCAACAAGCTTTATAACTTTTTGCATAATAATCCGGCAGTGGAGTTTTTACCAGTAAGCATAGTCAATGACCCGCGTGAAATTGCCAAGGAAGAACGTATTGTTTCGATTAATGCTACAACAGAAGTGGATTTGTTTGGGCAATGTGCATCTGAAACAGTAGCTGGAAAGTATTATTCTTCTTCTGGTGGACAAGCAGACTTTGCTCGTGGAGTGCGGTTTGCAAAAGAAGGGAAGGGCTATGTTTGTATGACGTCTACAGCGAAAAATGATGAACTCTCCCGTATTAAGCTAAGCCTTACACCTGGTTCAGTTGTAACGACTTCTAAAAATGACGTTGATATGATTGTAACAGAGTATGGTGTGGCCAAAATGTTTGGGAAACCAATTTCAGAGCGTGCTAAGCAGCTTATATCTATTGCACACCCAAAATTCCGAGAAGAGCTTACATTCGAAGCAAAGAAAATGGGGTTTATTTAAAGTGAAACCTATTGATGTGTCCTTTTTTCATCAACCAACGTTAGAGCTTGCAGAAAAATTAATCGGAAAGTACATAGTGCACGAACATACCAGTGGCTTACTAATCGGAAAAATCGTAGAAACAGAAGCATATATGGGGGCGGAGGATAGAGCAGCGCATAGCTTTGGAAACAGGAGAACCAAACGTACAGAAGTAATGTTTGGAGAACCTGGACTTATTTACACCTATCAAATGCATACGCATACGCTCATTAACGTCGTATCTGGTGTAGTTGGGACCCCAAATGCCATTTTAATACGAGCAGTAGAACCAATAGAAGGACTAGTGCTAATGAAAGAGTTCCGTAATAATCTACCCATGAAACAGTGGACAAACGGACCTGGAAAATTAACAAAAGCGATGGCAATCTCGATGGAGTACTATGGTAAGTGTTGGAGTGAAAAGCCATTGTACATTGCAGAAGGTGAGCAAGTTACATCGATTTCAACTGGTCCAAGAATAGGCATCGAGAACAGTGGTGAGGCAGTGCACTATCCTTATAGATACTGGGAAACAAATAACACATATGTATCGAAAACAAGGTGAGGGGCTGTCCAATAAGCCCATAAATTGAAGCAGGTGTAGAAAAATTAGTCTTTTTCTACACCTGTTTTTTGTATACTTTTTATTAAAACTACTATTTTTTGAAGGCAATTGATTCTAGTGAAAGACGGCGACTCCAGCGGGAATAGCGTGAGCTGAAGGCCCCGCAGGAGCAAAAGCGACGAGGAGACTGAAGCCATGCCCGCGGAAAGCGTCCGTCTGGAACGGAATCAATACATTGGAAAGGGACCATCTCTCAGTCAATGTATGACTTTAGGGACAGCCCCTTTTTGTATAGGAAAAATGCTTAAGCGTAACATATAATCGTTTATTCGCAACATTCATTAAAATAGACTAACCACGGTCATGGTCGTCCCTACTATACTCTTAGATTTGTTTTCCCATGTAAAATTCATCAACAATTTGATCATTTATAACGAGTGCATTCTTTCTTGTGCCCTCGTTTTCAAAGCCCAGTTTTTTATAGAGCTTTTGGGCATTGATATTCTCTTTAATCACGGTAAGTTCTAGCTTTGAAATTCCCACTTCTTTTGCCCATTTCTCTCCATGAATCATGAGGGAAGAAGCGATGCCTTTTTTAGCAAACTGTTGTTTTACACCAATGACTACCGAGGCTCTATGCAAAGCGCGAGGAGCTGGTCCTCCTATGAACTTAACGTAACCAGCAAACTGTCCATTCATTATTGCTAAAAGTAAAATAGAATTTTGAGAGTTTTTCCATGAAGTCATACTTTTTCGGATGCTTTGAACGGTTAGTTGAATATCAGACTTCCCAAACAGCATGAAGTCCGTCTCGGCAAAAATTGTTTCTTGTAAGGTAATAAAAGCGCGCGCATCTTCATGTTCAGCTTCTCGAATAACTAGAATATCCTGTTGATTGTTTTCATCCGTAATTCGTTCATCTTTCTCATGTAAGGCACTATGGAAAAGAACGGATTTACCTAAATTAACATCCTTAATAGAATATCCATGATCTACCCATGCAAAGTAATGGAGAGCAGGTGGTTTTGTTTTTTTCCACCAACTACTGCTCAAGTATGCAGCATTTGGTAAAACATGTCCTATAATTGCTTCAATTTCATCGTAAGTTAAAGTAAGTTCTTTAAATGTAGATTGTTTAAAAAAAGTAGAAAGGGGTATGTATTTGCTCTCGAAGTGTTTGGACATTATGAATATTTCACTCATTTCTTCTTTTATTAAGAATTATAGGATAATTATAGCATTTCCAAATAACTATTAATACTACTAAAAGCATAATTATACATTAAAAAATTCCTATAAAAAAAACGTGTTACTCTATACAAAGTAACACGTTTTATCATATGAGAAATTTTAAACTAACTCTAATTGCATGGCAGGACCGAAGAATTCATAGTGAATTTGTTCATTTGCAAAGCCTATTTCTAGTAAATGATTAATCATTGCTTCCATAAACCCAACCGGTCCACAAACGTATACATCTCCACTTTGAATGGCATGAGTAGCTAATACATCTTTTGTAATAAATCCATCTTCAGTATCTGAGTAAAGCGTCACATATTTTGCATCTTCCATTGTTTCCATTAAAAAACGAATATCTTTGTCAAATGGATGTAGGCTCTCGTTACGTGCACTATAAATGAAAGATACTTTTCGAGAAGGTTGGTTTTTCGCGATAGTTTCGAACATACTCATCATAGGAGTGATTCCAACCCCACCACTTATAAATGTCACAGGAGTTGTTTTCTCTGGATCTAAAATGAAATCTCCAGCTGGTGCAGTAAGCTCTACTGTATCTCCCACGTTTACATTGTTGTGTAGGTGAACCGAAACTTTTCCTGCTGGATCATTTTCATCTTCTTTTTTCACCGAAATACGGAATGTTTCTACATCTGATGCTTTTGATAAGCTATATTGTCTGTTTAGTAAATACTCTTCACCTGGAACGCTTACTCGAATTGTAATGAATTGACCAGGTTCATAAGTAGGTAGCATGTTTCCATCTGCAGGTTTTAAGTAGAAAGAAGTAATATTGTCACTTTCTTTTTCTATATGGGCAACAGTGAAATCTTTAAAGAATCTCCAGCCACCTTGTTTTGATTCGGCTGCTACGTACATTTCTTCTTCAATACCGATGAATGCATTGGCGATTACTCCATAAGCTTCTGCCCATGCATTGATAATATCGTCTGTTGCAGCATCGCCAAGTACTTCTTTAATTGCACCAAGTAAGTGTTCACCAACGATTGGATAGTGTTCTGGTTTAATACCAAGACTTACGTGTTTGTGACCGATTTGTTTTACCGCTGGAATGATTGCAGCTAGATTATCGATGTGCACTGCTGCTGCATATACTGCATTCGCAAGAGCAGTTTGTTGGCGTCCTTTTGCTTGGTTTGCATGATTAAATATATTTAATAGTTCTGGATGTGCTTCGAACATATTTTTATAGAAAGTAGTTGTAATAGCAACTCCGTGAACTTCTAAAACAGGCGCTGTAGATTTTACGATATCAATTGTTTGTTGAGATAACATATTAATACACGTCCTTTTCTTGTTTTGTTATTTACAACTATTACGATACTCCTCACGATTCTTTAAAGCAATATTTAAAATACATCTTTAAATGCATTTTATATTTCATGTAATAAATCAGACACATTTCTTTCACGAATTTGTCATAGTCGTTATAATGAGAAGGTAGAATGGCGGTGGCAATATGAGATTAACTATGTATACAGATTTCTCACTTCGCGTGTTAATATACCTAGGTGCAAAAGAAAAAAACGAACTTTCGACGATTCAAGCGATTTCTGATGCGTATGGTATTTCGAAGAATCACTTGATGAAGGTCACCCATGAGTTAGGGAAACTCGGTTATATCGAAACGATACGAGGAAGAGGCGGAGGCATTCGTTTAGCGATGGAGCCGGAAGCTATTAATATAGGACAAGTAGTCAGGCATACAGAGGACGATTTTCATCTAGTTGAATGCTTTGATTGTAAAACCAATAGATGTGTAATAACGCCTGTTTGTGGATTGAAAGGTGCATTGAATCGAGCTTTGATTGCGTATTTAAAAGTATTGGATGCATATACACTGGCTGACTTTTTACAGCAAAAACATCAATTAGCAAATTTACTTTTCAATGAGCAGCATGATGTGTGATAAAATAAATTCGGAAATTGATTAACTTTTTTCAGCGGAAGTATTCCACTTCTATAAGTATGATGGATGCCAAAATGTTGACTATTTCAAACCCAGGCTGAAAAAAGTTAAAGCCTCCGGCGGATGTCACAGATTTTGAAAGGAGTTAATTGAGCAAGCTCAATTCAAAATCTGGACGCAATTACGTCGAGGCATAATTGATTAGGAGGATTATTCATGGAAAAAGTATTAGTTTTTGGACATAAAAACCCAGATACAGACACAATTACATCAGCAATCGTATATGCATATTTAAAAAATGCAATTGGCGTAGAAGCAGAAGCCGTTGCATTAGGTGAAGTAAACAATGAAACAAAATTTGCTTTAGAAAAATTCGGTTTTGAAGCACCAAGAATTATTGAAAACGTTGCAAATGAAGCGACAAAAGTAATCTTAGTCGATCACAATGAAAAACAGCAAAGTGCAGATGGCATCGAAGAAGTGTATGTAACAGAAGTAATTGATCACCACCGTATTGCAAACTTCGAAACTGCAGATCCTTTATACTACCGTGCAGAACCAGTAGGATGCACAGCGACTATTTTAAATAAACTCTATAAAGAAAAAGGCGTAGATATCCCAGCAAATATTGCAGGATTAATGCTTTCTGCAATTGTTTCAGATACGCTACTATTTAAATCACCAACATGTACAGAAGAAGATGTTGTAGCTGCACGTGAGCTTGAAAAAATCGCAGGCGTAAATGCAGAAGAGTATGGACTAGCCATGCTGAAAGCAGGAGCAGATTTAAGCGATAAAAGCTTAGAAGATCTACTTTCTTTGGACGCTAAAGAATTTGGTATGGGCGAGTACAAAGTAGTCATCGCACAAGTAAATGCAGTAGATGTAAACGATGTTATGGGTCGCCAAGAAGAACTAGAAGACTTAATCACACGTGAAATCCAAGAAAAAGAGTTAGATTTATTCTTCTTCGTCGTAACAGATATCCTTAACAACGACTCTGTAGCACTAGCACTTGGTAAAGTAGCGCTAAAAGCAGAAGCTGCATTTGGTGCGAAATTTGAAAACAACACTGCCCTATTAAAAGGTGTAGTATCTCGTAAAAAGCAAGTAGTACCAGCGTTGACAGAAGCATTATCTAACTAACTAACTCATAACAAGGGGGTTCCTTTCTCTCTTGGTATTTTTTATGGTTTTGGATGAATACCAGTGATTATTGGAAGAATAGTGTTGAGTTTTGGATGAATGTCACGGAGTTTTGGAAGAATACTCATGAAAGTTGGAAGAATAACTTTTCTAAGCAATTATTTTGAACTCAAGCGATGGACTCTATACAATGGGAGTGAGGTGATTGAGATGAAAATTGAAGTATGGTCAGATTTCGTATGTCCGTTTTGTTATATTGGTAAAAGACGTTTAGAAGAAGCTATAGAGCAAGCTGGTTTTGCAAGTCAGGCTGAGGTTGAATTTAAAAGCTTTGAGTTAGACCCGCATTCTCCTAAAACATCGGATAAGAGCATCTATGAATCGCTTGCTGAAAAATATGGTTCCACAATAGAAGCTGCAAAAGGAATGACAGCTCAAGTAGTAGAGCAAGCAAAAACAGTTGGGCTAGATTATAATTTTGATACAATGAAGCCAGCAAACACGCTAGATGCACATCGATTAGTGAAATGGGCATCTGCACAAGGGAAAGCGAAAGAGGCAAACGAGTTATTGCTTCAAGCATATTTCATTGAAGCAAAAGACATTGGAAAAGATGAGGTCCTTTTAGATCTAATCGAATCTATTGGATTACCTAGAGACGAAGCAGATAAAGTACTCAATTCCGATGATTATTTAACTGAGGTGCAAGCAGATATCGCAAGAGCTGGCCAAATCGGCGTTCGCGGTGTTCCGTTTTTTGTATTGAATGATAAATATGCCATTTCTGGTGCACAGCCTTTGGAAACATTCGTTGGTGCTTTGAATAAGATTGCAGAAGATGAAGGTATTTCCTCTTCCAAATAATGCTAGCTATTAGTATGCGGTAACAAATCCTTATCCAGAATTAAATGATAAAATCCTCTCCCAGTATCAATTGGAAGAGGATTTTTTTAATTTCTTCTCTCAAAGCTTAGAAATCTTGACCCTTGAAAAGCTATGATTCCAAGATCATCTTCTGCAAGCATTCCATACTCTCGACCACTTAGTTTTAGTTCCATTCGATCTCCACTGTCTACTTGAAATGTTACGAAATAGGAGGTAGAGGAAGAACTATTTCCAGACCCACCACTTGTTTTCGTGCGCTTCGTTACTACTTGAGCAGGTACAGATAGCTTGGGGGAGTTATTGTTTTTATTCCATTCGCCAATCCCTTTGATAAACGTAAAAATAATTAGTCCAAAAATAATAATAAAAAATATAGGTCCTATTGTACTCATTATATAAAATAAATCCATGGTATCCCTCCTTTACTTCTTTTATTTTATACGATTCCAATTGAATAAAGTTTCGTTAATAGATAGACACTGTAAAAAAAGGAGGAAATATAATGCCAGACACAATATTACCGAGTGAATCACAATCATATTGGCGAGCAACAAACGATTTTCCAATGTTTCCGAAATTAAGTGAAAGTATAGAGACAGATGTTGTTATTATTGGTGCAGGTCTTACTGGAATTACAGCAGCTTACATGCTGAGTAAAAGTGGGAGAAAAGTAATGGTAATAGAAGGAAGTAAAGTGTTAGAGGGGACAACCGGTTTCACTACAGCAAAGGTTACGGTTCAACATGGGCCAATCTATCAACAGCTGATCAATACATTCGGAGATGTGGATGCGAGATTATATTATGAAGCAAATAACGAAGCGAAACATTTCATTGAACAAACGGTGTCTGAATTAGGGATTCATTGTAACTATGAAAAGGTAGATGCTTTTTTATATGCGGATACAGCAGATGGTGTGGAAATACTTCAGAAAGAAATGGATGCCTACATCAGGCTTGGAATCGAGGGAGTAACCCTTACAAAAGATACAGGTCTTCCATATACCGTGAAAGAATCTCTAAAGCTAGAAAACCAGGGGCAATTTCATCCGCTAATATATGCGAAGGGATTAATGGAGAAAGCGATTGAAAATGGTGTTCAATTTTTCGAGGGATCACGTGCGAAATCGATTCATTCAAAAAATCTAGTGGAAATGGTAGATGGCAATGAAATACGTGCGAAGAAAATATTAGTATGCAGTCATTTTCCTTTTAATGATGAAGATGGTCTTTATTTTACTAGAATGTATTCAGAAAGATCGTATGTACTCGCGACTCCTACAGAAGCAAATTATCCAAAAGGAATATATATTAATGTAGAGAAACCAACTAGATCCATTCGAACAGCGTTAGGTTCTGATGGAAAAAGGTATATGCTGCTAGGTGGAGAAGGGCATATTACGGGTAGATTTCAAGGAGATACGATCGCTAATTTTGAGGCACTGGCGGCGTTTGGTCGAGAGCAATTCAAAATAAAAAGGTATGCCTATCGTTGGTCTGCACAGGACTTAGTCACACTCGATCAGATCCCCTATGTAGGGTCTATGACATCGGGGCTGCCTGATGTATTAGTTGCAACGGGATATGCCAAATGGGGTATGACAAATAGTACCGTAGCCGCCAAAATTATGGCAGACCATGTAATGGGGATAGACAATCGCTTTGCGGAGCTTTATGCTCCAACCAGATCGAAAATGAAAAAAGAAGATATCACTGCTTTTGCCAAAACAAATGCAAATGTAGCAAAAGAGCTTATTAAAGGTAAAACAGAAAACGTTAAGCTTACGCTAGAGGACTTACAAACAGGCACGGGGGATATTATCAAACTCAATGGCCAAAAAGTAGGCGCCTACAAAGATGATGCGGGCAAAGTATATTTAGTAAAACCGGTATGTACGCATCTCGGCTGTGATGTTGCATTTAACAATGCAGAAAGCTCATGGGACTGTCCTTGCCACGGCTCTAGATATACATACACTGGAGAAGTGTTGGAAGGTCCAGCATATGAGCCATTGGAGAAAATAGAATATACGGAATGAAAGACGCTCCTTATCCAAAGTGGATAGGGAGCGCTTCTGTTATATTGTGATCAACTTGTTGTAACAATTAAGATGACACTGACAATAGGAGTATTTGTATGAGAAAACGCTGATCTAATTTTAGTCAGTCATCATGGGGAACTGATCGTGTCTGGCACGCATCAAGAACTTTTGCAAAAGAAAGGCTTCTATGACGAACTATATGAGAGCCAGTTTAATATTTGAATGAAAAGAAGTTTGAAGTGCCCATAAGGGAATGCTGCAAGCTTCTTTTTATTTTATACTTCATTAAGTAATTTTACCTATACATCAAAGGTGTATTGAGTGAGTCAAATTATATATAAAAGGATAAAATGAATGGTATGAAAGTAGGAATGAAATTATGCGTTTAAGTGAGGTTTTCGACTGAGACTTTCTCAACTTAAAGATGTGGCTTTTTCCATGTAAATAAAGAATAATAGAGATAGGAAATGGAGGGAATAGGAGTGATCATAATGGAGAATACGTATTCGGTAAAACTTTTATTTGAACATATTTCTTCACCAGAGTCTATACCTCATAAAACATTTGAGGAAACGATTAATATCGTTCGAGCTTCTAATATGGAAGTTGTCGAAGGATTGGTAAAAGAACATTTCAAAGAAGTGACATATACAAATGCTAATGGGGAATTAACTACTATAAAGCTAGTGATGGTTTTAGATATTTTTGAGTTGGTAGATAGCATAGAAGATTCCATAGAGTTTGTAGAAGTTTATAGTAATCACATCAAAATGGATGAAGAGTTTTACGCTGATAGAGGTTACTGAAATTAAGAAAGGGTACAAGATTCAGTTATTGAATCTTGTACCCTTTTGTGATAAAAAAAGTATTTAACTTAATTAACGTTATAATTTGGTTTAACAAAAGTAATCTCCGGTTTTTGCACCGCAGTGTCCACTCCACGTACATCAATTACGATTAATAAACTTAATAAGCAAAATGTTCCGATTAAAATTTTTTTCATGATAATTCCTCCCAAATAGTTACTTTTGATTGTTTTAAATGATAATTAAATCCTATGTCATAATACATAGTAGCCAGTTTATATTGTTTATTGTCAGCTAATTTCTTCGCTAAAACATGGCAATAAATAAAGCAAGACATATATTCTTGTTTACCTTCAAAATAAAGCAATGCTTCTTTAAAAATGGAAACAAATTCTTTTTCATCCAATAAGATTGCTCTGTATATGGCGAAGTGATTTGAGTAATAAATTCTATTCTTCTCAGTAAGTTGATTCAATAGTTCAATTGCTTTTTCCAACCAAATTTTCGCGTTTTTATAATCACGAGTTTTATGATATTCCTTCACAATGGCAAAAATTGTGAGGATTTTGTCATTTGGGTTAGATTTCGTATCTAAAGCACTTTGAAAATGAAAAAGGGCTTTTTGTTGATCTTTTAGTAGGGAATAGCTTGAACCTAAATTATGCTCAATCATTCCATTAAATTTAGAAGAATCTATTTTAATGCTAATTTCTTTTGCTTTTTCAAATGTAGCAAAGGATTCTTTTAACAATCCAGTACTCTGATAGGCAATTCCTGAAATAATCAAACATTCAATGGAGCGTTCTATTAATATTTCTTGATTAAAATAGGAAACGGCTGCTTTCATATAGTCAATTGCAAGTATATATCGTGATTCAGACAAAAGCGTTAAACTAGATATATAGTAAAGCTCTGCCATCTCCCAGTCTTCCATACGGTAGCTTTTAATTAATGTAAACACTTCTGAGAAAATCTCTGATGCTTGCCGAAATTGATTGTTCTGATATGCTATTATACCTTGCATTGTATACAAGTAAAATAATTGTTCGGTATCCATTTCTTTTTTAAACTCTTCTAATATAGCCATATTAGTTTGTATTTCGATGGTATGTTCAGGCAGCATAAGCATCAATCTTGTTTCCATTAAAAGAAGTGTAAGTCGCTCAGGTTCAAGTGGATGTTCTTCTATATATATGTGAATATCCTGTAGAAGTTTTTCTGCTTTTACTTTATTTCGAGAGTTTATTACCGTTTTAAAGAGTGGTTTAAATGGATGTGATTTTTCCAGGTTTTCATCACTCTGTAATGCTTCTAATGGGATATTTAACCGCATAAGAATAAGCTGCTGAATATCTTCACTAGGTGTAACTAAACCATTCTCAATTCTACTTAAGTAAGAAGGAACGCAAATACCAGAAGCTAAATACTCTTGCTTCATATTCTGTCTCTGCCGTTCTAATTTAATTAGCTGCCCAAGTTTCACCTCATTACATACCTCCCCAAAAGACCTAAAAAGGATAATGAATCGAACTTACTATTAATAATATCACAAAATTATCTGAAAGTCAGATAAATAACTTAATAGGAAAGTGAAAATAGAAAACACTATAAAATCATCTGATTTTCACGGTTACTTTCTTAAGTATAAGTTATTAAACTATTGTAACAGAAATAACTAACGGAAAACTAGAAAGTTAGTAAAAAGTTCCAATGAACCAAGTCGATAGACTAAACCACTGGATTTTCTTTTTTCACGATAATCCCTGACCATGAGTAAATTCTTTATAAGGCTCGTGTTGAGCGATAAGCTCATCATGTGTTCCGGCACCTGTGATTTGTCCTTGCCTAGGAAGAATATTTGGTCGGCGTGAATAATTGTTGCTAGTCTGTGAGCAATGATTAGTGTAGTGCGACCTTTCATTAGACGTTATTAAAGCGTAGTGCAGTGACATAACAAAGTTACTTTACGATTCTATGCGTATAAAAAAGCCGCTCCTAGTAAGTAGAATAATTAGGGGCGGTTTATATATTCCAAACTTTTCTGAAAGAAAAGTTATTTTTAACTAAGTCTATTATGCTTCCAACTAATACATAACTCACAAAATGAATACAATATGCCCATCCATTGTAATGTAAAATAAAACTACCTGTTTCTTGACGTTGCAAACCGTTGTCGACCATGAAGTCGAATCTATTCCTAAATAGCATTTCTAAAATGGGATTTAACCTGAGTAGTAGATTTGCGTATTCAATCCAAACTATATTACAAATAATCGAAATTAAAGCTATCGTACCGAAAGCTAATGTCACATTAAATACTTTCATTTTTCTTTTCATATACATTACCTCCTATTTGTTATTATAGTTTGATAAGCGCTTTGTATTTCCCGATTCTTTTAGTGTCATAATATCATTTGATGGAAATGGCTGTAGATGCAAATACTATGTTATTGCGTCCACTTTTTTGTTAGAATGAGTAAGGATTAAGACCAAAGAGGGAGTATAAGTTACATGATCAAGAAAAATCAAAAAAAAATAGTAATCATTGAATATATGCAAATCATGTTGGGAGCAGCACTTGTCGGGCTTGCATACAATATGTTTCTTTTGCCAGCTAGACTTGCAGCTGGAGGAGTTTCAGGGATAAGCACCATTTTATACGAGCTTTTTCAATTTAACCCTGCATATGTACAGTGGCTGATTAATATTCCTTTGCTTATCTTAGGAGTTCTAATAGTTGGGAAAGATTTTAGCTGGAAAACCCTTGTCGGCACAACGTTTGTTCCATTGGTTATTTGGTTAACAACCGGTATCCATCTACCTATTGATAATCCTTTATTAAGCGCTATTTATGGAGGAATTATGTTAGGAGTAGGTCTTGGAATTGTTTATCGAGGAAATGGGTCAACAGGAGGCACTGCTTTAATCGCTCAAATACTAAAGAAATTCACTGGGATTTCGAGTGGCTTTTCACAACTGCTTGTAGACGGGCTAGTAGTAATCACGTCAGCTCTAGTATTTGACTTTGAGTTAGCACTGTATGCGATGATTTCCATCTATGTAACAAGTAAAGTAATCGATTTTGTTCAACTACAAACATCACCTACGAAATTAGTGCTGATTATTACCGATAAAGAAGAAGAAATCCAATCCATTATTAAACATGAGATAAATAGGGGCTTGACGAAGATTAAGACGCTTGGTGGTTATTCCAATCAAGAAAAAACTATGATTTTATGTGTAGTGGAACAATCTGAGGCTGTGTACTTCAAGAAGCTTTTATTAGAAAAAGAGCCTGCTTCTTTTGTCATTTTCTTAAATGCATCTGAAATACTTGGACGAGGATTTTCAAAAGCAAGATTTGATGAAAAGGAAGTAAAATAATACGCTATTGGACAAGCATGAAATAAACACCTCTCCATGTCGTTACTTTATACGTCAGTGAGAGGTGTTTTCAATTCATTCAAGACAACCCTTGCCCTTGTGTGAATTCTTTATAAAGCTCGTGATGTGTAATAAGTTCTTCATGTGTGCCTGCTCCTGTGATTTTACCTTGCTCAAGAAAAAATATTCGGTTGGCATGAACAATCGTTGCGAGCCTATGCGCAATAATTAACGTTGTGCGGCCTTTCATAAGCCGTTCTAACGCTTCTTGTACAGAAGTCTCCGAGCCACTGTCTAAGTTGGAGGTAGCTTCGTCCAATAATAATATTTTTGGATTATGCAAAAGTGCCCGTGCGATGGCAATTCGTTGGCGTTGCCCACCGGATAATTTGATGCCACGTTCGCCAACAAGCGTATCGTATTTATCTGGCAGTTCTTCGATAAACGCCTCTGCATTTGCTGCTTCTGCTGCTTCAATAATTTTCTCCATTGGAGGAATGTCTGACATTCCGTATGTCATATTCGATAGAATGGTACCGCTCATTAAAGGGCTCTCCTGTGAAACGTAGCCAATTTTAGAACGCCATGCACGTAATGATAGATCGGTGATAGGTGTTTGATTAAACAAAATTGTTCCTGAATTAGGCTCATAAAACCGTTCCAGCAAAGAAAAAATAGTTGTTTTCCCACCACCGCTTGGGCCGACAAATGCGGTGACAGTTCCTGGCCGAGCTTCAAATGATATCCCATCAATTACTTGTTTATCAGGACCATACGAAAAGTGAACATCTTCAAAAGCCACTACACCATCCGCTAATGGTTGTTTTGCTTCTAGCTCAACTGCTTCACTCTCCATATGAAATATTTCTTGAATTCTTTCCGTAGCACCCACGGCTTTTTGGAAAGAGGTAAAAAAAGTGGCCATTTGGGCAAAAGGAACAATAATTTGCACTAAATAAAAAATGATCGCAACTAAATCGCCGGCGGACAAGATTCCTTTGGATACTTGTAATCCACCATAGCCTAAAATGACAACTAAAATCGCCATCATGATAAGTGTCATGAAAGGGGAGATGAAAGCTTGTATTTTTGCTTCCTTCAATCCAAAACGATACAAGTTTTGGATAGCTTCATTTCCGCTAGCAGTTTCTGTCTTCTCTGCTTGGTAAGATTTAACTAGACGAATTTCAGATAACACTCGTCCAAGAAGCCCTGAAAAAGAAGCCATTTCTTTTTGGGTAGATTTCGATACCTTATGCATCATGGTGCCGAGTGGAATCATAATCGCTACACTAAGTGGAACGCTTATAAGCATGATCAACGTCATTTTCCAATCAATAAAAAATAATATAATGACGGACCCAATGATCGTAATTATTCCGGAAACAAAATTTACTAAATGGTCTGTAATGAGTGATTTTAACGTCGTAGTGTCTTGTGTAATGCGGCTCATCGTTTCGCCGCTTTCATTTTGATCATAGTAGGGAACAGGCAGATGAAGTACTTTACTCCAAAGCTTTTTACGTAAATCCGCAACAATATGTTCACCTATATAGGACAATAAATAATAGGAAAATCCACCGAAAATAGCCTGTAATAGAAATACTGCGAGTAAGACGATAATCATTTTCCAATTAAAAGCAGCAGATGTAAGTGTATCAACTAAGTCTTTTGTCACAAGAGGTACAATTAACCCGATAACAGTGCTTAAGAGAGAAAGAACTATGGCAAATATAGTGATTTTGACTGGCCAGCGAAGGCTCTTGAGTAATTGGAAAAATCCTTTGGTAGATGTTTGCATAGTAAACTCCCATTTCGATATGTAGGTTATTTCTATTGTAATGGATAGAATAGGAAAATGGCGACTGTGAAGAGGAATTACAAACTGTTACGAGAGCAATCCATCTCCATATGAGACCCACTCCGAATAATATACTCAAAAAACAATCGTGCGGAATAAACTCTGCACGATTGTTTAGGAAGATATAGCTTTTGTTTCAGCTTGCACCCGCTTTTGCAGGTCTAAAAGTATAGGATCAGAGCTTGTCTCTAGTAAGCTTGTTTGTTTTTGCTGTAGTTCGATGCGCATCTTTTCTGTTTCTAGTAAAAAGTTATTGTATTTGAGTTTTTCTAACTCTATTTCATCCTTTACAATTTGTGCTCGTACTTTTTGTGACTTTCTTAAATGAGTTGTCCATATTGCAGTAAGTGGTATAGAAAAAATCATTACAACAGCGACGAATCCAATACCGAGTCCCATTATTTCTTCCATTAATATCCCTCCATTTCCATTTTCTTAAGTATATACGAAAGTAACATAAAATAGTTTCGAAAAAGTAAACTAATCTGAAAAAATAATAAAAACAAAGAAGCCATCTCATCGAAGGTGAAATACCTACAGTGAGATAGCCCTAAAGCAAATTATTTATTTAAATAAGCCCAAGCATACTGCGCATAAAGTTCTGCCCCAGTAACAAGTGCATCTTCGTCGATATCGAAGTTCCCGTGGTGGTGAGCCCATTCGGTATCCTTTTCAGCGTTTCCGCTTCCTACAAGTGCAAAGCTACCTGGTGCTTTCGTTAAGTAAGCAGAGAAATCTTCGGCACCCATTGTTGGTTTTTCATCATATACCACATCTGCACCGAATGCTTCAGTAGCAACTTGTTGAACGAGTTTTGCACTTTCTTCCTCATTTACTACAGTATCTGTACCACGAATATATTCCACTTCTGCAGTAGCACCGTAAATAGCAGCAACACTTTCTGCATACTGCGTAAGACTTTTCTCGATATGTTCTCTTGTTTCTGGATGGAATGTACGAACTGTTCCTTCGATTTCCGCATTTTCAGCGATCACGTTAAATCTTGTTCCTACAACCATTTTCCCGATAGTGAGAACAGCGGGACTTTGTGGGTCGATCGTTCTAGAAACAACCGTTTGGACATTCATAACAAAAGAAGAAGCGACAATCGCAGCGTCGACACAAGCTTCTGGCATTGCCGCATGTCCACCTCTCCCTTTGAATTTCACTTTAATAATATCTGCAGCTGCAAAGGAAGGACCTGGTGTGCAGGCAACTTTATGTGTTGGCATTTGTGACCAAATATGAATACCAAATACATTGTCTACGCCATCCATCGCACCTTGATCGACCATTGCTTGTGCACCTCGTGCAACTTCTTCGGCCGGTTGGAAAAGGAAGCGAACATTACCTGGAAGTTCTTCTTTCACATCGTTCAAAGCCTTCGCAGCAATTAGCAACATAGATGTATGTGCATCATGACCACAAGCATGCATTTTTCCAACAATTTTAGATGCATAAGGTACATGTGTATTTAATTGTTCTACTGCAAGTGCGTCCATATCTCCACGAAGAGCAACTGTTTTTCCGCCTGGAACTGCTTGAATTTCAGCGATTACTCCAGTAGGCTCTGTTTTACGGTAAGAAATGCCAAGATTGTCTAGGTACTCACAGATAAACGCAGTCGTTTTGAATTCTTCAAATGATAACTCAGGTTCACTATGCAGTTTACGACGTAAAGCAGTTAACTCTTCACTATTAGTTGTAATGGATTCTTTTATTTTTTGGTTAATCATGATTCATTTCCCTCCGTTAATTGTAAAGCTGTTTGGAACTGGTTACACCAATACCAGGGGTAGCTGTAAATTGACTTAATAGTTCAATATGCTGTTCGATTCTTTGTTGATTGGCATACATACTATCACTCCCATTATTGCTAGATTATAATTTACTGTTGAATTTCACTCATTCTATTGATTGAAGTGGAGGGCGGCGACTCCAGCGGGAAAAGCGCGTCCAGGTGAGACCCCGCTGGAGTGAAGCGAAGAGGAGGCTCACGGACCGCCCGCGGAAAGCGTCCGCCCGCAACGTAAATCAACGGTGTAGTATTTTTATAAGAATCCTACGAATATACCTGCGAGAATAACAGAAACGATTGTTACGCTTATAAATCCACCTACAAGCATTGGAGCAAGCATATGGTCCGTCAATGCTTTTCGTTCCTTTTCATCTTGCGTTAACGAGTTAATCACTTCATTTGTAATAATATAATCTGCTGGGAAGCCATATAATGCAGTTAAAGAGATTGCGAAAGCCATATTTTTGCTTACTTTTAGCACTTTTCCAATGATGAAGGAGAAGATATACATTCCGATAACCCCTAATACTATTGTTCCGATTAGTGGATAAATAATTTCAAGGATCATAGACGGTGTAGCAGTTTTTAGTCCATCAAATACGAATAGCATTAAAACCATTACACATAGTCCAAAGCCATTTGCTTTTTGTAATACATGGCGCTCCAAAAAGCCGACGCTTTGCGCAATAATACCAAACAATAAACAAAGTACATAAGGACTTACTGTTACGATTGGTGCCAATAATGTAGAAACAAGATAAGCAAGGAAGCCTACGAGAGCAAGACGGAAAAATTTAAAGTATTCCGTATTGTATTGTTTAGGCATTTTACGGAACATTTTCAGCTCTTCTTCCGGTTCATCAGAAGAAGTGGACGCTTGTCCTGTTGCAGCTAATTCCCCTTTGCGAAACTTTGCAAGAAGCATTTTTCCTTCTTTTTTCAGTGCAATAGATGTTAAAGGATAGCCAGCAAATCCTTGCATTACATAAATCACGATTGCAAAAACAGATAGAGTAGTCAGCCCCGCATTAGCAGCACCTTCCGACATAATAAGGGCAGATACAATTCCTCCAACTAAAGGTGGTATAGCCACAATCACTGTTTCAACGCCAAATAAAAATGTTCCAATTCCAAATAGAGCGGCGATAATTCCTAAAATTCCGGCAAGGGAAATTAGGATTGTTTTCCATTGTTCTTTTAATTGTTGTAAAGAAAGCAATGTACCCATATTTGTAATGAGTAAGTAAATCATCATGGTAGCTACAACTGGTGGAACCCCCGCAGTTGATACAATATCTTGTGGAAAGAAAGTCCAGTATCCAATAAGGAAAAGAATAGCGGATATAAAAACAGATGGAATCCAAGCCTTCGTACGAGTAGAAACAAGATCTCCGATGAATAAAATAGCAATAACGATAACTAAAGCGAGCATTTGAGACATAATAATCTTTCCTTTCTGACAATAAAGAATTGTCAATATAATAACACGGATATGAAGTATGTAATATATTTCTGAATAATTAATTATTTTATTTGAAAATGTAAGTGTTTTCTTATTAGAAAGAATTTGATTCATTTTCTAAAACGCAAAAAAAAGCTACCCTGTGTATCTCGGGTAGCTTCAGAAATATATTGATTATTGAGCTGGGTTTAATTCAAGTTCAACAGAGATTTTGATATCTTCTCCAACAAGAACCCCTCCAGTTTCAAGTGCTTGGTTCCAAACTAAACCGAAGTCTTTACGGTTGATTTTAGTGTCAGCAGAGAATGCTACCACTTCTTGGCCCCATGGGTTTGTACCTTTACCACCGTATTCAGCTTCGAAAGTAACTGATTTAGTAACGTCTTTGATTGTGATGTCACCAGTTACATCGTATTCGCCATCATCTGTTTTTTTGATGTCTGTAGCAACAAATTTGATGCTTGGGAAGCTTTCTACATCAAAGAAATCTCCAGAACGTAAGTGGTTGTCACGATCTTCGCTGTTTGTATTAATAGATTTTACATCGATGTCAAAGCTAATTGTTGCACCGTTTAAGTCTTCTGCGTTACCTTCTAGTTCAGCAGTAAAGTTTGTGAAAGAACCTTTTACTTTTGAAACCATCATGTGTTTCACAGAAAAGTCGATACTAGAATGTGCAGCGTCAAGATTAAATTTTGTCATTTTAATTTCCTCCTAGTGATGTTTTGTTTTTTTAGTATAAAACATAATTATTTTGAAATCAAGATGTTTTATTTCAAAATAAAAATGTTTCATTTGAATCTTTAGTTACTTTATGTAAGTAGCTATAGAATAATAGTATGCTTACGTCAAGTAATTTAATTACTTTCATTTTACAAAAAAAAAAATAAGGAGTATAATCGTGACAAATAGAGGTGAATCAGATGAAGGAAACGTTATTATGTCCACGTTTATCGAAGGCGATGGAATTACTTGGGAAAAGATGGACGGCATTGATTGTTTATCAATTAATAGAAGGAGCAAAACGATTTAATGAAATTGAGTCGTCACTTCCTATTAGTGGTCGATTACTTTCTGAACGTTTAAAAGAGCTTGAAAAAGAAGGTATAGTAGAAAGAACCGTCTTTTCAGAGGTCCCGGTACGGGTCGAATATAACTTAACTGACAAAGGTCTTGCGCTAAAAGATGTAGTTGGTGAAATTGAATCTTGGTCTAAAGAATGGTTGTAATAATTTCACTTGAAAATTTAGGTGGGAGAAAGCATACTATGTAAGGATGTAAGGTTAATCTTATTCAGCAGTCTCCCACTTCTACAAGTGGGGAGAGGAAGGACCATGATCGCAGAATACAGTGTAGTGTATAACCGCCTGCTGAATAAGCTTAAAGCCTCCGGCGGATGCCACAGATTTTGTAGGGGAGTTAATCGTGCAAGCACGATACAAAATCAGGGCGTAAATACGCCAAGGCGTATTTGATTGAGAAAGGATTGTCTTCTTTTGAGTAAACAAAAATGGTTTCAAGATTTAATTACACAGTTAGATCCTCAGAATGTAAAAATAGATGAAGCACTAAACTTGCATACAATGACACGCATGGGTGGAGTTGCAGATTTATTTGTCACACCGGAAACAGAAGAGCAAGTAGCATTCGTTGTTCAATATGCATATGAAAATAAAATTCCTTTATTACTACTTGGGAATGGCTCTAATATGGTCGTTCGAGATGGTGGTGTTCGTGGTATTGTTCTTTGCTTAGAAAAGTTGAATAAAATTAAGATAGTAGGAAATAGAGTAATCGCTGAAAGTGGATCCGATATTATCGACGTTTCGAGAGCAGTAGCGAAGGAAACGCTATCAGGTTTAGAATTTGCTTGTGGTATTCCTGGATCTGTCGGTGGTGCTATGGCAATGAATGCTGGAGCATACGGTGGAGAAGTGCAAGATGTCATTCTGCAATGTACTGTGCTTACACCAAGTGGTGAAAAGCTCATTCTTTCAAAAGAAGAGTTAGAGCTTGGTTACCGAAAAAGTATCATTACAAAAAAAGGTTACTATGTATTGTCTGCTGAGTTTGAGCTTCAAAAAGGTAATCAAGAAGAAATTGATGCTAAAATTGCAGACTTAACATTCCAACGAGAATCCAAGCAACCGCTAGAATATCCTTCTGCAGGTAGTGTATTTAAACGACCTCCGGGTTATTTTGCTGGCAAACTGATTCAAGATAGCGGTTTACAAGGAAAAGGCTTTGGTGGAGCAGAAGTTTCGACGAAGCATGCAGGTTTTATTGTCAATAAAAACAATGCTACTGCTACTGATTATATCAGTACCATTGAAATGGTTAAAAAAACGGTTAAAGAAAACTTCGATATTGAGCTAGAACTAGAAGTGAAAATTGTTGGCGAGAACAAAGAATAATATACATGTGGACTTCTGAATATATATATTCGGAGGTCTTTTTTTTATGCGAAATGGAAATAAGTCTAACTAGTATCACGTTCAAGTAATGAAAGCAGAATAAGTTTTAATTGAGCGGCCACTTTAAAAAGAAGTGGTCCCTTTTGTGTAAAATTGGATGGTTTGACCGGAAAGTCGGTTGCTTCTGCTAAATAATCGGATGGCTATACAAATTAATCCGATGGTTCACCCACATAATCGGTTGGCTCCTCACATAAACATAAAAACATTCAAATATTTGTTTGAATGTAGTTGCATTTTGAATAGTTTGAACATATAATGACTTTAACAATCAAACGATCATTTGAATGAGGTGGAAAAATGCAATCGAAAGATATGTGTGAAGTAACGATAGTGCATGAAGAAATTGTTCAATCAATAAAAAAAAAATTGCCGGATGTTACGAAGGTTGCGCAAATTTTTAAGGCATTAGCAGATGAAACAAGATTAAAAATAGCGTATGCACTAACAATAGAAGAAGAGCTTTGTGTATGTGATGTGAGTGAAGTTATTGGTTCTTCTACAGCAACAGCATCCCATCATTTACGATTTCTCCGAGAGTTATCTCTCGCGAAATCTCGACGCAAAGGAAAATTAGTTTATTATTCATTAGCAGACCATCACGTCAATGAGTTAGTTAAAATCGCATATGAACATGCGGTAGAAAAGGGTGAGGAAAGTGGAGAATACAGTTAAAAAAGAATATCGCCTAGAAAATCTTTCATGTGCCAACTGCGCAATGAAATTTGAAAACAATATTAAAAGTCTCCCTGATGTAGAGGATGCAATTGTTAACTTTGGTGCATCTAAAGTTGCGGTCATTGGTAATGTAACTATTGATGATATTGAAAAAGCGGGAGCATTTGATGGTATTAAAGTAGCGCCTGCCAAGCAACGTAAAGAAGAAAAGGTTCCTTTTTTTAAACGAAAAGAAAATGTCGTGACAGTTATATCCTTTGTTTTTTTAGTAATTGGGATTATCACATCGTTTGTTTATGAAGAAACGCATCCAGCGGCAATCGGTTTGTTTGTTTTATCCATTGCTGTGGGTGGGTACGAAATGTTCAAAAGTGGGCTCATGAATTTATCTCGTTTTTATTTTGATATGAAAACACTGATGACGATTGCGATTATTGGAGCAGCAATCATCGGAGAATGGCGTGAAGGTGCGGTCGTTGTCTTTTTATTTGCGGTAAGTGAAGCGTTAGAAGCATACTCCATGAATAAAGCGCGTCAATCCATTAGTCAGCTCATGGATATAGCACCATCAACTGCTACGATTCGTCGAGGAGACAAATTGGTAGAAGTGGATACTGAATTTATTCAAATAAATGACTTGCTAATCGTGAAACCAGGACAAAAAATAGCAATGGATGGAATTGTGTTGAAAGGTACTTCTGCCGTAAACCAAGCATCTATTACTGGTGAGTCAGTTCCGGTGATCAAAACAATTGGTGACGAAGTATTTGCGGGTACGTTGAATGAAGAAGGTTCTTTAGAAATACAAGTAACGAAACGAGTAGAAGACACGACGATTGCAAAGATTATCCATTTAGTAGAAGAAGCGCAAGCAGAGAAAGCACCATCGCAGAAATTTGTCGATAAATTTGCCAAATATTATACACCTGTAATTATTGCAATCGCATTTTTAGTAGCAATCGTACCACCATTGTTGGGAGCAGATTGGCAAACGTGGATTTACCAAGGGCTTGCAGTATTAGTTGTAGGATGTCCGTGTGCTCTAGTTGTATCAACGCCCGTAGCGATTGTAACTGCAATTGGTAATGCCGCGAAGCAAGGTGTGCTCATTAAAGGTGGCATTCACTTAGAGGAAATTGGACGAATTCAAGCAATCGCGTTTGATAAAACCGGAACTTTAACGAAAGGATATCCGGAAGTAACAGCTGTGGACTCTGAATCCAAAAAAGACTTAATTCAAAAAGTAATGTCGATTGAAACATATTCACAGCATCCACTTGGGCAAGCCGTCGTGAAGTACGGAGCAAAAGAACATATACACGCAGTAGAAGTAGAAGAATTCCAGTCGATTACAGGTAAAGGTGCAGAAGGAGTAATCGACGGAAAGAAATGGTCAGTCGGTAGCGTTTCTTGGATTACTTCCATTAGCACCATTTCCACAGAGGTAATCGAACGTGTGGAGCAATTACAAACAGAAGGAAATACGGTTATGCTTGCTGCAGAAGATGGTCAATACAAAGGATTTATTGCAGTTGCTGACCCGATTCGTAAAACTAGCACCGTAGTGTTACAAGATCTTAAAAAAGCAGGTATTAAGCACACTGTAATGCTTACTGGAGACGACGCTCGAACTGCAAATGCCATTGCTGCTAAGCTTGGGATGACAGACGTTGAAGCCGGTTTAATGCCCGAACAAAAGCTAAATGCGATTAAAGTATTGAAAGAAAAATATGGTGCTGTTGCAATGGTTGGAGATGGAGTTAATGATGCTCCTGCTCTCGCCGCTTCTACAGTTGGTATAGCAATGGGAGGAGCCGGAACGGATGCAGCTCTTGAAACAGCAGACGTTGCATTAATGGCAGACGATCTAGAAAAATTACCATATACTATTCGATTAAGCCGAAAAGCATTGCATATTATTAAAGAAAATATTATGTTTGCATTAGGGTTAAAGATTATCGCACTCCTTCTCATCATTCCTGGATGGTTAACATTATGGATCGCCATCTTTGCAGATATGGGAGCGACATTACTGGTAGTGCTAAATTCCTTACGATTATTAAAAATAAACAAGTAATAGGTTCGGAGGGTTAAAGATGAAGCTTACAGAATGGACAATGGAAGAACAGGAACAACTAATTCATTTCATGACGACGAATACATGGCCATATCACGGGAATTCTCATCCCGCTAGAGAATTAATTGAAAAGACAATTGAAGAAGGCGGTTATCAATCTGATGAAGTAAAGACATTTTGGGTTGAAAATGAAGAGAGTGAACAAGTAGGTATAGTTAAAATTTATGATCTACAAGATGAGATTCCTTTATTCGACTTACGAATTGCAGATGAAGCCCGCGGGAGAGGCTATGGACCAAGTGCATTAAAACTGTTGGCTGAATATGTATTCCAATTGCCAGAAGCAAAAATACGCCTAGAAGGACATACAAGACAAGACAACTTTGCAATGCGTAAGACATTTGAACGTGCAGGTTTTGTCAAAGAAGCACAGCTTCGTCAAGCGTGGTTTTCTCCTAAAGAGAGCTCCTACTATGATGCTGTTACGTATGGTATGACGCGTGAGGATTTTATAAAAGGAACTGCAACACCCGTAAAATGGGATGATGTTTTTCATCCAATAGAGATTTCGAACAAAGAGCGTCCTTTTTCGGAGGAGTTCTATACAGATAGACTAATTATTCGGGCACCAAAAATAGAAAATGCAGAAATAGTATGGAAAGCTGTGATTGCTTCCCATGATGCCTTAAAGGAATGGATGCCGTGGGCGCAATCAAAGCAAACATTAGAGCAGACAACGACTAATCTGCGACAAGCAGTTGCTGATTTTATTACAAGAAAAGACCTAAGACTTCATTTGTTTTTAAAAGAAACAGGAGAGTTTATAGGTGCTTCTGGACTTCACCGAATTGATTGGGATGTTCGTAAATTTGAGATCGGATACTGGATTGATAGCAGGTTTGAAGGAAAAGGTCTAATGACAGAAGCAGTAGAACGAATTACTAAATTTGCTTTTGAGGAATTATATGCAAATCGAGTAGAAATTCGTTGCGATAGTGAAAATGTAAGAAGTCGATCAGTTGCGGAAAGACTGGACTATACATTAGAAGGAACCCTCCGCCACGATTCTTTATCCGCGGACGGGAAAAAATTACGTGATACATGTATTTACGCCAAAACAAAAGGTGCTATCCAATAAGCCCATAAATTGAAGCAAGTGTAGAAAAATGAGTCTTTGATCTGACCCAAAAAAGTTAGACATATTTAGTTAAGCAACTTCTAAGACCTGAGTTCGGTACTCCACCGGGCTTAGGTCTTTTAATTTTTCCTTCATTCGTTTGTGATTGTAATAGTGAATATAGTCTTTGAGTTCCTGTTCAAAATGTGCCATGGATTCAAACTCTTGTAGATACAGGAGTTCAGATTTTAATAAGCCAAAGAAATTTTCAATGACTGCGTTGTCCAAACAATTGCCCTTACGGGACATACTCTGCATTATCCCATGTTGTTTTAATGTTTGTCGATACTTTTTCATTTGATAGTGCCAACCTTGATCCGAATGAAGAATGACTTGATCACTTGATTGAAGGCGCTCCAATGCTTGTTCTAGCATATCATGGACTAGTTTGTACACTGGACGACTCATTACTGTGTATGCAATGATTTCGCCATTGCATAAATCAAGGACGGGTGATAAATAGCGTTTCTCACCAAATAGATGGAACTCTGTCACGTCTGTTACCCATTTCTCGTTCATTTTTTTCGCTGTAAAATCGCGTTGTAATATGTTTGGGGCAATTTTTCCGACGTTTCCTTTATACGAACGGTATTTCTTCATGCGGACTTCACATTTTATGCCAATGGCATTCATCAAATAATTAATCGTTTTAGGATCATAATGAAAGCCGTATTTTTTCAGTTCTTTGGCAATCCTACGATAACCATAACGTCCCTTATGTTCAAGATAAATGGACTGAATTGCGACTTTCACTTCAGCGTATTTATCAGTACGATTCAAACGCTTTTCCCAGTAATAATACGTACTACGTGGAATATCAGCGACTTTGATTAATTCCACTACTTCATAGATTTCCTTTAGTTCATAAATTACTTGCGCTTTGATTTGATTGGTAATTTTTCTTGCATTTGAACTAAAGTATTCAACTTTTTTAAGTACGCATTCTCCATTTCTAATTGTTTAATACGTGCCTCTAATGCCTCAACAGATCCTTCAATTGGTGTTGGTTTCGTTGTTCTATTTGTTTCTTTTTTCATGGATGGACGCCCCTTTTTCTTAGAAACAAGGGCATCATAACCACCAACCTCAAAATTCATTTTCCAATTCCGAATCATACCAGGAGATGAAATATTAAATAGTGCAGCTGTATTAATCGAAGATGTACCTGTCTCGTTCATATAATTAAGTACATTCATTTTATAGTCAGCTGAATATTTTGTATAGGACCTTAAGAAAGTCTCTACACCATTTTTTTGATAGCGGCGAACCCATTCATTTACAACCCGATCTGTCACTCCGATATCTTTTGCGATTTCAATCATAGATTCATTTCCATTTAAGTATCGTTGAACTGCTTGAATACGATGTTCAGCCCTTACTTTTGCCATAAAAAACCCCCGAAAAGTTAGATTGGTGTCTAACTTTTACGGGGCAGTTCACTTTTTCTACACCTGTTTTTTGTATACTTTTTATTAAACTACTATTTTAGGCAATTGAATGTAGTGAAAGACGGCGACTCCAGCGGGAATAGCAAATGTTTTCTGCACCGAAAGCGAAGCGGCAGGTGCATGAGCTGAAGGCCCCGCAGGAGCGAAAGCGACGAGGAGACTGAAGCCATGCCCGCGGAAAGCGTCCGTCTGGAACGGAAATCAATACATTGGAAAAGGGACCATCTCTCAGTAAATGTCTGACTTTAGGGACAGCACCATTCATCTAAAGTGATCTTCTTCCTGTAACAAGTTGAATTACAAAAATAATACCGGCAATAACTAGTAATGCGTGAATAAATCCTCCGCCGATTTTCAATACGATCCCTAGTAACCAAAGTACTATTAATACGACAATAATTCCCCATAAAATCCTACCCATTTCTACCATCCTTTCTGCTGAAACATGTTATTATTAGAGATACCCTTTAGAGAATGGTATTAAACATTTCATGATTGACATTGAAAATGAAAGAAGAGATATAATTGCTAACAAATGTAATGGAAGAAATTGTCGATAGTATAGTAAGAGTACTTATGAGAGGCCCAGAATATCAAACCTTTTGTAAATGTAACCAGTGTGAAATGGACATTATTGCGTTAAGTTTAAATACAATTCCATCACACTATGTAACAACGGATAAAGGAAGAAGTGCAGTTTTCGAGCGAATGAATACGACAGAAAACTTAGAATGGATTAATAAAAGAATTATTCACTCTATCCATGTCGTAGGGAAATATCCTCACAGAAATTAAGTGAACCTTGTCTATTATTAGATAAGGTTTTTTGTATGAATAATTATGAATAGGAAAAAATAGCAATAATTGTGATGGAACGCTCGATGTAGTAAAATAAACAAAGTAGCGATGAAAGGAAGTTATTTATGCCAACACCAAGCATGGAAGACCATATTGAACAAATTTATATGTTAATCGAGCAGAAAGGTTATGCTCGAGTGTCTGACATTGCAGAAGCATTATCTGTGTTACCATCTTCCGTAACAAAAATGGTACAAAAATTAGACAAAGATGGTTTCTTAATATATGAAAAGTACCGAGGCTTAACCCTGACAACTAAAGGTATGAAACTTGGCAAGAGACTAGTTAAAAGACATGACTTATTAGAAGACTTCTTACGAATAATAGGGGTAGAAGAAGGGAATATCTATGCGGATGTAGAAGGAATTGAGCATCATTTAAGCTGGAATTCTATTGACCGTATCGCAGATTTAGTGCTATTTTTAGAAGAAAATCCCTCACTTCAGTCCAAATTATTGGAGTTACGCCAAGATATAAACGAATAGTAAATTCAGAATTAGCAAGTAAATGAAGTTTGGAATGGACAAACTTCCTACAAAGCTTTTGCTTTTATTATATTAGTAAAATGGACATGTATTATTCAATCAGATAAAGCACTAATCAAAAAACAAGAAGGCAAAGACCAATATTATATATGGTCAGAAGGAGAGCGGTAAATTTGATAGGATCAGCATCAGGAGAAATAGTAACGTTACAAGTAATAGCGCAAGAAGGATCTAAATGGATTCTTTCTCATCACGAATTAGAAATACCATTGAATGCATCGGAAGCACCGGAAGATTTAAAAGTAGAAGATAAGCTCGAGGTATTTTTATTTGTAGACCGCAGAGGAAATTTATCTGCGACAACACAACTGCCATCCATTCAAAAAGGAACGTATGGTTGGGCGCGAGTGATTAAAGTATCTGATAAAGAAGGAGCATTTGTCGATATTGGCACGTCAAAAGAAGTCCAAGTAAAAGCAGATGACTTACCGAAGATTAAAGAACTTTGGCCAGCAAATGGCGACCATTTATACATCACACTTCGTACGGACAAAGATGGAGAGTTATTTGGACGATTAGCAACAGAAGATCGTGTGGAAGAACTGTATATCGACGCACCGACTACATTATTCAATAAAAACATACAAGCAAGACCTTATAGATTACTACCAATTGGCACGTTCCTCTTAAGCGTACCGGAGAACTACCGTATTTTCGTCCATCAATCAGAGCGTGTAGAAGAGCCAAGATTAGGACAAGACTTGACAGTGCGTATCATCGACACGAAAGAAGATGGCTCGCTAAACGGCTCCCTTCTACCACGTAGACACGAACGTTTAGGAGACGATGCAGAATCTATTTTCCGCTATTTAAATGATGTAGGTGGCAGAATGCCGTTTACTGATAAATCTGATCCAGAAGAAATTCAAGAAATGTTCACGATGAGCAAGGCTGCATTTAAACGTGCACTAGGTAAGCTTATGAAAGAAAGAAAAATTGTTCAAAACGATGGTTGGACAGAATTGAAAATGTAAACATGTGGAGTAAAAAGAATCGATTAGTCGGAACTTTTTACTCCTTTTTACGTACTAATGGGAGAACTGATAGAAAGGGGCTTCAGACATGAAAAGATTATTTCACGTAGTGATGACGGCTATTTTACTTATGGGAGTATTTATTGCTCCATCGATTACACTTGCAGATTCAAGCGGGACAACAGAAGCGATTAATGAAAAATTTGGTGCACCAATTGTTGTATATGGAGGTAACCTTACCGAAGAACAAAAGAATAGTGTGAAAACGAGCCTGAAAATCACCGAAAACTCGGATATACAAGAAATTGAAGTAACTGGACAAGATTTAAAAAAATATTTAACAGATGGAGATGCCTCCGCTCGAATGTTTTCTTCTGCTAAAATTACACGCAAGGATGCTGGAAAAGGCTTAGTTATCGATATCGTAACGCCGGATAATATTACGGAAGTAACGGCTGATATGTATGCAAATGCGATGCTGACTGCAGGAGTTCAAGATGCAGTCGTAGAAATCGCTGCTCCAAAACCGGTAACTGGTCATTCAGCTTTGGTCGGTATTTATAAAGCTTATGAAGTAAGTGGTGGAGAGCTAGATCCAGAGCGTACGGACGTAGCAAACGATGAACTATCTGTTGCTACTATTCTATCTAAAGAAGCAGGTATAGATGAAGCGAAAGTAAGTGAGCTATTAACAGAAATCAAAAAACAAATTGCTGAGCAGAATCCCGTATCTCGCGAAGAAGTTGAAAAAATTGTATCTGAGCAACTTGCAAACTTGAAAATTGAGCTTTCTGAAAAAGATCGCCAACTACTAATTGATATCATGGATCGTATTCGTCAACTTGATATCGATTTTAGCAAATGGTCAGATCAGCTAAATGATTTAAGTAAAACTATTGAAGAAAAACTTGGAAGTCTTGCAGACAATGAAGGATTTTGGCAAAGCGTGAAAACCTTCTTCAATGATTTAATCGATTCCATTCGTTCTATTTTCAACTAACTACGAAACAGGCATCCTACTTATTTATAAGTAGGATGTCTCAGACTGTAGACAAACTCAATTTTGTGTGTATAGAGTTGTATATTAAATTCGGCAAGGACCACCACTTCGCTTCGAAGATGCAATTTCGGGCACTCTATCGCTTCCTATCATGTGTTCCTTGCTTATTTTTGTAAAGTTCATGCCGGCAATAGGCTGATGCTATATAGAAAAGGGGCACTTCCTTCCAATCGAAAAGGCGAAAATACGAAAGAGAAGGACTGAGCAACCAAAATTGTATCTTTGGCTGCTTACTGTATAAATAGGAAAGTGGCTATTCTTTCATATCCAAAAAGCTTTGGCACTTCTAGTATAAGTAGTTATGGAGAGTGACGGACGAACGACTACCACACGATTATCGAAAAAATGCGAAAGGGATGCGACTTTGTCGCATCCCTTTCGCATCAAGAAATCAAGGTAATAGTGTAGAACTAGTTCAGTTCCAAGCACTCCAAATCACCTATACATAGAGTGCCTAGTGTGTTATCACCATTTTAATAAGCAATTTACTGGGTACTTTTGGTTAATCAATACGTGTGATGTTTTATATATAAATTGCAATATACTATTTTATTTTTTATATTATTACACGAATTTTAGGAATGCGTTTAGTCAAAAAAAGTGTGAACCAGGACAATACATCATCCTATCACTTGTTTTATGCAGATGCAGTAGGAACTCCTGGTACTGATATGATTTACTTTGACATACCTCATGCCGGAAAAACATATCCTGGTGTATCAAGTATTAGTAATACTGGCTTTCGTGTGAAAAGTGAAGATGCATTGCAGTTTTGGAAAGAGAGATTTGTACAATTCGAAGTGCCTTAGCAAGCTGACTCGAAATGAGATCATGACGTTTCTCTTGAATTTCAATCAAGTACCCAGAAGGTCCTTAATTTCAATACGCCCTTTGAGGTATTCATGAATTATCTGACCTGTTCGACTTGATTTGACAATTTTCAAAAGGTTAAGTTAATACGGAGTTCAAACAAACTGCTATCACGTTTTTATATTACTAATTATCATACAGGGGGAAATCTGACATTGGCTAATCTAAATACTGTGTCAGAAGTAACAACTTTATTCGAAACTTATTTTCCATCAGGCCTCAACTACAACTCATCACTAACACAAATCACTGGTCCTCGTTCATTACCAGTTGGAGAAACAAACGCAATGCGACTTGCAGAACAATTGCAATTCTTAGGCGCTTTCCACAACAAAGTTCCAGATACTAATACTGCACGTCAAGGCCGTATTAAAACTGAGATCGAAACATTAATAAGTATCCTTCAATCAGAGGGTTACATGACGGGCGATAAATTGCCGAATAGTAATTTTTTAAATGAGTCTTTCTTAATTATGGGTCTTTCCATTATTAAAAGTGGTACAGCTTACGCCAAGTTGAGCTTGACAAACCAAACTCGCGTGAACAATGGTTTAACTGCTTTGGTAGCGAAAGCAAAATCGATTCTTGCTGATTATTATCTTCCAGGTGGCTTGTGGGGTAACCGAGTTCCAACAACTTATTCAGAATACCAAACTGGTAATTCAATTAAAGTTCCTCTAATGAGTCTTAATAGTGCAGCTATCTTAATTGGTGCTTTAGGTATGTACGAAAACTTAGTAGCTAAATCTTCTGCTTCATCTACCCATCTGATTAACTATTCAGAAGCTCTTTTAGGATTCGAAAACAAAATTAATAACGGTGGTTACTTTGCTATTGGTGGAGGTCTAACTGTACCTCGACGTTTATTCGGTTCAACTGGTTATAACTCAGTAGTAGGCCAAGCTTTACTTTTAGCTTACCGTGGATTATCGCTGAAAAAATTTACTGTAACTCCAGTATCTACTAACAAGTATCAAGCAGCAGGCGAACGTATTGCTTCATACTACGAAAACTTGATTGATACTACTAATATTCTCTTAGATGAATTCCATAATTCTAATGGTGTTCCAGTAACTCAGTCGATTCTCGATGGTGCTCTTGCTACTGTTAATACAGCAAACTTTACACCAAACTTAGACCCTTATACTGCGAAAGCTCGATATGATGAAGCTATCGCTTTAATGAGTCCAGCACATAGACAATCATCAGTATATCTTTACTCATTAGCATGGGGTGCGCCACAATCATTCTTTGCAAAACTTGACAAACACATTGTTAAAACTGGTGAAGCTAATCCTAACTTACCAGGGGTTTCAGCGATGCGTGCAGCTATGAATGCTCCAGGCCCTACTAATTCTCACAATGCGACTTCAGGTCGTGTACTAACAGGTTTTGCTGCGTTAATGATGCGTGGCATTGATATTGTTACTGATGGTCATTAATATCAAACTGTTTCACAAAAGTTATTTTTGCAAACACTTTTTGGAAATTAAACTTGTAAATAATACTAACAGATTCAATGACATGGCCAAAATAATGAGGTGAATAGATAGGAGCATTCAAAGCTATTTATTTTAGAGAGCCAAATGGTATTCTATTAAAACTTTCTACGGATGAACCTGGTTTTGATACGGACGAACCGATAGAATCATTAGGAGAAAAACTTGCTTTACCACCTTTTTTAGAGACAAAAAGAGCGCAAATAGAAGCGAAGTTGCGTCCGTTGTCAATTAATAAATAAATATGATAAGATTCTAGAAAGGAGTGTTGAACAATGGATTTTCAATACAAAGAACTTGGTAATGATGTATTTGCCTATCAGTATATTCAAGATGGAGAAAAACTAGGGGAAATTACTTGGACATTACTTGGAGATGTTATGGTGATGGATCACACATATGTTTCTGATAAATTGAGAGGCCAAGGTGTAGCGAAAAAGTTGCTTGATACTGCCGCTTCTTATGCACGTGAAAATGATTTGAAAATGGAGCCTGTGTGCTCGTACGTCGTTGCTGCATTTAACAAATCTGATGAATATGATGATGTAAAAGCATAATAAAAGGCAATCCTCTTTTTCTCAGGTGGATTGCCTTTTATGTTTTGTGCATTATATTTGTGTAAAAAAGAATAATATACCTGTTAATACGGACGCACCTGCCAGTGTATAAAAGAAATCTGACTGACTAAAGATTAATTTTTCCTCCATGAAAATCATCCTTTCTTAATTGGTGTTAATTGTAAAATACCCCAGTTACAATATTATTAAACAGGTTTAACTTAACTTATGCAGGGAATTTGAAAAAAAGACGAAACTTTTACTTGAAGTTTTCGTATATTAACAATGGTAAATAGTTAAAGGGAGGTAAAATTATATGTCACGTACTGGAGAGATAGTGTTAGGAGTTATAAGTGCTATTATTAGTGTTATTTCAGTAATATCGCTATCATTATTAATTATTGGAGGAAGTGCAACATTCCAAGAAGCGGAATTCTCGAATATTTTAGAACAAGAAATATTAAATGATCCCACATTGGAAGATCCTGTGTTAGTTGCACAAGGCGTAGATACATTTATTAATTTGTTTACTGTATTAGGATGGGTATTTGTCATCGCTATTTTAATTAGTTTAGTTTTAAATATTTTTGGAATTGTATTTATAGCTAAAAATAAGAATGCCAAGCTAGCAGGGATTATGTTTATCTTAGCTGGAGTATTTGCAGGAATTATTTCTTTCACTTCCATTCTATTGTATATTGCTGCAATCCTGTGCTTTGTACGTAAACCACCAGTTCAATTGGAAGAAGAGTATTATTCACCAGAACAAACTCTATAAAGAAAACACCGACTTATTTAATAAGTCGGTGTTTTTAATAAATATACATATTTTGCAGTAGATAACGGATGTCCTTCAAAGTATTCATCAAATTCTTCTAAACACTCAAATCCGAAGTTTTCATAAAAAACACGTGCTCCATCATTTTTACTTTCTACATAAACAAACAATTGACGACCTGTATGTAGTTTTTCTAAACCTGCTTGGATTAGTTTTTTGCCGTATCCGTTTTGTTGAAACTCTGGCAACACATAGATTGCGGTTAGTTCAATATCTCCATCTTCGTCAACAAGAGTAAAATTAGCAAATCCAATTGGCTGTCCTTGATATTCAGCAAGTAAAAAAAGAGTTTTTTCTATTCGTTTAGCAAGCATCATCTTGGAATAAGCCTTCTCTAAAAATAGCTTTTGTATTTCTTCTGGGATAATATCTTTATAAGTATCGTTCCAACTGATCTTTGCGATTTGTTGTACAGTTGAAATATCTTCTAACGTCGTCGCCCTAATCATTTGAAATCACCTCTAAATTCTTTTTGTTATCATAACAAAAATACGAACAATCTTCTATAAATATATAAGATAATATAGAAAACAATTTTTTTATAATGTGGAGGAAACGATGACCTGGGATTTAAAATGATTCGAAATAAAAATTATAATAGGTTTTTATTTTGAAATTGCGGGTATGTATAACTATAGATACACATTACGATTAACTTGGAGGTAATAATTATGGCGAAAAATAAATCTCTATTATTAGCAGGTCTAGCAGCAGGTGCATATGCATACTTCAGTAAAAAAGAAAATCGTGATAAAGCTGTGATAGCATTCAATAATACAAAATCGAAAATAAATTCTTATATGGAATCTCAAAAACATAACCGTTCCGAATTAACGAAAGCAGGACACCCAGATCCACACGATATACCAGATAATAAAATGGTTGATGAAGGTGCAATGACGAGCGTGCAGTATTATAACGAGGAAATACAAGATAATACTAAAAAAACGCTTTGATTCTGTGCAGAGCTCTCAGTTCCTTACAGAATTCTCTAGTATAAGATTTAGAAGGTGTCTATTCCTAGACACTTTTTTTAGTGTTGTTAAACAAATCACGGTAATCTTCTACCGATTCAAGCAAAAGTATTTGAAAATATTGTTAATTTTGATAAAGTTAATGATAGAGTCCTACATGTTTTTTATAGGCTCTGTTAAATTAGGAAAGCATATATTCTGTGATGAAAATCTGCGAGACTCCTGTGGAAAAACGGGCTGCCAATACCCCACAACGAGCTTATAGGATCAAATCCTACATTCGCCACATCCGTGTGGTAACGAATTTGCGTCTGTCGGCTACGCCTTTCAACGCAGAAGGAGCGCTGTGACCAACATTCGTTTAACAAAGTCTTTTTATTAAAAGATTAGGACTTGAACGAATGTAAAAATCCCTTTTCAACATGAGTCAAGAATTGCATTAAAGCAGAAAGTAAGCACTGAAGATAATAATGCACAGTAAAAATGAAAAAAAGATAATATTAAAATAATATTTATTTATCTAAACTAAAATAGTTTTATTTTTCAATAAAGTGTTATAAAATGATTCTACAGAACTAGTTCCAGACGGATACAAAAGAACTACTTAAAGAAAGATGAGGTTTTTATGAAAAGCACAGATAAGATATTTTTAGAATACTTCGCAAAATCATATGCAAAAGAAATGGGCATTACTAATAGAGTAGAGGGATTAGACCAATTCTATGAACTAGAGAAAAAGCTATTTTTAGATATGTATTCATTTGAAATAGAAAAAGCGAAAAAAGTATTAAGAGAAATGATTGATTTAATAATTGCAACATCTGGAAAACAAATGATTTTAAATGTAAAAAACTATTATGTACAATTATCTGCTATTATGGCAAGAAAGCTTTTTGAAAATCAAGTACCTATAGATAAGGTTATGGCCTTTAATAGTGCAAGTTTAGAAGTTATTGAAACTAAAATGAATGACGCTCAATTTTTACAATGTGCGGACGAACTGGTAGAGTTTTTTGTATTGGTAATTACGGAAAGGAAAAAACCATCATTTGGACATCAAACCGTGAACAAAGTAATATTATTTATTAATGATGAAATTGAAACAAATCTCACGGTGGAAGATATCGCTCTGCACTTTAACATTAGTACAAGTCATTTATCTCGTATTTTTAGAGAACATACGGGTGTGACACTAGTGGAATATTTAAATATTCGTAAAGTTGAAGAATGCCAGTATTTCTTGAGACATACAAATAAAGGTATTTCAGATATTTCTAATTCGTTCCATTTTTGCAATCAAAGCTATTTCACTCGAATATTTAAAAAATACACTGGGTTAACTCCAAAGCAATTTAGAGATCAACAGGAGCACCCTAATTTTAAATATAATTTTCCCAAAGAACCTAATGCAATTTAAGTTCTTACGTTAAATTTGATAAATAGCTTCATATTAAGGTATACTCGTTATAGTTTGATAATTGAAGGTGAATCCATTGAAGAAGAAAATTAGATTACTTTCTATTCTTGTGTTTGCAGCTGTTGTTCTCAGTGGTTGTTCAGGAGTAGAAAACAAAGAAGGTACATTTTATAATATATTTGTTCAACCGTTTGAATTTCTCATTCATTTCTTTGGGGAAATGTTCAATGGTAGCTACGGATTAGCAATTATTGCAATTACCGTACTTATTCGTTTTGCCCTTATGCCGTTAATGCTTAAAAACTATAAGAATCAACAAGGCATGAAAGTAAAAATGGATAAGCTGAAACCAGAAATGGACGAAATCCAAAAGAAACTAAAAGAAAAAAACAACACGAAGGAAGAACAAGCCGCTTTACAACAAGAAATGATGGGATTATATCGTAAGCACGGAGTAAATCCACTGAATATGGGTTGCTTACCAATGCTTATTCAAATGCCAATTGTCATGGGATTATACTATTCCATTTTGTATTCAACCGATATAAAGACGCATCTTTTCTTATGGTTTAATCTAGGTTCTCCTGATATTGCGATGACACTTATTGCAGGTGTAGTTTATTTTATCCAAGCAAAAGTATCGCTGTGGACAGTACCTGAGCAACAAAAACAACAAATGAAAATGATGATTTATATTTCACCTATTATGATTATGTTTATTTCCTTTAGCTCAATGGCAGCATTGCCACTATATTGGACTGTTGGTGGGCTTATTTTAATATTCCAGACATACTTAGGACGTAAATTCTACTCGAATCATCCAGAAAAAGCGGAAGAATCTGTATAACAAAAAACGAAGCTTCTTATAGCTTCGTTTTTTTCATGAGAGGTGTAAGAAATGAATAGAAACTGGCTTTTTGGTTTATTAATTGTTGCAGTAAGTATTACTTCTTTAGTATTTATTATTATCGGAAATTTAAATATGGCAGTTCTGTTTATGACAGCTATATTTGCGTTAAGTAATGGACACCGTGCAATTAGCTTTAAAGAAAAAGGATTTGTCCGAGAAGCCAAATGGATGAAAGGTATGTCCATTGTCTTTGCTATACTATTTTTCGTAGTTCTAGGTCTAAACTTTTTTTAAGGCTCCGTTAAATTAGGCTATTGTTTTTAGAAGAGTAGACTTTGCATAACAACATTAGCTTTAACAACGCCTTTTAGAACCTTTTATCTCAGACTGTCTTAAAAATGCTTAGCTAGAAAGATGACCTAAGTTCATCGAATCCTTACGACAACGATTGAAAAGTCTTTTTTAGCTGTTACCTTCTTAAAGGTACCGGCTTTTTTTTATAACTTTATTTCTGTCGCGATAGTAGAATAATTATTAATCATATTGTTTGTATTGTTTTAAGGAATAGTTTAAGGAATAGTTTAAGGAAAAATGTTAAACTAGAAGTATCGTAATCAGAAAGAAGGAAGAGCAAGAGATGCAATCGAGATATAGTTTATTATCAAGAAAAAAGAAGAAAAAATGGCCTTATATTGTTTCGGGAACCATTGCAGTAGTATTAATAGGATTTATCGTTATATGGATAGGAATGAATGATTGGAATATAGATAAGAGTATTGCAACTTTAGGTATTTCCAATAAAGTTGAAGAACCTGTGATTGAAGAAAAAGTAGCAGAACCAGTAACAGAGGAAAAGGTAGAAGAAACTCCTGTAGTAGAACAACCACTTGAAAAAGTAGAGGAAATTGATATGTCAGGGGCAAAAGGATATGAAGGGCATGAGACGTTACCTGAAGTACCGACATATGTGGAGGGAGTTTTAATAGCGAGTAAAAAATATCCTTTACCATCCACGTACGCACCAGGAGAAAATAAAGAAGCGAGAGAAGCATTCGAGCGAATGGCAGCAGAAGCAGCACTTTCTGGCTATGAACTCGTAGCATTCAGTTCGTATCGCTCTTTTGATTATCAAATCCAATTGTATGAGAGATATGTAAATAATGATGGACAGGAAGAAGCTGATCGTTATAGTGCACGTCCTGGATATTCAGAACACCAAACAGGTTTAGCGTTTGATATAGGTGAGAAACTTTTCGAAGAACATTTTGCGAGGGTAAGCTTCGGAGAAACAGAAGCTGGTAAATGGGTGGCGGCTAATGCCCATAAGTATGGGTTTGTTATGCGCTATCCAAATGGCAAAGAGAAAATCACTGGGTATATGTATGAACCATGGCATTTCCGCTATATTGGAGAAGACCTAGCGCCAAAAGTGTATGAAGCAGGAATCACTTTAGAAGAATATTTTGACTTGTAAAATATAGGATCTGTTCCGAAAGTTTGCTCGCTTTCCACGGACGAAATGCCAAACCTCCTTGGGGAAAAAGGATTTTTTCCTATAAGCTCGTTACGGGGTCTTGACGGCCCGATTTTCCGTGGGAGTCTCTCGGATTTCGTTACAAAATATATTCTTTTAAAAAATAACGACCTAATTTAACAGAGCCAAATGATAAAAGAGAAGTTTCCATTTTTGGAAACTTCTCTTTCTATAATATAGGAGATATTAGGCGTGCCAGTGATTCTTTAAATTTAATCATTTTTGTTCTTTCCTCATAAAGCTCCCAAGTCATTTCGGTTGATAATTTCATATCTTCTTCGAAAAGCTCTGCTAATTGATGGGAAGTTTCGCGATCATATATAAATGCATTTACTTCAAAATTCAACTTGAAACTGCGGACGTCTATATTAGCTGTTCCTACTGTAGAAGCCTCATCATCAATAACAATCATCTTTGTGTGTAAAAATCCATTTTCGTAAATATACACTTTCGCTCCAGCCTTGATTAATTCTCCGACATAAGAATAAGTAGCCCAATAAACAAAAATGTGATCTGGCTTATTTGGAATCATTATACGCACATCAATACCGGATAGGCATGCAATTCGAAGTGTGTCCATAAAGCTCGCATCTGGAATAAAATAAGGGGACTGTATATAAATATATCTTTTCGCCATCATAATTAACTTCAGGTAGCCGTACTTGATTTGCTCCCATTCCGAATCTGGTCCACTTGAAATAATCTGTAAACCAACAGAACCTTTCATCGGAATGGCAGGGAAGAAACGATCGGAATATTCGATATCATGGTCAGTCGAAGCTTGGTTCCAATCGAGTATAAATCGCGTTTGAAGAGGGTGAACGGAGCTACCCTCAATGCGTAAATGTGTATCCCGCCAATAGCCAAATTTCTTGTTTAACCCTAAATATTCATCTCCCACATTAAACCCACCAATATAGCCAATGCGTCCATCTATAACAACAATTTTGCGGTGATTGCGATAATTCATTCGTGGATTAATTAGCGGTAAGATAGCTGGGAAAAATGCTTCTACTCGACCACCTAGCTCAATTAGCTCTTTAAAATGTCTTTTTCGTAAAGATCTTGATCCTGTATCATCATATAAAATTCGAACCTTTACCCCTTGTTTTGCTTTCTCTAATAACAACTGATAGATTTGCTGTCCAAGATTATCTAAACGAAAGATATAGTATTGGATGTGAATATGATCTTTAGCATTTTCTATGTCATGTATGAGTGCATCAAACTTCTCACGGCCATCATTAAAAATCTCTACTTTATTGTCCTGGGTTAAGACGGCTTGGTTATTGTGTAAATGCATTACAATTAATTCTTTAAATTGGCTTGCGTCATCTAAACGAAAATCGAACGAATCATCCTCAATTGCTTCCATTTGGAAATCAATGAGCTTATCAATCCCGATCTGATTCTTACCTTCCCATCGAAATAGCGTTTTTCTCCGTAATTTTCTTCCAAACAATAAGTAAATTCCGAAGCCTAAAATAGGGATAAAGAAAAGAATCATAATCCATGCCCATGTAGAAGAAGCGTCTCGTCGCTCCATGAAAATTAAAGCAATCGCAAGAAAAATATTTAAAATAAGTATGCCAGAAACAACGAAACTAAAGAAGCCTGTTGCCAAGTTTATCACCCCTATGCCTTTTCTTATAGTTAATCTTTAGTATAGCTGATTTAATGAAAAGAATGAAGAAAACCACATGCCAAAAAGAAAATAAAACCTACTTGACCAATAGGAATAAAAGTATTATTATATGATGAGAATGAGAGATGGAGGTATTTTATATGAATTTATTATTTATTATTCTCAATATAGCAGCTTTATTGCTGTTCGTTGGAATCTTAATCATAATGCAAAAAAAACATGTTACTTTTTCGAAGCGAGTATTTACGGCATTAGGGTTAGGGATAGCATTGGGTTTAGCACTAAACTTTATTTATGGGGCGACTTCAGAAGTATTAGCCGAGTCGGCAGATTGGTATAACTTAATCGGAACAGGATACATTAAGTTATTACAAATGATAGTTATGCCACTAGTATTTATATCGATTTTAGGTGCATTTACGAAGATAACGATTGGTAAAAATTTTGGGAAGATGGCAGCAATTATTTTAAGCTTCCTTATTGGTACGACAGCTGTAGCTGCACTTGTAGGAATTGGTTCAGCAGCAATCTTTGATCTAAACGCAGATCAAATTGTTCAAGGGGATGCTGAAGCAGCCCGCGCAGAGTACTATGAAGGACGTTCTGCGGAAGTAGCAGATAAAACACTTCCTCAGCAAATGCTTGATTTACTTCCAGCAAATCCATTTTTAGATTTTACTGGAGCACGCGGCACATCTACGATTGCAGTGGTAATTTTTGCGGCGTTCCTAGGATTTGCTTATCTAGGTGTAGCTCGTAAAGAAATAGAAACTGCTGCAACGATTAAAAAGGGAATAGATGCAGTTTACACACTTATCATGAGTGTAGTGAGAATCGTACTGAAGTTAACACCATACGGGATTTTAGCGATTATGGCAAAAACAGTCGCAACCTCTGATTTTGTTGCAATTTTAAGCTTAGGTAAATTTGTTGTAGCATCGTACGTTGCGTTAGCAATCATGTTTGCAATACACTTATTAATCATTACACTTTCTGGATTAAATCCAATAACGTATGTGAAAAAGGCAGCAGAACCATTAATTTTTGCTTTTACATCACGTTCAAGTGCAGGTACTTTACCTATTAATATTAATACGCAAACAACTAAGCTAGGCGTTTCGGAAGGTATTGCAAATTTCTCTGGTTCGTTCGGTTTGTCCATCGGGCAAAATGGATGTGCGGGCGTATATCCAGCAATGCTAGCATTTATGATTGCACCATCACAAGGGATTAATCCTTTAGATCCTATGTTTATTCTTACTGTAGTTGCAGTAGTAGCAATTAGCTCATTTGGAGTTGCAGGAGTTGGTGGCGGAGCAACATTTGCCGCAATTCTAGTACTCTCTGCTTTAAACTTACCAGTTGCTTTAGCAGGTTTACTTGTTTCTGTAGAACCATTAATCGATATGGGTCGTACAGCTGTAAACGTAAGTGGATCTATGACTGCTGGTGTCGCGACGGCGAAAATCACTGGAGAATTAGACAAAGACATTTACAATGCTCCACTAGAAACACAAACAGTAGAAGCATAATAATAAAACAGAAAAGCTGTCCTTGATGAGTCCACTGAAAAAAGAATGGTTTTAAAATAGTAAATTCTTTTTAAACTAAAATCCGGCACTTTTTGTTCAAGTTTGAACAGGAAGTGCCGGATTTCTTTGTCTATTTATCCTCTTTTTCGCTTCGATTTTAATGTCTAGGTGATTCCGTTGCAGGCGGACGCTTTTCGCGGGCGGTCCGTGAGCCTCCTCAGGCCGACAGGATGTTGGTCACAAAGGCGTTGCCACACGAGGTGGCGTTCTTAGCCTTTGTTCCTATGTGCGCTCCTGCGGGGTCTCACCTGGACGCGCTTTTCCCGTTGGAGTCGCCGCCTTTCACTCCAATCACCATAAAATAAATACGCTCTATCGCTCACCCCGCTGAAAGCGTCCGCCTATAGCGGAAATCAACTATACTTTATTCCGTGTAAAATATATATTTCTTTATTATTTGTTCGTGTTTTATTCATGTAAATTGGAATTATGAAATTGATTCAAACAAAGAACTCGCTAAGTAATGATGAATAGACTTTCTCAGTGTCCTCTCCTTTATAGGGCGGCTTTTTGCTGTTTACAATGAAAAAAAGCTTACGCCTTTCTCATGTGACTACCACTTAATTACAATGATCAAACCATACCCATCTATCCAATCTACATATTCCCTAGTGTGTCTACATAAAATTTATATGTAGTTTTACAAAATTTAGATACTAGTTTGATATAATGGAACTAAATTATTATCCAAATTTATACAATGTTCCCTACTTTTATGAGTGGTGTGATGGGTAAGTATTTGTAGGCAATTTAATAGATAAAGGAGATAGGACAATGCTACAAGCAATCAATCTTCATAAAAAATTTAAGACAAAAGAAGTGGTTCGCCAAATTAACATGCAATTAGATGCGGGGGAATCGGTAGGATTACTTGGACCTAATGGGGCTGGAAAATCAACAACTATTTCGATGCTCTCTTCATTAGTTACGCCAACGAGTGGGGAAGTATTGTGGAATACAGTATCTATCAATAAAAATCCAGAGGCGCTTCGTAAAACGCTTGGTGTGGTGCCCCAAGAAATTGCCTTATATCCAGAGCTTTCTGCACAAGAAAACTTAGCTTTTTTTGGCCGAATTTATGGGTTAAAAGGAAAACTATTATCAGAACGAATAGAAGAAATATTGATGAAGATTGGGTTATCTGACCGAAAAAATGATATTGTGAAAACTTTTTCTGGAGGAATGAAACGTCGTTTAAACATAGGAGCTGCTCTTTTGCATAAACCATCCATCCTAATCATGGATGAACCGACTGTAGGAATCGATCCACAATCTAGAGCGTATATTTTAGATACTGTCAAACAGCTAGTGGAAGAAGGGATGACCTTATTGTATACAAGCCATTATATGGAGGAAGTCGAGCTTCTCTGCGACAAAATTTACATTATGGATCAAGGGGAGATTATCGCATTTGGAACAAAAGAAGAGCTAAAATCTCTTGTTTCAGACAATCAAACAATCGAATTAAAAGGGCATCTACTGACAGCTGAATTTGAAAGAGAACTGGTGAGTCATTTTCCTACAGCAAGTGTTCGGAAAGAAGAAGAAATACTTTTGCTATCGATGCCTAAAAACGAAGAGCCGCTTGCTACTATTTTTGCTATTGCTGCTGAAAACGACGTAAATATTACATCGGTAATTGTGAAAGTCCCTTCTCTCGAAGATGTATTTCTACATTTAACTGGAAGAGCTCTGAGAGACTAGGGGGATGACAATGCTACTTACTTTAATTGGTAAACAAATGAAAATGCTCTTGCGTAACAAACAACCACTCATTATTTTATTAGTTATGCCTATGGTGCTAATTACGATTCTTTCCACTGCGCTTGCAGGCATTATGAATAGCGAAGGAGAGCCTGCTATTCAAGCAAAACTAGTTATCATAGATGAATCTAACTGGGAGCAGGAAGAGGCCACTATTTCAAGTTTCCTGAAAGAACAAGGAATTAGTGGACCTGCTTTAAATGCATTTAAAAACAATGATCCAATTTATATTCTAGAAAACTCTATTTTGGCTTCAAAAGATGTAAATAAATATATCACGTTAGAGAAGCGGCCAGCTAGTGAACTCGAAAGCATTCGGAAAGTGAAAGACATCGATGGAATTTTAGTGGTTCCAGCTAACTTTCGATTGAATTATATAAAAGCAGCTTATTTTGATGACAATCAATCACCTAATATTGATTTATTTTTAAGCCAAGAAAATGAAATTAGGGCTTCCATAATTCATTCTATAATCGATCAATGGCAAAATGGTTTTTCGAAGTCCCTTGCTCTTGCCAAAGCCGGAATTTCCCCAGATGAAGTTATGCAAAGTAATCAGCATGTTGAAAAAATAGAACAGATTCTAGAAGAAGGGGAACGAAAAATTCCTGCTTCTATTTATTACACAGTAGGAATGCTTGTCATGTTTGCTCTTTATATACCGTCTTTTTTATCAGGCTTTGCGTTGCAGGAAGTGCAGTGGAAAGTATATGATCGAATACTTTTAGCGGGTGTGTCGGCAACTAAGTATGCTCTTTCTATTTTTACTACAGGAACACTTGTAGCGATTATGCAGCAAATCATTATTCTACTCTTCGGTAAATTTGTGCTAAGAATTGACTGGATGGGATTAGAAGCAATGGCTATTATTGTTTTAAGCTATAGTCTATTTATAGGGGGGCTTGCAGCTTTACTAACAACCCTTCAATTTAGAACAAAATCAGGTGGAGCAGCTAATATTTTTAATGGTTTATTTGTTTCAGTTTTCGCTTTTCTCGGAGGATCATATTTCAATATTGGAGATGTATCTAGCTTACTAGCTAGTATCGGCAATTTCACACCGAATGGTGCGGTAATGACAGCTACATTATTCATTCAAAAAGGTCAACAATTAGATGTAATTTGGCCTTATATGACCGCTTTGTATGTAGCACTTATTCTTTGCGTATTGCTTGCTATTGTTTTATTTCCGAAAAGAGGGGTGACATCATGAAGGGGATATGGTTGGCAAGACTCCAAAACTTGAAGAGAAAGCCTCTTGTTCTTATTACGATGACAGTCATGACTGTTATTTTTGCTTATATACTAAGCGGTTCTGTTGGTAGTAAATTACCATTATTAGTTGCCACCGACGATACGAGCACGAGTCAGGAAATTCTAAAAAGCTTACAGAACGAAGATGATTATATAGTAACCATTTTAACTGAAAAAGAGCTTCAAAAAGTAATGAAGGAAAAGCGAGACACCATCGGGATATTGTTTCAAGAAAAATCGTATTCGGTTTTATCGGATACAGAATCAGATACAGTAAGAATGCTATCACTAGAAATCGAATCAATGTATAGTGAGCTTGCATTTCGCGATCAGGTATATGCTGCAGGTGGTGAAAGTAAGTGGGAAGAAGTAGAAAAGAGGATAAGGGAAGAACAAGCTTTCCAACTAACAAAATCCGCAATGGATGAGTCAAAAGTATTCCGATACGACGGTGCATTGCAAAGCTTATTTGGATTTATGCTCTACTTTGTTTTTTATACGATCTCTATTAATGTACAATTTATATTAGAAGATAAGCGAACTGGAATTTGGAATCGATTAAAACTCGCTTCTATTAGTAGATTCCAATTGTATTTTGGACATCTATCGTTTAGTTTTATGATTGGGTTCATACAGATGCTTTTAGTCATTTTAGTATTTCGTTTCATAGTAGGTACGAATATGTACGGAGGATTTTGGAAAGTAGTAACGATTTGTAGTTTCTATGTATTACTTGTGATGGCATTCTCCTTATTTATCATCTCGCTGGTTAAAACAGTGAGTCAGAGCAGTGTAATTATTTCATTACTCGCAGTGGCTTTTGCGATGATTGGTGGAGCATATTGGCCACTTGAAATCGTACAGTCAGATAGCTTGCTAGCAATGAGGTGGGTATCACCTATCTATTATGGCATGGAAGCTTTAAAGAGAGTGACCATTTATGGGGAAACCTTAGGAAATGTTTCTACGTATTTAATGTTGATGTTACTTCTAGCAATTTTACTGATAGCGATAGGGATTACTTTATTAGAAAAAAGAACAGAGCGGTATCATTCAAGTGAATAGATGGGGGAAACAAGGGTGTATTGGTGTAAAATTGCGCGTACGGAAAAAGAGTTTGAAGCTATTGCTAGATTAAATTACCAAACATTTGTGGAAGAAATTCCGCAGCACGAACCGGATCCAAGTGGAATGCGGGTAGATGCTTTCCATCATGAAAATGTGTATGTCATTGTATTAAAGGACCAGGAGCTTGCCGGAATGATTGCGTTTCGAGCTGCACGCCCCTTTTCCTTAGACCGAAAACTTGGGCCAGTAGAGGAGTTACTTCCTGAAGATGCGCTGAAGGGACTGTTGTGTGAAGTTCGATTAATGGCAGTTGATAAAGAACATCGAAATGGACGAGTATTTTATTATTTAGCACGAGCATTGTCTGATTATGCGTACGAAAATGGATACGGAGCGGCCGTTATATCTGGAACGGTTCGGGAACAAAAATTATATAACCAGCTAGGTTTTGAGCCATTTGCAGAAACAGTTGGAACAGGTGATGCTCTTTTTGTACCGATGGTGCTTACAAGAGAACGATTTGAACATTCCGTTGCGGCCCGTTTCAAGCAAAAAAGATATTCGTTTTATCCTGGGCCAGTACAACAATCTAAACCTATACAGCAAGCATTTTTAGAAAAACCAATATCTCACCGTTCGCATGAGTTTAAAGTGATGCTAGAGCGAGTGAAGACCCGACTTTTGACGATGAGTGGTGCGGCATATGTACATCTGTTAGTAGGAAGTGGAACGCTCGCCAACGAAGCGATGATTGCTCAATTACATGTGTTCGGTGAAAAGGGACTAATTCTTACAAATGGAGCTTTTGGAGAACGTTTGGAGAAACAAGCGAAAAGATGGAAGCTTTCATATGATGTAGAAGCATATGAGTGGGGAGCTTCTTTTGACCTAGGGTCTATTGAAAAAAAACTTGCAACAGGAAATTATAGTTGGTTGCTCATGACGCATGGCGAAACGTCTACAGGGATGTTAAATGATTTAAATAAGCTAGTAGAAATATGTAATCGGTATAATGTATTAGTCTGTGCAGATTGTGTGAGCTCTTTTGGGGCACTTCCTTTTCACATGGATGGGGTGTATTTAGCTACTGGAGTTAGTGGGAAAGCAATTGGCACAATGAGTGGATTAGCCTTTGTATTTTCCAATACAGAGATAATGGCTAGTGAGAGGATTCCAACTTATTTAGATATCGGGTTATCTTCGAATAATGCAGTGCCATTTACGGTGCCATCTCCATTTGTACAAAGTTTAGAAAATGCACTGATGGCATATGATAGGGGAGTTAGGTACGACCTTTTACATAATCGGTTGAAATTTATCGAAGAAGAAGTGGAAAAACATCAAATACAATTACTAGCAAATCATCCTTACCCGATGATTTTTACGTGGAAGGAAAATAGCTTTCCACATTTAGCAGAAGATGCGCGTATGTCGGGATTTGATCTTCATTATAAAAGTGATTATTTGCTAGAAAAAAACTTACTGCAAATTTCTTGTATTCAACCAGATTTCGAAGATGCTTGGACCAAGTTTATGAGTTGGTTTGAAAATTATCGCTCTTATCATAACGAATAATCGAATGAGTCGGAATGTAACCGGATAAAAATGATTCTGATCGTATAGAAACAAATCTGACCGGTTAAAAACTTATATGACCGCATAGCAGAAAAGGCCTTATCCAAGTCGATTTTGACTTAGACAACAGGCCTTTTTCTATGCATATCTCTCAAAAGATCCTTCTTCCGGAAATCTCTTGCGTATATTGTTTAAATACACGAGAAAAGATATTTCTACAATTAGGTAAAGTATGATAAGTAAAATAGATACTGGTAGCATTACGTCCATTGTCACATTCATTAAAAAGGATTGGATGAATAAAGAACTTAGTGTAACCGTCATATACCAATAAAACATCCGATTCGTGGATAATAAAGCACTATTGGAAGGAAGTAGTTTTGCAACCTCTCGTAGTAATTCAAATAAGAAATAAACAAGAATCACTTTTAGCAAACTAAGAAGTGTTGGGTAGTATGTTAACCAGCTAATCTGTTGAATAAATTGATCACTCATGAAGAAATTAGGTAGAGAAACGACTACTAAAATAATCGAAAGTACTTTCAAACTTTCATAGGATTGGGATGATATAGTGGCGATTTGTTTAATGCCATTGTAAATGAAAATATAGCCAATAAAGTCCGGGAGCAGGTCAACGATTATATGAATTTTAATAAATACTAAAAGGAAACCAATGAATAGTTGTTTAAATCCATTTCTCATTTCTCCTCACCTCTCGCTTTCTTCACGACGGTGTTCACTTGTTTTTGGGAAAAAATTGGGTCTACTTGAATAGAAATACCGTGTCTTATTGATTTTCCATGCGCATTGACTCCTGTCCAATCTTGCATAAGTGCTATTGGTTTTACGTCATCTATGTCATCTTTTGTATGAAAGAAAAGACCCACAGTATCTCCAACTTCTATTTGAAGTGGCCAATTTACATCTGTATATAGTGGAGCATCAATATCGGTCCAATTTTGCATGGATACTTCTTGTTCTTTTGAACTTCCTTTATTAGTATCTTTCCAAAGCATAATTTTGATATCTATATTTTGTTGTATTGCTTTTGGTAGCTCAAAAGCATTCATCGTAATTGCATCTTTTATATAAATTATCTCTCTTTCGGTCGTGTTGTTATAACTACCACCGCTCATATTAGCAAATTCAATGTCCTGTGGTTTATTCGGCTTAAAATTTAGCCTATCCACTTTTAGAGGAATCACTTGCCCATTTGTAAATCGTGCAAGAACGTTGTCTGTTTGAATACTTTCATGCAGGCGTTTTATATCATCTTCACTCAATGTGAAAAGTGCTTCCTTTAGAAAATGATGTGTGAATTCTTGCTTATATGATTGGGCGGAAGGTTCTCCAAACCATGGGAAATAGTTTCGTTCATTCGAGTAAGTGTATCCATCAACTAGTAGGCTATCTAATTCCACTACTTCGTTTTTATTCGTTATATAAAGCAGGGTGAAACTCGTATTCTCCGATGAAGGCACATCTATATACGTATTTAAAATAACTGGCTCTTTTAACTGCTTAGATTCAAAGTAGATGGTATTTCCAATCCAACTTATAAAAATGACGCTAACAACTCCCCAAAACCAATTCTTCTTCAATGATTAACCCCCTCTTTAGATAATCCTGTAGGAACGACAACAATTAATCAATAGACAAATTAGATTGTATCTTTTCATAAGTTTCTTGGATAAATGTTTTATACGGGGTATCTGGCATGACATTTATATGGTTTATAGCTGTTGTTGCTGCATCTAGTGCTTTTTCTTTTTGATTCATTTCCAAGTAACATAATGCAATATATGCATCCTTTCCATAGAAAATCGATAAATCAATTGGGTGATGAAGAACATCGGGAATCACAACATCATCTAGTTTGGCAATTGCTTCTTCATATTTTTGTAAACCAAATAAGGTTTTCCCTCTTTCTAGAAGAAAGAATGGTGCAAACAGTTTTTTGTTAATATCTTGCAGGGAGAATGTTCTGTATAAATGATCTGCTTCGATATACATTTTTTTAAATGAATTCAAGTAATGAATTTCGGCACAACGGATGAAAATTTTCGAATCCTCGTCATCTGCAAACTCACTATATGCAAGAAGTTTTTGTAAATAATAATCCATTTTTTCCTCATCCTCAGCCATCATCGCTTGAACAGCAGCTAATCTATATAAGTTATCCACTTGCTTAAATATTTTATTTTTATTTGAATACTCAATCGCTTTTTCCATTAAACGAATAGCGTCTTCATATTTGCCAACAGCAAAATATAATACAGCTTCTAAGTAGTCATAGTCTAATCGGGAGAGGGGGTCGATCCATAATGGGTTTGCTTCCAGTTTTGCACGTTCCGAAAGGAGAATATCTAGCGCTTCCTGATAGTTGTGATTAGTAAAAGGAATGACCGCAAGTACCGTTCCTATTTCTCCACGTTTTGCTGTCAAATTTAATTGTTCATACATTGTTGCAACACGTTTTAGGATAGTTTCAGATTCTTGTTGGTTATAACGTGATAAACATCTACTGTATAACTCGAGTAAACGTGCAGCCTCGTATCCTTGTGTAAGCTTTGGCACATAAGGCTCTACTAGATGAATTAATTGTTGGTGCTCATCTGTTAAGTCATCATATTTCGTATTAAAAAGTATTTCTGCTTTTTCTAAGACCTCTCTTAATTCATGACCACTTACCTCTTCCAAAAGCTCTGTCACATCTACGCTCAATTGATCTGCTATATAATTCAAACTTTCCATAGAAGGATTCGCTTTATTATTTTCAATTAAGCTGAGCATGCCTTTTGTAAGTTCTGTTCCAGCAAGGGATTCTAACGTCATTTTCTGTTGTTTTCTAAGTTTGCGTATACGTTCGCCCAATGTTGGCATATTCTTCACCTCATTTAATTAGTTTAATTATATTAAACTTTTTGTTGAAATGGAAGGTATAATATGGTATTATTTGTATAATTTTATTAAACTTTTCAAAGGGGAAATGAAAATGGAAGAAGTGTTTAAGCTTAAAAGGGCAACTTATCATTTGTGGACTTTTACAATAAGTAAGCTCGTATCAAGTTTTGGGGCGTCAGTATATTCATTTGCAATTAGTTTTTATATTTTACAATTGACTGGGTCAGCAACTAGCTTCGCAGCAAATTTAATATGTAGTATCCTACCAAGAACTTTAGTTGCACCTTTTGCGGGGTATGCGGCGGATAAGTACTCAAGAAAGATGATCGTTATTGTGGCACAAATTGCTACAACAATAGCGATAGGGGGACTGCTCATTGTAAGCTTAACGGCAGGATTATCGCTAGCAGCAATTTACACGACAACTGTCATCTTATCATTAACGTCATTATTTTCTGGGGTAACGTTTAGTTCGTCTATCACTGGGCTTGTAGATGAGACAAGAATTCAAAAAGCGATGTCATTAAACCAAATGTCTATTTCGTTTGCATCAATCGGAAGTCCAGCGGTAGGTGGGTTGTTGTACGGTACCGTTCCAATGCCTGTGTTTCTTATTATGTACCTAGTGGCATCAATCATAGCGGTTATTTTAGAATCCACGATGAACTTTAATTTATTTGCGAAACGAAAAGAGACAGTAGAAGGGGAAGAAAAGGAGCCAATGCTTCAGAGTATGAAAGCAGGTTTCAACTATGCAATGAAACAACCACTTTTAAAAATTTTGATCGTCATTTCGCTTCTTATTAATTTCCTTTTTGGTGCATTCCAAGTAGGATATTCCTTTATATTAATTGAAAAATTAAAAATAGGCGCACAGCATTTTGGATTTACAGAAGGTGCATTCGCAATAGGAATGTTACTCCTGTCGATTTATTTTTCAGCTCGTAAAGAGCTTAAATATCCTTTTTTAGTTTCAAAATGGAGTATTGTTACCCTAGGGGTGATTATGGGGTCTATAGCTATACCGTTATTAATTAATATGTCCTATGTTGTTACAGTAGGTTTTTATATTTTATTGATGTTTATTTTTGGAGCATCGATGATCGTTACGAATACGCCACTGCAAGTAATGATGCAAAAAATGATTGAAGATGATTATAAAGGCCGGGTTTTTTCCATTTTAGAAACCGGTGCTATGGCATTGATGCCTGTTGGAATGGTATTGTTCGGATTTTTATATGATGTTTTACCAGCGCAGATTATATTGATTGTGTCTAGCGTTTTATTAATCGGTGTTATGTTAATAATGGCGAGACCATCCGTAGTAAGATCTGCCCATCCCGAATTAGCAAAAGTAACTCCTCAACTTGAAATAAAATAGGAAAAATGCCAAGGAGACTATTAGTGAGGTCTTCTTGGCATTTGTTTTATGTTATGTCGTTAAATCATCAATCTCACGCGGCATCTTTCAAAGACTTCGTTGATTTGCGGTAGGCGAAAATCAATCCAATTGAAAGAACTGCTAGTACACCAGATAGTACATAAATATTATCTGGTTGTTTTGTAAATAACCATGCGAATAATAGTGGACCAATGATCCGGCCTAAATTATCCATCGAATACGTCATTCCAGCGGCAGTTCCATATCTTCCGCCAGATTCCTTCGAAGTAAGCGAAACAATCGTTGTTCTAGCAAGCGCATTACCCGCAGTGAATACACATAATGATAATCCAGCCCAGAAAATACTATTCGTAAATACTGTTAGGAATAGTCCGATAGCAGTAATGATTTGTGCGTACATTAGCCAAGTTGTCTCGGTACCATTTTTAATACGTCGCACAACTCCACCTTGAATGGCAGCGTCTACAAATCCACTAAACATGAATAGATAGCCTATTTGTAAAGGCGTAATTTCGACTCTCTCAATTTGAAACAGCTGGAACGTTGCTTCCAAGCCAGCAAGTAAAAACGTAACCATGAATGAAAACAGGAACAGGTATTTAATGCGGTATGACCAAAGACTTGCCGCACCTTTTGGAAGAAGCGCGCGTTTATTCGCTTCACCGGAACGTTCTGGTTCTTTTAAGATAATTAATGCGTATACAAAAATTATTAACAATAAAATGGCAGAAACTGTGAATGGAAGAGATAGGCTAACATGCCCTAGAACACCACCGATAGCAGGTCCGAAGATAAAGCCTAAACCAATGGACATCCCAAGGAATCCCATATACTTATTGCGATTTTCTTCATCTGATAAATCTGCTGCAAACCCAGTCACAGCTGCGTAAAGGGCACCAGAGAATAGTCCCCCAACTACTCGGGACAAGTAAAGCATAAATAACGAATCAACGAAGAGTGAAAATAGCCAGAAGCTTAAACTGAACCCAACGAGTCCAACTAAAATAAGTGTTTTTCTGCCAATTCGATCGGATAGCATCCCCCAAAGTGGAGCAGTAAAAAAAGATGCTAGTGAGTAAACCGTTAATAAACCGCCAACATGAATTTCATTGTAATTTTGCTGCAAAATAACCTCAGGTAACACTGGAATTATGATCCCGAAACCAAGGTAAACTAAAAATTGAATGGACATTAAAATGAAAATGGTCTTTTTCATGCATAACCCCGCTTTCTGCAAATCTTCTACTCTATATTAAGCGTTTCTGTTTAGTATAACACGTTGTAATCGCTCATTGTAAAAGACAGTATGTGCTCATAGCTAATATTTTCATCCATTAAATGGCCGTAAGCAACAAACCACCGCTCAAACGCGACAAAGGAGCCATCCTATTAATAAAAAAGGGATAGCTCCTATGATTAATAATGTCTTGGTTCGGATATGCTTTCCATAGCGTTTGAAATTTCCTGGACATGTGGGAAGGGGAATGCTAAATCAGCTAAAGACACAAAGCCTACAAGCGCACCATTTTCGACCACGGGCAGTCGTCGAACTTGATTGCGTCCCATTACGGTAGCAGCCTCGATTGTAGATTCATTAGGGGAAACGGAAATAACCGATTTGGTCATTACATCTTCTACTTTGCTTTTAACGTCTTTAGCAACGGACCTTATGACAATATCTCGATCTGTAATCATTCCCACTAATTTTTTATTACTCACGACGGGCAAGCAACCAATATCAAGTGTTCGCATTTGATCCGCAACTTCACTTACATAATCTTGTGGATTGCATGTAACAACTTCTTTACTCATCACATCTTTTACATTCAATGAAATCACTCCTTTAGGAGGTAGCTTGGTTTACATTTGCTTAAAATATGTAACACAATTGAAAGGTTTAAAAGTGTGAGTAAGTGGTATAATAGGATAGAAAAAATAAAAAAATAAGAAACTTTTTTTAATATAAATCGTATTAATAATTGGGAAGGACGAGGTGGAAAGAATGGCTAAGGAAGTTGATTTAAAGAAAATTGTAAGTAATCTAGCAAAACTTGGTGTGACTGTTACAATGACAAAATCGAGACTTGACATGCTTAAAGCGTTAGCACCACCAGCACAAAGTCCTCACGTGCACAGTTAAAAAAGGGAGACTGGAAGAACTCGTTTAAAACGAACTTTCTAGTCTCCTTTTTTCATGAATAAGAAAGTATATAATTTTCCGTTCCAGGCGGACGTTTTCCGCGGGGTGAGCGATGAGCTATCACCGTAGCTCACGCGTCCGTTGTGATGTCTCATCTGTCTCACTCATCCCGCTAGAGTCGCCGCCTTCCAATACAATCAAGTAAATGTTTTCAAATCTATCATAAAAGTGCATAAAGTCACTGGTACTTTGAACGATAGTAAAATGCAGAGGATTGTATACAAGGTAAGGTAGAGGGGATGGACCTGTTAGCTAGCAAGAATCTTTAAGAAGAGATTTGCTAATTTTCTTCTACTGAAGAGTATATGACCAAAAAATAGTTAGCATCTAATGTATAGAGGAGCACTAGGGCACACGAAATTGCATCTTCGGAGGCCCGCACGATGCGGGTCAGACAGTCGTTGCGAAATGTTCTTTTATTTTGCGACGAGCTTTGCGCAGGAGCACCACGATGTCGAGTTCCTAGACTGTCCTCCTTTATAAAAGGTTGGAAAGCATCTATTCACTCATTATCCAAAAAGATCTTAAACTTATTCGTACTGTTGAAGGAGGGCGACGGACAGACAAACGCCATAAGATTACAGAGAAAAGAGAGGCTGGTCGTGACGTCAGTCACGACCAGCCTCTCTTAAAAATCAATCGGTAATGATATAGCAATAAGTCTGTCCAAAGACCTCCGAAAACGATACAAAACAGGTTTTGTACTTAGAGCGCGCTTGTGCTTTTCCTATGTCAGATAAGAAAGTTTCAACTTCCCTATCTGACATCTGTCTAGTTTAATCATCTTCATTTTTAGCGAACATATACGTTTTATGATGGAACTTCATGCTAAATACTAAACCGATTGCAAGCATATTCCCCATGAGCGAACTACCGCCATAGCTAATAAATGGAAGTGGAATCCCTGTGATTGGTAGTAACTGAATCGTCATTCCGATGTTTTCGAATACATGGAATGTAATCATAGCAATTATTCCTGCACATACATACGTACTATACGCATCTTTTAACTGAAGCGTAATTTTTGTTAAATGAAAAATAAGTAAAAAGAAAATACTTATGACAATACTTGCTCCTACAAATCCATATTCTTCACCAATAACAGCGAAAATAAAATCCGTATGGTTTTCAGGAACATATACTTCCCGACCGCCATAACCTTTCCCAAAGATCTCTCCAGAACCAATAGCGTTCAAGGAGGTAATTAAATGCAGTCCTTCATCTGAAGCATAGGAATAGGGATCTAGCCAAGAGTAAATGCGGGCAAATTGATAAGGATCAAATCCGAATTTATCCTGCAAGAAATCTTGCATATAAAGAGCCATCCATAATAGTATTGCTCCTAGACCTGCTCCTCCCAAAAATACCGGGAGAATTATTTTCCATGTAATACCGGCTACAATTACTAATGCAGCTGTTATTGCAAGAAATACTAAGGAAGTACCGAGGTCTGGCTGAGTTAAGATAAACGCTAAAGGAATAATTAATGTGATACCAATTTTACCCAGTAATATAAAATCAGTTTTCAATGTTTTCATTAAGTACGTTTCGTTGTGCTTTGTTATTAATCGAGCAAGTCCTAAAATATAGAACGTCTTCATAAACTCTGCGGGCTGTATATCACCGACAGGTAAATGAAACCAACTTTTTGCACCATTTCGTGGTTCTACTAAAGCTAAAGAGTCAGGCAGGATAAAAAGGATAGCAAGAAGCAGTACGCCTATCCCGTAAATAAACCAGGACATCTTCTTATATTGTTCTGGTTCAAAAAACATAACAAACCCAATAATGACGGTTCCAACTATATACCAAAAAAGTTGTTTAGGAATAAAGTTTGTAGTATATTGACCAGATGTTTGCGCGGAAGAAATCGCCAACAAACTAATGATAAGAAATAATAATATTATAAAAGCGAGCGTCCAATCAAATCGATCGGCAAAGCTTTTTTTATTTTCCATGAGAGTCACCTATATTTCTTTCAAATTTCACCTTTTTTATTATAGCTTAAAAGATTGTTTTTTGCTTGTCGGTTATTAGAGACGTTATTAGAAAAACAGATGTTTCATTAGAAGAAATTATGCTAATATATAACATACGATGAAGGAGTGAATTCAGTGGCAAAAAAAGAGAAAGACATAGATGAATATTTGACTCATTTATATGTCCATGTAAATGAGGTAGAGCATTTTGCTTTGTTTAGTGGTATATCAGTTCAACGGTTTATAAGGTATTTCTCTGACCTGTCATCTCTTTTATTACTGAAACATCGATATGAAGATGCGTCTTTTAATATGCATACACAGTTAGAATTCATAGTGCCAGAAGAATACAATCGTTTCTTAAAGGATTTTGCGGAAAGACCGACAGCCTTATGCTTCTTAGATTTCGCGGATGAACGTAAATTAAATGTGCTTTCGCCACAGGAACAAGCAGAGCTCTTATACATAGCCCATAAAAAAGAAGCTTTTCGTTCACCTTTTTATCATCATCTGCAAAACAGATTTGTCTATTTAACAGATGAAGGGGAGCAAATAACAAAAATCTATTTCCGAGATATAGAAGATTTCAATAATTTGGTGGCTAGTATATTTAATCAGCAAATAAGTGACAAAACAAAATCTACAGCTTTTTGGCGTAAAAAGAACAATATTGTCTTGCCAGAGTTATCTTCGCAAAAAGTAGAGACATATGCTGATTGCTTTGAAGATGGCGTGCTAATGTCCTTATTTAAATTAGGAAAAACAAATTATGGAATTGAAATTCGAAGCTTACCCGAAAATATATTTCCAGACGAAGTGCTAAGTGATTTAAAACATCATTTAGATAAGCAGGCTGATTTTTTAATAGAAATATAAAAAGACGCTTTTGCTACGTTCAGTTGCAAAAGCGTTTATTGTGTGGTTGAGGTGATAGAAATGGCTTGGATTTTACTAATACTTGCAGGAATGACGGAAATAGTGTGGGCGATAGGATTAAAGGAAGCAAATGCTTTTACGGAGCTTCTTCCATCTATTGTAACAATTATCTTTTTAGTCATTAGTTTTTTCTTATTTGCACATGCGATGAAGACGATTCCTATTGGAACAGCATATGCTATATTTACCGGGATTGGCGCAGCAGGAACTGCGATAGTTGGTATTCTGTGGTTTAACGAAACGATAAGCTTCAGCAAAATATTCTTTTTATGTTTATTACTCTTTGGCATCATTGGACTGAAGTTGGTGGACGATGAACAGGAGGAAGAATAATGGAATGGCTCATATTAGTTGTTGCAGGTTTGTGTGAGGTAGCATTCGTGGTGAATATGAAGCTATCCGAGGGATTTAAAAAGGTGAAATACACGATTTTTACGATTATTTCTGCTAGTTTAAGCTTTTTCTTATTGTCCTTAGCATTAAAAGATATTCCTGTTGGTACTGGATATGCGGTATGGACAGGAATTGGAGCAGCAGGTAGTGTACTACTCGGCATGTACTTTTTTCAGGAGAAAAAGAGTCGGAAGAAAATCTTCTATTTAAGCTGCATTATTTTCGGAGTAGTCGGCCTAAAATTATTCGGTTAATTTTAGACTGTTGTAAAATGTAGCATTTAGTCTGAAGTAACAGCTTGGAATTTTGAGTTATTATTCAACTAATGAGATGGTCCGTGATAAACTAGTACTATCCAAAACATGGAGGTTATTGAACAAATGAAAATTAAATTAGGTTTATTATATGGTGGAAAATCTGCAGAGCACGAAGTGTCTTTATTGACAGCGAGAGCAGTTACACAAGCGATTAACTTTGATAAATATGAAGTCTACCCAATCTTTATCACGAAAACAGGCGAGTGGAGAAAAGGGAATGTCCTAGCAGGTCCTGCAAAAACGGTGGAATCATTGAAAATAGGGAATGAAACAAGCAAGCCAAATACAATAACGAGCTTCTTGCCAGTAGAAGGAGATGAGGCTTCGCATCTGGATGTTATTTTCCCTTTACTTCATGGTCCTAATGGAGAAGATGGAACCGTGCAAGGGCTACTAGAAGTATTGAACATACCGTATGTTGGGAATGGCGTTTTGGCATCTGCTGCTGGGATGGATAAAGTGGTCATGAAGCAATTATTCGCGCAAGCAGGCTTATCGCAAGTTCCTTATATGTATTTCATTCGCAACGAGTGGAAAAATAATCAAGAAGCCTTGGTCGATAAAATGCAAGAAAATTTGAAATGGCCTTTATTTGTGAAACCTGCAAACCTAGGATCTAGTGTAGGTATTACAAAAGCTGCAAACCGAGAAGAACTAATCAAAGCAGTGGAGTTTGCTTTTAAATATGATCGTAAAATCATTGTAGAGCAGGGCATTGTGGCGCGTGAACTAGAAATGAGTGTTCTTGGGAATGATTCACCGAAATGTTCGGTGGCAGGTGAAGTTTTGCCGACAAAAGATTTCTATGATTACGAAGCAAAATATGAGGATGGTACGACGAACTATGCTATTCCAGCTGTTGTTTCTAACGAGTTATTGAAAAAGATGGAAGACGCTGCAATTCGTGCGTTTAAAGTTTTAGATTGTTCTGGGCTTGTTCGTGCTGATTTCTTTGTTACGGACAATGAACAGGTAATTATTAATGAAGTGAATACGATGCCAGGATTTACGCCGATTAGCATGTATCCAAAACTTTGGATGGAATCAGGTTTGTCTTATTCAGAACTAATTGAAGAACTGATTACTCTGGCGATCGAACGCTACGAGGAAAAACAACAGCTTGAGCATTCAAAGGATGGAGAGTGACCAAGTTGAAAAAAAAATTATCAGTAATAGCTAACTGGTTACAACTAGAGCAATTACTTGAACATAATCCCCTTGTAACAGGAGTATCGATTAATACGAGAACATTGCAACCTGGAGATCTATTTATTCCTTTTCGTGGGGAGAGTGTAAATGGACATCAATTCGTACAGGATGCTTTTGAAAAAGGAGCAGCGGCTTCTTTATGGTTAAAGGATGAACCGAATCCTCCAAAGGACGTTCCGCTTTTATATGTGGAGAGTGGGGAAAAAGCACTTCAACAAATGGCGACCGCATATCGTGCGGAGTTACAGACTGTTTTTATCGGTATAACCGGCTCTAACGGGAAAACATCTACAAAAGATTTAGTTGCAGGTATGCTTTCTCCGTATTTCCGAGTGAAAAAGACAGAGGGTAACTTTAATAATGAATTAGGATTACCATTAACGATTTTATCGCTGGAAGAAGATACGGAGTTTGCAGTGCTAGAAATGGGTATGAGTTCCTTTGGAGAAATTGAGTTTCTCTCGAATCTAGCGAAGCCCACATACGCAGTCATTACAAACATTGGAGAAGCACATATGCAGGATCTTGGTTCTCGAGAAGGTATTGCAAAAGCGAAATTTGAAATTATCTCCGGTCTAAATGAGCAAGGGCAACTCTTCTATGATGGGGATGAACCGCTACTTCGTCCGTTTATTGAAAGCGTTCCTTCTATTAAATCGAAATCGTTCGGTGCAAAGGAAGAGAACGATTTACGTATTAGGGAAGTTAGGTTTACGGAACAAGGTAGTGCGTTCCGTGTAGAAGGGGAACTGAACGAAGAAATGTCGATTCCAGTTCTTGGAGAGCATCAAGTGAAAAATACATTATCGGCTTTATTAATTGGAAAAGAAGTTGGGTTAACTGCTGAACAAATGCGAGAAGCCTTAAAACAAATTGTTTTAACAGATATGCGTATGCAAGTGATAGAAGCCTCTAACGGAGGAATCTTTATCAATGATGCTTATAATGCGGCACCAACTTCCATGAGAGCAGCTATTTCCTTTTTGGAGAAATCATTTATTAAGCCGGATAAGTGGCTAGTCCTTGGTGATATGCTAGAGCTTGGTGCGAACGAAAAGCAATACCATGAAGAGATGAGTGCATCTATTTCAAATGAGGTATTTTCCGGGGTTTGTTTATTTGGACCACGAATGAAATGGTTATTTAACGAGTTAACAACGCAGTTTAACAAAGACCAGCTTTTATGGGTAGAAAATGATTATGACCAACTTATTTCGTTTTTAAATAATAAAATAAATGAACAATCCATTGTTTTAGTAAAAGGCTCACGGGGAATGAAGCTAGAAAAAGTGATTGAGCCTTTTCAAAAATAACTAATCAGAATGGGGTAGTGGCAACATGAAAACGGGAGTACTTTGTATTCATGGTTTTACTGGTGGACCATATGAATTGCAGCCACTTGTAGAATATTTGGAAGCAAATACAGACTGGCAAATTGTTGTCCCTACACTTCCTGGTCATGGAGAAACGCTGGAACTTAAAAGAGTAACAGCGGAAACATGGATGATGGCCGCTGAGCAGGCTCTTCGCCAACTGCAAAAAGAAGTGGATTGTGTATACGTGATTGGATTTTCAATGGGTGGAATTATTGCCATATATTTAGCGCTCCGCTATAAAATAGAGAAGCTAGTGTTATTAAGTGCTGCTGCAAAATATATTTATCCTACTCAATTACTTCAAGATGTTCGAGATATTGCAAAAGAAGCAATGACAGGAACACTAGAGGACAACACACTTTATCAATTGTATAGTGCAAAATTACGAAACACGCCTATTCATGCAGCAATTGAGTTTATGCGATTAGTTAGAATGGTTGAGCAGTATTATGGGCAAATAAATATTCCTGTCTGTCTAGTGCAAGGGAAGAAAGATGGAATTGTACCATTCACAACAGCCCCATATTTATTTGATCATATAAGTTCCGAAACGAAAAAACTTATTTATTCCGAAACAGGCAAGCATCATATTTGCTATAGTGATGACTGTAACGATTGGTTTCCTCAAACTTTTTCTTTTTTAATAGAGGATGAAGAAATACAAGGAACTAATTAACTAATTATTATAACAGTTGCGTATTATTTGCAACTCATTATAAGACATGGTATACTACGTTCAGAGCAATGGATACATTTTGTGTGAAGACTCTTCAGCTTTTTATTGAAGAGTACTTTTTTTTGAACATAACGGTTAGTTATTGTAGTAGGATGTTTCCTCTAATTAACGAACCGCTCGGCAAAAGACCGGGCTTTCCCTTTATATAAGACCCCTCTGATCTAAAACCACAGAGAATTTTAAGTAACGGAAACGTTCCTCGTATAGGCTCGAATTTGCCGCAATTTCATCTGAAAATGTAACCATTTGTCAAAACAGAACAAAAAGGAGATTAAATTTTGACAAATTTTTCAGAATTAAATATTAGTGCTTCTACATTAAAATCCGTTCAACGTATGGGATTTGAAGAAGCAACACCAATCCAAGAAGGTACTATTACACATGCTATGAGTGGTCGCGATGTTATTGGTCAAGCACAAACTGGTACTGGTAAAACTGCCGCTTTCGGTATTCCGATGATTGAAAAAATAGATACAAAAAACCCGAATATCCAAGCGTTAATTATCGCTCCAACTCGTGAACTTGCAATTCAAGTTTCAGAAGAGCTTTATAAATTAGGATACGACAAAAAGGTTCGTCTTTTATCTGTATATGGTGGTCAAGAAATTAGCCGTCAAATTCGTGCACTTAAAAACAAACCTCAAGTAATCGTTGGTACACCTGGTCGTATTCTTGACCACATCAACCGTCGTACGTTGAAACTTGATCAAGTCCAAACACTTATCTTAGACGAAGCAGATGAAATGCTTAACATGGGCTTCATCGAAGATATCAACACAATTTTAGAAAGCATTCCTGCTGAACGTCAAACATTATTGTTCTCAGCTACAATGCCAGGACCAATCCGTAAAATTGCTGATAAATTCATGAAAGAACCTGTTGAAGTAAAAATCAAGTCTAAAGAAATGACTGTTGAAAACATTGAACAGTTCTACGTAAAAGCTACTGAGCGTGAAAAATTTGATGTTCTTTCTAGAATCTTAAACGTTCACCAACCAGAGCTTGCAATTATTTTTGGTCGTACAAAACGTCGCGTAGACGAATTAGCACATGCTCTAAGCATTCGTGGTTACCTTGCAGAAGGAATCCATGGTGATTTAAGCCAAGCTAAACGTATGTCAGTATTAAAACAATTTAAATCAAATAAAATCGACATCCTTGTTGCAACAGATGTAGCGGCACGTGGATTAGATATTTCTGGCGTAACGCATGTTTACAACTTTGACATTCCACAAGATCCTGAAAGTTATGTTCACCGTATCGGTCGTACAGGACGCGCAGGGAAAAGTGGTATTGCTGTAACTTTCGTAACACCAAGAGAAATGGGTTACTTACGTATTGTAGAAGATACTACGAAAAAACGTATGACTGCTCTTACTCCACCAAGTTCAGATGAAGCATTGATCGGTCAACAACGTGTTGCAATTGATACTTTATCAGAAATCGTGAACAAAAATGATTTAGGTGATTACCGTACACTTGCTGCGGAAATGCTTGGAAAATTTGAAGCAGTAGACGTAATTGCTGCAGCTTTAAAATCATTAACAAAAGAGCCAAACGATACACCAATCGCTCTTTCTGAAGAACGCCCATTACCAGCTCGTAGAGAACGTAGCGGTGGAGGCGGACGCAGCGGTGGCGGTGGTTACAAAGGTAACCGTAGCGGCGGCGGCGGACGTAGTTCATCAAGTCGTGGAGGAAGCGATCGCGGATCATCTTCACGTTCAGGTGGCGGTTCTCGTCCAAGCGCTAGCGGCTCACGTCGTAGCAGTGGTCCACGTGACGGCTCTACACAACGTAGCACTAGAACTCGTTCAACACGTAGCGAAAACTAATAATACAATTCAAAGGATGAATCTTACATTTCGATGTAGGATTCATCCTTTTTTTATTGGATAGGCGCGGTTAAGGGCTGCCAAGACCGCAGAGCGGGCTTGAAGAGGGCACTGAAAAACTCTATTACAGAATTTTTTATGATAAATATTTGATGCGTCGATACTTTGTACTATAGGATTTAGCACGGCGGCGTGAGACTCCTGTGGGAAAGCGAGACAGCCGAGACCCCGCACGAAGCGTAGCGTAGGAGGAGGCTCGGCGCTCGCCCACGGAAAGCGAACAGAGCCGTGCTAAATCCAATTAGCGGATATTTATTAGGAATTTTATTAGAACACCACTTTTTTCAGTGCCCTCAGGCTTGCTAGTGAGGAGGCTTGGCAGTTCGTCCGCGGAAAGCGAGCGGATTTTCGTCTATAAAGCATGATCGTTTAACAGAGTTATTGAAGAAAAGAAGGATGTAACTTTGTAGTTGGAAAAACCGATTATTGTGTAATCGGATGGCACACTCGATAAATCGGATGGCTTCAAAAATAATCATACAAAATTGAAACATTTTGTCGTATATTACGTATACAATGAAAAGGGAAGAGGTGGTAAATATGAGAACTGAACCAATGAATAGAATCTCGGAAAAAGGACTACGCGTATGGCGGATATATGGGAGTCTACAAACACTTATTGCATTACTACTTGGAATTGGTGTTGGTGCAATCAATTTCTTTATTGATAACTATATGTGGATATACATAGTAGATGGATTGGTAGTGCTACTCATAGGGTATTTACTCATTTTTTTATTTCCAAAAGTGAGATGGACACGTTGGAAATATGAAGTGAGAGATCAAGAAATTGAACTGCAGCATGGCTTATTTGTTGTGAGACGTACGCTAGTACCAATGGTTCGCGTGCAACATGTCGACACAGAGCAAGGACCGATTTTAAGAAAGTATGATTTGGCATCTATTACGATTTCGACTGCTGCTACTAGTCATACAATTCCCGCACTTGTTACTGCTGAGGCAGATGAGCTCCGTGGGAGAATATCTGTACTAGCGAGGGTGGCGGAAGATGATGTCTAAAGAAAAGTATAAGCTTCACCCTATTTCTGCACTCATTAATTTTATAAAAGTGTTAAAAGACATGATTGTCCCGCTTGTTGTTGTCGTTGCAGTAAATGGATTTGGTGGCAGTGCTGATTCTGATGGCTGGTCATCTTATATAACGTATAGTATCTATGGAGTCGTTCTAATCTTTTTACTTGTTAGTGGCATTATCAAATGGAAACGATTTCGATATTGGTTTGAGGAAGAAGAGCTACGAATTGAGTATGGTCTATTCGTAAAGAAAAAGCGATATATTCCTTTTGAAAGAATTCAGAGCTTGAACTACACAGAAGGTATTTTCCATAGACCTTTTGGATTGGTGAAAGTAAAAGTGGAGACTGCTGGTGGTGGACCAACAAAAGAAGCAGATGCTGAGTTAACCGCAATTTCAAAATTAAAGGCCGATCAAATCAAAAAAGAAATGATGCAAGCAAAAAATAAGCAAACGACAGAGCTAGAGGAAACAGTCGTAGTTCAAGAACTCATCAAAGAAGAAACAAGACCAATATTCCATATGTCGATGAAAGACTTGTTTGTTTTAGCGAGTACTTCCGGTGGGATAGGAGTATTTTTCTCGGGTCTTGCCATTTTTGCCTCGCAATTTTCAAACATTATACCTTACGAATTGATATATGATGAAATAGTTGTTTTCATTCGATTTGGTGTACTAATGGTAGCGCTAGCAGTTTTCGCTGTCTTGTTAGTTGCTTGGGTTGTGTCTGTAGTACTAACGCTTATTAACTACTATGATTTTACGATTCGAGTAGAAGATGATGAAATAATTCTAACTAGAGGACTATTAGAGAAAAAGAAAATTACGATCCCGCTTTCTCGAATTCAAGGAATACGCGTAGTCGAAAATCCACTGCGTCAGCTCACAGGTTATGCGACTGTAATTGTAGACAGTGCTGGTGGTTCGATGGCCGAGAAAGATGAAAAAATTCGATTACTTCCATTAATTAAAAAAACGAAAATCAATCCAGTATTGATGCAAATATTCCCAGATCTACAATTTGAACCAAGCTTCAAAAAAGTGCCAAATAGATCGAGAAAATTTTTCTATCGATTAGATTTTTTATGGATGATTCCTGTTGCCGCAGCAGTTAGCTACTTTTTCTATCCATTTGGATTATTATCGCTGCTTTTATTTCCATTAAGTTATGTTTTAGGTATTTGGCAAAAGAAAACAGCAGGATTTTATATAGAGGAACAGCAACTAGTAGTGCAATATCGTGTTATTAATAAAGTAACCGTTTGGATGGAAAAGAAACGAATTCAAGCGATGACAGAACGAACAACTTATTTTCAAAAGAGAGCAAATGTATCGTCTATCATTACGACAATTAAATCCGGTGTAGCGGGGGCAGCAACAACGATTCCGCATATCGAAAAAGCAGATGCGGAAAAGCTTTTAGACTGGTACGAACCAATTAGGAAACCCAAAATAGACATAGAAAAAGAACAGCCTCTTACGTAAAGGCTGTTCTTTCTGTGTTAGACGGATTTAAATTTATTTCTACGTTTCTTCCAAGCAGCGATTCGTTTAGGATGGAAATAAATAATTCCGATAACAAATCCAGTAATTAAACCCGCGATATGAGCGGTTGTATTAATGCCTGGTTGAATAAAAGTCATGATAACTCCAATAACGATAATTGGTATAATGATTTGTTTTAACTGTGGTAAGAAATTTTTCGTATAATAAACTAAAGCAGCAAAAGCTCCGAGCATTCCATAAATTGCGCCACTTGCACCAACGCTCGTGTAATTCCAATCATGTATTAAATAAGTAGCCACGTTCCCAATTAGACCTGCTAACAAATAAATAGTTAAGAAACGTGCTTTTCCTGCAATTTGTTCAAGCTCTGGTCCAAAAATAAACAAAGAGAACATATTAAATAATAAATGTGAGAGAGAAGCGTGCAAAAATATTGGTGTAACTAAACGCCAGTATTCGCCTTCACTAATAAGTAAGTTAAAATGAACACCTAAGTTAAATAATTGATTTCCGATTACCGGCATACTTGTCAAAATATAAATAGCAATGTTTAATGCCAGCAAAGTAGAGACAACTGGATATAATTTAATGTATTGTTTAAAGCTTTCTGTTCTTGTAAACATCATTTCACCTCAAATTTTCTACTAATAGTATATCCTTTAATAAGGGTATTTGGAAAGGAGAAACAATCATGATTATTGGAATAGGTCTAGATATAACTGAAATGAATAGAATTAAATCAATTAAAGGAAAAACGTCAAAATTTGAAGAGCGTATTCTGACGGATAGAGAAAGATTACAGATGAACGATTTATCAGATCAACGACAAATAGAGTTTTTAGCGGGGCGATTTGCTGCAAAAGAAGCATTTTCCAAAGCAATGGGTACGGGCATTGGGAAGGAATGTAGCTTTCACGACATTGAAATTGTTCGAGAAATAAGTGGAAAACCATCTCTTTATTTTAAAGGTAAACAAGTAAATGGCTTCGTTTCCATAACACATACAAAAGAATATGCAGCTGCTCAAGTAATTCTGCAATCATAAACGGTCGTCCACCTACATACAATGAATGAACGCAGTGATAATAGAAAGGGTGGACTGATTGAAGAGCCGAGTGGCTAAACTGTTTTTTTTATTTGCAATGATCCTGGTACTATCTGCATGTGGAGCGGAGTCAAAAGAAGATGTCTTAAAGAAGTTGAGTAATAAGTGGGTGGATACAAAGGGATATGAATTAACTGCGCAAATGAGTATCCTTACAGGGCAAGAACCTAGAGTGTATGACGTGGAAGTATGGCATACAAAACCTGATTTTTACCGAGTAAAAGTGTCAGATGCAAACGCAGAAAACACGCAAATGATTGTCCGTAATACTGAAGGTGTATTCGTTGTAACGCCAGCTCTTAACAAAACGTATAAGTTCCAAAGTAAGTGGCCGACAGAAAATAGCCAGGCATATTTAATTGGCTCTCTAGCCCAAGATATTAAGAAAGATAAAAATTCTACATTTAAAGAAGAAGGAAACCAGTATATATTTGAAACGAAAACAACGAATAATCATAAAAATATGCTGCCTTCCCAAAAGATTTATATCGATAAAAAAACATTACTACCAACGGACGTTTCTATCTTAAATGAAAACAAAGAAGAACAAATTCATATTAAGTTTAACCAAGTTTCACTTGGGAAAACACGAGCAGCAGGGGAATACAAAATTGAAACGCCAGCTGCGAAAGCAGAAGGAAATACTGTAGAAGCATCTGCAGAGTTGGAAAACCCTGTATTTGAAACGCATTATCCAGTAATTAAATGGGACAATGTGCATTTAATTGATGAAAAAGTTTTGAAGGTAGAAGATGACAAACGAGTCATTTTAACATTTAGTGGAGATAAAGATTTTACCATCGTCCAACAGATAAGTAATCCAACTATGTCTTCAACGATTCCTGTATTTGCTCCTGGAGATCCGGTAGATTTAGGAGTTGCAATTGGGGCGGTAACTGATCAATCGCTTACTTGGGAACAAGATGGCATGTCCTTCTTTATAGCATCTTCTTCTTTAAGTAAAGAGGAAATGATTGAAGTGGCTTCATCTATGACCGTTACTGGCCTAAAATGATTATAAATTGACGCCTTCTAATCTCAAGTAGCATAATTAGTGTAAATAGATTAAAAAAGAGGGAAGTCATATGTCGCAGAAACACTATCGACCAACATTTATCGAAATAAATTTGCAAGCGATTGAATCGAATCTGAAACATTTGAAAGACACGCTTCCAAAGCATACCAATATCATCGCTGTAGTAAAAGCAAATGCATATGGACATGGGGATATTGAAGTTGCAAATGCTGCTCTACAGGCTGGTGCGATACAATTAGCTGTTGCTACTCCAGAGGAAGCTCTTCATTTAAGAGACGCGGGTATTACTGCGGAAATTCTTGTTCTTGGGGCATCACCAGCTACTTTTTTACAAGAAGCATTTGAACGAAATATTACATTAACAGCATATTCACTAGAGTGGCTTCTTGCCACTCGCCATTTTAACAATCCTTTGAAATTGCATATTAAAATCGATAGTGGTATGGGTAGGATAGGATTTACAGAGGCCGAAGAATTAACAAAGGCACTTGATTTTATACAGAAGCGAAATTGGCTGAAAGTAACGGGTGTGTTTACACATTTTTCTACTGCTGATGAAGAAGATCAACAGTACTTTATGGATCAAGTGACCAAATTTGAAAGACTACTCGATTTATTTAAAGAAAAACCAGCCGTCGTGCATACTTCTAATAGCGCTGCGGCTCTTCTATATCCAAGTCAAAGATGGGATGCGGTACGTTTTGGTATATCCATGTACGGAATTGCCCCATCCTCTTGGGTAAATAAACAACTTCCATTTCCTTTAGAAAAAGCACTCTCACTTCATACGGAAGTAGTGCATGTGAAGAAAGTCAATAAAGGCACAACTATAGGCTATGGAGCAATGTATATAGCAGATTCTGATGAATGGATTGCCACCCTACCAATTGGTTATGCAGATGGATTACTAAGAAAGCTGCACACTCAATCTGTTTTAATAAACGGGAAAAGAATGCCAATCGTGGGGAAAATATGTATGGATCAATGTATGGTACGTGTAGATGAAAAAGTTAATGTTGGGGAGAAAGTTGTGTTACTAGGGAACCAAATGAATGAAGAGATTAGCATAGAAGAATGGGCAAATACTTTAGATACAATACCTTATGAAATATGTTGCACATTTTCTACTAGAATCCCGAGAATTTACAGTAAATAATTATTCGACAAAACAAAAGTACTAATTGCATAATTTGTCTAACCATTTCTTATTATGTCTTTTATTTCAGCTCTAGTAATGGTAAGATGAAGTAAATTGTCAGATAGGGAAATGTTTTGTCGGAGGTGTTTGCTGTGGTAAGTGATAAAAAGAAAAAAGAAGCGGTTATTGAGCTTCCAATGCAAATGGTTAATGGAGGAGTAAAAACCATTAAACAATCATTAACTGGTAAGGAAAGCGTTGTTCGTGTCCAAGCAAATGAATATATGAAGAAAGGCCAGGCAAATCTCATAAGAGAAGCGATGATGAAAGGCTATGTTGAAATGTCTCATATAAATTTAACCATTTCTTCGGAATGTTTACATGCAGAATATGAAGCGCAACATACGACAGAGCGACTCGTAAGTGGAGGATGAAAACTTGATCGTAAAACGTGGGGACGTTTTTTTTGCAGATTTATCACCGGTAATCGGGTCTGAACAAGGTGGGACCAGACCCGTTTTGGTGATTCAAAATGATATTGGTAATCGATTTAGTCCAACTGTTATCATTGCCGCAATTACTGCTCAAATTCAAAAAGCAAAATTACCAACACATGTGGAAATTAATGCAAAAGAATATGATTTTGAACGTGATTCTGTTATTTTGTTAGAGCAATTACGAACGATAGACAAATCTAGGCTTACAGATAAAATTACGCATCTTGATGAAGATGTAATGGATCAAGTAGATCACGCATTAGGCATTAGCTTAGGTATCGTGAAATTTTAATACATAGACAAAACACAGTGTGATACGACAAATACACATTGTGTTTTTTTAATTTCAAAAAATACCACACTAGATACTCTATGTATAGGTGCTTTTGGAGTACTTGGAACTGAACGAGTCCTACATCATTACCTGGATTTCTTGCTGCAGAGGGATGCGACAAAGTCGCATCCCTCCGCATTTTTTCGATAATCGTGTGGTAGTCGTTCGTCCGTCACTCTCCATAGGCTACTTGTAATAGAAATGCCGAGCTTTTGGAAATGAAAGAATAGCCATTTTCCTATTTATACACTTTGCCCTCGGTAATGATGTAGCGATCATTTCGTCCAAAGCGAACCAAAAACGCACAAATGCAAAATGGGATCCTTACGCATTTCTTGTGAAATTTTAATGGGGCAAATTGGATAATCAGCAGCCGTAAAAAAATACTTCTTAATGAAAAGAATTCTTAGGAAAACTTAATAAGATGTAAATATCTCCAATATTCGTTACAATAAAACTACTATTATTTCAATTTTCAATAAGGAGATGTATATAAAACATGAATAGACTAATTGCAAGATACATTCACGAAAATATTGATGAGATACTAGAAAAATGGAAAATCAAAATGGAAGAAGAGAAAGATGATCGATTCTTTCAAGTAATGTCTGATCAAGTAATAGATCATACAGCTCGTGAGTTTGGAGAGTTAATGATTTCTAGTTTAACAGAAGAAAAAGAAACATACAGAGGAAAATTAAATGAGTTTTCCGTACAGATTGTTCGATTCGGCTGGTCGGTTTCCTTTGTTTTAAAGACGTTGTCTAATTTTACGGAAGTTATATATGAGAATCTAGAAATAGCCGAGTACTTAAATGAAAGTAATTATAAGTCATATAGAGAAATATTGAACAATTGGCTAACTCCAGTAACACATAGCATTGTAGATGCGTATTCAAAAGTCTGGGAAAAAACAGTAAGTTTACAAAAAATAGCGTTACAAGAACTATCTGCATCGCTAATTCCTGTTTTTGAGAAAATTTCAGTGATGCCTTTAGTTGGAACGATTGACACAGAGCGTGCAAAGTTAATTATGGAAAACTTATTACAAGGTGTTGTGAAGCATCGAGCAGAAGTAGTATTACTTGATATTACTGGTGTTCCAGTAGTAGATACGATGGTAGCCCATCATATCATTCAAGCAGCTGATGCCGTTCGTTTAGTTGGAGCTAAATGCATGCTAGTCGGAATTCGTCCAGAAATAGCCCAGACAATAGTAACGCTTGGTATAAATTTAAATGACTTTACAACAACAAGCACCTTACAAAGAGGTGTTGAACAAGCCCTTGCTCTTACAAATCGTGCAATTGTAGAGGTGAACTCATAATGATGACAAGGATTCCTATTTTAAAACTAAGAGATTGTTTAATTGTTTCTATTCAGTGGGAGTTAGACGATCAAACCGCTCTTGCTTTCCAAGAGGATTTATTGAACAGGCTACATACAACTGCAGCAAGAGGAGTAGTAATTGATTTAACACCAATTGATTTTATCGATTCATTCATCGCAAAAGTACTTGGTGATGTAATTAACATGTCGGGTCTTATGGGAGCTAAAGTCGTTATTACAGGTATACAACCTGCTGTTGCGATCACCTTAATAGAACTAGGTATAAGACTTGAAAATGTGGTAACAGCTCTAGATTTAGAAAACGGATTGGAAAAACTAGAACGAGAATTGGAGGCCTAATTCAATATGAACTTAAGGTCTTCAGTGGATATTATCAGCGAGTGGGACATAGTTGCTGCCAGACAACTTGGAAGAAATGAAGCGAAAGATATAGGTTTCGGTACAGTAGACCAAGCTAGAATTACAACAGCAATAAGTGAGCTTGCCCGTAATATTTATTTATATGCTGGAAAAGGAAATATAGAGATCAAACAAATTACAGAGAGCAAACTTAAAGGATTATTAGTAATCGCATCTGATAGTGGTCCTGGTATTCCTGATGTTCGCAAGGTTATGGAAGATGGCTACACTACATCAGGCGGACTTGGGGCTGGTTTACCTGGAGTAAAGCGTCTAATGGATGATTTTAAGATAGAAACAGTAGTAGGAGAAGGTACTACAATTAGTGCCACAAAGTGGCTTAGGTAGGAGGTCAACTGAATAATGCCACAAGAATTCAAAAAAGAATATAAAAAAATATTAGAACAATATACATTAAGACAAACAGAACATAATTTATATGAAGGACAAAATTTTAGTAGGCAACTTATTCAAAAGAATATTTCCCCAGAAGAAGTAATTAGTATACATAAGGCTTCTTTAGAAGAAATAATTCCTGACTTACCAGCAAATGTTTTGCATTCTTTTGATTTATTAATAGAAGTAATGGTTCGTTATGGACTAGCTCTTAAAGAACATCAAGCATTAATTCAAAAACAGCAAAACTTTAAAATGGAAATGGAATTAGCTTCTAATGTTCAACAAACTTTACTTAAAACAAAAGTACCGGAAATGCAGGGATTAGATATTGGTATGATTTCTGTACCAGCAAAAGAAATGAACGGAGACTATACGCATTTCCTACATAACGAAAAAACGGTAGGAGTAGCTGTGGCAGATGTTATTGGTAAAGGAATTCCTGCCGCCCTTTGTATGTCGATGATTAAGTATGGAATGGATAGTTTAGATGGTGCAGAAACAGATCCAATTATGGTGTTGGATGTTATAAACAGAATTGTGGAGAAAAGCGTAAGCGACTCCATGTTTATCTCTATGTTTTATGGAACATACGATACATTAAAAAGTGAGTTTACCTATGCTTCTGCTGGACATGAGCCACCACTTTTTTATTGTGCAAAATCTAGCAGTTTTGCAGAATTACAAGCAAAAGGCTTATTACTTGGTGTGATAGCAAACGTTGAGTACGAACAACATTCAATTGTCCTCGATAAAGGCGACTTCATTGTTATGATGACTGATGGCGTAACGGAATGTCGCTCGAAAGATGGCTTTATAGAACCACAAACAGTCATGGATATTATTGAAAGTGTAAGAGATCAATCTGCACAGGAGATGGTAGAGTTTGTGTTTCATAGATTAGAAGAGTTACAGGAATTTGAACAGCGAGATGATTTTACTCTTGTCATTTTCAAGAAAGTATAAAGAAAATGTTTATCATTAACTAGTATGTGGTATAGATTACTATATATAGTGAAGACGGGGGAGAAGTAAATGAATATTACGATAGAACTACAACAAGAGGATATGCAAGTAAAAGGGATTATTAAAGGAGAGATTGATGCATTTACAGCACCAATGCTTCGTGAGAGATTAGCAGAGATAGATTTAAAAGAAAATCGCCACGTGGAGTTAAATTTAACAGACGTAACCTATATGGATAGTACAGGATTAGGCGTATTTGTGGGCTTTTACAAAAGTGTGAATGAATCAGATGTGCATGTGGAATTAACTGGACTTTCATCTCGCTTGAAAAGATTGTTTGATATAACTGGCCTTGGAGATATTATGGATATTCAAACTGTGAGCGAAGAGGTGAAAATAGATGAAACCGTTTGATTATGTTGAAATCCGTTTGCCAGCAAAGCCGCAGTACGTTAGTGTAGCAAGACTTACTATTTCGGGTTTAGCAAATCGTCTGGGATTTACGTATGATGATATCGAAGATTTGAAGATTGCAGCAAGTGAAGCCATTACGAATGCAGTTCAACATGCATATACAGAAGATGAAGATGGTGTAATTGTTATTGGATGTGCATTATATAAAGATAAGATGGAAATTATGGTAGCGGATCATGGGAAAAGTTTTGACTTTGAAGAGACGAAAGCAAAAGTTGGTCCGTACCGTGAAATAGATGAGGTATCTTTTTTGCGAGAAGGCGGGCTTGGTTTATATTTAATTGAGACGTTGATGGATGAAGTAAAAGTCCACCACCAAGAAGGTGTAACTGTATTTATGACGAAGTATGTCGGAGTAGAGCAGGTGGATGAAAATGTCGAACACATCACTTCCTAACAAGCAATCTAAAGAAAAGATATTAGAATGGATTAAAGAATACCAACTGACGGAGTGTGAAGAGGCTCAGACCAATTTGGTAGTCAATTATAAAAGGTTGGTTGAGTCTATCGCTCGTAAATACTCAAACGGTAAATCTCATCATGAAGACATTGTGCAAGTAGGGATGCTAGGACTTCTTGGTGCAATAAGAAGATATGATCCATCCTTTGGAAGGAATTTTGAGGCCTTTGCAATCCCAACAATCATTGGTGAAATCAAACGATTTCTACGAGATAAAACATGGGCAATACATGTACCTAGAAGAATTAAAGAACTAGGTCCTCGTATTAGAGCAGCTGTTGAAACTTTAACAGTCGAATTTCAACGATCTCCATTAGTGCCAGAAATTGCGGACTACTTAAGTGTAGATGTAGAAGATGTACTAGAAGCAATGGAAATGGGAAAAAGTTATCAAGCGTTATCGATGGACCATTCATTAGATTCAGATTCCGACGGTAGTACAATTACGTTATTTGATGTAATTGGAAACGAGGATGGAGAATTTGAAAAAACAGATCAGCGTTTGCTTGTAGCCGATGCACTAAATGTACTATCCGAACGTGAAAAAGAAATAATTCAGCTTACATATATCGGGCAGCTGAGTCAAAAAGAAACTGGAGATAAACTCGGAATTTCTCAAATGCATGTTTCAAGAATTCAACGTAAAGCTATTAAAAAATTGCAACAGGCAATATTATCGTCAGGTGGCGTAATAAATTGAAGGATTTTTCAGATGAAAAAGTAGAGTTGCTAGTATATCAGGAAGCCAAAATGGGAAATTTAGAATCTGGAGATACATACTATGTATCTAAAAATGAAGACTTTATGCTTTGCGCTATTGCAGATGGACTTGGAAACGGTCCTGTGGCAAAAGAATCAGCAGATATTATACCGAAAATATTGGAGCAATACCCGGAAGAATCTCTTGATGAATTACTATTACGTAGTAATGAGCTAATGGTTCAAAAAAGAGGAGCGGCAGTAGCGCTTGTTAAAATAGATTATAACGCACAAACGATATCTTATAGCTGTGTCGGGAATATTAAATTTTACATGTACCAACGATCAACAGGTAAAATGATTTATCCTTTGCCAGTCATGGGTTATTTATCTGGTAGAAAACAAAAAATAAATACACAAACTTATGCCTGCACAAAGGAAGATTTATTTTTACTTCATTCTGACGGCGTAAACATGAAAAGTCCAAAAGCTACAATAAAGGAATCATGCAATGCCAAATATCTCTACGAATCTGTGTACAAGGAAATCGAACACGGAGACGACGCAACTTTTATAGTAGGAAGCTTACTCTAGTTAACTAGAGTAGGCTTTTTTTATTGAAACTGACACTTCAGACCGTTCACATTGATCGGAATGGCTGGAGTGTGGTCATTCTGCATGTTTAATGGAGTGGATGTGTTTGGTTCTGTTTAGACAGTTGATACCACTCCAGTTAGAAAAGCGCTCTAGCTCTCCGTATGTTAAAATAAAACTTATAAGGAAAGGATGTGTTTGTTTTGGAAATAAAGAAAATGCTCCAGCTCGTTTCTAAAGAAACAGGCGTAAAATCTTCACAAGCTGAACAAGTAATTAAATTATTAGAAGAAGGAAATACAGTTCCTTTTATCGCACGATATAGAAAAGAACAAACTGGATCTCTAGACGAGGTTCAAATAAAATCAGTAGAAGATCGATACAATTACATACAACAGCTAGAACAGCGTAAAGAAGAAGTCATTCGATTAATCGACGAACAAGGAAAACTTACCGACGAACTGTCTGCTTCTATTCATAATGCAACGGTACTTCAACGAGTAGAAGATTTATATCGCCCCTATAAGCAGAAACGCAGAACAAAAGCGACAATTGCAAAAGAAAAAGGGTTAGAGCCATTGGCAGATTTGGTAATGACTTTCCCGAAAGAATCAGTCCAAAAACTTGCAGCTGAATATTTGAATGAAGCATTAGAAGTTCATACCGTTGAGGATGCACTACAGGGAGCGAGAGATATTTTAGCAGAGCAATTTGCAGATGATGCGAAAATCCGCGAACAAATCCGAACTATCTCACGTGCAGATGGAAAGGTTATTTCCTCTGTTAAAAAAGAAGAACTAGACGAGAAAAAAGTATTTGAAATGTACTATGATTACGAAGAACCGGTAAAAAAGATTGTTCCGCATCGTATTTTAGCTCTTAACCGTGGAGAAAAAGAAGATGTTTTAAAAGTAAGTCTTCAAGTACCACAGGACAAAGTAATAACAGTGATGCAGGTGCACTGGATTCCCAATCATACGTCTAGTGATGCTGTGGAGCATGTAAAGGTAGCATTAGAAGACTCTTATAAGCGACTAATCCAGCCATCTGTCGAACGTGAAATACGAACAGAGCTTACAGAAAAAGCGGAAACACAAGCCATCCATATTTTTTCGGAAAACTTGCGTAACCTCTTATTACAACAACCTTTAAAAGGTAAAGTAATTCTCGGTGTAGATCCCGCGTATCGTACAGGGTGTAAGCTTGCAGTAGTAGATGATACTGGTAAGTTATTAGAGGTTTCTGCTATATATCCCCATGCACCAAAAATGGATATAGAAGGATCTAAAAAGAAAGTTCTTTCTTATATAAGTAAGTATCCAATTTCATTAATTGCTATAGGGAATGGAACTGCCTCTCGTGAAACAGAACAATTCATCGTAGATTGCCTAAAAGAAGTAGAAGGTGAAGTTGCATATGTGATTGTCAATGAAGCTGGTGCCAGCGTCTATTCTGCCTCTGAAACAGCAAGAAATGAATTTCCAGACTTACAAGTGGAGCAGCGTAGTGCGGTTTCAATTGCAAGAAGACTCCAGGACCCACTAGCCGAACTAGTAAAAATAGATCCTAAAGCGGTAGGAGTTGGCCAATATCAACATGATGTATCACAGAAAAAATTATCGGAATCGCTCACTTTTATAGTAGAAACTGCTGTTAACCAGGTTGGAGTAAACGTAAACACTGCATCTGCTTCTCTTTTACAATATGTTTCGGGATTATCTAAAACAGTTGCAGAAAATGTGGTGAACCTACGAAATGAACAAGGTAGATTTACTTCTAGAGCGCAATTAAAGAAAATTCCACGTCTTGGTGCGAAAACATATGAGCAAGCAATTGGGTTCTTACGTGTTCCTGATGCAAAAAATCCATTTGATGCAACAGGAATTCATCCAGAAAGCTATAAAGCAGCAGAGCAAGTATTAGAAATTGCCTGCTTGAAGAAAAATCAAATAGGCTCAAAAGAAGCAGAAGAAGCGTTAAAAAACATATCAATAGAAGAAGTTAGCAGAGAGTTAGAAATTGGTGAAATCACGTTAAAAGATATTGTAGACACTCTTATTAAGCCGGCCCGTGATCCGCGTGAAGCATTCCCGCAGCCTATATTGAAAAAAGATGTACTTAAGTTAGAAGACTTAAAAGCAGGAATGGAGCTCCAAGGAACGGTTCGAAACGTAGTAGACTTTGGTGCCTTTGTAGACATTGGTGTAAAACAAGACGGCCTAGTGCATATTTCCAAATTGAAAAAAGGTTTTGTCAAACATCCACTTGATGTTGTGTCTCTAGGAGATATTGTAACTGTATGGGTAGAACAGTTTGATGCGAATAAAGGAAGAATAGCTCTGACTATGCTTCCGCCAGAACAACAAGTGTAACTAATTAGAGTTGTCCAATGAACTTTTCGTTGGACAACCTCTTTTTAATAGGAGAGAGTGACATGACAGATGAAAAATTGTATGAACTAGTTTGTAATGTATCGAAAGAAATTTTTGGGAAAGACTTTCTGCATAGAGCTTTTTTTAATAAACGATTGCGCAGTACTGGTGGAAGGTACATGTTAAGAACACATGATATTGAAGTTAATCCGCTTGTTTTTGAAAAACATGGCATGGAAGAATTAGTCGGGGTAATCAAACATGAACTTTGTCATTATCATTTACATATAGAAGGAAAAGGATATAAACATAGAGATGCTGACTTCAGAGAGTTATTAAAGAGGACAAACTCTCCCCGATTTTGCTCCACGCTTATTGAAAGGAATAAGCAAGTAAGGGCCTCAAAATACACATATCAATGCGTAAAATGCTCGCTTTTATATAATCGAAAAATTCGGTTAAATACCAAAAAATTCAGGTGTGGCAAGTGTTTGGGTGAACTGTTTTTAATTCCTTTAGAAAAACTTAAATAAATTTCTAAAAAGTAGTTGACGTTTCGCAAAAGGCTCTTTATAATAATAAAAGTCGAGTAAAACAAACGACAAAAATTATTCCGAAGTAGCTCAGTGGTAGAGCAATCGACTGTTAATCGATTGGTCGTAGGTTCGAGTCCTACCTTCGGAGCCATTCATGGCCCCTTGGTCAAGCGGTTAAGACACCGCCCTTTCACGGCGGTAACACGGGTTCGAATCCCGTAGGGGTCATTTACCAAAATACATATTTAAAGGTCCCGTGGTGTAGCGGTTAACATGCCTGCCTGTCACGCAGGAGATCGCCGGTTCGATCCCGGTCGGGACCGCCATATTGGGGTATAGCCAAGCGGTAAGGCAACGGATTTTGATTCCGTCATGCCCTGGTTCGAATCCAGGTACCCCAGCCATTTCTTGTACGAGCCATTAGCTCAGTTGGTAGAGCATCTGACTTTTAATCAGAGGGTCGTAGGTTCGAATCCTACATGGCTCATCAATTATTGTTGACATTGTTGTTTGCTGATAGTATAATCAAACTTGTCCTATTTAATAACTATGCGGTCGTGGCGGAACGGCAGACGCGCTAGGTTGAGGGCCTAGTGGGGGATAACCCCGTGGAGGTTCAAGTCCTCTCGGCCGCACCAAGCAATGCAAAAAGATGCGCCCGTAGCTCAATTGGATAGAGCGTCTGACTACGGATCAGAAGGTTGTGGGTTCGACTCCTGCCGGGCGCGCCAATAAAACAATAATTTATATAATATATATGCGGGTGTAGTTTAGTGGTAAAACCTCAGCCTTCCAAGCTGATGATGAGAGTTCGATTCTCTTCACCCGCTCCATTATTTAATACCATGAACATTGAAAACTGAACATGCAAAACGTTAAGAAATATAGCTTGAAAGACTAACTTCGGTTATTTCGATAGCAAAACAATTTTTGACATCATTTAATGATGATGCCAGCAAAACAAATGAGCTTTTTAAGTTCTCTATTATGGAGAGTTTGATCCTGGCTCAGGACGAACGCTGGCGGCATGCCTAATACATGCAAGTCGAGCGAATGACGAAGAAGCTTGCTTCTTCTGATTTAGCGGCGGACGGGTGAGTAACACGTGGGCAACCTGCCCTGTAGATTGGGATAACTCCGGGAAACCGGGGCTAATACCAAATAATCCATTTCCTCACATGTGGAAATGTTAAAAGACGGTTTCGGCTGTCACTACAGGATGGGCCCGCGGCGCATTAGCTAGTTGGTAGGGTAACGGCCTACCAAGGCGACGATGCGTAGCCGACCTGAGAGGGTGATCGGCCACACTGGGACTGAGACACGGCCCAGACTCCTACGGGAGGCAGCAGTAGGGAATCTTCCACAATGGACGAAAGTCTGATGGAGCAATGCCGCGTGAGTGAAGAAGGTTTTCGGATCGTAAAACTCTGTTGTAAGGGAAGAACAAGTACGAGAGTAACTGCTCGTACCTTGACGGTACCTTATTAGAAAGCCACGGCTAACTACGTGCCAGCAGCCGCGGTAATACGTAGGTGGCAAGCGTTGTCCGGAATTATTGGGCGTAAAGCGCGCGCAGGCGGTCCTTTAAGTCTGATGTGAAATCCCACGGCTCAACCGTGGAAGGTCATTGGAAACTGGGGGACTTGAGTACAGAAGAGGAAAGCGGAATTCCAAGTGTAGCGGTGAAATGCGTAGAGATTTGGAGGAACACCAGTGGCGAAGGCGGCTTTCTGGTCTGTAACTGACGCTGAGGCGCGAAAGCGTGGGGAGCAAACAGGATTAGATACCCTGGTAGTCCACGCCGTAAACGATGAGTGCTAAGTGTTAGGGGGTTTCCGCCCCTTAGTGCTGCAGCTAACGCATTAAGCACTCCGCCTGGGGAGTACGGTCGCAAGACTGAAACTCAAAGGAATTGACGGGGGCCCGCACAAGCGGTGGAGCATGTGGTTTAATTCGAAGCAACGCGAAGAACCTTACCAGGTCTTGACATCCCGCTGACCGTTCTAGAGATAGATCTTTCCCTTCGGGGACAGCGGTGACAGGTGGTGCATGGTTGTCGTCAGCTCGTGTCGTGAGATGTTGGGTTAAGTCCCGCAACGAGCGCAACCCTTGATCTTAGTTGCCAGCATTCAGTTGGGCACTCTAAGGTGACTGCCGGTGATAAACCGGAGGAAGGTGGGGATGACGTCAAATCATCATGCCCCTTATGACCTGGGCTACACACGTGCTACAATGGACGGTACAGAGGGTCGCAACCCCGCGAGGGTGAGCTAATCCCATAAAACCGTTCTCAGTTCGGATTGTAGGCTGCAACTCGCCTACATGAAGCCGGAATCGCTAGTAATCGTGGATCAGCATGCCACGGTGAATACGTTCCCGGGCCTTGTACACACCGCCCGTCACACCACGAGAGTTTGTAACACCCGAAGTCGGTGGGGTAACCCTTACGGGAGCCAGCCGCCGAAGGTGGGACAGATGATTGGGGTGAAGTCGTAACAAGGTAGCCGTATCGGAAGGTGCGGCTGGATCACCTCCTTTCTAAGGATATATTACGGAATACAGATCTTTATCTGTATCTTAACGTTTTGCAGTTCAGTTTTGAATGTTCATTTTTATGAGCATTTGAAAACTTGTTCTTTGAAAACTGGATAAAACGACATTGAAAGAAATAAATTCAAGAAATTCAATTTGTAATCACTTCGGTGATTATATGTTGTGTAGTACTTTTAACTACTAATTTTGAATGGACTCCAAGTAATTGGAAGCCATATTAGGTTAAGTTAATAAGGGCGCACGGTGAATGCCTTGGCACTAGGAGCCGAAGAAGGACGGCACTAACACCGATATGCTTCGGGGAGCTGTAAGTGAGCTTTGATCCGGAGATTTCCGAATGGGGAAACCCACTGTTCGTAATGGAGCAGTACATTTACGTGAATACATAGCGTATCTGTGGCACACCCAGGGAACTGAAACATCTAAGTACCTGGAGGAAGAGAAAGAAAAATCGATTCCCTGAGTAGCGGCGAGCGAAACGGGAATAGCCCAAACCAAGAGGCTTGCCTCTTGGGGTTGTAGGACACTCTACATAGAGTTACAAAGGAATGAGCTAGACGAAGCGATCTGGAAAGGTCCGCAGGATAGGGTAAAAGCCCCGTAGTCAAAAGTTCATTCTCTCTTGAGTGTATCCTGAGTACGGCGGAACACGTGAAATTCCGTCGGAATCTGGGAGGACCATCTCCCAAGGCTAAATACTACCTAGTGACCGATAGTGAACCAGTACCGTGAGGGAAAGGTGAAAAGCACCCCGGAAGGGGAGTGAAATAGATCCTGAAACCGTGTGCCTACAAGTAGTTAGAGCCCGTTAATGGGTGATAGCGTGCCTTTTGTAGAATGAACCGGCGAGTTACGATTACATGCAAGGTTAAGTTGAGAAGACGGAGCCGCAGCGAAAGCGAGTCTGAATAGGGCGAATGAGTATGTGGTCGTAGACCCGAAACCAGGTGATCTACCCATGTCCAGGATGAAGGTAAGGTAACACTTACTGGAGGTCCGAACCCACGCACGTTGAAAAGTGCGGGGATGAGGTGTGGGTAGCGGAGAAATTCCAATCGAACCTGGAGATAGCTGGTTCTCTCCGAAATAGCTTTAGGGCTAGCCTCAAACGTTAAGAATCTTGGAGGTAGAGCACTGTTTGGACTAGGGGCCCATCCCGGGTTACCGAATTCAGACAAACTCCGAATGCCAATGATTTATGTTTGGGAGTCAGACTGCGAGTGATAAGATCCGTAGTCAAGAGGGAAACAGCCCAGACCACCAGCTAAGGTCCCAAAGTATTTGTTAAGTGGAAAAGGATGTGGCGTTGCTTAGACAACCAGGATGTTGGCTTAGAAGCAGCCATCATTTAAAGAGTGCGTAATAGCTCACTGGTCGAGTGACGCTGCGCCGAAAATGTATCGGGGCTAAACAAATCACCGAAGCTGTGGATTGATACCTTTGGTATCAGTGGTAGGAGAGCGTTCTAAGGGCGTTGAAGTCAGACCGGAAGGACTGGTGGAGCGCTTAGAAGTGAGAATGCCGGTATGAGTAGCGAAAGACGGGTGAGAATCCCGTCCACCGTATGACTAAGGTTTCCTGAGGAAGGCTCGTCCGCTCAGGGTTAGTCGGGACCTAAGTCGAGGCCGATAGGCGTAGACGATGGACAACAGGTTGATATTCCTGTACCACCAAACCACCGTTTGAGTAATGGGGGGACGCAGAAGGATAGGGTAAGCGTGCTGTTGGTTATGCACGTCCAAGCAGTAAGGTGTGAATGTAGGAAAATCCGCATTCTATAACATTGAGCTGTGATGGCGAGGACTTAGTCCGAAGTTCCTGATTTCACACTGCCAAGAAAAGCCTCTAGCGAGGTGATAGGTGCCCGTACCGCAAACCGACACAGGTAGTCGAGGAGAGAATCCTAAGGTGAGCGAGAGAACTCTCGTTAAGGAACTCGGCAAAATGACCCCGTAACTTCGGGAGAAGGGGTGCTCTTTTGGGTGAATAGCCTAGAAGAGCCGCAGTGAATAGGCCCAGGCGACTGTTTAGCAAAAACACAGGTCTCTGCAAAACCGTAAGGTGAAGTATAGGGGCTGACGCCTGCCCGGTGCTGGAAGGTTAAGAGGAGTGCTTAGCGCAAGCGAAGGTGCGAATTGAAGCCCCAGTAAACGGCGGCCGTAACTATAACGGTCCTAAGGTAGCGAAATTCCTTGTCGGGTAAGTTCCGACCCGCACGAAAGGCGTAACGATCTGGGCACTGTCTCAACGAGAGACTCGGTGAAATTATAGTACCTGTGAAGATGCAGGTTACCCGCGACAGGACGGAAAGACCCCGTGGAGCTTTACTATAGCTTGATATTGAATTTTGGTGCAACTTGTACAGGATAGGCAGGAGCCTTAGAGCCCGGAGCGCCAGCTTCGGAGGAGGCGTCGGTGGGATACTGCCCTGGTTGTATTGAAATTCTAACCCATACCCGTAACCCGGGTAGGAGACAGTGTCAGGCGGGTAGTTTGACTGGGGCGGTCGCCTCCTAAAGTGTAACGGAGGCGCCCAAAGGTTCCCTCAGAATGGTTGGAAATCATTCGAAGAGTGTAAAGGCAGAAGGGAGCTTGACTGCGAGACCTACAAGTCGAGCAGGGTCGAAAGACGGGCTTAGTGATCCGGTGGTTCCGCATGGAAGGGCCATCGCTCAACGGATAAAAGCTACCCCGGGGATAACAGGCTTATCTCCCCCAAGAGTCCACATCGACGGGGAGGTTTGGCACCTCGATGTCGGCTCATCGCATCCTGGGGCTGTAGTCGGTCCCAAGGGTTGGGCTGTTCGCCCATTAAAGCGGTACGCGAGCTGGGTTCAGAACGTCGTGAGACAGTTCGGTCCCTATCCGTCGTGGGCGTAGGAAATTTGAGAGGAGCTGTCCTTAGTACGAGAGGACCGGGATGGACACACCGCTGGTGTACCAGTTGTTCTGCCAAGAGCATCGCTGGGTAGCTATGTGTGGACGGGATAAGTGCTGAAAGCATCTAAGCACGAAGCCCCCCTCAAGATGAGATTTCCCATTACGCAAGTAAGTAAGATCCCTCAAAGACGATGAGGTAGATAGGTTCGGGGTGGAAGCGTGGCGACACGTGCAGCTGACGAATACTAATCGATCGAGGACTTAACCAAAATAGAATTTGAAGAATTCAATGTCTTTTATCCAGTTTTGAGTGAACAACTCAAGGTCTAGTGATGATGGCGAAGAGGTCACACCCGTTCCCATACCGAACACGGAAGTTAAGCTCTTCAGCGCCGATGGTAGTTGGGGGTTTCCCCCTGCAAGAGTAGGACGTCGCTGGGCACTAAGAAGTCGTTACCGAGTAATCGGTAGCGGCTTTTTTTGTATTGGAAAAAGAAGACCGAAGACAACTTGTATTTTAGTTATAGAAAAGCGTACGAGAAAGTGGAAGGCAAAGAGTTCGAGGAAGCAAAGAAGAGAGGCTCGGAGCTTATAGTCTCCGTGAGAACCGAATGACTACGGACGATGAAGGAATCTGCCGTCCATCTGCTTTCGCAGCCTGAACACGGAAGCGTTATCGAGAAATCAGTAGCGGCTTTTTTTGTCGTGTAAAAAATCGATAAACCTTTTGATAATGTGACAAAAAGATTTATTACACGATTGATGTTTGATCGACCATTCTATAAAAAGACATTTCCCGGGAAATAGTAGCATATGTCGACATAGATAAAAAAATTGAAATTGATTTTTAAAGCTTTATATAGGCTCAAAATGCAATTTTGGTACTTATTTATTGATTAAAATGAAATTGTCTTCTTATTAGTTCAATTTACAATTTTATCATATGTGGTATTATGCAAAAAAAAGGAGGGATGACATGATTATTAAAAAACGTTCAATTGACTATAAATACATAGGGTTGGAGATGTTATATCAGCGGCTGCCTGATGAACATCCGATGAAAAAAGTCATTAATTCGAAAATCTTGTCAGCAAAAGCAGGAATTATAGGAGAGAAAATAGTGGAAGAAGTTTTTAATAAATATAATTTCCCCTTTAACTACTGTGTATTGCATGACCTAAACTTGAGTTCGAATGGTAAATTTCAAATAGATACTTTGTTTATATGTCCGTACTATGCTGTAGTTTTAGAGTGCAAGAATATCGTAGGTGAGTTAAGTTTTGAGAAGGACCCGCCTTATTTAAAACGTGAATTAGAGAATGGTCAGAAAGATGGATTTGAGAGCCCAGAAGTACAGCTGGATCGAAATATATATTTGTTAAGCGAGTGGTTGAGTGTACGAGGTATAGATATACCGGTTATGGGAGTTGTAGTATTTAGTAGTACGAAATCTAGAATAGTTAAGCCTCCAGATCATACAGCTACCATCTACGCTAGAAGTATTCCTGTTTATTTGAGAGGTTTACCAAGAGAAAAAGAATATTTAACTCTCACGCAAATGAGTGACTTGGCTCATAGTATTGCAAAGGCTCATCAAGCTTATTTTCCTTATCCAATGTGCAAGAATTGGAGGATTGATCCAGAAGATTTGATTACAGGGGTTCTGTGTGGGAAATGTGGTAGATTTGGGATGGAACGTCTTAAAAGAACCTGGTTATGCCCAGGATGTAGTAATAGAGATGCAACTGCACATATTAATTCAGTTAATGAATGGTTTGTGCTCATTGGAGAACAAATATCAAACAGTGAATGCCGTAGATTTTTACACATTAATCAACATCAGACAGTAACTAGAATTTTACAGGGTATGGGGTTAATAATTGAAGGAGAGGGGAAAGCAACTAAGTATAAAATAAGTAAAAAAATGCTATCCGGTCATAAAATTTTCTATATGGACAAAAAAAATTTTATCCGGTCATAAATTTATTTATGCGGTCACATTTTTTTCTATCCGGTCAGAAATCTTTCTATCCGGTCACAAAACAAAAAAGCCCCTCTCTGAGAGGGACTTAGATATTAAATTTCACTCATTAGTGCATGTGTATTGCCTTCTGTATCTTTAAAGAATGCCATCCATGTTTCCGTGTCGCCCATTTTTGCAACCATATGCGGTTCATCTATGAATAGTGCGCCCGCTTCTTTCATTCGTGAAACTTCTTCCTGCAAATTATCAACTTGAAAATACAATACCGAGCCTGGGTGGTCAAACTCTTCCGTTTCCGGACGACTTAAAAGTAGTCTTGTATCTTCACATTGAAAAAAAGCCAATCCATTTGTTTCGAATAGTAGTGGTAACCCAATTACCTCTTTATAAAACACAACTGCGCGTTCTACATTTTCGACGTTTACTGCAACTTGTCCTAATTTCATTTTAAATAACCTCCATTTCACTTATTAATTCTATATTTAAACCAAAAATCCTTTACAGAACATAAAGTTTCGCAAAAAATGTCAAAATAAGTTTTTAAATGATTGTATAGATAACACATTCAAAAGTGGTTGGTTTTTAGTTCAAATTAATTAGACTTTTTACTAAATTTATTATATACTACATTACAACACTAATGCACTAGGTTTCAAAGGAAAGGAGAGTATCCTCATTGAATTTAAACGCAGATACAACGAAGCCTATTTACATTCAAGTAGCCGAATGGATAGAAAATGAAATAATAGCAGATCGATTTTTGAGCGATGAAAAAGTGCATTCGCAGTATCAATTAGCGGATCTTTTTAATATTAATCCAGCGACGGCCGCTAAAGGCTTGACGATACTGGTGGAAGAACAGATTTTGTATAAGAGAAGAGGACTTGGAATGTTCGTAACACCAGAAGCGAAAACAAAGATTCTGGAAAAACGACGGAGTGAAACGCTAACGCGTATGGCCATGGAGCTTGTATTAGAAGCAAGAAGGTTATCTGTATCAGAAGAGGAACTCATCTATTTAATAAAAAAGTGTGAGGGGGAACTACAGTGATGGCCATTGAATGTAAAAATCTAAAAAAACGCTATATGCGAAAAAATGCGCTTGAAGATATAACATTTCAATTAGAAGATCAAAAAATTACTGGATTGATTGGACGTAATGGTGCCGGAAAAACGACATTGCTAAAAATACTAGCAGGGTTTATCAAAGAAAGTTCAGGAGTGGTGAAAGTATTTTCTAACAAGCCATTTAATGATTTAACTGTATCCGCGAACAGTATTTTAGTGGATGATCAGATGAGTTTTCCAGATTCTTTGACGCTAGCAGAAATTTTACAAACTGCACCTAGTTTTTATTCGAAATGGGATGCGGAGCTTGCTAAACGATTATTTGACTATTTTCATTTGGATTCGAAGCAGCAGCACTCAAAATTATCTAAAGGGTCACAAGCCACGTTTAATATGATCTTCGGATTAGCAACTCGTTGTGAGTTGACTATGTTTGATGAGCCTACGAACGGGATGGATGAAGCAGTTCGAACGGATTTTTACAGAGCTTTGCTCAAGGAATATTTAGCGCATCCTCGATCGATTCTGATTTCTAGTCATCACCTAGCGGAAATAGAACATTTGCTAGAGGATATTCTTTTAATTCATAAAGGGAAAGTGGTATTTCATAAATCACTCGATGAGGTAAAGGAGTACGCGGTTGGAATTCAAGGTCCTTCAGAGATAGTAGAAAAGTGGACTACCGATGAAGAGATTCTTCATTCCAAACAGCTAGAAGATCAGCGTCGATATGTTGTTGTAAAAGCAAATCCTTCTCTTGAAAAAGTACGGACAGAAGGAGTTACTGTCCATTCTATATCCGCCAGTGATGTTTGTATGTATGTAACGAGTGATAGGAAGGGAGGAATCGATGATGTTTTTAAGTAATCGTACTTTAGGAGAAGTTGTTAAAGTTCAAGTGAAGTTTAAGTTAAATGCATATATGAGTGCATTTATGGGGCTTATTATTGTGCAGATACTAGGCATTTTCATTTCATTAGATGGAACAAATTCGATGGGAAGCGGTTGGAATAACATTTCGGTAAATGTATCGTTGGTATCGAATGATCTTATTTTTCTTTTTGTTGCAATTTGGGCGTTTTTTGTAGGTCATCTTATGACGACTAAAGCATATCTATACGATGATTTTTCGTTTGTCACAACTCGTCTAAGTAGTAATTTAGCTAATATAATTGTACTTTTTTTGATGAGCCTATTCGCAGGTGCAACGTCCATTTTAACGAATTACGTAGGGCGAGTCATCCTTCTTCTTTTTGATAAAGTCGATTATATGAGAAGTCCTGGCCTTTTGGATGATCCGCTTAGTTCCATTTTGAACTTCATCGTTGTGACGCTTCTAATATTAACGATAGCTTCGAGCGGTTACTTGGTAGGAATGCTTACGCAGAAGAATAAACTATTACTATTGTTTTTACCTGTTATTGTAATAGGTTTGTTGATGGCAGACTTATGGCCAACAGTTCTTCAGTTTTTATTTTATGAAAATGTGTCTATGTGGATTTTCCTTGTTAAGCTACTTATTATAACGATTACTTGTTTTGCTCTTGCCATTGTCAGTTCGAATAGATTGGAGGTTAGGCCATGAGTAATTGGGGGGTTGCCATCATTCCTATTCTTTTCATCCTAGTCATTTCTTGGGTTATTCAGCGAGGAGTGAAGAGAGCAGTAAAGAATATAGGCTGGAATCGAAGACTGAACAAATGGGTAATAGGTGCTTATGTAGCAATTCTTTTATTATCAGTTGTAGTGTATGAAGTTCTGCTCGTCGAAGGGGAAGAAACAATTACGACGAAAGAGTTTAAAAAGCTTGAAACTGAGAATGACGTTTTTGAGCAAGCATTTCTGAGCAAAGAAGTTAGCAAACTAAATTCAGCATTTTTAGTGGAGGAATGGACAAAGGAATTAGAGGGTGAGGAAGTAAATATAATATCTCCAGGCTCAGTTCACCCTACTGTAAAGGTATATGTAGAATGGACGGACTCTAAGGAAAAACTGGTGGAAGGAAAAGTGTATCGGACAAATTTAGTTATATATGGAATGAACCTAAAGGAGAAAATCCCAGTACCAAAAATGGAATGGGAAGGTGACCAACTGGTTATAAAAAATTCTGCTGAGCAGGAATTTACATTTTATAAGTTCTCCGATAAGTTGGCCGGCCTTTCATTTAATGACCATATACTAGAGAGCGAATTTGGACAATTACGTGGTGAAACGTATGTACACTTGAAAGTACCAAAACATATAAACGTAGTAGATGAATTGGGATTCCAACTGAATTAAAGATAAATGCCCTTACATCGATGGGAGGGCGTTTTATTTTTAGAAAATTTGCTATACTCATATAAAAAGGAGTTGAATACATGATTACGCTTACTAAGTATGAATCACAATATCGAACGGCATTAGAAAATTATCCACTTTCGGAAGAACATCTCACATTCACAGCACATCCACTTGCATTACTGAACCGAAGTGAAAACACACCTACGTACAATCCAATTGTTATATTGGAAGAGGATAAAGTGGCTGGCTTCTTTGTACTATGTACTGGAGACGATAAATTTAACTATACAGAAGAACAAGATAGCCTATTACTTAGAGGGTATTCGGTTCATCCAGACTTTCAAGGGCGTGGTATTGCTAAAAAATCGATTAGGCTACTACCTTCGTATACAGCAAAACATTTTCCTCATGTAAATCAAATTGTACTTGGTGTGAATGAAGCAAATAAAGCAGCACAATCAGTCTATCTACAATCAGGATTTATCGATGAAGGTAAGCGATTTACTGGAAGATCTGGTGTACAAATCGCTATGTGCTTGAAGTTGCCGATTCCAGTCGAATAAAGAAATCCCCCACAACTGAGACATCAATATAGTTGATTTCAGCTATAGGCGGACGCTTTCCGCGGGGTGATCGATAAGCCATCACTGCCGCGCTACACGTCGTTTGTGATGGCTTATCTGTCTCACTCATCCCGCTGGAGTCGCCGCCTGTTGCCTCAACCAACGAAGTCATAGATATATGTATTTTATTGACAAAGTACTATTTATGAAATTAACTTGAGCATTTATTTTATGGTGATTGGAGTGGAAGGCGGCGACTCCAGCGGGAAAAGCGCGTCCAGGTGAGACCCCGCAGGAGCTTGCGACGAGGAGGCTCACGGACCGCCCGCGGAAAGCGTCCGCCTGCAACGGAATCACTTAGAAGTTATATTTAATCAAGAACTCGCTAAGAGATGATTAATAGAATTTTTCAGTGGCCTTCGCAATTGGGGATCTCATTACTCATTTAATTTATATAACACATCGTCATCCGCGCTTGGTGACCCACGACCATCCGTATTATTCGTAATAAAGTAAAGGGATTCTCCGTCAGAAAATACATCCCGTACACGTCCGAATCCTGTGATCGAACGCTCGACTTTATTCGTGGATAGATCAATAACTTTGATTGCTTCACCCCTTAAAGTAGCAACATATAGTTTTCCTTTGTGGAAAGTAATACCCGAAGGAGCCCACGTTTCATTGTTACCGGAAGTAATAATTGGTGTCTCTAATCCCTCTTTTGTTTCAGTCCCTTGAATAATCGGGTAACCATAGTTTTTCCCCTGTTCGATTCGATTTATTTCATCATTAGCCGTTTGCCCATGTTCTGCTTCGTAAAGTGTGCCGTTCGCATCCCAAGCTAGTCCCTGTGGATTTCGATGTCCTGCGGAAAAGATTTCGAAAGAGCCATCCTCCTTCATTCGCAAAATCTTTCCGTTATAAGTTGTTTGATCCTGAGCGTTATTAGGATTACCTGCATCTCCAATCGTAACGTATAGAAGGCCATCGGGTCCGATTTCTAGTCGTCCGCCGTGATGGATATTGCCAGTAGGAATCCCGTCGAGGTGAATTGCTATTTCATGCCAAGCCCCATCTATCCGTTTTATTGTTACGACGCGATTGAAGGCATCCCCATTTTGATCGTAGGTGTAGTAAGCAAATGCTTCCTGTGAATTGGCAAAATTACTTTTCAATACAAATCCAAGCAAACCGGCTTCTGAAGCATTAGACAAATCATTAGAAAGCCTCACTTCCTCATGTACAACCTTCCCATCACTCGTTATCTTAGCAATCGTTCCTACACGTTCGGATATATAGAAGGTATCATCATATTGATTAATAGACCATGGAGTGTTTAAATTGGTAGCAACTTTTTCTGCAACTATTTCTTCATTCGTACAGCCGAATAAAATAAACGATAAGAGTAATAACCTTTTCATATAATCCCCCCTATAATAATACTTCCCTTTAATTTATACATTCACCTTCTAAAAATTGATAAGTTTTTCAAATGGCAATCGATACAGACAATCGAATTTACTTATCGATAATAGAGAGGTATGCTAAATCTACATTAGAACGTTTGGAAAGAAGGCTTTACGATGGAATTTATCCTCTTTTTTATGGTCGGAGTTGTAGGAAATGTCGTCGGCACATTAGTAGGAGGGGGAGGGCTTATTAGCTTACCAACGATGCTACTTATGGGCCTACCTGTTCACTCAGCAATTGGTGCGAACAAAGTATCCAATACAGTCAGTTCACTTACTAGCTTCCTTGTTATATTTAAACAGAAGGAAGTTACAACCAAAGAAGCGCTTTCGGTTGTGGCGTTATGTTTGGGTGGAGGTATTTTAGGCGGACTTATCGCCTCATTTTTGACCGGCGAAACATTGACCATAATCGCAATTGTACTACTCAGTTTTGCATTTATTACTTCCTTCATAGGAAAAGGAAACTTTGAAGGAACAGAATCTTTACGTGTGAATAAAAAATCAGGGCCCGCATTACTTGGAATTGGTATGTACGATGGTATGTTTGGGCCAGGGAGCAGTACACTTGCCATGTATTTATATGCAAGCCAAAAGATTGCCTATATTCGTGCGGTTGGTCTGGCTCGGATTGGAGTATTCGCCAGTTGCTTTGGTGCATCCATTACGTATATATCCACAGGTAAGATTATTTGGCCACTAACACTTGCTTTAATGTTAGGAGCAATTGTAGGTGCCCAGCTTGGAGTACGATTAGCAAGAAAATTAAAATCAGAACATGTTAAACCACTGCTTCGAATAGTTACAGTTCTTTTAATCATGCAAATTGTAATAGATTATTTTAAATAAATTGGTTGGAGAGTAGGGAGGATGAAAATGCGTTGTGCAGTTCTAGATGATTATCAACATGTAGCACTAAAAATGGCGAACTGGTCTATTATATCTGATAGGGTTGAGGTACAATCCTTCACGAATCATTTTGAAAGGGAAGATCAGCTAATCGAAGCAATTTGTGATTTTGACATAGTAGTTATTATGCGCGAGCGAACACCCTTTACTGCTTCTCTTATGGAGCAACTCCCGAAACTAAAATTACTTATCACATCTGGTATGAGAAATGCATCAATCGACCTCACTGAAGCAACAAAACAAGGTGTAATTGTCTGTGGTACTGCGAGTATGTCGGAGCCACCGACAGAGTTAACTTGGGCCCTGCTATTAAATCTTGCTCGCCAAATTACAAAAGAAAACAAAGAGCTTCGAAACAATGGTCCTTGGCAAAGTACGGTAGGGGCAGACCTATACGGCAAGCGTCTAGGAATACTAGGGCTTGGGAAAATAGGAATTCGAATGGCTGTAATCGCTCAAGCATTTGGTATGGAAGTTATTGCATGGAGTCAAAACCTAACGAAAGAGCAAGCAGACAAGTATGGTGTGCAGCTAGCAGCATCTAAAGAGGAACTTCTAGAGACGAGCGACTTTGTTTCGATTCATCTTGTGCTGGGTGATCGAACAAGAGGATTGATTGGTACAAATGAATTAAAGCTCATGAAAAACTCGGCTTATTTGATTAATACATCTCGAGCAGCCATTGTCCACCAAGAGGCATTAATAGAAGCACTACGTGAAAACTGGATTGCGGGAGCAGGGATAGATGTGTTTGACATGGAGCCACTTCCGGCAAGTCATCCTTACCGCACGCTCCAAAATGTGTTGGCAACTCCACATCTCGGCTATGTGAGTGAGGGAAATTACAACACATATTTCCGAGAAGCAGTGGAAGACATTCAAGCATTTCTTGATGGGAAAGTGATACGTCAACTAAACTAATTAGATTATGTGGTAAAGTCCCTAAAAAGCGTATGTCCTAGCCCAAAACTCGACAAACCATTATTAAAAAAAGCTGCCCCCGAGTCAAAAATCAACTCATGGGACAGCTTACTTTTTATTTCAACTTAGTTAGTTTGCCACTTTTGCATTAACTTCTTCTGTAACTGCTAGGGCGTTATCGATCTCTGCCACAAGCTCTTCCGAAGAAATGCCAGCTTGTATAAATATATCTCCGTCAATCTTTTCTTTCAATGCATGCAATCGAGTAGTGAAATCTACTGGGACAACTTCAGTTTTATCATAATGCATAGAAAGTAAGCCATATAAGTTTAAATGGAACTTGAAGGCGTCCGCATTGTAAGTATCTCTTTTAAACCCCATTTAATAAAACGTGTTCCTTTTTTGTACGTACATATTTAAAAAAGAGTAAAAGAGAGGCGCTTCATGGATGGCTAACGGGGGCTTTAGCGGAAGAGCATTGCGTTGTAATGCAACTCTTTTTCTTGTTCAACTAAAGGGCAGGTTAGTTGAAGGGAAAAGGGGTGAGGTATATGAGTGACCGATTTGAACTAAGTTTTTAAAATGCAGAAGAAGCCTTAACAAAGTAAAGTTCTTAATAAAGAAATCCGAGGCCATGGATTATGTTACTATACGTTCAAAATTCATAATTCATTCTTTTTGAAATTCTAAATCCGGACGAAATCAATAACAGTCGTTGCAATAAAATAAGTAATTATTGAAATTAAAGCGCCTTTCCATCCAAATAGGAGTAAAGCAAAAATAAAAATGAAGATATTAATTGCAAGAATGGATTCTCCCACAGAAAATGACGTTTTACTTGAGAAAAGTATTGCTAACACATCAGTACCATCTAAAGCCCCTCCATTACGAAGGACAATTCCTATCCCCATCCCCAGTAAAATCCCACCTATCATTATGATTAATATTGAATTCCCTTCAAGGTACAGTGGGAATTTTTCTAAAACACCTGTTGCAATCGTTAATGAAAAGATACCTAGTGTAGCTGAAAAAGCAAAACGTTTCCCTAAATGTTTATAACCTAAAAGGACAAAGGGAATATTTAAGAAGAAAAGTAAAATACTTAACGAAAATCCTAGTTTTTCAGAAAGCATAATGGAAATACCTGTAATGCCTCCATCAATCAAACCGTTTGGTAATAAAATTACTTCAAGACTAATAGCTGTAAGTATGGCTCCTGAAATTATCCATGGAATTTTAAAGAGGAGATCAAAAAAATATAGCTTATATAGTTTTATCGATTTCAAATAAGTTCTCCTTATGTACATAAGATGTATAGGCAAAGGAAGATGTTTAGTTGGCCGTAGTCATTCCTATATCATACCTATGAGTAAACATAGAAGAAAATACTCATTCTTTTAAATAAACTTTATTTTGTGGTGTAGAAAGTCAGTGTAGTGAGTGTTCTAATGTTTGGTTTGAATGGCAAAATAGAGCTTTCAGCACAATGTTGAGAGCTCTTGTTATGACCGGATATAAAAACAAAGATATGATTCTAGTTATAGCAAATCCAATTCTTCATTTAACTTCTTCGCTTGCGATTTGAAATATAGATAGAAAGATAGCCAATTTATGACGTAGACTGTAATGAAAAGGACGATTGCAACTAAAAAGCTAGTCAAATGAAATGGGATCCAGCCAATTCCAAAAGCTAACAGGAAGTATAGAATAACGGCTGTCATAAAATGAAGAGCAGTCTGTTGGGATAATCGTAGATTTGGTATTTCAAAGTAAAGAGAGGATACGGAGAATAGCCATCCACACGCGATACTCCCTAATGAGTTTTTTAAGAACAATTGACCATCGAGCATTTCTCTCCCACTAAATAGGACGACTGCATTTGTGGAAAGCACAGCAATGAATGCTCCGAAGAAAATGCCAATCATACTTCTAAATAGAAAGGTTTTCATTCATTTTTCCTCCTGTTCATCTTCAATGCCTCTTTAATAGCATTGACGTAAGTTCGGGAGACATATTCTTTAGCACCCGATTTAAAATACACACAAAGTGTTCCGTTAAACGATGCCTCAAAACGACTTAATTCATGTAAGTTTGCAATGACTGATTTCGAAAGGCGGATAAATTTATTGGAAGGAAGCATTTCCTCCAATTCGTACAGTTTCTCTTTTAATTTATAGGAACCAGAAGTAGTTATAGCGACAACTCCTTCATTTTCGGTATGGAAATAGTGAATTTCACCAGGTTTTAAAATGTGCTGCATTTCGCCAACTTTTCCAACAAGGAATTCGGTTTCGTGTCCCTTGATAAAGTCGAGAATCTCTTGCACAGAATCGCTTAACTCTGGAGTTTCAATCTTTACTTTTGTTTCTTTAAAATCACTATCAATGTTTAATGATACTTTCATTCACGGACACCCCTCTCTTTCATAGTGTAACCGTTTATTTTTTAATTGTCTGTCAATTTTTTCGTTTATTCATGATACGGATAACTACTAAAGAGATAATGACAAGTACAAGAATGTAGCCAATGGAGAGGAGTGTACTATTGTCTAATATTAGCTGACCATTCCATACAGCGATAAATAATGTATTCATATGATACAACGGATTAAAGTCTGCAATCACTTGAATAAACTTTGGCATTAGGTTAATCGGCATGGCAAAACCGCCCGTAAACATAACGACTTGGAAACTCACAATGGAGAACACTAAAGCACTATTCATATTTTTAAAGAAGGAATAAATGGCAGATGCCATAATGAGAAGCGCTGCATTAAGTAAGATGAAGAATCCATAAGAAGCGAGTGCCTCCATGAACCGGAACTGCAAATCATACATAACCATGCCGATTGCGTAAATAAGCACATATCCTAAGCTAGTAATAATAGTCGAACGGATGATACTAGAGAGCAAGAGTGTAGTTTTCGAAACAGGTGAAAGCCTAATTCGTTTCTCTACTCCCGTTGTGCGATGGGTCACTTGGTCAAAACCGTAAGCAAAGAAGACGACAGTAAACGTAATGAGCAAAATATAGGAAGGGGTGTACGTTTGTGCATAACTTAAGCCAGCATAACTTTGGTCCCCAAACAATTGCCCCATGAAAATATACGCTGCGGGCGGAACAAAAACGCTAAATACTAAATAAAAAATCTCCCTCGAGAACATTAATAAGTCATATTTTAATTGTGTGATTAACATGTTTTCTCCCCCTTAAATAGATACTTTCTTCAGATAAAATTCATGGATCGAACTATAACCAGATGCTAAAATTCCTGCTGTTGTATCGAACACTTCATTGACCCCGTTATTGATCAACATTACCTTATCGCAATAAAGCTCAATTTCATCCATATTATGTGTCGTTAAAATGACCGTGCTACCAGTACGCTGATTGTAATCCGTAATGTAAGACCAAAGAATGTTGCGCATATGTGGGTCTAGTCCGGTAGTTGGTTCATCCAGTATAAGCAGCTTCGGTTCAGATAAAAATGCGATAGCAAGACTCACGATTTGTTTCCAACCACCCGAAAGCTTATCGAAGTACTTCTTACGATGAGGCTCCAATTTAAAGTCATCCATAATTTGTTTAATATCGACCGATGATTTGTAATACGACTTAAATAGCTTCAACAATTCCTCCACTTTCAACATTTTATAAAACTGAGTTGGCTGCAATACGACAGAAATTTGTTTTCGGACTTCCTCTAATCGATTGGTCGATAAAGACTTAATATCCTTCTCCAATACAACGACTTCCCCCTCGTCGTACTGCTTAATCGTCATGAGAATTTCTAAAAAGGTTGATTTACCAGCCCCATTTTTTCCGATGACTCCAATTACTTCACCAGCCTTTGCTTGAAATTCCACCCCTTGTAACACATTGTTCGTGCCGTACGCTTTTTTAAGATTGCTGACTTCGATGATATTCACTGCGAACCCTCCAATAATTTTCTTTGTACTTCAAGTGTATGTCGGAAATGTATGGAGGTCTGCCGTTTTTCGGTGACTGGCAATAATGGAGGAGTAACTTGCAGAAAATGAGCGGTCAATTACAGGAGGGGAGTTAATAATAGGAGAAGGAGCTCCTGACTTCATGTTGGGAGCTTTATTGATGACCGGAAAATTAGAAATATGACCGGATAGAAAAAATTGTGACCGTATGGAAAAAAATACGTCCGGATAAATAAACTTGTGACCACATAAGCAAATATATGACTGTTCACCATGATTGCGGATGTAGCGCTTCATCCTGTCGGCATCATTCTACACAAAATGACGTATAGCAGAAAATTTGAAAGAATGCGATAATGTGGGTGGGTAGGTTTGAAAGGAGCAATTCGGATGGTATATTTGGGAATGGTGTTTTTTCAAGTAGTTGCCCCTATCCTGATTATGCTTGGGATTGGAGCAGGTCTGCAGCTGAAGTTTCAGTTTAACTTGAAGGCGTTATCAAATTTGATTACGTATTGTTTAATGCCGGCTGCTGTTTTTATTAATATTTATGAAACAAAAGTGAATGCAGGGGTATTGGGTGAAATTGTCATCTACTTGGTGATTTTCAGTATTTGTTTAATGGTATTGAGTTCTATCATTAGTAAACTCCTAAGATTAAATAGAAATCAATCTGCCATCTATAAAAATAGTATTGTATTAATTAACTCCGGTAATTATGGGATCCCTGTTAGCCAGATGCTATTCGCCGCGAATCCTCTTGGTACGTCTATTCAAATTATCATTGTGATTTTCCAAAACATTATTACGTATACATATGGCTTATATAATTTAATTTCTTCTACCAAGTCGGGGTTAGATATTTTGCGTAGCTTGCTTCGATTACCTATTGTTCATGCGTTGATTATTGGGGCAGTGATGAATTTTTGGGATATCGGTATTCCTAACTTTTTACGAATTCCGCTTGATTATTTAGCGAATGCGTTTATTTCAATTGCGCTAATTACGCTGGGTGCGCAATTAGCTCAACTCGATATTAGAACGATATTTAATAGGGTTATATTAACGAGCACGTTTGGTCGATTAATCTTAGGTCCGATCCTTGCGCTTGGGTTGATCCTGTTGATGGGCATTGAGGGAGTAGTGGCGCAATCTTTATTCATCGCAAGCGCATTTCCAACCTCTCGCAATAGCTCAACTCTTGCACTGGAGTACGACATAGAAGCCAATTTAGCAGCACAGATTGTGTTGTTTTCAACAGTCGTTAGCTGTATTACAGTAACGATTGTGATTTATATTTCGAATATTTTGTGGGGGTAGTATGAAAAAGAGTTCTTTACAAGCACGTATTTTCAGATTTGGAGCGCTTTTTGTAACTTTAGTGGCAATTGTGATCGGCATATCTTTTTACTTTATTATTTCAAATGCTATTGAACGGCAAATAGGGGAGAGAGCGCTAAGTATCGCTATCACAACAGCGGAACGACCGGATATTGTAGCTGGCTTTCAAGTGGAAAATCCAACAGAAGTATTGCAACCAATCGCTTCTGCTATTGAAGAGAGAACAGGAGCAGAGTATGTTGTTATTGGCAATAAAGACGGCATTCGCTATGCTCATCCCGTAGTGGAAAGAATCGGACAAAAAATGGTTGGCGATGATAATGAGCAAGCACTACAGTTCGGGAAGTCCTACATATCGGAAGCGACAGGTACACTTGGAACGGCTCTTCGGGGGAAGGCGCCGGTAATGGATGAAAATGGAGAAATTATTGGAATCATTTCAGTAGGTTTTTTAAAAGATAATATTTCTACCATATTTATGCAATATGTCGATAATATCGCATATATCGTTGTAATAGCTATATTGATGGGAATCATAGGCTCTAGTATATTAGCTCGCAATATAAAGAAAGAATTGTTTGATTTGGAGCCATCGGAGATTGCGAATTTATTTACAGAACGTAATGCATTAATAGAATCTGTTCGGGAAGGAATTATTATGGTTGATGCGAATGGCATTATTACCATGGTGAATCTAGCAGCACATGAAATATTATCGTTACCGGAACAAACAGAATTAGTTGGTCGAAACATCTGGGAGGTAATACCGAATACGAATCTTCCGCATGTGATGGCATCAGGGGAAGGGCAATTAGATCGTCCGATGGAAATCAGGGGGAAAAAGGCAATTGTCAATCGTATTCCGATTCGTGTAGGCGACGAAATTGTAGGAGCGGTGTCTAGTTTCCGTCTTCAGTCTGATATCGATCGTCTAGCGGAAGAGCTGTCACAAGTGAAGCAATATACGGAAGCATTACGTGCGCAAACACATGAGTATAATAACTTTCTATATACCATTTCAGGGCTTATACAATTAAATTCTTATGACGAAGCACTTAGTTTAATCCATGTGGAGACTGCGGAACACCAATCTTTAATTCAATTTATGACGAAGCGTTTGCGAGATCCGTTTCTCGGTGGGATTGTTATTGGTTTTTTAAATCGTGCGAAGGAATTAAAGGTGCGGTTTATTTTAGATGAAGATAGTTACTTAGAGAATTTACCAAAACATTTACAAAAGCATCTCTTTGTTTCCATTATAGGAAACTTAGTGACAAATGGGTTTGAAGCAGTAGAGTGTTTTCCAGAAGAAGAGCGTGTTGTTCGTGTGTTAATTTTCGATAATGGAGAAGAAATTTTAATTGAAGTAGAAGACTCTGGTAAGGGGATATCAGAGGAAGTACTAGATGTTGTTTGGAAGGAGAAAGTATCCACAAAAAGTGGTGAGAATCGTGGATATGGCTTAGTTAAGGTAAAGGAAAATGTGGATGATTTAGGCGGTTCTATTGCTCTTGAAAGAGGGGATCTGGGAGGAGCACTGTTTATCGTTTCTATTCCAAAAAGGGGGTATTTACATGACAAAGCAAATTGAAATATTAATAGTGGAAGATGATAAAAGGATTTCTGACATTCATAGACGATTTATTGAAAAGATAGAAGGGTTTCAGGTTATCGGTTCTGCCAATACAGGGGAAGAGGCAAAGGATTGGATTATTTCTTATATGCCAGACCTTGTCTTATTGGATGTGTACCTACCGGATACTTTAGGTACGGACTTATTATCTGTTATTCAGGAGCATAGTCCAGATACGGATATTATTTTCATCACTGCAGCTGCAGAGGCTGATATTGTGAAAAAAGCATTTCGAAGTGGCGTAGCGGATTATATGTTAAAACCATTAACGTTTGAAAAATTCAAAGAAAGTCTACACGCTTATAAGGCTAAAAGAGATATTCTTACGGGCAAAGGAAATGTCCAAGAAGTGTTTATCAAGTCACTTTGGAACAATACAGTAACGCCAACAAATCATACAGAGTCCATCCCTCCAAAAGGAATCGATCCAATGACAAAAGATAAAATAGTAAATCAGATTCAAACAATTAAGGAAGGGATTACGGCCGAATCACTTGGCTTACAAGTGGGGGTGAGCCGATCCACTGCAAGACGCTATTTGGAATATCTAGTATCCGAAAGGCTAGTTTATGCAGAGTTGACTTACGGAACAGTAGGCAGACCGGAACGGAGATATTTCATTCAGTCATCGTGAACAATATGAACAAAATGAGCTTAATCATCATTATCCAACTTATCACCAAAAGCATTGAGTTTGCTTAATTTTTTGATAAATTATATCTAAGCGTATGAAAACGCTATCATAATTAGGGGTTAAGGGGGATTTACGGTGAGAATGTGGAAGAAATTATCGTCTGTTGCTTTAGTAGCTTCATTATCAATCGGAATAGCAGCGTGTTCATCAGATGAAGGGGGAAGCGGAAGCTCATCTTCTGACTATCCAAAGAATAATATTACATTAGTTGCTCCATCTGGTGCTGGAGGCGGTTGGGACTTAACTGCACGATCCATTGCTAAAACAATGAATGATACAAAATTAATCGAAAAACCAATCACGGTTGAAAATAAACCAGGTGGCGGCGGAGCAGTTTACATGGCCGAGTTTGCAACAAAAGAAGTAAAAAATGATTATGTATTGATGGTAAAGTCACCACCAATTCTTATTAATAACAATAAAGCAGAGGGTAACAGTCCTTATGGTTACAAAGATACAACGCCACTTGCACAGTTAACTCGTGATTACGGGGCAATTGTTGTTAAAAATGATTCAGCATATAAAACGTTACAAGACGTGTTAGATGCAATCAAAAAAGATCCGACAGCGGTGACACTTGCAGGTGGATCAGCACCTGGATCAATGGACCATCTTGTAGGAGTATTACCTGCATTTAAAGCAGGAATCGATCCAAAAACAGTGAAGTATGTTTCGTATGACGGTGGTGGAGAAGCGGTTGCTGCTCTACTTGGTGGAAATGCGGATGTAATTGCGACGGATGCATCTACAATTGCAACGTATGTAAAATCAGGGGATGTACGTGTACTGGCAGTGAGCTCTTCAGAACGTCTAGAAGGTGACCTAGCAGAAGTACCAACATTTAAAGAGTCTGGTATCGATGCAGAGTTTACCATTTGGAGAGGTCTATTTGGACCGAAAGAAATGTCGGAAGATGCTAAAAAATATTGGTCTGAAAAACTTGGGGAAATGGTAGAAACAGAAGAGTGGAAGGCTGAGCTTACGAAAAACGGTTGGGCAAGTGAGTACCGTAATGCAGATGACTTTACTACTTATTTAGAAGATCAAGATAAAGTGATTGTTGAATTATTAACAGCACTTGGCATGCAGAAATAACATTATGTAGGCGGCCATAGTTGCCGCCTTTTCTGTTAGGAGGGAATAAAAACTATGAATAAAAAATTCGATCGATTTACCGGTGTCGCCTTTTTGTTAATAGGAATTATATTTTTGATAGAAAGTCAAAAAATTTCCGATAGCGCATATGGTTCATCCGTCGGTCCAAAGATATTTCCGATGGGCCTTGGGATTATTTTAATCGCACTGAGTATCCGGCTGTTATATGAAACATTTAAATATAAATCGGAAGACTCAAAGGAAGAGAAGCTTCAATATAAGAAGTTTTTAATCATTTTTGGGAGCGCAGTTTTATATGCATTTTTCTTAGAGAAAATTGGATATGTCGTATCAACTTTTCTATTTTTATTGATTGCATTTCAAACGATGGAACGCGGAAAAACAGTTACTTCAGTAATCATTGCAGGAGTTTTCTCTTTTGGCATTTATTATTTATTTTCGGAGCTTCTTGGTGGTTCATTGCCAGGGTTCCCACTGTTTTAGGAAGGAGGAGTAAGCAATGGATACATTACAATTTCTAGCGGACGGATTTGGTGTCGCTTTTCAATGGCATAACATATTGTTCGCATTTGTCGGTGTTGTCATCGGGACTGCAGTAGGGGTATTACCGGGTATCGGACCGATGAGTGGTGTCGCACTTCTTATACCAGTAACGGCAACAATCACTTCGGGGATGCCAACGGGAGCAGCAGCTGCGAGTTCGATAATTTTATTAGCAGGGGTATATTATGGAGCGATGTACGGAGGCTCTACCACTTCTATTTTGTTAAATACACCAGGGGAATCATCTTCTGTTGTGACGACATTAGATGGTTATCAAATGGCAAGACAAGGTCGTGCAGGTGCGGCTTTAGCAATATCGGCAATTGGGTCGTTTTGTGCAGGAATTGTTTCATTAATTGGGCTTGTGCTTCTAGCAGAACCTCTCTCCAATGTTGCCATAAAATTTGGACCGGCCGAATATTTTTCATTGATGTTACTAGGCTTAGCTGCGGTTAGCGGACTAGCGGGAAAATCAATGACAAAGGCATTAATCATGACGGTTTTTGGACTTATGTTAGGTACAATAGGGATTGATGCTGTGTCTGGTATTGCCCGTTTTACATATGATCAACCAATTTTATTTTCAGGACTCGAGTTTTTGACAATTGCTGTTGGTTTATTTGCACTCGGTGAAGTCTTTAAAACGATTTTAGAGCGTGATGAAGAATCGGGAGCGATTGCGAAGATACATCGAATTTTACCGACCAAGCAAGATATGAAGGATAGTGCAGTACCAATAGCACGTGGATCTCTTCTTGGCTTCTTTATCGGCGTTTTACCTGGAGCAGGTGCAACACTTGCATCGTTCTTCTCCTACATGACAGAGAAGAAATTCAGTAAAAACCCAGATAGTTTTGGAAAAGGAAACATTGCTGGTGTAGCTGGTCCCGAATCAGCTAATAACGCTGCTTCTGGTGGTGCAATGATTCCCCTTCTTACACTAGGGATTCCTGGATCAGGTACAACTGCAATCCTAATGGGCGCACTCATCATGTACAACATTCAGCCAGGCCCACTACTTTTTGACGAACATCCAGAAGTTGCATGGGGACTGATCGCAAGTATGTTCATCGGTAACTTGATGCTGCTCGTATTGAATATGCCATTGGTAAGAGTTTTCGCTAAAATTATTCAAACACCGAAAAAGTATTTAATCCCTATAATTGTCGCGATTTCTTTCTTTGGTGTTTATGCAGTACAGTATACAACGTTTGACTTGTACCTATTGTTAGGTTGCGGTGTCTTAGGTTATCTATTATCAAAGAACGATTACCCAGTAGCTCCTTTAGTACTTGCACTCGTATTAGGACCAATGATTGAAAACAATATGCGCCGTGCTTTAACAATCTCTAATGGAGACTTCAGCATCTTTGTGACAAAGCCATTATCACTCGTTTTCATTATTGCAGCTGTAGCGTGGTTGTTAGTTCCTTTATTACTCAAGCTTAGAGGACGAAAAGTTATAATAAATGAAGAAGGTTAATAGGAATGCAGACTCCGCTTGTGAGAGTCTGCATTTTTCTATTGAAACAATAATTTGTGACCGGATAGATAAAAATGTGACCGGATAAAAAAGTTTCTGACCGGATAAACGAAAATGTGACCGGATAGAGAAGTTTCTGACCGTATAAATGCAAATATGACCGGATAGAAAATTTTGTTACCATGTAAATCGAAACATGACCAGATTCCTCACGATCTGAGTCTGCATTTTTTAATTTCGTAGGTAAATAGATTTCAAGGGTGAATATTTTTGGCTTCTGGAGAATGGAATTTTTACGAGATTTTTCGAATATGGTGTACATAACGAGGAGCGGACAAGAATTCATTCAGTCTGCTCTTATATCATAAGGGGGTTGGATGGTGACAGAGAGGTATGTTGAAGTAAATGCAGGTGTAGAATTATTTGTTCAAGATGTAGGAAGTGGGGACCCGATTGTTTTCATCCCGGGCTTTACATTTACAACGGAAGTGTTTACCCATCAAGTCGAACATTTCTCCAAAACAAATAGAGTAATTGTTCTCGACCCAAGAAGTCATGGTCGTTCGTCGATTACACTAGAAGGAAACGATTATGTAACACATGGAACGGACTTGGCAAAGCTAATTGATGCATTAGAACTAAAGAACGTAACGCTAGCAGGCTGGTCGTTTGGTTGCTTAACTGTTTGGGAGTATCTTAAACAGATCGGCTATGACAATGTAAAATCACTAATTTTCATTGACATGTCACCAAAGGCGTTGTCGACAAATCATGAGGAAGATTGGGTAGAAGGTCCTCTCAATGACATTGGAGCAATCTATAACACCTATTTACGCAATACGGCAGGTCAACGGGAATTTATCAAGGCATATACAACAAGTGTCATGGTGCAACGTGATGTAAAAGAGGATGAGTTGAATTGGCTGGTGGAGCAATCTTTAAAAACACCATATTATATTGCATCGAATCTATTTGCTTCAGGTATGTTCTCTGATTATCGCGAAGTAGCGAAGGAAGCGGGCGAAACTGTACCAACAATGACGATCGTAGCAGATCATTGGGCGGATACAGCGGCTCGATTCACGCAAAAAATTTCCCCAAAATCCTCCATCGAAGTACTCGGTGGTCACCTGATGTTCTGGGAGCATAGTAAGAAATTTAACGAACTGGTAGAACAGTTTTTGTCTGTTGAAAACTAAGAATGAATATACTAAAAAGCTTATCAGTTAAATGGATAAGCATTTTCCTTCGTTAACTATGTTATCAATACAAAAGTATGAAGAATTATAGAAATGCAGACTCCGCGTGTGTTGGAATCTGCATTATTCTATTGAAATAATAATTTGTGACCGGATAGAGAAGTTTCTGACCGGATAAACGAAAATGTGACCGGATAGAATATTTTGTGACCATATTAACCAAAGCATGACCAGATTCCTCACGATCTGAGTCTACATTTCTTTGTTGAGATGGAGTTAACTCCATCTTTTAAAGTAAATATATAAAAAGATGGGAGAGATGAAAGTGGTCATGGTAACGTATGTATTAATTGGACTGTATGCAATATTAACAGGTGCTGCAGGAGTGATACAATGGAAAGAAACAAGGGTTCAAGTTCGTTCGTTCTTATTTGGACTCGTATCTACTGGAATGCTCGTAACTTTATTTCTTAGCGGATAATAAACTGGAGCAGTTACTTGAAAAGAATATTAACAAGGGGGCATTCAAATGAGGAAACTTCTATTAACAGGGTTTGAACCGTTTTTATCATTCACGGTGAATCCAACGATGAGAATTGTGGAAGAATTAAATGGACTGGAGATTAGTGGCTACCGGGTGTATGGAAGAGTACTGACAGTTGACTTTGCTTCCTCTGGAGCTGAACTAATTGCACATATGGAGCATATTAATCCAGATGCAGTTATCTCATTAGGATTAGCAGGGGGAAGATATAAAATCACCCCGGAACGTATCGCTATTAACGTGAAAGACGGAGCAGCTGACAATCAGGGGCGTGTTCCAGTCGACGAGTCTATTGATCTTGAGGGACAACCCGGCTACTTTTCAACGTTGCCCATTCGTCCAATGGTTAACAAACTTATCGAACAAGGCTATCCAGCTGAAATCTCTAATACAGCAGGCACCTATTTATGCAACAACGTGATGTACGAAGCACTCCACTTCGCACAAACACATACCGCCAACATGCGAGCAGGATTTATCCACATCCCAGCATCCCATGAACTAGCCATCCAACATGGGAAAATTCCAAGCTGGTCCCATGAAGACTTGAAGAGAAGTGTGGAGATTTGTATTGGGGTGTTAGGGGAGAATTAAACCTGTTATATGAAAATTCCCCTTGGATTGTGGAATGTGAAAGAACAAGGGCTAGATTAAGGAGGCAAGATGATGTATCGAAAAGAAGTGTTTGTATTACAAGAAGGTAGGCCTGTTTTAGCGGTTGTAAGAAACTATGAGAAAGCGGATTTCGGAGACTTAATTGCTATTCAGCAAGAAAGTTTTCCTCCTCCTTTTCCGTCTGAATTGTGGTGGAGTGAAGAACAGCTCGAAAGCCACGTGGAGCACTACCCGGAAGGTGCATTATGTGTGGAGATAAACGGAGAAGTTGTCGGCTCAATTACAGGTTTATTGGTTCATTTTAATCCAGAAAATCCTGTACATACATGGGAGGAAGTTACGGATCACGGGTATATCCGCAATCACGATCCCAAGGAGAGAACGTTGTATATTGTCGATATTTCTGTCAAACCAGCCTATCGCAAGCTGGATCTTGGAAAGTTGTTGATGCAGTCGATTTATGAGCGAGTCATTCATGATGGATTGGATAGAGTGCTCGGGGGAGGGCGGATGCCGGGGTATCATCATCATGCGGAGCAACTCACACCTGAAGAGTATGTGGAACGTGTCCTGACAGGAGACTTGAAAGATCCGGTGATTTCATTTTTACTCAGATGCGGACGGACGCCAGTTTGTGTGGTTCCAGATTACTTGGAGGATGAGCAGTCACATCATAATGCTTTGTTGATGGAGTGGAAAAATCCTTTCAAGCAAGAGTAGATGAATAATATGGTGTAAATTTTGCAGTGATAAGAAATAAAATGATATATACGTTGAAACTTTTCACTCGAATGAACAGTAAAGTAGATATCACTTAACTTGTTCGAAAAAGAAAAAGTGAAAAGGGGATGAAAGATGATGTTTTTGTTGAAAGCAATCGTATTTATATTGATTGTTATAGCAATTATAACTGTTTTTGAAATAGGTTTACGCAAATTTTTTCATATCGGAAAACGAGATAAGACGAAACAAAGGTATGTGAATGAGTTTCATAAACGGGGTGAAATTGGCCTAATTGTTGTGTTCGTATTGAGTTATATCTTCGTTTTAAATAATTATTCAGAAGCACAGTGGAGTTATTTATGGAGTGCCTTCTTCTTTACAGCGCTTCAATTATTTCGTGCATATATGGAATGGAAATATCCAATTAGACCACGTGAATATATCATTCATCTTTTTGCTGCGGTTGTTATCGTTGCGTTTATTCTTATTTCATTATACACAGATTGGCTTAATTGGTTATTTGGATTTTAAGAACGTCCTTCATGCTTATATTTCTTTCACAGAAGCTTTCGTTTGATATTCTTTCGGAGAAACTCCATATTTCTTTTTGAATTGCTGCAAGAAGGCGGACATGCTTTGATAACCGACTTGAAGTGCCACATTTGTTACACTTTGGGAAGGATTACGAAGCAATTGTGCTGCTTGCTCCATGCGAATCGCCGTAACACGTTCCATTGGTGATAATTGAAAAGTCCTTTGGTACATGCGGTTCAGCTGTGATTCACTAACATTCGTTACTTCCGTTAACTGCTTCATCCGAATCGATTGGTGATAGTTTTGTAATATATAGCTTTCTGCATCTCGAATAGGGTCTGGCAATAAATAATGATCGAGAACATAAGTGATTTTGGACAACATATGTTCATTTGGAAAAATATAAGCCATGACCTCCAGTAAAGAAAGATGAACGAAATATGGTTGGTTTTTGGAAACATGAACAAGGATTTTTTCGAGAAGTCCATTGATTTCCTCCGTCCACGACTCCTGTAAAATACATACGCGATTAGGATCCTCGAGCAAAGTGGGTGAAAAGCGATTGTGCTGCTGCAAGAGATGAACAAATTGCTCTGTTATAGAGATGGATAAGGGAAATAGTAGCGTACTGCTCATCTTCCCGATTTCAAAGCGAACATTTACACCTTGCGGATAAAACACATATTCCCCAACTTTAAGTATACGAGATTCGTCTTCTCCGATTTGGTAAGACAATCCTCCCTCCAGTAAAAAGAGGATTCCCGGCTCGGGAGACTTGAAATGAGAACTTGTTTTCTCTTGATGATGAGTAAATGAGACGGATTCAAGCACCACAAGATTTTCTTTTTTCAATATTTCCAGTACTTGTTTCAATTCGTCGCACCCCTCATCCTTTTTAGTCAATTAAAATAACTATAACGGAAAAACCCTCTCTAATTCAATAGAGAGGGTTTCAGAAATGTTGCATTATAAAGGGAGTAATTCGATCTCGTCTTTTGTTTCCAATTGTGCAATCATCGTGTGCCATGCTTCCGGTTTATGCGACAAAATCGCATAATATGATTTCAAAAAATCGGCGATAAAATGGGCATTTAACGTCTGGGCATCCTGATATGGCAAGAAACAGAAATCCAAATCCGTTACAGCATCCCCTTCATTTGTCCAAGAAGGATGTACATAAGAGAAATTCAATCGTTTGAAACCGAGATGAGCCAGCACTTCACGACGTACGAAAGGATTCATTGCCTTAATACCACCAAACGCATGATCACCAATTCGGTACGGATCGTAAATCTCCGCGAACACTCCGATTAACTCAACGTTATGCTCTTTGGAGAGCTGCATTAAATCATCGTGCCGTTTTTTTGCAAGGAACGGTCCGACTCCAATGCCTTCCTTTCCGATCATTGTAAAGTCCGTCATCGATAACATTCTGTCTGCATAGAAGCGATATTCAGTTGCACCTACAACTTCTCCATCTTCCACTGCAACAAACATACGAATAGTTGGATCAAGTAAAGGTTCTCTCCATAATTCGTACTCCAGTACTTCTTCAGCAGGAAACACCTCTTGCATCAATTGGTGCATCTTCGAAAACAAGGGGTCCTCAATGTTTTTAATTTGAATATATTCCAATACACGCACTCCTTCAAAAGTTATTTATAATGGAAAAGAAGTCTTTCTCATTTTGTCTTTTGCAATACCATTTCCTTTGTCATGGTTGTTTCCACTGTCAGTGTTCCAAGGTCTGGATATAAATCAAGTCGACGGTCTCTCCAAGTTGTGACAGAGCCGCGTTCACGTACTTCATGCAGAAGTGACAAATCAAGATCGGCAGAAATAACCATGTCGTTATTGATCTCTCCTTGGACTAAAATGCCATCTTGCGGGAAAGGAATATCGTTTGGTGTGATCACAGCGGCTTGACCAAAGTTTCCTCGCATAAAGTCTACTGTTGGAAGGGAGCCAACCGTTCCAGTTGTCACCACATACACTTGGTTTTCAATGGTACGTGCGTGACTTGTATAACGCACACGGTTAAAACCATGTCGGTTATCGGTACAAGCAGGGGAGAAAATCACATCTGCACCCATTCCACGAACCATTCGCACAACTTCCGGGAATTCGATATCGTAACAAGTCAAGAGAGCTACTTTTCCTTTCGATGTTTCGAAAATTCGAATAGATTCTCCAGGTGAAATGCCCCAATCAGAAACTTCAGTTGGTGTTAAGTGCAGTTTCGCTTGCTCGCCAATATGGCCATCCGGTGAAAATAAATGCGCGACATTGTATAAACGGTCGCCTTTACGAACGACATGTGTTCCACCAATAATGTAAACCCCCTGTTCTACAGCTAGTGTAGAAAAAAGACGATGATACGCTTCCGTGTAATTCGGTAGATTTTGAAATGGTTGACCTTCGCCATTCTCGGAAATGGACAGTAACTGTGTCGTTATAAACTCTGGAAATAAAATAAAATCAGTATTGAATTCAGCAGCTGTTTTCACATAATGTGTCACCTGTGCCGCGAACTCCTCAAAACTATTAATTGTATGAAGATGATATTGTACAGCAGATACACGTAATTTCATCTGTATACCCCCTTGGAAATGTATGTTATCTTTTTGAATAGTAGATGAATCATACCATAAAGTGTGAAATAATCCTTACGAAATTCCGTCATAAAATGATGTAATTCATTCATCCTGATTCTTTTTCAAGAGTAAAATCACCTCAAAGTGCTAGTGTGAGAACATCTTATTTTGTATATACTAGAAATAGAGCTTGGTAAATAGAGTAAACTAGTAGCCAATGAGACCAATTAGTCAACTGAACGAATATGTACAGGCTGTAACTTTGATTGCTAACACAACACGCATTTGGGAAAATAGGGGTTATACACTGGAAGAACTTGCCCAAATGAGTAGACATCACTTAAATCCACTACCGAGCACACCTTTTCATGTTATCGATGGTGGCAAAGTTGGACGAAACGATCCATGTACCTGTGGGAGTGGGAAGAAATATAAGAAATGTTGCGGGAAATAGGGAAAAGTACGGAGGAAACTATATGTACGATCCAACCATTTTTGAGAATTTAAAAGTAGCATTTGAAAATCACGTGTATGATTTAGATAATATAGATCGCAAAATAAATATTACAAACCGTGTGGATCAAATGGATTTTTCCATTATGGCGAGGAAGTTTGCCATCCAATTTACATTAGTAGATCAACAAGACGTAACAGCAGAGATTGTATTAAAGGCTTCTTTAGATGATCTAGCTGGGGAGATATTAGAGATTCCCGGAAAAAATCTAGGTTGTTCCTTGAAATTACGATTTTACAAGCGTGTTCAAAACGCAGCCGTACAGTGTAGAGAAATAGAGCAAGAACTAAATGCTATTTGGGAGAATGAAATCCAGTTAACTCAAACATTGAGCTTCGTGTATGAACAAGAAGCGCCAGGTTACCTAGACCTGATTGAAGTGCAGTTTGTCGAAAAAATTAATGAAGACCATATGGAAGAACTTGCAGATTTTCTTGAACATATACTAGAATCGTTGGAAATATTGCAAGGTATCTAGAGGTTTAATTAGTTTTGAAAAAGAATGGACTAATATTAAAATAGAAGAGTAGAAAGAAAGGAGATTCAATACGATGTTAAAAACTACAGTATTTGAAGAATTAAAACGTGCGATGAAAGAAAAGGACGTACTTGCAAAAGGAGTACTTACACTTCTAAAAGCAGCACTAGATAATGCCGAAAAAGAAAAAGGTTCAAGCCTTGCTCCAGAAGAAGAAATTGCTATTGTGAATCGCGAAGTGAAACAAACGAACCAAGCATTAGAAGGAGCTCAAAAAGCGAATCGAGACGACTTAATAGAAAAAGAAGAAGCAAAACTAGTATTACTAAAAAGCTTCTTACCAAAACAATTAAGCGAAGAAGAAATTGCAACGATATTAACGGAGGCAGGAATTGTAAAAGGTATGAATATGGGCGATGCAATGAAAATCGCAAAACCTTTACTAACTGGAAAAGCAGACGGATCAATTATGTCCAAAGTCGTGAAAAGTTTGATTTAAAAGGAGAGTGCCTTTGCGCTCTCCTTTTTTTTAAGGTCTTATATTTCCCCAATCTTAAACGCAAATCGATTTTCCACATGGAATTCCCCTTCATGAAAAGTCCGTTCCACAAATGTAACATTCTGTTCTTTATCCATTAGCATAACAGTCGATGAACGGGTACCATAGCTAGGGATTTTTATAAACAAAGGAGAAAGTACTCTCTCCATCTCTAAACCAACCCCAGTTTGCGGGAGTTCCTCATCCTCCGCCATTGTTCGATCTGAAATAATAGCAAATAATGATTCTATCTGCACTTCATCCTGATGTGATCGAACATGATCACTTAGTCTCTTCTTGCCTTTCGCCACTTTAGGCCAAGGTGTATTCAATGTATGATTGCTCAAACTATGCGTGCCAGATGGGATTACATTCATTTCATCTAATATATTATTATAGTGGAATAGTTGATTTCCATCCCCAACAACTACATTATAGCCACCATAATTTTCTCTGTTTTTCGCAAGCGTTTGAATAAAATCAGCAGGTGCTTCTCCATTGGACAAAAAATCACGCACAATATCCCCTCGAGAAAATCGTCCTGTCTTCTCCCTCGGATCACGATAATTCGTTAGCGCTGCAAAACGTCCAGTCTTTGTCACACCTAGCCAAGTACCCATCTGCAACAAATCACGCCCAGCTAAAATAGAGGGATGATCCTCCCAAAAATCAGCAACCGCGGTTGGTCGTTCATAGAACTCATCCCGATTTGCCACTACAATCAATTGATAAAGTGGATGCTCCTGAAAATGAAAATTCACCAAACACATTCCCAACTCCCCCTTTAAAAGTGATTACTAATTTTTCCTTCATCATAACATGTTCCAATAAATTAATATTCAGAATTGCATTCTTCTCAACAGCTTGCTATTTGGATCAACTCCATGGTTGGTTTCTGCATTTATTCGAACAAAGTGATAGGATATGGTATAGAGAATTAGCGGATGGGAATGAACAGAGATGAGCAATACACATATATTTACGAAGCGTGAAGAGGTTGCCAATGCGATTATTCACGGGATAGGTGCTCTTTTAAGTGTAGCCGCACTTGTGATTTTGATTGTATCTTCTGTCATGCACGGAACGGTGTGGCATGTGGTAAGTTTTACATTGTTCGGGGCGACCATGGTGCTTCTGTATGTGTCGTCTACACTTGTCCATGGGTTTCCGGCAGGTCGTGCAAAAGATGTGTTTGAGATATTCGACCACTCATCAATTTACTTTTTTATAGCAGGGACGTATACTCCTTTATTATTCCTCGCAGTAAAAGGGACGCTTGGCTGGACGTTGTTTGGAATTGTGTGGGGGCTTGCGATTGTCGGTACGGTGTTTAAAGCGTATTTTGTAAAGCGCTTTTTGCATATGTCGACGTTGATGTACATTTTAATGGGCTGGCTGATTGTGTTTGCATGGAATCCACTTGTTTCGAATATGTCGTCACAGGGGTTAATTTTGCTAGCGATTGGTGGTTTGCTCTATACGGTTGGAGCAGTTTTTTATGTCTGGCGCGGCTTTACGTATCATCATGCAGTCTGGCATATATTTGTCCTCGCAGCGTCCGTGCTACATTTCTTTGCAGTGATGACGTTATTACCATAACAAATAAAGAAGCGATTCTTGGAATGTAAAGATTCTCTGAATCGCTTTTTGTATTCACGATGAAAATTTCTCTACAGCTTCTAACACCAAACGATTATTTGATAGGGAGTGGTTTGGGCAGGGATACTTCTGGTGGTAGGTCCATAAATAACAATTAGGTTCCGGTTTGCAGGATTTTTTGTGAAGGCTTGCCCATTTGTTAATAATATTTGCGTATATGGTGAAATATTTAATTTTAATTGACCGTCACTACTCTCCAACTGTCCATTAAAATAGCCTACTTTTACATTTTGATTGACATCATCTTCTACCATAACAAGTGCCTGATATTGTGGTGGGTAAATAAGAGGAACAGGTGCATTTGCATCATAATATCCAGTTACCCGATCTCCTACAACCACCATAACGTGGTCTACAAAGTAAGTAGTGGGGGACACTACGAAATTTACTACATCTCCGTTTCCGTTAGCTACAGACATTAATGTATAACAACCTTCACCTTCTCCATTTTGTCCTATCATAAAATCACTAATCATGGTGACAGTACCCTGAAAAGATTGAAAATTTACCATTCAACTATCTTCCTTTCTACTTCATTAGAAACATTGGAAAGAATCAAAAGTCGTTTCCATTCCTATTAATTTATGTGAAGTGATCAGCAGTGGTGAATACTTATCGTATTCGTGCTCAAATTCACCTGTTTGTGCATATTTTATTAAAAAGCTGATTTTAAGACGGAAGTTGGTAAAATGAGGCGATTGCCGAGGAGGAAAGTATGAAAGCATATTTAATCATCACTCAAATTTTGTATTTCCTATTTTTGATGCCCTGGTTTCTCATTTGGGCCTTTTCATTTATGGTATTCGACAATGGCTTCGGTGTAGGGAATGTAACTTTTTTTCTAGTCATTACCTTTTATCCGATAGCTATCATACTATGTTCTATTTTGGCTTGGATTTTCCGAGTAAAAAAGCAACGATTTGCGATTGTGATCAACCTAGTTCCATCGTTATGGATAATTGCTTATTTGATTTTCATGACGTTTATATAGTTATAAATGATAAACCTAGTGTTACAGGGATTTTTGGTACACTAGGTTTTTTTTGTTCTTTTTAATAAACAGAGTAAATTGAGTATCAGAAGTTGCTATAGTCCATTTAACTCACCTCATGTCAATGTGTATATTCTCGAATAATGTATAACTTTGTCGAATATTTTAACATACAATTTACAGGGGTTGGTGGTTTTGTTAGGATGAAGGTATGGATAAGTATGGGAATTTAGAATGAAAGAGGATAGAACTTAAATTTACATTTATGGTTCTGAATAATTAGTTAGGAATTCCGACTGATTATTATTTGTATGGGGAAATTAAATAATTCTAACGAGTTATTCGTAAAATAAAAGATAGAAAGAAGATGTATCATTATACTTAGCATTTTTAGTTCTAAATGTGCAATATGCAAACGTAAAGCTAGTCCGTACCGTCTCTACAAAAATCCTAAAGGTAAAAAAGTAAAGCTTTGTCTGGAATGTACTGTATATGCTGAGAGGCGCGCATATCTAAAAGTAAAATAGTTAGTATTAAAGGGAGTTAGCTAGAATTGTAGAGTTGGTTTATTTCCCTATTTATTAAAAAGAAAAATGAATTAAATAATTAAGCAGAATAAGTCATGAATAAGGTTCGACGTAATTAGTCGTAGTTCATACATCCTCAACCTCTATCAAATATATCCCTTCTTCAAATCCACCACGTTTTTCTTTCTTGGCAATACGGATTTTTTCTAGTTCTTCATAAGTAGCTTCGTGGATGGGAAGGGCCGCATGGATTAATTCCAAGATATCAGCTAGTTCTTCTAGTGCATCTTGGCGATTACCTGTTTCTGCGAATTCTTTTACTTCTTCGTGTAGTTTATTTTTAATTTCTATTAGGTGTTCAGATGGATCTAAAACGCGTGTGGAGAACTTGCTTCCTGACTTTTCGATAACTTGTGGTATTAGATCTCGTACTAATTTGTTGTAAACTGGCATTGGACATCCCCCTTTTTCATTTATTATAGAGAAAATTAGATTTATTTGAAAGGAGGGCTCTAGGAAAATGCGGGAGCTGAAGGGTATTTGGATATTATAAAGCTGACTATTGCAGCCAGAGGAAGTCGTTTTTATTTTGCATAATGTAGCAGACAAAATTTGGTGCTCCCTAATATATCATGATAATATTGTGGCATCAGATGATAAGAAAGATTCTGAGAAAGAGGCTATAACCTATGGAGTGTAGAGTGATTGGTATGTGGGGAGGTTTCCCTAAAAAGAATGGTCCTTGTTCAGGATATTTAATTCAGCATGAAGGGTTTTCGTTATTAATTGATTGTGGAAGTGGTGTCTTAACGGAATTACAAAATTATATAGATTTAAATGATATAAATCATGTCATACTAACCCATTATCATTATGATCATTTTAGTGATATTGGAGCTTATTTATTCTCTAGACTGGTGAATACACATTTAGCTAGAGCTGACGAAGAGTTATGTGTTTATGGACCAGAAGACGAGGGGATGCAAAAGCAGGTGGAGGATGTTGCTTATTCCCGATTTACTTCTTTTAACGAAAAAAGTAAGTTAGAAATCGGACCATTCACTTGTATATTTATGAGAAATATTCATCCAGTAGAAGCGTATAGTGCAAAAGTTGTATGTGGCAATAAAAGTATTGTATTTACGTCTGATACTAGCTTTACGAATGACTTAATTTCATTTGCAGCAAATAGTGATCTTCTTATTACTGAATGTAGTTTGTATGAAGGAATGGACGGAGCAGCTTCCGGACATATGACGTCGGAGCATGCAGGAATACTAGCATATCAATCTAATGCAAAAAAGGTGTTATTAGCACATCTACCACACTACGGTGACTTAAACGATTTATTAGTTAGTGCGAAAAAACAAGGCAATGAAAACATTGAATTAGCAGAGTCAGGAATGTTGATAGAATTATAAACGCTGATAGAATGAATGTTCTTTGAAGTATTTGTTCTACCAGCTTTTTTTGTACCCTGTGCAAAAATAATTCATGTTTGTCTGCTACAAAGGGACAAACAAATTTTATTTTCCTATCTCCACTTCATACATCTTCGTTAAAGCTCCATAGAGCGCCGCATCAAAATCCTTCTGCCCGCGCATAAATTTTTCTTTCGTAAAAACATCCAGCCTTGATTTAAGTCAATGAATCATCTTAACTGTCCTATTACAATAAAATTAATACAAGAATAGGGGGGGATTTTATTATTAGCTCACAAAAGAACCTAACAAATTTAAGAAAAGCTGCTATTACTTCCGGTATATCGCTTATTATTATGGCCCTAGCTGCAGGATTTTCTTATGGTTATGTCCATGGTAGCCTTGTCGTACCTGGTGATATTAGCACAACCTATCATAATATCGCATCATCCATTATGCTGTTTAAAGCTGAAATAATTGGTTGGGTTGTTATCTTAATCCTTGACGTAATTGTCGCCTGGTCATTTTATATCTTCCTAAAGCCGGTTAATCAGGAGTTAGCATTGCTTGCTTCATGGCTTCGTCTTACTTATGCAGCTATATTGGGAATAGCCATTTTAAACAAGGTCTTTGTGCTACTGCTCTTAAATAATACAGACTATTTATCATTTTTGAAAACTGATCAGCTTCAAGTAAATATAGCGTTATACTTGGAAGCATTTAAAATGATTTGGTCTATTGGATTAATTGTTTTTGGTGTGCATCTACTAGTTGTGGGGTGGATTGCCTTCCAATCAAATAGTATCCCTAAAATTATTTCTATCTTGTTAGTACTTGCTGCAATAGGCTATATTGGTATTCACCTAGGCAAAACATTACTTATCGAACAAAATATCATTACAACACTAGAACTTATTTTTAATTTACCGATGATTGCAGGAGAATTAGGCTTTGGATTATGGCTGCTATTCAAAGGAGGAAGAGTCACGATTAAGTCGTGACTTCCGCTCACCTCCTATCTATATCTACACGTTTCTTTATTCTGCTTAATGACTCTGGAGTAATTCCGAGATAGCTTGCCAATTGATGTTGCGGTACACGATCTATTAGTTGAGGTCGTTTCAGTAATAGCGTCTTAAAACGTTCTTCAGGGGTAGAGGCGATAAATGTAGCAAATTCTTCTTGTACTTTACCAAAGCTTTCCTCTATCATCTTTCGTGTCATTATTTCTAATTGCGTATATTTGTTATACATGTTCTGTTCAATAGCTAAATCGCCTACAACCAATACAGAGTCTTCCAAACACGCAAAAGTGTATTCGGATGATTTATCTAGTTTATGATTATTGAAAACCGCAACTGCCTGTTCTTCTGTGTAAAAGTTGGACGTTACTTCCTTTCCTTTTTCATCTACCGAATATTGCCTTATGCACCCCTTTAGCACAAAATAACATTTAGTGGGAACGTCTCCTTGTCTAAGAAGGATTGTTCCTTTTTTAAATTCCTCGATCTTTATTTCATTAGCGATTGCCTGTTGTTGTTCTTCGGTAAGCGAAGTGAATTTAGACATATACTTAAACAATATACTTTTCATTTTGCTCTCCCTCCATCTCAGGCGCTTTCTTTTTATAATACTACAATTAATAATGGAGAATTATGTTCATTATTAAAGGCATTGTATTGTAAGAGGTTGGATACAGAAGAAATAATCTTTCCCTGTGTAAGAAACATTCCAGTTAGTTCGAACAAACGTGAACGTTTAAACTTTCGTGTTTGTTTGCTACATAGGTGATCGATGTTTACACCACTACATTTCAACCGTAGCCGCATTAATGATACGATAATAGTAGAGAAAAATTAGCAACGGGGGAGATTTCATGTTTTTGGATAAGCTGAAGAATGAGTTACATCACAGGCAGCCACTTTTTATAGGGGAGGACACGGCGCTGCGTTGCGCTATATTGATTCCGCTTGTGGAAGTGGATGGAGAATGGCATGTTCTATTCGAGGTGCGTTCATTAACGATGAGAAAACAACCAGGGGACATCAGCTTTCCTGGTGGCCGAATAGATCCCACTGATTCATCACCAATGGAGGCTGCTATACGAGAAACACATGAAGAATTAGGGGTAGATTTATCAAGCATTCAAGTCCTTGGCCAAATGAGTGCTTACATTGCCTCGCCAAGCTTTGTGGTCTACCCGTTTGTAGCAACAATCGACCACCATCAAATCCAAAACTTCAATAAGCAAGAGGTCGAAGAAGTATTCACCATCCCGATCAGCTGGCTACTAAACTATGAGCCCTATATGCACACAATCTCTGTCCAGCCAATGCCCACTATAGATTTCCCCTACGACAAAATCGTCAATGGTGACAAATACCAATGGAGACCTCGTGCAATAGAAGAGTGGTTTTATGATTACGAAGATTACACTATCTGGGGTTTGACCGCTAGAGTGCTGAAGCATTTCGTGGAGACGATTAACAAGCCAGAGATAAACAGGATCTAAAAGTCCTTGAGGATTTCAACCAACTATAAATCGTAATCGGCAAATTTTATCCATTACTTATGTTTTATTTCTGAAAATTCTAAATAAGGGGAATCCTTTTTATTATTTGCCTCGTATACTGTAGGAAATGGTACAAGGAGGAAGGTGTATGTTAGCGAGAATATCCACGACATTTCTTCATTATGTGAATGGACTTTTAAAAGGTCTTGCAGCACTTTTGATTTTTGGTGAAGAAAAAGAAGAAATGACCTCAGAGCGTAGTCGCAGAGCAGTACGTCATATGCGTAAACTCTATCAGTATGATTGGTATATGGAATTGAAAAACCAATACGAAAATAATTGGGATCACGATCCGGCTGTTTTGGATTTCATGAGTGACGTTAACTTTAAGCTACTGCATACAGAGGAAGGAAAGGGAACGTTTTTGACAAACTTTCAGATCCTTTTAGATTCTTTGAATTGGAAATAAAAAATAGTATATCCAGGTTAGAAACAGGGAAAGTGGTTTCTAACCTGGATTTTTTTGCCCTTCTACATATCTCGAAAACTGAAATAGAGAGGTCATTTTCTAAAACAGATTTTACTTGTTTTAGAGGGTGGCTTCTTTTTGTTTTATTAGAATGTTTGTTTTTCAAAGTTTTTGGGCATTACTGGAGAGAATTTTACAGATTACTTGCAAAGGAGGAACCTTATGTTGAAAGTTAAGACTTTATTGGTCATTGCCCTTTTAGCATTTTCAACGAATTCAGTAACGTATGCCGCTGAAATTTCAACTGCCGCCACAAATGCTGAAGATGTAGCCTTTACATCTACTACGGAAAACTATGTAGAATCTATTTTAGATAGCTCTGGGGAAATTGATATACACTTCCTGACCGCTTTTGAATTAAGGAAGGCTTTGGAGTTTCTGCGAGAGCCCACAGTGTATACGGTGGTTGAAGGAGATAACCTGTATCGGATTGCACTCGAGCACAATGTACCACTAGAAACGCTTATGAGTTGGAATGACCTTACGGGTAGTCTCATTCATCCAGGTGAAGAATTAGTGGTGAGTGGTGAGGGAGAAGAGGGTATTACGCACATGGAGTTTGATTCAGACAAAGTGGTAGCTACAACCTCACCAATCCAGCCACCCCCACCTGTAGATGATTCTGTAGAAGATTCAAATCAGGTGGTCAGTGCCCCTCCAGCTACGGAAGATTCAACAGAGATGCTTGTTACGGCGACGGCTTATACAGCTTACTGTGCTGGATGTTCGGGGACGACAGCTTACGGCATTGATTTGCGCGCTAATCCAGATCAGAAAGTAATTGCAGTAGATCCAAAGATTATTCCACTTGGTACAAAGGTTTGGGTGGAAGGATACGGAGAGGCAATTGCTGGTGATACAGGAGGAGCGATTAAAGGCAATAAAATCGATGTATTCATTCCATCACATGAGAGTGCGATGGAATGGGGAGTTAAAAAGGTAATCATTAGAGTGCTGGATTAGGTGAGAGAGTCTGTGCATAATTGCATAGGCTCTTTTCCATTTAATTGGTCTCGGATTGTCAGGAATTGGTCTTGCTTAGCGGTCATTTGGTCTCGAAGAGCCACTGATTGTAAAAATGTCCACTTGTTCGAGTAGTACTTGCTCTCACATGAGCCGATATTTCTAAGATAATTCGATTTGGTCTCGGTTACGGGGGAGATGGTTGCGTTTAAGGGTTTATTGGTCTCGGATTAATAGAAATTGGTCTTGCTTAGCAGTCAATTGGTCTCGAAGAGCCATTAATTGTAAAAATGTCCACTTGTTCGAGTAGTACATGCTCTCACATGAGCCGATATTTATTGGATTTTACGATTTGGTCTCGTTCAGCCTTTATTTCAAATTAATAACCCAATACATCTGTTAATTTAAAAAAACCAGGCTAAAAGCAGTTATAAATTGCTTCAAGCCTGGTTTTTTTATTTGATCACACGTATCTTGAATTGTTTGTAATGGCCATTGCTTCGCTGATTTTTTCAGCTGTTTCTTGTAGAAGAGGTAATAATTCTTCCCGTAGTGCTTCTTTGGTGATTCTTCCTGCATGGGCGGAGCAGTTGATAGCTGCAAATACTTTTCCGCTTGCATTTCGAAGTGGAACGGCGATGGAGCGTAACCCTTCCTCTAGCTGTTGATCGACGCCACCCCATTGTTTTTGGCGAACATCCTCTAATAGATTGGTTAATTGGTTTTTATCAATAATTGTTTTGTCTGTAAATCTTTCCAACTGAGTGGAGTCGAAGTAGGTTTCTAACTTGTCTTTTGGCAGGTTTGCTAGTAGTACATGGCCCATGGATGTTGCGTAAGCTGGTAAACGTGATCCAACATCTAAATTGATGGACATAATTCGTTTGGTGGAAACACGTGCTACATAAATAATATCCGTGCCATCTAAAATCGAAATAGAGCAGGATTCACCGGTTTTATTGACAAAATCACGCATGAACGTTTGGGCGATGCTCCACGTATTATTGGAAGATAGATAGGCGTAGCCAAGAGAGAGCGTTCGAGCCGTTAAGGAAAATACGCCATTTGTTGATTCGGCAAAGCCTAAATGCTCCAGTGTTAGTAAAATTCTACGGGCAGTTGGTCTGCTAAGCCCCGTGATTTGAGATACATGACTAACGGTTAGTACCTGGTTGTTTTGAGAGAAAGCTTGAATCACCTGTAGTCCGCGATCCAATGATTGTATGTAGTCTCCTGATTCTTTGAAATTATCTAATTTTTCTGTCGGCAAAGATATAACCCCCTATGGTAAGATGAGCTTGTACGGATAAAATATTAATGTACGTATATCGTACATTAAAAAAGTTAGATTTGCAAGTTCATGATCATAAGTTTTAATTTTTTTATTTACAATGCGTTTACATTTCTAATTTTATCAGAATGATGAATGCAATACAGGGATGAGAAATATCAAATTAAACTTGGGGAAATTGAAATGGCAGAAACAGCAGTAAAAACACACGTGTATTGGAAGCATATGAAGGCATTTCTAGATGAGCAACAATTTACTTTGAACTTTGTCATGCGAACTGAATAAGTTTTCAATTCTATAGCTGTCGAGGATATCTTGACGGCTTTTTTTATTAGACTTTTTCGATTATTTTGGTATGATAGAAATAAATAATGTACGTATAATGTAATGGTGTACGTAATGTGTACGATTTTAAGGGGTGAAAGAATGGATTTTTATCAAGTAAATGTGAACGGAAATGATATTCAAGTAGCAGATTATCCAGGAGAAAAAGGTCCGGTCATTGCGATTCATGGGTTGACTTGTACTCATAAAAACATGTTGGGAATTACATTACTCAGTTGCGGTTTCTTGGATTGAAAAAGCAAGAGCAGCTGGTGCCACTGAGGCAGATTTAGCGGATGTTGGCTATATCTGTATATTAACTGCAGGAATTACTTCTTGGTTTGAAATTAGCGATTCATTAAAACTAGCGAATAAATAAGGAGAGACATATATGTCTAAAATTACAAACAGTATTCAGGATGCTCTATCTTGTGTAGAAAGTGGAAATATGGTGTTAGTAGGTGGCTTCGGGCTAATAGGAGCGCCGCTTTCATTGATTGAAGGATTAACAGAAAAAGATGTAAAGGATTTAACGATTGTCAGCAATAACCTTGGAGAATCAGGGAAGGGTTTAGGCATTTTGCTAAATCAAAACAAGATTAAAAAAGGAATCGGTTCTTACTTTACGAGTAATCGTGATGTGGGTGACAAGTATCAAAAAGGGGAAATCGAGTTAGAGTTGCTTCCTCAAGGTACATTGGCCGAATCATTACGTGCTGGTGGAGCAGGTTTAGGTGGATATTATACGACCACTGCTGTTGGAACTGACCTTGCAAAAGGGAAAGAAGAAAGAGAAATCGATGGCGTGAAGTATATATTCGAAAAGGCGATTCGTGCAGATGTGGCATTGATTCGTGCGCATAAAGCAGATACGTTAGGTAATCTCGTTTATTACAAAACAGCACGTAACTTCAATCCACTCATGGCAACTGCTGCGAAAAAAGTAATTGTGGAAGTGGATGAAATTGTTCAGCCAGGTGAGTTAAATCCGGAAGAAATCGTAACGCCGTTTTTATATGTGGATGTAATCATCGAGGCACAACAAGTGTTGACGAAGGAAGGAGTTGTGAATAAATGACTACTTTAAATAAAGCAGATATGCAGCATGTTATTGCGAAGAGAGTAGCTCAGGAGCTAGAAGGACCTTGTGTTGTAAACCTAGGAATCGGTATTCCCACTTTGGTTGCGGAGTACATGGATGCAGCGGATATTTACCTACATACGGAAAATGGATTGCTTGGTGTAACGGATGTGGAAGAAGCAGATATCGATCCGAACCTTGTGAACGCAGGTAAGCTACCAGTTGGGGAAGCAATAGGTGCCTCTTATTTTAACAGTTCCGATTCATTTGCGATGATTCGCGGTGGACATGTAGACGTCGCTATTCTTGGTGCGCTTCAAGTAGAGCAGTCAGGTGTGATTGCGAACTGGGCAGTTCCTGGTAAGAATATTATGGGTGTCGGCGGTGCGATGGATTTATTAGTTGGTGCGAAAAAAGTGTTTGTAACGATGAGCCATACGTCCAAAGATGGCAGTAGTAAGATTTTGAAAGAGTGCACATATCCAATTACCTCAACTCGAAGTGTGGATATGATTTTCACGGAGTTAGCCGTATTTGAAGTGGTAAATAAACAATTGAAGCTGGTGGAATTAATGCCAGGTGCAACGATAGAGGAAGTACGCGAGAAAACGGAAGCTGATTTCACCGAATAAAGAGGGGCTGTGTCCAGGCTTTGGGATGGAAATCGACCGTGAAAAAGTGAAGCATTACGCTAGGAGATGACGAGTTGAAAAATGTAGTAATCGTAGATGCAGTGCGTACAGCAATTGGGAAACTAGGGGGCAGCATTGGTAATGAGACAGTGGATTTCCTTGGAGCTCACGTGATTTCGGAATTATTGCGTCGTAAAGAGTTGAATAAAGGTGCGGTAGAAGAGGTTATTTTAGGGCAAGCAAAACAGAGTGCGGATGCATCGAACGTAGCAAGAGTTGCGATGCTTCGCGCAGGGATTCCAGTGGAAGTACCTGGTTATACGATTCATCGCCAATGTGGATCTGGTGTGCAAGCAGTGAATTCTGCTACGCAACAAATTCAAACTGGATTAAGTGACATTATTATTGCAGGTGGTGCGGAGTCGATGAGTACTGCACCTTACTATGTAAATAGTGTGCGTTTCGGTACGAAATCAGGCGATGTTTTATTGAAAGACCCGAATACAGCGAGTCAGCCAGGTTCTCAGCCGCGAGAAATATATGGTGAGTTAAATATGGGAATCACTGCTGAAAATGTGGCAGTGAAGTATGGCATTTCGCGTGAAGCACAGGATGAATTTGCATTAAGTAGTCAGGAAAAAACGAAAAATGCTATTGAAAAAGGGTATTTCGAAAAGGAAATTGCTCCTTATCCAGTGAAAACGCGTAAAGGTATTGTGGAGTTTAAAGTCGATGAGCATCCGCGCGAAACGACTTTGGAGAAGTTAGCAGCGTTGAAACCTGTGTTTAAAGAAGGCGGAACGGTAACTGCCGGGAATGCGAGTGGTCGTAATGACGGAGCAGCTGCATTGTTAGTAATGTCCGAAGACGAAGCATTGAAACGTGGATTTAAGCCGAAAGCGCGCGTAATTGCACAAGCTTCCGTTGGCTGTTCACCAGAATTAATGGGAATGGGCCCTGTATATGCTATGTTAAAAGCATTGAAGCAGACGGATTTAACAATTGCAGATTTAGACGTAGTGGAACTAAACGAAGCATTCGCATCACAAGCAGTTGCTTGTGTTAACGAGCTAGGATTGGACTACAGTAAAGTAAATCCAAATGGAGGAGCCATTGCCATGGGTCATCCGATCGGTGCAACAGGTGCGATTTTATTAACGAAATTGGTGTATGAGTTAGAGCGTACTGGTAAGAAATACGGTGCAGTCACTTTGTGTATCGCCGGCGGTATGGGAATCGCTACAATTGTGGAAAATATGCAGGTTTGATTTTATGCAAAAATTGGTCTTACCTTTTCTATTGTTAACTCTTCTACAGATTAGTAAATAATATTAATAAAAATCCCTCTCAGAAACAATTTTAACTTGTTTCTGAGAGGGATTTTTTGTAAGAAAAGAGTCATTGAAGCATAAGTGGTTTCGAATTCAGCATAACCCGAAATGAATCCAGCATAAGCAATTTGAAATCAGCATAATCCCTCTAACAATCCCTCAACAATTTTTACCCTACTTTATTAAACTCTCCATACTTACTTAATGTTTGATTCGTATGCTTATTCCTGTAAACAAATTAAAACGAACAAAAACAAACAAATGGAGGTTCAATTTAATGTCTTTTAAAAGTGTCTGGAAAAAAAGCTTAGTTAGCGTATTAGCTGTATCCCTTTTTGCAGCTTGTTCGGAAAGTTCAGCGAAATCAACTGTAAGTGGAAATGATTTAACGTTGGATGAAATCACAGAGAAAGCAAAAGAAGAAGGTACGGTGAATTCGGTTGGAATGCCAGATACTTGGGCTAACTAGGTGAAAACGTGGGAAGAGCTTGGAGCCGAGTACAGCTTGAATCATGTGGATACAGATAACGAACGGTACTATTACTTGTGACACCATGAATAATTGGTGGAGTACCGGATCGATGTCCCGATGATTCTAGCTGTTTTAGGTGCTTATGTGATTAGTGTTTTACCATACATATATCAAGGAACATGCAATAGTTTGCGTAATGTAAATGCAAGACAGTTATTAGATGTTGCTGAGTTACTCGGTGCATCAAAAGTGTAAGCATTTTCCGAGGTTTTATTGCCAATGGTGTACCCAGGACTGTTTGCCGGTGTTGCTAAGTGGGTAACCATGGGATTATGTCATATCTTGTAGATTGTGATTGGCTTATTGAATTGTTGATAGGTGTGTATAACCAAGCCATTATTGACCAGGAATGAGTTGAATACAATTTCTATTCTGTATATAATTAGATGAGAAACATACAATGAAAAAGACTGGATACGACAATATCCAGTCTTACAATTTGCAGACCGCAGAAAGAGCGGTTGGCCCGAAGTTGGAAATAACCGTCAGACCTTTAGCTCAGGGGACGGTTATTTCTTTTTTATGAAGAAAATGATCAGTGTCACAACGATTGAAAAAGCTGCTAATAGGACAGCGCTGAGCTGAATTAACAAATTAATCGTCTCGTATATTGTCAATGGCATCACCGCCTTAAAGAAAGTAACCACCGCCCACCCTGTTATGCAATTGCCATTTTATTATAACATAAACGAGAACGAGTGTTCTCTTTCTTTTATTAATATGCTACTCATTAGAAAATTTAATACCTTTGAGAGAATATTGTCCTCTTTCTTGGAGAAGCGACAGTGTATATTGGATGATTCTTGAATTGGTCTCGGTTTGGAAGAGAATGGTCTCGATTTCGGGCAAATTGGTCTCGGATAGAGTTAATTTAGTCTCGGTTAGTCGACAATTGGTCTCAGAGAGCCATTAATTGTAAAAAAACGCCCCTTGGTGAGTAGTGGATATCTCACAAGGGACGGTTTTTCTATCTATTTTATTAGCCTGTCCATCTTAGATCCGTATTGGTTTTTTCGCGCGGACATCACCGAGGAAGAATTTGCCGTACGGTATTAGTTTTTGAATGATGATGGAGGCTATAATTGGGATACTTACGCCTAATGTTGTAAATCCAATTATGCCGTAATGGAAATAGTCGTTCAGTATAATATCCGTAAAAATATGCAAGTACATGATTGAAATCGAGTGTTTTTCGATTTGCGCTAACCACTCGAGTGGCAGCAGTTTCGTTAGCCTTTGGAAAATACCAAGGATGGCAATGATAAAGGCAAGGGGAATAATTAAGTCGAGTACAAAGTGATCGTAACGCAAAAATTTCATACTTAGATGATAATCCAGCGTTCCTACTTTGTCCGCATTAATCGCACTGAGGGCAACGAAGATCGAGCCGAGTAGCCAAGGTGTCGTTATGTGCATCCAAATCGATTTTGCGTAATAGCCAAGGGCAAAATAAACGATGGCCATTAATACGACATCTAAATTCCAAAGCATTGGAATTGTTTGCGCCGCTTTGTCTGGAGCACCGCTTATGACATGCATTGCGAAGATGCTTTCTAAATGGGCTACTAAATAGAAAATCACCAGTAGTGCAATTTGTTTAAATCTACTTAAATACTTTGTCATCCACAAGAATAGTAGATAAGTAAAAAATAACGTTGTTACAAACCAGAAGACTCCATATGCGCCTCGCGCAAAACGACCAGCGATTACGAGCTTCCAAAAGTCCTGTAGGTACCAAGAAAAGTCGAAGTTTCCTGTTGCGAGCTCCATACTATAACGTATGGTTGTGATGACAAAAAGGAAAAATACATATGGTACCATTAATTGCATAAATCTTTTTTTGATCGTGGAATTTGCACTTTCATTATCCTTCATTTCTTTAAAAAATATGCCGCTTAATAAGAAAAAAGCTGGCATATGAAACCAGTAAATATATTTTATAAGTGGGAAATCCAACTCTCCTGGATAATGGCCGATAACAACTAAGATCATTAAAAATCCCTTAGTCACATCCACCCATGCTAATCTTTTTTGAGCCATAATATTTCCTCCAAAGTATGCAAAAATGCTATATGTTTGTTTATCCATTATTACGTGAATATAAACTATATGGTAGTATAAATTATTTCCATATAGGATAGGAGCAAATGAAATGATGAAAGTAGTATGCTTCGGTGACAGTATCACCGCGCGAAAAGAAGGCTATCCTTCTCCCATTTTGACAAGTAAGCTTTCCGCTGAAATGACAGGCTATCAATTTATAAACGCTGGTATTTCAGGGAATACAACCGAACAGGCAAAGGAACGTTTTACAACAGACGTACTTAATAGAAACCCGGACATCGTGACTATATTATTTGGAGCGAACGATTCTGCTACGCATAGATTGGTAGATCTCGAGACGTTTAAACAAAATCTCTATGAGTTTACAAAGCGAATTGGTCCAGCAAAAACAATTCTTATTACCCCTGCTCCTGTAGATGAGGTACTTCAACCGAACAGATCGAATGAACGAATAAAGAAATACGCACAAGCAGTAGAAGAAGTAGCGAGTGAAACAGGTAGTCACTTGATTGATTTTTTCACTGAAATTTATTCCAAACCAGATTATACTACCTTTTTAAAAGGAGAAAAAGATGATGGACTACACTTTGGGGAAACAGGATATGCCATTTTAACGAGCTTAATTGTTTATAAAATAGAAGAAATAAATTCCATCCCTAAAAAAAGGGGATTCTTCGAAAGATTACTGAGGGTTTTTTTCACTGATTAATTTGCTCCACTTGGATGCTTCGTTTGTATTTTCTCGTCGAATTTTGGAAAGTATAAGATGGAGCATGATCAAAAGGAGTGGGTATCTTTGTTACAATTGCAAACGGAATTAGAAGGTAAAATGGCTTATTTTGGTGATATGCGAGAACGTATTGCTAGTCTTGGTTATTCAGTAGGTAGTAATTGGGAATATCATAAAGGGAGCTTTGATTCTGTCTTATGGCGTGAAGAAGGAGAGACCATCTATTTACGAATTCCCTTCGTTGTGATGGAGGGCGAACTGGATCAGTCTGAGGCACATATTAAATTCCAAACTCCTTATGTCATCAAGCATGTTATAAATATTGGTTTGGATAATGATGAAAACTCATTAACGAGTGCTACTGGATTTAATCAATTTCAAAAACCAATTGATAAAGACGGACATATCGAAAATAAAAATAGATGGGAGCACGCCGGAGAGCAAGAAGTAAAAAAGGTTCTTCGTTTAGTACAGTAATGAATAAGATCATTTCGCTAATTTGAGGCGAGGTGGTCTTTTTTGTCTTTTAGCCGTGGATAGTTGGAAAAAAGAAGAGTTTAGTTGGAAAACTACTATTTTAATAGCTCTTTAAATTAGGCTGTGTTGTTTTTGTGTTGTGCCGAAAATCCGTGAGACTCCTGCGCAGAGCCATTTTAATTAATATAGCTTTCAATACTACTAGGGAACTAGACCACATTTATCCTTTTTTAACGCATGAAAATTCACCTTAAGTACTGCATACTTACATTCCTTCGTGTATTTCTTTATAATAGAAGCAAATAGAATTGTACTTGAAAGGATAGCGACCGACGATGTATGAACGAATCATTAATTCGGAGCAAGAAACAGAACTACTTGCGCGACAGTTAGCAGATCAATTACAGCCTTCTGATGTGCTCACTTTAGAGGGAGACTTAGGAGCGGGCAAAACAACTTTTACGAAAAGTGTGGCAAAGGGCCTTGGCATTACACGAAATGTGAATAGCCCTACCTTTACGATATTAAAGCAATATGAAGGAAGACTACCTCTCAATCATTTAGATGTATATCGTCTAGCAAATAGTGAGGAAGATTTAGGTTGGGACGAGTTGTTTTACGGGGACGCAGTTAGTATTATCGAGTGGGCCCATTTAATACAAGACGATTTGCCTCCTGAGCGATTGGCTATTCAGATTCATCGCTTGGAAGACGATAAGCGCAAGTTTACGTTTGAGCCTTTTGGGGAACGATATGAACAATTATGCGAGGAGCTTTTTACATGATTTGGTTAGGAATAGATACATCAAATACACCGCTTGCAATAGCTGTTGTGAAGGATGGACAAGTGCTTGCAGAGTACAAGTCATCCCTTAAAATTACGCATTCGATCGGGACAATGCCTGCGATTGAAGAGCTACTAAAAAAAGCGGATATTAAGCCGAATGAGCTGGATGCAATTGCAGTTGCAAACGGGCCTGGTTCTTACACAGGTGTGCGAATTGGCGTGACGATTGGTAAGACACTTGCGTGGACACTAAATATCCCAATTGTTTCTGTATCAAGTCTGCAAGTATTAGCAGGTAACGCACCCTACTTCTCTGGTATTGTTTGTGCCATTATGGATGCACGCCGAGGTAATGTGTTTGCTGGAATTTACACGAACGGGGAAGTGGTGAAGGAAGCACATATGTCGCTTGTGGAGCTACTGGAAACAGTGGATGGAATGGGGCAACCGGTTTTATTCGTCGGAACGGATGTTGAGATACACTGGGGGCAAATAAAAGAAGTACTTGGGGATAAAGTGCAGCGAACAGATGCAGGATTCTCTTTGCCAAGTGCTGCTGTGTTAATTGATCTAGCGAAAAAGACTGAACCAACAGACGTACATGCGATCGTGCCAGAGTATTTACGCGTGACAGAAGCAGAAGCGAATTGGTTGAAAGAGCAGAAGAAAAATGAAAACTAAAACAATTACGTATCGCAAAATGACGCTGGAAGATGTCGATCAAGTCTTATTAATAGAAGAAGAAGCGTTCACGGTTCCTTGGACGAAAGAAGCATTCGAACATGAAATGACGACTAATCTGTACGCCTACTATATTGTGGCGGAAACAGAGGAAAAGGAAATCGTTGGCTACTGTGGCATGTGGCTTGTAATGGATGAAAGTCATATAACAAATGTAGCGGTTGCAGAGCGTATGCGAGGACACAAAATCGGTGAAGGCTTGATGCGTGAGGCAATTCGCATCGTGCTTGAGCACAAAGTGGTGCTTATGACGTTAGAAGTACGCGTGACGAATGACATAGCGAAAAACTTGTATTATAAATTAGGCTTCCAAGACGGCGGCATACGAAAAAACTATTATACAGATACGCAGGAGGATGCTCTTGTGATGTGGGTGGAATTTAAATGACAAAAGATCAATATATATTAGGAATAGAAACGAGCTGTGATGAAACGGCAGCTTCCATAGTGAAAAATGGCCGCGAAATCATTTCCAATGTGGTGGCTTCTCAAATCGAAAGCCATAAACGTTTCGGTGGAGTTGTACCAGAAATTGCTTCAAGACATCATGTGGAGCAAATTACGATAGTGATCGAAGAGGCGTTGAAGCAAGCGAATATGACGCCACAGGATCTGGATGCAGTAGCGGTAACAGAAGGACCAGGGCTTGTAGGTGCACTTTTAATCGGAATAAATGCCGCAAAAGCATTTACGTTTGCACACGGGCTTCCACTTGTTGGTGTTCATCATATTGCCGGGCATATTTACGCCAATGCATTAGTGCAGTCGATGGAGTTTCCACTTCTTGCGTTAGTAGTTTCAGGAGGACACACGGAACTAGTCTTAATGAAAGAGGACGGGCAATTTGAATTAATCGGAGAAACGCGAGATGACGCAGCAGGTGAAGCTTACGATAAAGTAGCGCGCGTGTTGAATTTGCCGTATCCAGGTGGTCCACATATCGACCGGTTAGCAAACGAAAGTGATGGTGCTGTGCCGTTTCCAAGAGCATGGCTTGAAGAAGGTTCGTATGATTTCAGCTTTAGTGGCTTAAAATCAGCGGTTATTAATTATCAGCATAATGCGGAGCAGCGAGGGGAAGCAATCAACCCCAACCATTTAGCAGCAGGCTTCCAGCAAAGCGTGATTGAAGTATTAACAGCTAAAACATTAAGAGCTGCACGTGAGTTTAATGTGAAGCAAGTCATTGCCGCAGGTGGAGTTGCCGCGAATAAAGGACTTCGTCAATCACTAGAAGAAACATTTGCAAAAGAAAACATTCCATTTTATGTGCCACCAATAAAATTGTGCACAGACAATGCAGCGATGATTGCTGCAGCAGGTAGCTCCAAGTTTTCGACAGGTAAAACAGGCGATATGTCGATGAATGCTCGACCAGGTTTGGAATTAAATAGCTGGAAATAAACGAAATCCTCTTTTCTTCGACAAGAAAAGAGGATTTTTTAAAATGGTTTTTTTAAAGTTGTCAAGAGAGAACATTCGTACTTATGCACAATGTGTGAATAACTTGTTAGTAACTTGTGGGATTTCAATATATTGTGTCTGTTTTACAAACAATTATGTGGACAATAAAGTTTTCAATCTGTGGACAATGTGGATAAACCTGTTGATATGTTGGTATTACGGTATTTATACTGTGAATAAATATGTGGAAAAAATATTTATTGAAATTTGCTCTTGACCAACATATATGGGCAAGAATCGACAAATAACTATTGCTCCTGTTTGACTAAATCTGTGGAATCGGATGGTTATACGCAAAAATCGGATGGTTCCCTCAAATAATCGGATGATTCGGCATGAAAATCGGATGATTATGAGTAAAAATCGGATGATTCACACAGATAATCGGATGATCACTTGTAAAAATCGATTCTTTTCAAAAAAAAGCAGTGTAAACCAATATCATGGTTTACGCTGCTTTTTAGTTTGCTTCTATTTTTTCTAGTTGTTCTTGTAGTTCAAGCCATTCATTCGACAAATCATCTTGTTTTTCTCTTAATTCGTCTAGTGTGTATTGGAATTGCTGCACGGCTTCATGATCTTGGAAGATTTCCGGATCACATAGCTTTTCTTCTATAGAAGCTATTTCTGCATCTACTGTTGGAATCTGACTTTCTAGCTCCTCTAGCTGACGTCGAAGCTGGCGTTCTTTTTTCTTCGCTTCCTTATCGATCGTAGAAGTGTTCGCCTTCGTGACAACTGTTTTTTCAACAACGGCTTTTTCTAGTGCAAGTTCTTCCAACTCTTCTTTCTTTTCTAAGTAATAATCATAATCGCCTAAGAAAAGACTAGAGTTATCCGAAGCTAACTCAATTACTTTTGTAGCAATTCGATTAATAAAGTACCGGTCATGGGATACAAAAATAATCGTGCCAGGGAAATCGAGTAATGCATTTTCCAATACTTCTTTACTATCTAAGTCTAAATGATTCGTAGGCTCATCGAGAACAAGCGTATTTGCTTTTAACAACATAAGTTTTGCAAGTGCAAGCCTAGCCTTTTCTCCACCGGATAAGGTAGAAACCGTTTTTTGCACATCGTCCCCTGTAAATAGGAAGCGACCTAATACCGTACGAACATCTTTTTCATTCATAAGTGGCCATTCGTCCCATAATTCTTTTAAGACGGTTTTATTGCCAGATAGAGCGGCTTGCTCTTGGTCGTAGTAGCCAAATTGGACGTTTGTTCCGTATTGGATCTTACCACCAGCATTGTCTAGCTGTTTCATAAGGGTTTTAAGTAAAGTAGATTTCCCAACGCCATTTGGTCCAACTAATGCAATGCGATCTTGTTTGTAAACGGAAAAGGAGATATTCGATGAAACGGTTTTGTTTGGATAGCCGACTGCAACTTCTTCTAGTCGCAATACATCATTTCCACTTGGACGATCGATTGTGAATCCAAAAGAAGCAGACTTTTCATCTCCATCTGGTGAATCCATCCAATCTGTTTTTTCAATCACTTTTCTTCGAGATTGAGCCATTTTTGTCGTGGAGGCACGAGCTAGATTACGACTAACGAAGTCTTCCAATTTCGCTTTTTCTTCTTGTTGCTTTTCGTATTTCTTTTTGTCTAGTTCATAGTTTTTCGCCTTTTGATCTAAGTAGGAACTATAGTTTCCAACATATCTTGTAACATTATGACGGGATACTTCGTAAACAAAATTCACTACTTGGTCTAAAAAGTAGCGGTCATGTGAAACGATTAAGATAGCGCCACTATAGTTTTTTAGGTAGTTCTCTAAAAAGCTCAAAGTTTGAATGTCCAAATGATTCGTCGGCTCATCGAGAATGAGTAAATCTGGCTTGCTAAGTAGCATTTTCGCTAATGCAAGTCTCGTTTTTTGGCCCCCGGATAACGCTTGGACAGGCTTGTCATAATCTTCTGGGAAGAACTGCATTCCGTGTAGAATCGAGCGGATGTCCGATTCAAATCGGTAGCCTCCAGCTTCATTAAAAGCGAGCTGTAATTCGTCATATGCAGCAGTTACACGTGCGTACGCATCTGCATTCTCATATATAGAAGGATCAGCCATTTGTGATTCTAATGAACGAAGCTCTTTTTCTGATTCAATTAAATGACTAAAAATGGACTTCATTTCCTCCCAAATGGAAAGCTTAGATTCGAGTCCGGCATGTTGTTCTAAATATCCTAAGCGAACATTTTTGGGCATAATAATATCGCCAGTATCATATGACATTTCGCCTGCAATTATTTTAAGTAAAGTAGACTTTCCAGCACCATTTCGACCAACGAGAGCAACTCGGTCACGGTCTTGAACCTCTAGCTTAACGTTTGTTAATATATCTTCCCCATTAAAGGATTTCGTTACTTGATTGACTTGTAAAACGATCACGATGATTCGCACCTCAATTCTACTCTTAAGTGTAATAGATAGGGCTGAACGTTGCAACGCTCTAGTCTTTACATTACATGAAATGTCTAGTAAGATAATAACAATTTGTTCGAATGAAATAGGAGGATTTTTATGAAACCTGAAGCACCGAGGATTCCTCAAGCAACAACGAAAAGACTTCCTCTATATTATAGATTTTTGCAAAGCTTTCATAATGCAGGACACAAAAGAGTTTCCTCACAAGAGTTAAGTGATGCAATGAAAATTGATTCCGCAACTATACGACGTGATTTTTCTCATTTTGGTGCACTTGGCAAAAAAGGATATGGATATGACGTACCTAACCTGCTCGAATTTTTTAGAAAAACGTTAGACCAGGATGAAGCGGCAAATGTGGCTCTTATAGGGGTTGGTAGTTTAGGAACTGCTTTTCTTAAATATAACTTTCAAAAAAACCACAATACTAAAATTGTCGTTGCTTTTGATACAAAAGCACCTGTAGAGGGAACAATTATGAGTGATATTCCCGTTTTTCATTCTAGTGTAATGGTAGAAAAGCTGAAAGAGTACGGAATAGAATTAGTCATTTTTACGTTACCAAGTCGTTCAGCACAAGAAGTGGCAGATCGTTTAACCGGCACGGCGGTTAAAGGGATACTAAACTTTACACCAGTGAGGTTAAGCACGTCTGATGCCATTCGTGTACATACTATTGATCTGTCAGTAGAATTACAGACGCTTATTTACTTGATTCGAAACGAGGATACAGAATAATGAAGAAAGCCTTCCACCGCATTTAAAATCGGTAGAAGGCTTTTCTTTATGGCATTTGCGAATAAGTTTCAAGGAATTTTTGTATGGTGTCTCCATAAAATTGGAAAACAGTCACAAATCCGTTTAATAACATATGAGACACAATCGAAGCGATGATTCGCTTAGTTTTATAATAAATATAAGCGAATATAAATCCCGAAACGGCATATAGTAGGATGTGCGTAAACTCAAAGTGAATAGCCCCAAACGCAATAGCACTAACGGAAGCCGCTACAAAGAAATTTGTTTTTGGTAATAACATACCGAATATAATGCGACGGAATATCAGCTCTTCTAATATTGGAGCAAAAATGACAATGGAAAAAATCACAAATGGCACACCGTGGGCGATTTCAATAAATTGTGCTGTATTTTGAGACCCAGGCTCCACCCCAAGTGCAAGCTCAATGTTTGCAGCAATGATTTGTCCTAAAAATACTAAGAAGAATCCGATTACTCCCCAGCCAATTGTTTTCGCTAAGCTAAACGGTGCTCCTTTAAGAGGTCGTAAAAATGCTTTATCTTTACGAATAATAAGCAAGGTTATGACTGTGGCAATCCCCATACTTAGAAATATCCACCAACCAGCAGCAATGAGTATTGGATTTTCAACATCTAACGAGGTAAAAAAATTGCGTAGAAGCGGTATAAAGAGGGCTCCTGATAGTTGCATCATGCAGTAAACGATTAATATGTATATAGCTGTCTTTTGTTGTTTCATGTAATTTAATACCTCTCCATTTATCTAGTTTCTTTTATTGTAAAGGAAATACAAAATAAAAGAAAAAATATTCTTCTCACTTGCAAAATGTTCTGTAATTAATTATTATTATAAGTGTGTTAGCACTCGAAGAGTAAGAGTGCTAATAATATTAAATTCTACTATTTTAGGGAGGTAGTTTCACTTGTTAAGACCATTAGGTGATCGTATTGTAATCGAATTAATCGAAGCTGAAGAAAAAACAGCATCTGGCATCGTACTTCCAGACTCTGCTAAAGAGAAACCGCAAGAAGGTAAAGTTGTTGCTATAGGAACTGGACGAGTACTTGATAACGGTACACGCGTAGACTTAGATGTGAAAGAAGGAGACCGTATCATCTTCTCTAAATATGCAGGTACAGAAGTGAAATATGAAAACAATGAATTTTTAATTTTACGCGAAAGCGATATTCTAGCTGTAATTGGCTAATAGGCTCATATAAAACGAGATAAAAATTAGGAGGTAACAGTTAACATGGCAAAAGAGATTAAGTTCAGTGAAGACGCTCGTAGTGCAATGCTGCGTGGGGTTGATAAACTTGCAGATGCTGTTAAAGTAACGCTTGGACCAAAAGGACGTAACGTTGTTTTGGAGAAAAAATTCGGTTCACCACTTATTACTAATGACGGTGTAACAATTGCAAAAGATATCGAATTAGAAGATGCATTTGAAAACATGGGTGCAAAATTAGTTGCAGAAGTTGCATCTAAAACAAATGATATCGCTGGTGACGGTACAACAACTGCTACTGTTTTAGCTCAATCTATGATCCGTGAAGGATTGAAAAACGTAACAGCTGGCGCAAACCCTGTAGGAATCCGCAAAGGGATCGACCTTGCAGTTGCAGCAGCAGTAACAGAATTAAAAGCAATTTCTAAACAAATCGAAGGCAAAGAGTCAATTGCTCAAGTTGCTGCTATTTCTTCTGGTGATTCTGAAGTTGGTGAACTAATCGCGGAAGCAATGGAACGCGTTGGGAACGACGGAGTTATCACAATCGAAGAGTCTAAAGGCTTCACTACAGAGCTTGACGTAGTAGAAGGTATGCAATTCGATCGTGGATATGCATCTCCATATATGGTAACAGATTCAGATAAAATGGAAGCTATTTTAGACAATCCATATATCTTAATTACAGATAAAAAAATCTCAAGCATTCAAGAAATTCTTCCTGTACTTGAGCAAGTTGTACAACAAGGTAAACCACTTTTACTAATCTCTGAGGACGTAGAAGGGGAAGCGTTAGCTACTCTAGTTGTAAACAAACTTCGCGGAACATTCAATGCTGTAGCTGTAAAAGCTCCAGGATTCGGAGACCGTCGTAAAGCAATGCTGGAAGATATCGCAATCCTAACTGGCGCTGAAGTAATTACAGAAGACTTAGGATTAGAATTAAAATCTACAGACATTACACAACTTGGACGTGCTTCGAAAGTTGTTGTAACAAAAGACAACACAACAATCGTTGAAGGTAACGGAGATTCAGATCGTATTGCTAGCCGCGTAGGTCAAATCCGTGTGCAATTAGAAGAAACAACTTCTGAATTCGACAAAGAAAAACTACAAGAACGCCTTGCTAAACTTGCTGGTGGTGTAGCAGTAGTGAAAGTTGGAGCAGCAACGGAAACAGAATTGAAAGAACGCAAACTTCGTATTGAAGATGCACTAAACGCAACTCGCGCAGCTGTAGAAGAAGGTATCGTTTCTGGTGGTGGTACTGCACTAGTAAATGTATACAACAAAGTAGCTGAATTAGCTGAAACAAAAGAAGGCGATGTAGCAACGGGTCTAAAAATTGTACTTCGTGCATTAGAAGAGCCAGTTCGTCAAATCGCAAACAATGCTGGTCTTGAAGGCTCTATCGTAGTGGACCGTCTAAAACGCGAAGAAATCGGTATCGGTTTCAACGCAGCGAACGGTACATGGGTAAACATGATTGAAGCAGGAATCGTGGATCCAACGAAAGTAACTCGTTCAGCTCTTCAAAACGCTGCATCTGTAGCTGCACTATTCTTAACTACAGAAGCAGTAGTTGCAGACATCCCAGAAAAAGGCGGCGCAGGAATGGGCATGCCTGATATGGGTGGAATGGGCGGCATGATGTAAGACTTTTTACATCATTTCTGTGAAGCTGTGTAATTCACAATTAATTAGTAAAGATATAACCACTTCTCATAATTAGAGAGGTGGTTATTTTTTATGCTTTTGAAATTTGCTTATCAAGATTTTTTAGCGGACAGAAAGTTTAAGAACACAACGCAAACAAACATTAAGAACTATGAGATGACGTTAGGACAGTTTATTAAATATTGTCTTGAACAAGGTGTCATCAACATTGAAGAGGTTGGTCAAAATCATGTGCGTAATTATTTGCTTGATTGTCAGGAGAGAGGGAATAAACCGAGCACCATTAACACGAAGATTCTGAGAATCCGAGCATTCTTCAATTACCTTCTAGAAGAAAAAATTGTAAGTGAAAATATGGCTCTAAAAGTAAAATTGCAAAAAGAAGACGTGAAAATTGATGTTTTTACAGATGAACAGATATATCAGATGTTAGCTTACTATCGAAGTTTAAGACGCAAGGAGAAGAGTTATTTTAGTTATCGTGGCTACCTGTTGATTATGCTTTTACTTGGAACGGGATTGAGGAGGAAAGAAGTCATAAATCTTAGATGGTCAGACATTGATATGCCGAATGAAACAATGAATGTGTACGGTAAAAGCCGTCAATACGAAACCGTATTTATTACTGAAAAGCTTGTTAAAGAACTTTCAATGTATAGAGTTTTTTGTGAAAATTATTTTGGCAAAGAAAATGAATATGTATTCTTGAAGCGTGATAATACACAGATGACAGATAACTCCATTATGTTGTTGTTTAAGAACCTACAGAAACAAATGGTGGCGGTTGTTTGTCCGTCGCCATCTTGGGATATGTAGAGACATGTTGCCTAAAGTTTGGATAATGAGTGATAAGATCCTGTCTTACTTTTTAAAAAGCGAATGAAGATACAATTTCGTCCGCTCAGCGCTTCTTTATAAATAGAAGCTATCTATTTTTCTAAAGGTCCACCAACTCTAATAATATTCCCACTGAATCATCAACAATAAAGACAAGCCCTAGAAAGATGATTTTTAAGCTATTGGCCTTATTAACAACCCCACCGCTAACAATGGTATTGAATTGAATGGCAGAGATATATATACCAAGTCCTCCCTCCCCACAACTTTAATACCCATTTAAAAATGAATATTTTTGGATTATATTGGTGATTATGTTAGAAGGATTAAATCAATAGAACTGTAAGGAGGAGCATGAAGTGGCAGATCAACCGAAGGATACGAACAAGATAAGCGATATGAGCCGACGCAAATTTTTGAAAAATTCAGGACTAGTTGCTGGAGGATTAGTTGGAGGTTCCTTGTTGGGTGGAATACTAACAAACCAGCTTCAAAAAAAGCCAACAACCAATCATACAACCGTTAGTGGTGGTCTACAAGAAGCACGAGTCTTTATCAATCGAGCCGAAGACTTCGATATTTTATCGGCTGCAACAGAACGTATTTTTCCGAAAGATGATTTAGGACCAGGGGCCATTGAATTAGGAGTACCTTACTTTATCGATAAGCAGTTAGCTGGAGAATGGGGGATGAATGCCAAGGAATATATGAAAGGGCCTTTTATTACAGATATACAAGCAGCGGGTAACCATAACAACAAACGAAATCAGGATAGTCAGGGACCAAATGCAGAAACACAAGTACCTACTCCTACGCCAAGATATCAATCCATATTAAATCGAAGTGAGATCTTTACTCTAGGACTACGGAAAATAGATCAAGTGGCTCAAAAAGATTTTGGAGCAAGGTTTGTTGATTTGGACCCAGACAAACAAGATGAAGTGCTGCGTTTGTTTGAGCAGGATAAAGTCGAAATGAAGGGGGTAGGATCCTCAAATTTCTTCTATTTACTTCTGCAGACTACGATTGAAGGGGCTTATGCAGATCCTGTATATGGAGGTAATAAAGATATGATGGGTTGGAAGATGAAAGACTATCCAGGTCCACGAGCGAGTTATTTGGATAAAATTGAAGAAAAAGAATTCATTAAAATGGAACCAGTAAGCTTACGAAATTATCAAGGGCATTAATGGGAGGAAGATAAGATGGTAGTTAAATTAGGTAAAGTAGATGTAGTAGTTGTTGGTACAGGTTGGGCTGGTGGTGTTGTCTCAGCTGAACTTTCGAAAGCCGGCTATAAAGTGGTAGCGTTGGAACGTGGTAAAAATGTAACTCGGTCTGATTACATGGGAGTAAAAGATGAACTGCGATATACGAATCGCTATGAGATGATGCAAAATCTAGCTCCTGAAACGATTACTTCCCGAAATTATATTGATGAAACCGCATTACCGGTAAGAACTCGTAAAGAAATGATGGCTGGCACAGATTTGGGTGGTGGAAGTGTTCATTGGGCAGGTGCAACTTACCGTTGGAAGCCATATGATTTTGAAATTAGAAGTAAAACAATTGAACGTTACGGGAAGGATAAAATCCCTAAAGACATGACGATACAGGACTGGGGAATCACATACGATGAGATGGAAAAATATTATGATCGTTGGGAAAAAACAGCGGGAATTTCGGGAGAGCCAGACCCTATTGGGGACAAGCGATCAAGTGACTATCCAAACCCACCGATAAAGGAATCACCGGCCGTTCGTTTATTTATGGACACTACCAAAAAGATGGGGTATCATCCGTACCGAGTCGCTGCAGGTAATTTATCACAACCCTATACAAATCCCGATGGGGAACAGATAAATCAGTGTATGTTTTGTTCATTTTGTACACATTATGGATGTGACTATGGAGCAAAATCCGATCCACTTGTGACAGTAATCCCGACTGCCATGAAGACTGGGAATTTTGAAGCGAGAACAGGAGCGTATGTTCGACGTGTCTTATATAAAGGTGGTAAAGCAACAGGTGTCCTATATACTGATACCATGACCGGTGAAGAATTTGAACAACCCGCAGATGTGGTTGTACTGGCAGCGTTCACATTTACGAACAATCGATTATTACTGTTATCTGGCATCGGACAACCTTATAATCCAAATACAAGAAAAGGTGTAATCGGAAGAAACTTTAATGCTCAATTCAATATTACTTTTCTTGGTGCAAGAGGATATTTCAAAGATAAGAAGTTTAATTATTATATGGGGGCAGGCGCTTTAGGCGGCACCTTAAGTGATTTTGCAGGAGATAATTTCGATCATTCGAAGTTAAATTTCATTAATGGCGGAGGAATTGAATTAAGGCAATATGGGGACGGAGCCATTGCGACGAATCACGTCCCAAAAGGCACGCCTGCATGGGGACCAGAATTTAAGAAAAACTCAATTAACTATACGAATAGCTCCCTTGTTGTATGGTATACAATGGCAACCATGTCTTATTGGCATAACTTCGTAGATTTGGATCCAACGTATACTGATAGTTTTAATGACCCACTTTTGCGTATAACTTATAAATATACGGATCAAGACCGGAACATGGCTAAATTCGGCATAGAGAAATCCCGAGAAATCATGGAAGCGATGGGTGCAGACATTGTGGATGAGGATGAGGTTCCACAAGAATTTGATCATATCTATGATGGCGGACATTACGCGGGAGGCGTCATTATGGGGGCAGACCCTGCAACGTCTGCAGTGAATAACTATTTACAAATGTGGGACGTCGATAACCTCTTCGTAGTGGGGGGGTCTGCCTTTCCGCAATTTGCAGGTCATCACCCGACTGCAACAATTGGCTCATTAGGATATCGCGCAGCGGAAGGAATTGAAAAATATCTAAAAAATGGTGGTCAATTAGTAAAAGCAAAACAGAAAAACACCATTGTTTAATTTTTTCCAAATGCAAAGCGTAAATGATTCTAAAAAAGGACTGTTTCATGCCATTTCTCAAATTTGGAGAGAAAGGGCTTTAAACAGTCTTTTTTATTGTCTAAAAGAATTGAAGAGTAAGTCAAGTATAACTCACCTCTAAACGACCTTCGTCTAACAACTAAGGAAGGACAAAATGTAGAAAAATGATTGGGATGGAGCTATCGCTGAACTATACGGCAAGAACCGTAATAATAAATAACTCATTAAAAGAGCATTACACTGTGAGTAAAAGTGTAATGCTCTTTTCGTTAAAATGAAAAAGCACCACCTCATTTGATGCTTTTTTGTCTTCATTAAATAGGGACGGCTGAACAACCAAATATTCCTCTACCTAAAAGGTTTTTTGCATCTTTTGTCGAATAAAGAGTGCAAAGAGAAAATGACAAACTAACTCAAAATTGATATTAGTCAATTAATCGATTAAGTGAATTTTGATTTGAACCCCAGAGAGTGAAGTAAAAGTCGAAAAGTTATCGTATGCCAACTGGAGAAATGAAACATTTTCTACTATGTAAGTGTGTGCATAGAGAAAGGACTCGGGGGAAAGTTTTATTGATATAATCCCTTAAAAGTTCATTTTTTTATGGAGAAGTTTATCTAGAAGGATCAAAGTCCTTAATTTGTTCATGCAATTAACAAGCAAATACTTTCGTTAAATAAAGAACTTTTGAAAATATCAATAGCAATTACATTATAAATTAAACCCACCAACACTCCTAACATGTTGAGTATGAAAATAACTGTTACAAATATCAGCTTGAGGTTGCTAACATTTTGCTAACGCAATGCAGTAAAAAATATAAATTATCGTGAAAGATGTTACAATCCGCATTTTTACAAACGTTGATTTACCGCACTTTTAAAACACATCGTAAAAGATATTACACACTTTCACCTTACGGGCGGCATGATGTAAAAAGATGTTAGAACCCTTTTAAAATAAGGGTTTTACATATCGATTTACATTGAATGACCACTTTTTGACCACTATATTGTGTGAAAAAATGCATATGACTAATTTTAGAAAAGGTCTTTCATCAGTTTACTAAACTGTTGAGAGGCCTTTTCTTCATGTTTGTTCGAAAATATGTTTTTGTTACGTGTAAACTTTTTTTATACGTATCGAAATCACTCCACTTCAACGCACATGGCGACTCTTATAATATTTGTCCAGGTTGCCCTAGCTGTCTAGCGATTATAACTCTACGAAAATAATTTTCCCTCTAACGGAGTTAGAACGTGATGGGAAAACATTTACTAAATACAAGGTTTAAATGTGACTTGAATTTCTGATGTATCGATAATAGTGAGCGACTAAAATATCCAGACTTATGAAACAATAACTATAAGTAGTATGATCAATGTGTTGGTTATTGTATTATGGATAATAGAACGACTGCCTCAATAAATATTAATAATATGAAAATTAAGGAGAATTACATGGCCTGGAGCAAATTGAAGCAAAATCTGGAGAGCTTTCTCTGTCCTGCATTATATGGAAGGGTTGAATACCGTGCAACCAGCTATCGTTATTTACCTGATAAAGCAGGAATTTGTTATATTGCGGTAGATAAAAAGAATGTACTCAATATGAGTGATAGTACTACCTTAATCAGATGGTATCAGACGGAGCTGGAAATTAAGAATGACTCAGATATCCAAATTCCTATCAGCAATGAGGAAATTGAAGCGGTAAGAAAAGAAACCAAGGGGATAGTGCCAGAGGATCGTCTACAAGTAATTGCAAGGGGTAGAAAATTATCAGAATATGCAAAGGAGCTTATGTCAGCGCAGTCATCATTAAGTAAATCAAATTTTATCGTTGTAGCTAATAAGTTTTTATCCACTTCTATAGAGGAAAGCATAGAGAGCAATGATATCCTATTGAATATTCTAGCATTGGTGGACAGGCGGGTTGGAAAAAAACGAATTTTAAACATGACTGAGAAGATGAAGTTAAAGCATCCAATTGTGCAGTATTTTTATGAACTACGGCTTAGTACGTTATGATAATAAATAACTCATCACCTGAACATCACTAAATTTGATGATCATTATTGTGATTTGAAATTAGTTCTATATTTATGTGCATAATTAATTACACTAAGCGAACCTTTCCTCAATTTTATCGAAGAAAGGTTCACTGTTTCTGTTGTATAATTTGCGTACTAATTTCAGGGGATATCCCGATGATTTCGAATCAAGAAATGTAAAGCCTTGGTCCGTATCATATTATGATAAGATAGATGGTTTAATAAACACGAGCTATATATTCCTTCACTTCTGTTGGAAGTGGTGAAACATACTGTTCGCCGTCCCGACGTTCAACTAACTCTGCCTTTGCCTTCTCAATAAGATCAGGACGATTAAGGACTTCTATTGCTGTAGCTGCCATCACTTTCCCGGCATGCAGCATACCTTTATGCGCAATAGAGGTTGTCCCTGTCGCAACGATCTGCCAAGTATGGAAGGGTGTTCCAAGTGCTTCGCATGCTGTCATACATTGTGCTGTAGGTACTACCCAACTAACATCCCCAACATCTGTTGAACCCGGCAATATTCCGTTTCCGGGAGTAAATGGATCGATAAGGTCTGATAACACTTTCCCAGCTAATTCTTTATTCACTTTCACTTCAAAACTTTTATCAGCTTCCGAAAGTGTTTCACGAATCTTTTGGGCAAATTGCAATTCATCTTCATTATGTTGTGGTGCTCCTAACGCAATGAAGTTATCATGCATCACTTTCTCTAACGTTGTATTCGGTATTACATCAGAAAGAGCGGATGCAAAGTCAATTTCCACTTCAGTTCCTGTCATTAATGCAGCACCTCTTGCAATGTCACAAACACGTTGATAAACTTCTTCAGTTTGTGATACGCGAGGTGCTCTTACAAAATATAACACTTCAGCTTCAGCTTGGACAACGTTTGGTGAAAAGCCGCCTGAATTTGTTACCGCGTAGTGTACCCTTGCTTCTGGAATAATATGTTCACGTAAATAGTTGACTCCGACATTCATGAGTTCAACTGCATCAAGCGCACTTCTTCCTAAATGCGGGCTACCTGCTGCGTGTGCACTTTTTCCTTTGAATTTAAAGTATACTTCGTAACACGCAAGTGAAGCCATAGACATTATGTTATTCCGAGTTCCAGGATGCCATGTTAATGCCACATCTACATCATCAAACAACCCTTCCCTTACCATGAAAGTCTTACCGCCGCCAATTTCCTCTCCAGGGCAACCATAATAACGAACTGTTCCTTCTATATTGTTTTCTTCCATGTAGTAACGAAGTGCCATAGCGGCTGCTAGTGAACCGGTTCCGAGTAAGTTATGCCCACAACCATGTCCATTGCCGTTAATTTCCTCTGGATTATATTCTGGTACGCCACCTGATTGACTTAATCCAGAAAGGGCGTCATACTCTCCTAGAAATGCAATAATAGGTTTTCCACTTCCGAAACTACCGATGAAAGCAGTTTTGATATTTCCCACACCTTTTTCGACGGAAAATCCTTCTTCTTCTAATGTTTCGCACAATAATTGGGAAGATTTATCCTCTTGAAAACCCATTTCTGCATAACTCCAAATTTTATCACTCACTTGAATGAGCTTTTGACGCTTTTCTTCTATTATTTCTGTTAATCTATGACGAAAATCCATTTTTATCACCTCTTGTTAGACTTGTAGTGAACTTTACCATATTGCTAAAAATTGTATCGAATGAATAGGGTTACTCTAGTTGAGATGAAGCGCTTTCAAATACACCGTCATTGTTTTTCGGAATTTTAAACATTAAAGAACAAATACTCGTTACCCCTAATGCTACAACGAGGAAGAAGAACGCAGCCTGATATGATCCAAACGCGTCGATCAATGCACCCATAACTGTTGGGGCAATAAATCCCGCTAATCCTCCAACAAAATACATTGTACCCATAAAAGACCCGACGATATTTTCTGATACGTGTTTTAAAGGAATAGATAAAATAGTCATACCTATCGCGGATCCTCCTATAGAGTAAATACTTTGATAGATAACAACCAATTGAATTGAGGGTGCATAATACATTAAAAGCAAGCAAATACTTGCAATAATTGTACCAAATAGGATAATATACTTCTCTTTTCCTGCTAGCGTTTTATCAATTAAATAACCTGTTATTATAGCAGAAGCTAGTCCAAATGCTTGCGGAATCATTGCAAGAGAACCTACTTCCTTTAAATTCAAATCACGTGAACTTTCTAAGTAAGACGGCATCCATGAAGAAAAACCCCATTGTGCAATACTCGAACCAAAATACATGATGACAACAATCCATAGCATTTTATGTTTATATAAGTCTTTCATTACTGTTTTGGTAATGTTGTTACCATCTCGAGTCGTTTTTACTACTTTTGGAGGATGGTAATAAATACTTAATAATAGAGTTACAACAAGACCAAGGCCACCAATAATATAAAACATAACGCGCCAGCCAAAAGTATCTGAGATAACCGCAGTAAGGTATAAAGCAAGGACCCCACCTAGTAACTGAGCTGCAAGTAACATTGACTTCGCTCTTGCACGAACTCCTTTTTTGTAAATTTCTGTAATAGCTACAGCGCTGCCTGTAGGTAATCCCCCATCACCTAATCCAAGAATCAATCGTGCCGCTAAAATAGCAACAAATGATCCTACCATACCTGTCAACAATGAAAATAAAGATATAATGAATAATGCTATTACAATAATTTTTCTCGAACCAAACTTGTCTGAGACCCACCCTGCAAGAAGAGTCATGCAGGCACTACTTAACCAGAAGCTGCTAATTACCATACCACTTTGTGTTTCGGATAAGTTTAATTCTTTACTAATTGGTATGATTGCAATATTCATACCAAACAACGTCAAGGAATCAACAATCCATCCCAAGAATAGTAATGAAAAGATAAAATGACGTTTCCCATTGCTCATCTGTACTTTTTCCATGGTCATCCCCCATAATTCAACTTTTAAAGAAAATTAACTGAACCTATAAAATATTTTTCCCTCCTTTAATTTCACTTTCGGTCCTCTTTAGGACTTGTCCTTTACTATATCATAATATTCAGAATGTGAAATAATATTCTGCGAAAATCAAAAGTATTTTTTTTGAATACCCAAATTCTGCTATAATAGATAAGGAAAGGGGCGAAAGATGTTGAATATATTATTGGGTTTAATTGGACCAAATGATTCAATTGAAGTAGTTCAACAATATTTGAAGAAATACAACGATATAACCTGTATTCCAATAGAGTGCCTAACTGAGGAGGATTTAAATAAACGTGTTTTACCCTGTAAGGCTGATATAACTATGTGGCTTTGTACTGGGCCAATTACATATGGTATTGTTCAAAAATGGGGAGGGATATCTGATCCTATTTTTCACATTCCATTCCACGGTTCAGCTATATATAGCGTACTCCTGCAACTATCACATGAACATCACATTAAAGTTAATGAAATAAGCTACGATTCAATCTCTCTTGAAGAATTTAAACAAGTGTTACAAGAAACAGGTATTAAAGAATCAATTGAATATATTGAATCAGAAACGATAGAATTGCAAAAATTAATCGACTTTCACTATCGTTGCTATGAAAAAGGATTCACGAAAATAGCGATTACAGGTCATCCAATTCAAGAGCAATTACAGCAACTTGGCCTACCGGCCTATCGAATATTTCCGACAGAAATTTCTGTGGATTCTGTTGTATCTGAAATTCGTAGAATGTATGAAATGCTTCATTTTAAAAGAGCTCAAATTGCTGTACAAATTATTGAATATGATGCTGCTTTTGTGGGGTTGCCTAATACAGCATTTACTAATGATAAGCTTCATGAACTTGAACTTGAATTTACGAAAAAATTGCGTACATATACTAAAAAAATTCAAGGATCCATTCTTACAATTGCTCCAGGCCGATATGTTATTTTTTCAACAAGAGGTTTTTTACAAGATATTACCCATGACTTCACAAGAAAAGCAGAGATAGCTTCGTTTAATGGATTGAATGAAGAAGAAAAGATTTGCGGGATTGGAATTGGTCATTCAGCATATGAAGCAGAAATCAATGCATGGAATGCTTTATTACAAAGTAGGGAGTGGGGAAAAGGTTCATGGGCGGTTTGCTTTGATGATAAGAGAATTACAGGTCCTCTGGGTCAAGAAGAACAACTTACGTATTCATACATATCCGACGAAATACAAGCAATTAGAGAAAAAACATCACTCAGTGTAGCTACACTGCATAAATTGAAATCTATAATAAAAAAGCGATCAAGCAAAGAAATAAGTGCCAGTGAACTTGCTCAATATATGCAAATAACAACGCGTAGTGCTCGACGTATATTGAGTGAGTTAGAAGTAAATGGACTTGCTCACGTTGTGGCAGAGGAAAGTCCACGTATGACAGGTCGTCCAAGAAAAGTTTATAAACTATTATTGTAATGGGATTATATAGAAAAGCGTGTTTCCTGCGTAAATGTAGAATCATAATTGCACGAGGCCACAGAAAAAGTCCATTTTGTTTAACTAAGCGAACCTTCCATCGATTTTATAGAGGGAGGTTCGTTTTTGTTGTATAACTAGTGTGCTAATTTTTATTAATGTAAAATTTATAAGCCTCACTGTATAGAGAAAGTCCTGTCAACATGAAGATAGAGACGCTGATCAAGCGCATTCGAAGTGAGATATGGATGTTATGCAAATTCTCTTATTTCAAAAAGGAGAAATAGAAAAAGACAGAGGACACCAAAGCAGAATAGAGCTGTTTGGTGTCCTCTTTTTTATTGTCCAACTAAGTGTAGCCTGTTCAATCTCCTTCACGGAATAAGTGAATAAACCTAATTGTAGAGAATTTTGAATTAAATAGAGTTAAACAATCGACTAAGAAGAGTTAATTACACGGGCAATGCTGTTTATAGATAATAAAGTTATTTTAAAAACATTTCTTTTGATAAAAAAACAATAAATAACAGGGCCTTTAGTCTAAAAGTGTTATTCGCTAACTATTATCGATACATCAGAAATTCAAGTCACACTTAAATCTTGTATTTAATATGATCGATGTGTTGGTTATTGTATTATGTATAATAGAACGACTGACTGCCTCAATAAATATTAATAATATGAAAATTAAGGAGAATTACATGGCCTGGAGCAAATTGGAGCAAAATCTGGAGAGCTTTCTCTGTCCTGCATTATATGGAAGGGTTGAATACCGTGCAACCAGCTATCGTTATTTACCTGATAAAGCAGGAATTTGTTATATTGCGGTAGATAAAAAGAATGTACTCAATATGAGTGAGAGTACTACCTTAATCATATGGTATCAGACGGAGCTGGAAATTAAGAATGTCTCAGATATCCAAATTCCTATCAGCAATGAGGAAATTGAAGCGGTAAGAAAAGAAACCAAGGGGATAGTTCCGGAGGATCGTCTACAAGTAATTGCAAGGGGTAGAAAATTATCAGAATATGCAAAGGAGCTTATGTCAGCGCAGTCATCATTAAGTAAATCAAATTTTATCGTTGTAGCTAATAAGTTTTTATCCACTTCTATAGAGGAAAGCATAGAGAGCAATGATATCCTATTGAATATTCTAGCTTTGGTGGACAGACGGGTTGGAAAAAAACGAATTTTAAACATGACTGAGAAGATGAAGTTAAAGCATCCAATTGTGCAGTATTTTTATGAACTAAGGCTTAGTACGTTATGATAATAAATAACTCATCACCTGAACATCTTTCATTACTTATTGATTTCCTTCGTTTTCAATCCAAGAGAATTTATACATTTGTTATTGAGTTTACTGTGCTAGCAATTTGAGTAATAAATTCGGGAAGATCAGTGGTTAACTCAGGAGGAAGACTCTAGAGCTTTTTATAAAAGTAAATGCAGAACTCAAGATGTAGTTTTAGTTGGGTTAACAAGACTACATCATTTAATACCTCTGTGACCTACAAGCAACACAGGAGGAGTGTGTGAATAGATGCTAACATTTTGCTAACGCAATCAAATGAAAAACGATAAAATTCCGTTAAAGATGTTACAATGAACATTTTACAAATGTTGATATAGCGCACTTTTGGAACACATCGTGAAATATATGACACACTTTCACCTTACTGGCGGCATGATGTAATAATTTGCACAACAATCCTTAAACAGTAGGCATTATAGGCTTTAATATTCTCTGAAAATAGACCAGGAGTAACAACTGGGTAACATTTTCTTAGATTTGGGTTTAATATTAGAGGTTTTCCATGAGTTCTTTGAACTTTTGGAAAGCCTCATTTTTTATATCTTTTGTTACATGTAAATAAACATTTTTTGTTGTGTCTTCATCTTTATGTCCTGAACATTCCATGATTTGTGGAAGACTTAGTTCTACCTCAGCTAAAAGAAAGAGCTCAAAGGTTGAACTATTAACCCACCAAGTCAGCCTTTAATGATCGGATTTTAATAGATTGGTATCTGAATGAAATGAAAGCAAAATATCCGCGACATATGAGTGATCAATTAAAGGTGATGGAAAACGTAATTAGAAATTACCCTGAGTTTATCCATCCGGGATTGGAGAAGGCGAAAATCCTAAACTTGATTAGAGCAAATGATTTTTGCGATATTGTTTTTTCACTACATAAAGAATCCCAAAGCGAAACTCCAACCGTCCGAGGGCTAGATAAAAGATACAGTCACTAGAAAGCGGTAGAAAGGGATACGAATCTTTAACCCAAAGTATTGGGGGGAATGAATTCATGACAAGTCCGGTGATCTCATTGCAAGACAAATTTAAGAACCTACGCCTAGTTATTCAAATTTGGAAATTAATACATACTATATGGGCCAAAAAACTTATTTCTGATTTGAAAATCCATTGTCCAGCATACTGTTCACAAACTGCTGAAGCCAAGTATAATATTCGACACCGTGTCGCAGCTTATTGAGGTCTCGAAGTGATTCCTGCCTCTCTTCATCGCTAAGGTCTTCAGAAAGTACGAACTCTGAAAGTTCGGGAAGCACCTTGTTAATTGCCCCGAGCATGACATCGATTTCCCTCTGTAGCTTCATTGTAAAAAAGACACGGAATGTTTGGAAAAAATCAGTCTCTGCCACATACAGATCCTTTCGGTCTTTTTTTTCCTCTAGTTTTGTGACCATTCTAGAATCAAGCAGTGAACGGATAGCATAGCTCATGTTGCTCTTGCTCATGTTCATATATTCTTTCATATCCTCAAGTGTCATCGGTTTATCTTCGAAAAACATGATGCCATAAAGTTTCCCGAATGAATAATTGGCTCCGTATAGATCCATCGTTTGCGCAATGGCATCAATGATATGATTTCTTAATTCTGAGAGGCGTAGAGACATCTCTTTCTCAGTTTGTGTAGTTGTCTTAGTCATGATACTCTCCTGTCCTTTATACAATTCTACGAGGCTACTTAACAAAAAATTTACCTAAGGTTAATACTTAGTTCACATTAAGATTTTATATTGAGTGTACAATATTTTTTGTACGCAAGCGTGTTACAAATCAATAATACCAAATATAAAATGCGAAATAAACATAAAATTGAAAATATTGTAAAATTTACAAATGAAAAAAAGATAAATCGAGGTTGTGTAGATTAGCTGCCAAAATTTTACTAAGGATTATTTGTTTTTACTTTTGTATTTCGGCTTCCTTAGGTGTGTAAGACGTGGCTTCAAAAGTCCAGTTAAAGTAATCGTTGTCGTGTAGCTGGAACAATGACGCCAACTATAAGAATTTGATGAGGTGATTTTTTAAGATGTCAACTATTACGTTAAAGTCATTGTCGAAACAATATACGAATGAAAAAAAAACACTGGATGATATAAGTCTGGATATTAAAGATAAAGAGTTCTTAGTGTTGCTTGGACCATCTGGATGTGGTAAATCCACTTTGCTGAGAATGATTGCTGGAATTGAAGATATTACACAAGGTGATGTATACATTGGTGATGTTTGTGTAAACGAAGTGGAACCGAAGGACCGAGGAGTAGCAATGGTTTTTCAAAATTATGCTCTCTATCCACATATGACTGTATTTGAAAATATGGCTTATGGTTTGAAAATAAAGAAGGTCAAAAAGATTGAAAGGGAAAGACGGATCAATAATGCGGCAGAGATATTGCAAATTACTTCATTATTGAAACGTTTTCCTAGCCAATTATCAGGAGGCCAAAAGCAGCGTGTTGCAATAGGAAGAGCTATTGTAAAAGAACCGAAAGTTTTTTTGATGGACGAGCCGTTATCTAATTTAGATGCAAAGTTAAGAAATGAAATGAGAATTGAAATTAAAAAGCTTCATGAGCGTTTGAACTCCACTTTTATTTATGTAACGCATGATCAGGTGGAAGCTGTTACTCTAGGCGATCGAATAGCGATTATGGCAGAAGGGGAATTTAGGCAAATAGGTACTCCTATGGAAATAATAAACTGCCCTGTAGATATGTTCGTAGCTAACTTTATCAGTTCACCTCCCATCAATTATTTAGATGCTATTCTAGTACATCAAAATCAACAAGTTCATGTCGATATCGACGGGGTTTTATTGGAGACAGACCTGCCATTAGAAACGATTAAAGATAATCCAAATGCTGTAGCAGGAATTAGACCCGAGCATTGTTACATTACAGAAGAAGAGCATAATGCATTAAAAATGGAGGTCTTGTTTACAGAAATTATAGGCACGGATGTGTTAATACACTTAAAATATAAGACACTCAATTTCCTTGTGAAAGAAAGCTTTACTCAAACCTATGAAAAAGGTCAAAAGTTAAATGTGAAAATGAAAGCGAACAATCTAAACGTGTTTGACAAAAATACTCAAAAAAATTTAAGGAGATTCCAATGAATGTTCTTATTTCAATAGATGGTTTAAGCTATAAAATTTTTGAGCGTTATTCACAGCAATTCACTAGTAACGGATTTTCGTATATCAAGAAAATCATCACAACGTTTCCTTCGGTTACATTTAATGCTCATGCTACAGCAATAACCGGGAACAATCATCATAAACATAGTGTGTTTGATAATATTTTATCTCGTTCCAAAACAATAGAAAGAATCCCGTTGTATGACGATCATGAAATCATTTGTAATGAAACTTTACATAGACAAACATTATTTCACTCACTTTCTATGAATAACTTGAAGAGTAGTTCCATCCATTGGCCGCTCACGTCTAGTAACCCATATATTAATCATTTAGTTACTGAATCAAGTAGTAAAAAAAAGATTCAAAAATCTGAATCTGTATACGAGATTGATAGAATCGCATTGCATGAAACGATGCAGTCGATTGAATCGAATTCTTATCATTTTATAGCTACAAGGTTCATTGGTTATGATGCCTTGTCTCATAAATACGGAAAGGACTCTTTAGAGGCAACTGAACATGTACAAATTTTATTTGAATATGTTAATCAAATTTTTAACATGTTAGAAAAATCCCGAAAATCATACAACCTGCTTGTGTTTTCAGATCATGGTCAAAGTGATGTTGAAACGTTCTTTTATCCAAATGAAGTATTGGCACAAACTCGTTGGAAGAAGCATTTGTTTGAGCAGGAAATAAGATTTATTACCGATGGAAGCGGCTCATTGTTGTTTTACAGCTTGTTGGACCGCCAGCAAAACAGAGAAATTATGGATTATTTCAATGATTTGAATGAAGTGAATCATTTCTATGAGGTAGAAGCCAAGTCTAATTCACAGTTTAAACCTGTTGGCATCTTGGATTTAAAACACACGGTATGCGGTGAAGATATTTTCACTCCAGAAGAACCGAAATACAAGGAATTGAAAAGCTTACATGGGTATCATCCTAATGCGGTTGATGAAATGAATGGATTTATGATATGCATTGGCGATCAAATTAAAAAAGGTAAGATAATCGAACAAGGGCGAATAGAAAATATTGCACCTACTTTAGCCAATTTGTCTAAAATCCAGCACGATTGCAATGGTGAGGAAATTAATGACATCATTAGGGAGTTTGAATAAATGAGTGGACTAACTAGCAGAAGTATAAAAGATAACTTATGGTCGTTCGCCCTGTTGCTGCCAATCCTAATTCCATTAGTTGTTTTTTGGATATACCCTATGGTTAAAACTTTTCACATTAGTTTTACAGATTGGAACTACATTTCCCCCGAATTTAATTACGTGGAAATGGAAAATTATAAAAACATTATAGGTGATTCATTTTTTATAAAAGTATTAATTAATACACTGGTGTTTACTACCTTCACAGTAGTACCACCAATCATTCTAGGATTGTACGTAGCTATCCTATTGAGCAAAATAAAAGCACTTCGAACTTTCTTCGTTGCTACTATTTTTTCATCATGGATTACGCCAACTATCGTTGTTTCGATGGTATGGGTTAGTGTATTCGATAAAGATACGGGAATCATTAATGCTATTTTAGGAGTAGTAGGCATCGCACCGATTGAGTGGTTGGGTGGACAAACTACCTCTATGTTTGTAGTAATCGTCGTAACTGTTTGGCAATATTTAGGTTTATCTATCTTGTTACTAACCTCTTCTTTGACAAAGTTAGACCCAGAAGTAGAGAAAGCAAATGATTTGGATGGGGGCAAAGGATTAAGAAAATTAACAAGAATCACCTTGCCGGCTATTTCGCCTATGCTTTTATTTTTGTTTATCTTATTTACTTTAGATTCGCTTAAAGCGTACGATCAAATTTATATTTTAACACAAGGCGGCCCTTCTGGTGCGACTTCCACGATAATGTACTATTTTTATGTGTTAGCTTTTGAGTGGTATGAAACTGGACCAGCTTCTGCTTTGGCAATAATATTCCTTGTGATTTGTCTTCTGATCAGCTCTATAAATTTTATCATATCCAAACTATTGTTTAATAAATGAGGTGGAGTTGTCTTGGCAAGAGTAAAGAAAGGCTTAAATTATCTAATACTATTTTTATTAATGTTCATTATGATATTTCCGTATATTTGGATGTTTCTTGTTTCTATCAAACCTAAAAACGAGCTTTACAGCGGAAATATTTTACCTTCAACTTTTCACTTTGAAAATTATCTAAGAGTATTTACTGAAACAAAGATGTTCCTTTTTTTAGGGAACAGTATTTATGTCAGCTTAATCATCATTGTGTTTCAGGTTTTATCAGCTATTTTAGCTGCTTATGTATTTGCAATGATTAAGAAAAAGTGGGTGCAGTTTTGTTTTGTTATTATATTGGCAACGTACATGCTGCCAGCAGCTATAACCTACATTCCCTCATTCATCCTTATTTCAAAAATGAATTTGTTGGATACTCATTTAGGTTATATCTTGAGTGAATTTATCAGTATTTTTGCTATTTTTTTCTTGCGACAAACATTCGTTCAGGTGCCTAAAGAAGTGGTTTACGCAGCTAAATTGGATGGGGCAGGTCATTTAAGGCTAATATTTACGGTATTTATTCCTTATTCAAAAAATGCGATTGCCTCATTAATACTGATTACTTTCATTTATAGTTACAACAATTATATGTGGCCTTCATTGTTAATCAAATCAGAGGACAGCATGTTCGTAACAATTGGCTTGAGAAGACTGTTCATGAGTCAGGCAGGGTATGGTATGGATTTACCTTTAGCTATGGCTGCCTCGGCTGTGTCGTTGCTTCCAATGTTTATATTATTGGCAGTTTCTAATAAGAGAATTATTAATTCAATGTCTAGTCTTTATGTTAATAAATAAAAGGTGGTGGTGAATGTTAACTATATCCTATTAATTGATAAGTTAGAAAAGTACTTGATAAAACAAAATTAATATATTTTCGGAGGGATCGTATTATGGGAAATCAGAATAAGAAAATGAAAAATCTATTGATCTATTTTATGATTTTAGTATTCATTTTGACTGGAGTGATTGGGTGCTCCAATGGTACTTCAGCTGGACAAGGTAAGAGTGATACATCCGAAAACAACGAAAAAATTAAGATTGAGTTTTACTATGGTCTTGGAGGAAAACTTGGAGATACGATGGCAAAAATCGTACAAGATTTTAACAGCAGCAATGAGCAGTATGAAATTGTACCAATTATCCAAGGAGATTATGGCGAAACTTTACAAGCTTTGCAAGCTTCACTAGCAGCTAAAAAGCCGCCCGCTTTAGCCATTAATCGATACCCTGAATTTATGAAGTTGGCAAAAAATGATGTTTTGCTTCCGTTAGACGAAAATATCAATAATCCAGAATATAACAAAGAAGATTTTCTCCTTCTGGATCAAGGAAAATATAATGATGCAATCTTAGGTGTCCCGGCATATATTGCGTCACCAATGATGTATTACAGAAAAGATATCTTTGAAAAATACAATATCGATTACGATTCTTTAGAAAACTTCGAACAATTAGCAGAAGCAACAAAACTTATCAAGGAAAAAGAAGGAATTAGTGGATGGTCCATTATGTGGTATGCAGAACACATGATAGATTATGCTCGTTCAGCAGGTGGAGATATAGTTAGCGAAGATGGTAAGACTGTTACTATCGACTCGGAAGAATGGATTTATGCTTGGGACCAGATTAGAAAATGGATTCATGAGGATAAAATCATGGATACCGTATACGGTGGAAATGGATGGGAATGGTGGTATAAAACGATTGACAATGTGATGAATGGGAAATCTGCAGGATACACGGGTTCTTCTGGAGATGGAGGAGATTTGGATTTCACTAAAGTTGCAACAGGAATGCAGAAAGGTTTTAAAGGAAGCGAGCCAAGACCTGTAGCTACTGCTGTCATGTTTAACTTATTCAAGGATACTCCTAAAGAACAACAACAGGGAGCTTGGGAGTTTGTGAAGTACTTTACGGAAGCGGAGCAAACAGCATACTGGGCTGTGGAAACTGGATATATCCCAGTAAGAGATAGCGCTGTGGATACGGAAGTCTATAAAAATAAGTTAAAAGAAAATCCATACTTATCAGTTCCATTGGAACAAGCAAAGACAAAAGGGATTGCTCCTTTTGTAGATCCAACGGGTGGTAAAATTTACAATGAAATAGAATTGGCGAAAGATAAGGTATTAATTGAAAATATACCAGCAGCAGAAGCCTTGAAAGAGGCGAAAATAAAAGCTCAAGAAGAGCTTGATAAAGCACTAAAAGAGTAACTTCTATAACTAAGACTCTCTGTGTAGAGTTACAGAGAGTCCTATATTAAATTATGAGAATTGGAGAGATTAATAATGAAAGAAAACATTGCATTAGCTATATTTGATCTAGCTGGAACATTGGTAGAAGATAATAATGGAGTAAGAGATTGTCTGCATAAAGCGGCTATTGAGTATGGGTTAAACGTAACTAAAGATGAAATCAGCACTCATATGGGAACGAACAAAATCCATTTATATCAATTTTTAATTGCAAGAGCAAATGGAAAAGAGATTGATTTCAAAAATTTCGAGGTAGATATTGACGATACAACACATGATGAAGCTGTAAAAATATATCATAAATATACAGAATACATGATTTCCTATTATAAAGAAAACTGCCGAGAAATTGAAGGTGCTACAGAAACCCTAAGATGGTGCAAGGAAAATGGAATAAAAGTAGCGACGGGAACAGGTTTTCATAAAGAGATTAACAGTGTAATTATGGAATCATTAGGTTGGGTAAAAGACGGTTTAATTGATTATGCAGTAGACCTTGATATGGTCCCAGAAGGTAAAGGGCGACCTGCACCTTTTATGGTTTTCAAAGCTATGGAGTATTTAAATGTTCAAAACATCAGACAAGTTATTAAAATCGGTGATACACCAGCTGACATGCTCGAAGGATATAATGCAGGTTGTCGAGCGGTAATTGGCGTGACCCAAGGGTCGACTCCAATTGAAGTGTGGGGTAAGTATTGGCACACTCATGTAATAAGTACTGTGAAAGAACTACCAGAGCTTATTGAGTCAGGTAAAATTGTGTAATGATTCCATATGAAAAAGCGGCAAGTATAGGCATTGTGTTACCTAAGTTATTTCCATTCTCTCAAAGCAAACCAGAAGAGATGATTTCAAGTCTTATTACTATACTGGAAGATCCCTTTTTTACGGCAGTTGAAGTCTCTTATATTGCTGATAAAGAGGCAAGAGAGATGGCTAAAAAATATTTAGATTATAGTTGTGTGGAAACCATTTTCAATGGTGGAGATGCTTTCAGAGAATTAAAGATTAATTTAAGTTCTTTAGATCCTGATATTAGAAAACAGTCTATTCTTCAGTGTCAAATGCTGGTTGACCATTGTTACGAGATGGGTGCAAAAATTATGCATATCGTTACAGGGAAATTTGAAGGAGAAGAAAGTAAACATCAGAATATAAATGCTTTTATTGATTCAACAATGAAATTGTGTAAGTACGCTAAAGATAAAGCCGATACATATGAGCTTAGCATCTCTCTAGAAATTGGCGATAGGCATGTTGACCGTAAATACTTGTTGGGTCCTACCCATGAGGCAGTAAACGTAGCAAGAATTATTCAAAGCGAATACAATAATTTCGGTCTCCTACTTGACCAAAGTCACCTTCCTATTATGGGAGAAGATCCGAATAAATCACTGTGGCTTGCCAAAGACTATCTAACTCACATCCATATAGGGAATAGTTACATTAAAAATAAAGAAGTCAGCTATTTTGGAGATAAGCACATTCCGTTTGGAGTTAAGGATTCTGAAGTTGGTGTTGTTGAGCTTACAAAGTTTATCACAACTTTGCATGATATAGATTTTTTTAAGAGTCCTAAACCAACAAGAAAGCCAGTTATTACATTTGAAGTCGGTTGTCTTGATAATGAGTCACCAAAGCTAGTAATTGCAAATTTAAAACGTACTTTCTTTGAAGCTTGGGCAAATGCATAAACTGATTGCAAGGAGTGTTATATAAATGAATGTTGTAATTACAGGTTACTTTAACGATCAATCTAAACAGAGAGTTATTCAGTCGTTTCCGGAGGATTGGAAGATTCAAATCGTTGAACCTCAGCAAATCGATGAATTCATTGGTGAAGCCGATGTGTTAATTCCAGAACATATCGAAGTAAACGAATCCTTATTAAATAAAGCACATCATTTGAAATTTGTTCAAACGGGTGCAGGTTTTGATAATGTTGATATTGAAGCGTGTTCTAACAGAAAAATTTGGGTAAGTAATGCGGCTGGAGTAAATGCTAATGCAGTCGCTGAACATATTTTGGCTTTAATACTCAATTATTATAAAAATATTTCATATCTAGATCGATTTATGAAGAATAGAGAAGATGAAACGAAACTGGAGTACGTTGGCGGAGAGCTGTTTGGAAAAACAATAGGTACAATTGGCTTTGGTGCGATTGGTTCCAGAGTAGCTGAACTGGCAAAAGCTTTCAACATGAAAGTGCTCGCTTATGATACAAATAAAAATATTCAAAGTGATGACGTTGAATTGGTTGATTTAGATACATTGATTAAAAACTCTGACGTTATTACAATCAATATTTTCCTTGATGATTCTACAAGAAATTTAGTAGATAAATCATTTTTAAATAAAATGAAAAACGATGCGTTGCTTGTGAATACAGCAAGAGGACCTCTTGTATGTGAAGACGATTTGATAAAAGCACTAAAAGATAATGTAATTGGAGGAGCTTGTCTTGATGTATTTACTGAGGAACCTTTGAGTTTAGATAATGGTCTGAGAAATTTAGGAAATGTAGTATTGACTCCTCATACGGCGGGTATGCCTGATGGAACGAAATTTCATGAAACAAGGTATCGTTTCTTTGTTCAAAATATATTGAGACTCCAAAATAATGAGATGCCGCTAAATAATTTAAATCAAATATAGTAAATTTTGAGGAAACAAGCTGGAATCAGTATTATCTGACTCCAGCTTGTTTCATTAGGTATTGTTTTCAATAAATATGCATACAACATTAATATTAAAAAGAAAATCTTATGTTGTTTTTTTCTAATAATATCTCCAAAATTAAAATAGCATTTGACCAGAAGTATGTAACTAATAATTTGGGAAGGCTTTATAAATAGTATTGCCAACCATTGCAATGATCTATATTACTATTCTTAGTATGTTTTTTTCGAAATACACTTATTTTTCATAGATGTTTATATCGTCAAGAATACTTCTTAGTTTCTTTTCACTTATTGGTACTATGTTATTTTCTCTAGAGGTTTTTTTTATTTCTAAATTCCTCAAACTTGTCATTTCTTACTTCCACAAACAAACAATATCAATGCAATATACTGTTTGAATCAGCACTCCATAACCGCTAAGGGCAATAGCATCCTTTAAATACCATTAAATTAATATAGACATACACAATCTACTTTTTCCTGCGATAGGTTATAGTATTCAGTGAAAAACATATGGATAGAAAAGGTAACGGCTCCTTTTCTAGAAGAATAATTATAGTGGAGGCTTGTAGATGCAAATTTTTTACACAGTCCGCCCAGGGGATACGCTGTATCAGATTGCGAAGCGATGGGAATTACCAGTAGAATCCCTTATTGCTGCAAATAATTTGAAAGCGCCTTACACGATTTATGTTGGTCAGCAGCTTTCCGTTCCTCCTGGAGTTGATGTCATACGAGTAAGGCCAGGTGATACTATTTTTGAAATTGCTCAATTTTTTGGTGTCCCACAATCCGTTATCATCGAAGCAAATCAACTTTTTCCTCCATTTATCATTCAAAGTGGTCAGCTTTTGAAAGGTCCACCAGGCAACCCTTATTACGTTGTTCAACCTGGGGATACACTATTTCAAATTGCTAGTCGTTATAACGTAATAACAAATGGGCAAAGTAAACCTGAACTGATTAGAGAGGTGAACAACCTTCCGTCCAATACTATATTCCCTGGGATGAAGTTACTCATACCTTATGCTCCTCCTGGGGGTCGAGGTTTAATTGCCTATGTATCCAACGTTGGAGGAATCTATGATTTATGGTTATATAACCCTACGAATGGGGATAATAGAAAAATTACAAATGGTTTAGGAGAATCCTCTTCGATTCCTTTTTGGTCACCCGACAGTAATAAAATAGCCTTTGTAGGAAAAAGTGAGATTCTTTATGTTCTACACTTAATGGAAGGTACCGTTACACGTATTGACCAATTTAGTGAAGGTTTAGGCATATATATAAGTTGGTCACCGGATAGTCAAAAAATAGCTTATACAAAACAGAATGATATTATCTTGTACAATCTCAACACACATCAATTCCAGAAAATGTCCCAACCGGCTGCCACTGATGTCCAATGGTTTCCAAGCGGAACAGAATTACTTTTCCAAGCTCCCGATGTGTCAGGGGTTAGTCAGCTTTACAGGATTCGAACCGATGCAACTAGTAAAAGGCAACTCACTCGTAACACTGGCGGACTGCTTAATAATGTACGCCTTTCCCCCGATGGATCGTATGTGCTTTATACAACCCCTGGTGCTAGCATCTCTATTATTTATACGTTAGAAATTTCCACTGGAAGCATATTTGAAGTAAGGGGCGGACCGCTTGCTAAAAACTATTTTCCAGTATGGTCTCCTAATTCATTGACCATTGCTTATAGTGCGACTGCTTTTGAAGATGTTGGATACTTCTCTCTAATCCGAACAACAGGAAGGCGAGGGGAGGACGACCTGACAAGATCTGTTTCGAATTGCTTTGCTACTCCTGTTACATGGTCCCCAGAGGGTCGGAAAATTGCCTATCTTTCGGGTTGTTATAACCAGGGAATGGCTAGTGAGATGTGGTTGATTGACCTATTACATCCTGTACCGATTCGATTAATAGAAGGAGCACTCATTACATCCTTGCAATGGTCACCTATGCCAATTTCACTTATGAATAAAACTTTTACCAGCCTTGTATACAACGTTCAACTTCAATATCCTTCACATTGGGATAGAGTAACAACCGACAGATATGAAGGACCAGATGGCTTTTTTCAAGTTTCAGCTATTTCTTCAGATGAACCAATTAATGAAGTTTGCCACAATGAAGCATTCCATCAACTATTACCATACGGTTCCGAACCTCGTATAAATAAAGCACAAATTCAACAACAAGAAGCATGTTTTATTTTCCCGTCAGATGACCAACCTCCAGAAATGAGAGGTCAAGCGGCTCTCATTGTGCGGTATCCAAATCCAATTTCAATAGAAGGAAGTACCTACAATTACTTTATTTTGTGGGCAGATCAAGACCACATAAATGAAATTAGTTCTTCCCTTGTTTTTCTATAAGACATATATTATTTCACTACGACTCTAGGCTTAGAAGTAAACACCACTAAGGTCCATTGGAATGATGTTCCAATGGGCTATAATAGAAGGTACGAGGAAATGTGTAGAAGGAGAAAGGTATATGGAAGATTATACAAAGGAAGTAGAACAAGAACTTTACTTTTGGAAGCACAAAATGACCAGACGATCTGGCCGCATTAGCCGTGCAGCCAAGAATGTACAAACAAAGATTAACGGTCTTATTCCAGAAAAATTTCATCAAGTGATGACAGAAAGTATCAAAAACATGGTGAAAGCAACGCTCGTAGGCTCAGATATTACGACGAAAAAACGGTTACCATTAGAACTTAGCCTCTATGAGCGTGACGAATTACTAAAAGAAAAACTTTCTACCTTCAGAAAAACGGCTGTTATGGAAGGCGCTGGAACAGGGGCAGGAGGTATACTGCTTGGGCTTGCTGATTTTCCATTGCTATTATCTATTAAAATGAAATTTCTTTTTGAAGCTGCTGCTGTTTATGGATTCGATACGGACGATTACGAAGAACGACTCTTCCTCTTGCATATTTTCCTATTAGCCTTTTCGAGTGAGGACAAACGAAAAGATACGTTATTTATCATTGAAAACTGGGAAGAACAAAAATATTTAATAGCCGATATGAACTGGCGGGACTTTCAACAGGAATACCGGGAATATATTGATTTAGTGAAAATGTTTCAATTATTACCTGGAATAGGAGCAGTGGTTGGAGCGTTTGCCAATTATAATTTACTAGACCAGCTCGGAGAAACAGCAATGAATTCCTACCGGTTACGTTTATTACACTCGGATGAAAAAAGGAGTTAATAGTATATACAAGAAAAAACACCCATTATCAGGTGTCCAGACTGTAGACAAATTCGTTTTACAATGAATAGAGATGTATAAGAGAATTAGCGGGGTCCGCCACTTCGCTTTCCGTGAGCTTGGCTTCAGCTCAAGCTATTCCCACAGGAGTCTTCGTGGCGGGCCCTGCCTATTTTTCAAAAGTTGAAAGTGGAAATTTAGACATTAAAGATAATACAAAGTTTAATGGAGATGACTCTGTTTCAAAAGGATAAGCGATAAAAATCATTATGAATTCTCTCACTTATTTTTATGCGGGTTACTATGATGAAAGAGAAAATATGAACCAAACTATAGGTCTTAAACACCCGTTATATCACCCGATAGAACGCGCAGTTGCAATGGGAATTATTAAGCCAACTAGTAAGAGCTTTGATGTTGACTCTCCGATTAAAAGAAAAGAAATAGCTGCTTGGTATGTACGTGTTCTAGGACTAGAGCAAGCAGCTAAACATAGTAGTATTTATAAACTGGATTTTGCAGATGCAAATAAAATTCAAAATGAATACATTGGTTATGTTACCTTAGCAAACTCATTGGAATTATTAAAAATTGATCAAAATCACTTTTACCCTGATCGAGAAGTGACGTATGCAGAGTTGGCAGTTTCAACTTTTCGCCTAGCTCATGAAATATCTGACAAAAGAAATAGCCAAAATTATTAAAGTAGAGACAACTAGGCACTTGTAATGAGGATGTAAAGCGGCCATTTAAAAGCCTCCACCGTATGAGAACTCAAACGTGGAGGCTTTTAATCTGTCCAATTGTTTACAACTGATTGTTTACATGTTATCGATACGGACTGGCATGGCGGTAGTAGTAGAGAGTTTTTCAACTCTTTCATTTACCCCATGCCTTTTTATGTTCTGTCCTTTATGATTGCGCAATATATATGAGTTATACGAATTTTTTATCTTCCCAACGATGTATACAAAGGAGCTAAGAACATGCTATCAAAATTATTTAATAAACGTAAATTACAAATTTATGCACCTGTCAATGGAGAAATATTTACACTTGACCAAGTTTCCGATCCAGTTTTTAGTCAAAAAATGATGGGAGAAGGAATTGCGATTATGCCTAAGAACGGTAATATTCATGCTCCTATAGAAGGTACTATCACTCTTATTTCAGAGACCAAGCACGCGATTGGCCTTCTCTCAAACGATGGTACAGAAGTTCTGATTCATATTGGTTTGGAAACGGTTTCACTAAAAGGACAAGGCTTTTCAGTTATTGTTAAAACAGGAGATCGAGTTTCTGTTGGGCAATTACTTATTGAAGTAGATTGGGAGTATATTCGTGAGCATGCCAAAAGCATTATCACACCTATTGTAATTACAAATAGTGCGGAAAAAAACGTTCAACATGAAGTCACAAAAGAATGTCTAATGGGAGAAACTGTGATAATGGTTACTTCATCAAAATAAATTACTGTAAACGAGCAGTATTAAGTTGAAATGCCTGTAGGCGAAGCCGCCTACGTCGCACTTCATTTCTATACGAAGAAACTACAGGGAGGTGGTTAACAGCAAACGGATCGAAAAACAGCAATCATTCTAGATAGGATTCAATTGTTCAAAGAACTAATTTAGCTACATTGCACTCCGTTTCGAACGTTTAATAAAGGAATTGCTATCATTTTATATCTTTTTAATTGATTACTAGAAAACTATGAATAGGAGTTGACAAACGATGATGAAATATTTACAAAAGCTCGGGCGTTCTTTAATGCTACCTGTAGCAGTATTACCAGCAGCGGCAATTTTGATGGGTATTGGGTATTGGATTGACAATGATGGTTGGGGGTCAGGGAATGTATTAGCTGCCTTCTTAATTAAAGCTGGAGCCTCGATTATAGACAATATCCCAATTTTATTTGCAGTTGGGGTTGCACTAGGAATGTCTAAAGCTAAAGACGGTTCTGCAGCAATAAGTGGGTTAGTTGCATTTTTAGTAGTCACGACTTTGTTGTCATCAGGTTCGGTAGCTATGTATCAAGGGATTGATGTAGCAAATGTTGACCCCGCTTTCGGTAAAATAGGGAATGCGTTTATCGGAATACTTTCAGGGATTGTAGCATCCATTATGTACAATCGATTTAGTCATGTGAAACTACCCGATTTCTTAGCATTCTTTAGCGGAAAACGACTCGTTCCAATTATGTCCGCTGTTTCTATGCTTGTAGTATCAGGTGTGTTATTCATCATATGGCCTATTTTCTTTGGTTGGTTAGTTTCTTTTGGAGAAACAATAAGTGGGTTAGGAACGGTTGGAGCAGGGTTGTATGGATTCTTTAACCGTTTGTTAATACCAACTGGTTTGCACCATGCTTTAAATAATGTATTCTGGTTTGACACCATAGGGATTAATGATATCGGTAAGTTTATGAATGGAACTGGTGTCAAAGGAGTCACTGGTATGTATCAGGCTGGTTTCTTTCCAATCATGATGTTTGGATTACCAGCAGCAGCTCTTGCAATGTATCATACTGCTAAAACAAATCGAAAAAAACAAATTGCAGCTTTAATGTTAGCAGCTGGATTTGCTTCGTTTTTTACAGGTGTGACAGAGCCTATTGAATTTGTATTTATGTTTTTAGCGCCAGCTCTTTATGTAGTGCATGCAGTATTAACTGGTCTCTCTTTGTTCATTGCCGCAACGTTTCAATGGACTGCTGGATTTGGTTTTAGTGCAGGGTTTATAGACTTTTCCTTAAGCTTAGCAAATCCACTCGCTAACCAACCTTATATGTTACTCGTACAAGGTTTAGTATTTGGAGTCATTTACTATTTCTTATTCCGATACTTAATAGTGAAATTCGACTTGAAAACACCAGGTAGAGGTGACGATGAAGATTATGAAGATCAGGGCGGAGAAACAAGCACTACAGCAGAAAATAAATTCTCTGCTATGGCATCTCAAATTTACGAAGGTTTAGGCGGAGACACTAACGTAGTTTCTGTTGACTTCTGTGCAACTCGTCTACGTGTGGAAGTAAAAAATATGGATGCAGTAGACCAAAAGAAGATCAAAGATACTGGTGTTCCTGGTATTAATGTTGTAGGATCACAAAGTATTCAAGTAATCGTAGGTACAAATGTACAATTTGTAGCAGATGAAATTGAAAAAATACGCAAATAATAGTATTTAGTTTTATATACCAGATTGAAAAAGCTGTTTAACAAGGATTATTCCTTCATTAAACAGCTTTTTATATAACTATTGGAGGTTGAATAATGGAAAAAACATTTAAAATTACTACTTCAGAAGGTGTACATGCCAGACCTTCTGCATTATTAGTTTCTGCTGTAACACCATTTACATCAAATGTAGAGCTTATTTATAACGGTAAATCTGCAAACTTAAAATCTATTATGGCTGTAATGACTCAATCTATTCCTACAGGATCAGTTATAACTATTTCAGCTGAAGGTGCAGATGCAGAAGCATTAATGAGTAAGGTGACTAATGTAATTATTTCTCAGGGGATTGGCGAAGAATGTTAGAAATTAATGGAATCGCTGTTTCTAATGGCATCGCAATTGCAAATGCTTATTGCTTAGTTGAGCCTGCTTTGTCTTTTGAAAAGGTTGAAATTAGTCAGATAGATGCTGAAATAGAAAGATTAAAAGATGCAGTTGCAAAAACAAAGCTAGAGCTAGAAGTAATACGCGAGTCAGCAAGGCTCAAGTTTGGAGAAGAGAAAGCAGCAATCTTTTCTGCACATTTGCTAGTATTGGAAGATCCTGAAATGTTTTCAGCAATTGTAGGGAAGATAAAACAACGAGTTAATGCAGAATTTGCTTTAGATGAAGTGTCTACGATGTATATTGACTTGTTTGAGTCGATGGAAAGTGATTATATGAAGGAACGAGCTGCAGATATTCGAGATGTTGCCAAAAGATTACTAGCTCATTTATTACATATAGAGCTTCCAGATTACAGTCGATTATCAACAGAGGTTATTATTGTTGCGGAGGATTTAACGCCTTCTATGACAGCACAACTAGATAAGCAATATGTGAAAGGAATTGTCACAAATATTGGCGGAAGAACCTCTCACTCGGCTATTTTAGCACGTTCAATGGAAATTCCAGCCGTCGTGGGTACAAAAACAGCGACGAAGAATATCAAGCATGGTTCGTCGGTTATTGTTGATGGAAAGAGCGGAAAGATTATTATTGATGCAACAGAAGAAGTGAAGGAATTTTATCTTGCTACACAAAAGGCTTTTGAACAGGAAGGGGAGTTACTCCATCAGTATATTTCGCTTCCAAGTGTTAGTGCAGACGGTCATCACGTTAAGATTGTTGGTAATATTGGTACGGCAGAAGATATTGATGCTGTTGTCGCAAACGGTGGGGATGGGGTAGGTTTATTTCGTACAGAGTTTTTATATATGGATCGACAAGAACTACCTACTGAGGAAGAGCAATTTACTGCTTATAAAAAAGTTCTGGAGAAAATGGAAGGTAAATCTACTGTCATTCGTACATTAGATATAGGAGGAGATAAGGAGCTGCCTTATTTAAACCTAGCAAATGAAATGAATCCGTTTCTAGGTTATCGAGCAATTCGATTATGCTTGGACCAACAAGATATTTTTCGTACTCAATTACGTGCATTATTAAGAGCAAGTGTGTATGGTAATTTAAAGATTATGTTTCCTATGATTGCAACGCTAGATGAATTTAGGTCTGCAAAGGCGTTACTGTTGGAAGAACAACAAAAGCTTATAGATAATGAAATTCCTGTTTCTGAAAAAATGGAAATAGGAATGATGGTTGAAACTCCTTCGGCAGCAATCATTGCAGATTTGTTTGCAAAGGAAGCCGATTTCTTATCTGTTGGTACGAACGATTTAATTCAATATACATTCGCGGCAGACCGTATGAATGAAAGAGTTTCCTATTTGTACCAGCCTCACCATCCTGCAATTTTAAGACTCGTTAAAATGGTTATAGATGCAGGGAATAGTAATGGCAAATGGGTAGGAATGTGTGGAGAAATGGCAGGAGATGAGATAGCCATTCCCATACTGTTAGTACTGGGATTAGATGAATTTTCTATGAGTGCATCATCCATTTTAAGTGCACGTTCTCAAATTGCACGATTATCTAAGGAAAAATTAAAACCTCATATGGAGCATATATTAAGTTTAATAACGGCAAGAGAAGTAGAGGAGTATGTAAAAAATAATCTTATTTAAGGACACTAAAGTTAGTTGAAAGAGGACCTTTCATTCTTGACAGGTCTTTTTCTATGTATAGATATATGTGTGAAAAATGCGCTGAGTATTTTCCTATCTTTGCTTGCATATTCAAGGATCAAATGCAGATTAATATACTTTTTTACTTGATGAAGGTAGCATATGGTGTTGGTGGGACAGTTGATGATGCGACTAGCTTTTCAACTAAAATGAAGGAAATTACAACTACTGAAAATCAAAACGTGACAATTCCATTACTAAACTTCATGGGAATTCCTACTGGAATTGATGTTCAAAAAGTAATTCAAACAGGAATTATGCCAATTATTAATACAGCGATTGCCCATAAAGATGCGGGAATTGGAATGATCGGTGCTGGTATTACGAATCCTCCAGTGGAAGCTTTTGAAAAAGCTAGTGAAAAGGCTTTAATTGTCCACTTTTCTGTTTATTGAAGTTAAAAATAAGAGGAAGGCGGCGACTCCCGCGGAAAGCGCCCGCCAGTAACGGAATCGCCTAGATGTTATATTAAAAAGCGAGTTGTTGAACGACTTGTCGTTCAACAACTCGCTAAGAGATGATTAATAAGCTTTTTCAGATGCCTCATTATCAGGTGTCTTTTTTATTGTAAAACACATTTATACAGTTGGTAAAAGTAGACGATTGGTTTCTTTAATATGCTCGGTTAGCAGTTCGATTTTATTCAATACATCAGAACTGTTTTTTTGTTGTTGGTCCAGTGTTGCTTTCACATTCGTCTCTAATTGAACTTGAGATTGTGTGAATAGATCTAACAAGACTTGGCTAGATGAAGCAGAGATAGCCTGTACGGAATGGTTAATTTCTTCGACTTGACTCATCCAACTGGACAATAATTGGCTAACTTGATCGTTATTAATTGTCTTGATCGTGTTTTGTAAATTTGCTTTCCATTGTCCTGAGATACTATTTTTTTCTTCTTCGATCTTACTTAACGCCTCTCTAGTAGAAGTTAGTACGTCTTTCTGGGTAGCGAAAGTTTGTAGAGATTTTTCGGCAAGTTCTGTTTGAAAAGTATGAAGTGCTTTAAAGCTGTTCACCCATCCATCCAAGATTAAATCTACTGCGTTAGGCTTTTGGTTTTTCGTTTCTTCATTACTCATAAAATCTTCCTCCTTTTAATTGTAAACACAAATTTTTTAGCTATATATGATGCATGCAACTAAGTGCATTGGTACCGTTTTTTACTGCTCCACATCCAAGTCATTTGAGGGCTGTTTGTAAGGAAATAATGGTTGATACAAATTGAAAAACTGATTAATCATATTTTGGTAACTTGCAAGAGAATTTGCCCAAACATCTAAATACTGTTCACCTGCCGTTGTAATCGAATAAATACGTTTGGCAGGTCCATCAGACGCTGTATCCCACTCAGATGTAACTTTTCCATCCTTCTCCAGTTGCCGTAAAATCCGATAAAGATTTCCTTGATCCACCGCATTGAACCCAAATTGTGTAATCTTTTGCATCAATTCATAGCCGTGGGAATTCAAGTCCCGAAGATGGAGAAGCATGATTGGAATAAGGAAATTTTTCGGTGTACCTAATTTAGAACTTTTCCCATCATTCATTGTCTCCTTGTTTATATCCACCTGTTATCACCACCAATCAAAAAATGATCATACATGTAATGTACACATAAGGACGGAAAAGTGTTCCTACATGTAATTTACACATAAGGTCAAAATAATATGACTTTGAAATTAAAAATAATAGATTAATTAATTTCTGTGCATAAGTAATAGCACATATTCATACAGTAGTAGAGTCGTTTAAGAGGAACGACGAAATAACCACTGAATATAAGTAGGGAGATGAGATTTTTGACAAAACCATTGCCATTTGATCCATTCACCATGTGGAAAACTTTTTATGAACAAACCGAAGCGAACTGGACAAGTGCAATCCATGAAACGTTGAAAAAAGAATCTTTCTCTGAAGGAATGGGAGAGACCTTAAACTATTACCTTCAAGCCCAAGAACTTAAAAATGATACAACTGAAACCTTCCTAAAAAATGTAAATATGCCAACGCGGAGTGAGGTTGCAGATATTGCATTGCTCGTCATTAACGTAGAAAGCAAACTGGATACACTAGACGATAGGTTTGATGAAGAAATGATTCAACTAAAAAAAGTTGTTTCCAATCTAGATGAAAAATTAGATAAGATATTGGAGCTTTTAAGTAATTGATAAAAAAAATAAAATTTAACGATTATTGGAGTGTGTGTCTATGACTATGAGTCTAGCTCAATTAACAGCATTAAATACAATAACAAAACCACTTGAAGGTAAAGTGGCAGTGGTAACAGGTGGATCACGTGGTATTGGGGCTACAATCGCTAAAGTCTTAGCAAAAAATGGCGCATACGTTGCAATCAATTATCAAACAAGTATCGATCGTGCAGAGGCTGTCGTAAAGGAAATTGAAGACCAGGGTGGTATTTCATTTGCAATCAAGTCTGATGTATCCAAACCGGACGACGTAAAAAGCCTGATGGAAGAAGTAAAAAATCGTTATGGTAAGATCGATATTCTTATAAATAATGCTGGAATTACAAGAGACCGTACATTCCGTAAACTGTCCAATGAGGAATGGAGCGAGGTTATCGATGTTAACTTAAGTAGTGTGTTCTATACAACTTCTGAAGTTATCAACCATATGTTGGAGCAGGGGTATGGTCGAATTATTAATATAAGTTCAATCATCGGACAAGTAGGAGGATTCGGGCAATCGAACTATGCAGCTTCAAAAGCTGGGATTATCGGTTTAACAAAGTCCTTAGCCTTAGAAACTGCTAAAAATGGAATTACAGTCAATGCTGTGTGTCCTGGATTTATTGAGACCGAAATGGTAGGAGAAATGCCTGAAAATGTTTTAGAAAATATTATTTCAAAAATACCGATGAAGCGATTAGGGCAAACAGATGAAATTGCAGAGGCGGTATTATTCCTTATCCAAGCCAACTATATTACAGGTCAGTCGATCAATGTGAATGGCGGCTTATATATGTAACCTGTAATTTTATATATATGAATAGGGGGTTCTCCAAAAGGAGACCCCTCTATAATGTGTTTACTTATGAGGAGGAAAACAATGGGGTATCCTAATAGTAAGGAAATGGATAGTTGGTTAAATACAATGCCGGAAGAGATAAAAACTAGTTATCAACGCTATCAACGTGTCATGGATGTTCTTACGAAAGAACCTGATCCACTTGTTGGTCAAACCCCAAAAGAAGTCATTTGGACAAAGAATAAAGCGAAACTTTATCGCTATCAACCTCAGATGAAGAAAACGAACAGCATTCCTATTTTAATGATTTATGCATTGATTAATAAGCCGTATATACTGGACTTATCTCCTGGTAATAGTTTAATTGAACATTTAACCAATCAAGGTCATGACGTTTATTTACTTGATTGGGGAACGGCTGGTTATGAAGATAGACATATGAAGTTAGATCATTATATTTTAGATTACATTCCGCGAGCAGTTAAGAAAGTGTTGAAAACGTCTGATGCAGCTGAAATCAGTTTGTTTGGTTATTGTATGGGTGGGACGATGACTTCCATTTTTGCAGCCCTACATCCAGAGTTACCGATTCGTAACTTGGTATGCATGACAAGCCCTTTTGATTTTTCAGATGCAGGATTATATACAAACTGGTTAGATGAACGTTACTTTAATCTTGATAAGTTGGTTGATACACTTGGGATAATTCCACCTGATATGATCGATTTTGGAAACAAATTGTTAAACCCAATCGGTAATTTCTACGGACCATATATTAGTCTAGCTGATCGAGTGGATAATGAGAACTTCGTTAACAATTGGAAATTGATGCAAAAATGGCTATCCGATGGAATCCCTTTCCCTGGCGAAGCATATCGACAATGGATAGGTGAATTTTATCAACACAATAAATTAATCAATGACGAGCTTTATATAAGAGGTCAGAAGGTTGAGTTAAGCAAAATTACAGCAAACCTTTTAAATATTGCTGGTAAGAAGGATGTCATTGCTGCTCCTAAACAAGTAGAAGCGCTTAACGCCAAAGTTTCCAGTAAGAATAAGACATATCATTTGGCGAACACGGGGCATGTTTCCATTGTAACAGGCCGTACAGCAGTTAATGAAATTCATCCTTTGATTGATAAATGGCTAACGGAAAATTCACATTAATTTTATTCCACAAAGGGTTTATCCCATTTGACTCTATTTTAAAATGATGCTATATTGAAAATATTCTAATTAAAGGTGTGGTGAAGTATGTCAGAAGTAGGTATGAACTAATACTATTTAGTTTAATAAGGCTTTGAATAACTGGTTTTATTCCAGTTTATTAAGATTGCCTTGTTTCGCAGTGTTTCATCACATTGCGAATACCTACCTTAAGACTGCTTCCTTTTCCATATATTCGTTTAACATGATGTGTTGACGAAGAGCGTGGCGGGATTTGTCCTGTCACGCTCTTTTTCATTCTCTATGCCACATTATGTTGACGATAAAAATGCCTTGTGACGAACAAGGCTAATGCCCACAGGAGCTTTCTACCCATTTTACGGTTGCCATTTTTTACCCGTCAAATGGAAAGGTAGGAGGAATCTTTGTGGGCATTTTTTTTCATTATTGGAGGAGGATTACACATGAATACAATGACATATGAAAAATTACAATATAACGAACTAAAAGAAATGGTGAAATCCCATTGTGTCAGTAGTTTAGGAAAAGACTTACTTGATAAACTACAACCAAGCACAAATAGTAAGGTTGTTAAAAATAGACTGAATGAGACATCCGAGGCAAGAAGTTTATTGGATGCAGAAAGTCATCTGCCACTGAAAGGTATTTCAAATATAAGCCATCAGATGGAGAAGCTAGAAAAAGGCATGATTTTAGGTCCATCGGAGTTAGTGGCTATATCTGACTTCCTAAGAGGCTGTAGAACAATAAAGAAGTTTATGTTTGATAAAGAATTCTTTGCTCCAGTATTACATTCGTATGCCTATTCCATGATGGAGTTTAATCAAATTGAAGAAACCATTAATTTCTCCATTAGAGGTAATAGAGTAGATTCGGAAGCAAGTAGAGATTTAAAGCGAATTAGAAATCACATGGCGAAGACAGAAGAAAAAATTGAAGAACGTTTAAATAAATTTCTCAAGAGTGGTGCTAATAAAGAGTATATTCAAGAATTCTTTATAAGTAAAAAAGATGATCGTTTTACGGTTCCCATTAAAGCTTCTTACAAAAATCAGGTGGAGGGAACAATTATTGAAGTTTCTTCTAAAGGATCCACTGTATTTATTGAACCAGCTGCTATATCCAAGTTAAATGCAGAATTAGCAAGTCTTAAGGCTGAGGAATCGATGGAGGAGTATCAAATTCTAGCCACTCTTTCAGGTAGTATTCTCGAGGAAACGAGACAAATCAACATCAATATTGAACTAATTGGGCAGTATGACATGATTTTTGCAAAAGCAAAGTTTAGTAAAAGGATAGATGGTATTGAGCCAAAGCTAAATAATCATGGCTATATCCAATTGAAAAATTGTAAGCATCCTCTTTTGTCTGGAAATATTGTGCCATTAGACTTTGAAATCGGAAAAGACTATCGTAGTTTAATTATTACAGGACCTAATGCTGGTGGTAAAACGGTGGTATTGAAAACAATTGGAATACTAACACTAGCCGTCATGTCAGGTTTTCATATTGCAGCCGATGAAGGTACGGAAATAGCAGTTTTTGATAACCTATTTGTTGATATTGGGGACAATCAAAGTATTGAAAATTCACTCAGTACTTTTTCCTCTCATATGAAAAACATCTCAGAAATTATGAGTGCATCATCGAATAACACACTTCTTCTTTTCGATGAAATCGGAAGTGGTACTGAACCCAACGAAGGCGCTGCTCTAGCCATTGCCATCCTCGAAGAATTTTATCAAATGGGATGTATAACAGTTGCGACAACTCACTACGGGGAGATTAAACGTTACTCCGAAATTCATAGTGACTTTATGAATGCTGCTATGCAATTTAACAGTGAAGTATTAGAACCGATGTATAAACTATTAATCGGTAAGTCAGGAGACAGTAATGCGCTTTGGATTTCTAAAAAAATGAATTTACGTGAAAAGGTACTACAAAAAGCACAACATTATATAAACAACAAGAATTATGACTTAGAACGTGTGAAAGAAAGTAAGATAAAAAGGCAAATACAGAATACTCTTAAAGAAGAAGCAACTTATGATTTCGAAGTGGGAGACAGAGTAAAGCTCCTAGAACAAAATGATTATGGAATTGTATATGAGAAAAAAGATAACCACCATAATGTTTTAGTATTCTATAAAGAAGAAATGGTAAAAGTTAATGTAAAAAGGTTGAAACTAGAAGGAAAAGCAACCGATTTATACCCAGAAGGATACGACTTGAATTCTTTATTTATAAGCTATAAAGAACGAAAATTTCAACATGACATGGAAAGAGGATCAAAAAAAGCATTGAAACAAGTTTCGAGAGATATAAAGAAAAGGCTTAGTGAATAGAGTGTTTGTTATAATTTAGCACTATAGCTGGGGTTGAGTATATCCAAGGAATTTTGGGTAAATAATAAGTATTGAAAATGAAAAAGGAGGTAGCTTCAATGAATGCACAACGAGCAGAAGAAATTGTTTTTTCAACAGATATGATTAATGTAACCTATAATGGAGAAAATATTTATATTGAGCACGTGGATAAAGATAAGGGATTAGCGACTATCCATTCCCTTGATGAACCAACTAATAAACAAAGTGTTTCAGTAACAAGCTTATATGAACAGTAATTTAGTCATGAATTTTCCTCTTAAATAGAAACATTTAATATTGCGCCTCATTGTTAGAGACAACCTAACATTAGAGGTGCAATTTTTATGATTACTGAATCAGAAAATTATGGTAAAAATAGATAGATATCTATTATCTAGTAATATATAATTATCTTGATAGGACAGGCATTTGTCCTATTCGAAAAAGGCAAATTCATTGAAAGATGAAGACGCAAAGTCTCAGACCTAACGCCGAATGGTTATGGTGGCTGGACTGCCGAAGAATATGAATGATAACTTAAAAAAGGTTTAATTCACCATTCTTCCTTGTATTTCTATTTTTAATAGGAGAGAGGAGTTTTTTTATGTCCATTTTTAAAGAGTTACGAAACGTTGTACTCACACCATTGGTTGTGGCATTCTTGGTGCTTGTTGTAGGAGTTAATCCTTCATTTGCAGATACGAATGATGCTTCAACTCTAGTTGAGGAAGATGCAGTAGTAGAATCTGAGGTTACTGAAGAAGAATCAATAGTAACGGATGAAACAGAAGAAGTAGAAGAACCTGTATTATTACCAGGTGATTTTTTCTATTTTCTTAAAACATTACAGGAAAGTGTGCAATTGGCTTTCACATTCGATGAAATGAAAGAAGCAGAGTTACTAAGCGCATTAGCTGAAGAACGAATTCTTGAAGCAACGGCATTATTTGAGCAAGGCGATGAAGAGAAAGCAATCGAAACACTTCAATTAGCGATTGATCAACAAAATGAAGCGTTATCTAAGTACGAAGAAACAGACTCTACTGAAGTAGTTTCGGATGAAGATAGTACTACGAATGAAGAAGGTACGGAAGAAGCAGTTCCAACCGAAGAAGATGGTACAACGGAGGAAGACGTTGCCATAGAAGACGAGCAGGAAGAAGATTCTATATATACTGAACTTGAAATAAAATTCTCATCAAATCTTCTTGCTTTACAAGCTGCTTTCGAAAAAGTAGAAAATCCTAAAGCAAAAGAAGCACTTGCGAAAAATGTTTTAAAAGCTCAGGAAAGATTGGTTAAAAAGATTGAGAAGAAGTTAGCGAAAATGGATAAAAAGTCAAATGAAGAAACAATAGAAAATGAAACTACCCAACCTGTAGAACCGATCAAAGAAGGAGAGTCTGATGCTACAGTTTCTGAAGAAGAAAACCCAACAGAAACAGCGACTGATGTAGTTCAAGAACAGGGAAATGTGGTAAACGAAGACTCGACTAAAAAAGGTGAAACTGCTTCAACAGTAGTACTACCTAAAGTCAAAGAAATTAAGACACCTGTTGCACCAAAAGTACATCCAGCAGTAAAAGTGGAAGATAAGAAAGAAGACGCGGAAGTAAAACAAAAGGAAGTAGCTAAAGCGGAAGAATCAGCAAAAAAAGCGGAAGAAAAGAAACAAAGAGCAGAAGCAAAACAAAAAGAAGCAGTAGCTAAAGCGGAAGAAAAGAAACAAAAAGCGGAAGCAAAACAAAAAGAAGCAGAAGAATCAGCAAAAAAAGCGGAAGAAAAGAAACAAAGAGCGGAAGAGAAACAAAAAGAAGCATCAGCTGAAGCAGAAGAATCGGCTAAAAAGACTGAAGAAAAGAAACAAGAAGCGGAAGCAAAACAAAAAGAAGCAGCGGTTAAAGCGGAAGAATCAGCCAAAAAGGCTGAAGTAAAACAGCAAGAAGCCGAGAACAAACAACAAGGAAATAAAGACAAAGAGAAATCTAATAATGGGAAAAAGGACAAGGAGGAATAAATTCCTCTAACAATTACGATTATAGCTGAATAACGGACTGTATGATGCAATACATCAGCATAAAAAGAGTCAAACCTTGATATAATATGAAGGTTTGATTCTTTTATTTTTGCTAAAAAACCTGTAATGTAAGATAATTCGTATGTAGGTTTAAAAGGGAAGTTTGAAGATATTATTTTAGGAGGAGATTGGAATGGAAGAGAAATTGGAGAAAATTGAAGTTGGTGCAATCATTACAGTGTTAGATGAAAACGATCAGGAGCAAGAAATGGAAGTGCTAGGATTGTTAACTGTCGATGGAGATGAATATGCTGCTGTCGGTTTTGTAGAGGATATACAAGGAGAGTCAGAAGAAGATATTGATGTATTCTTTTTCCGAGTGGAAAACGATGGAGAATTATCTTTTATAGAGAGTGACGAGGAATTTGAGAAGGTTTCTGGAGCTTTTAATGAAGCAGGAGAAGCGTAATAAGCGATAGAAAAGAGAGGGGAATTATTCTCCTCTCTTTTTCATATAAAATTAGGACGATAGGATGAAAAAAGTACGGAATAGTAAGTTTTATCGTCAACCTATGTTAGAATGAGCACTATAAAAAAGATGGGGAGAGGTAAAATGTTTAAAAAAATATTGAAACAAATCAAGCAACTTTCCCAAGGTAGCAGCGAGCGAAGACATGGTCATTATCATCGAGGTAGCAGTAGTGACCGAAGAGGAAGTTATTACAAACGTAGCAACAGCAGTAGCAGCAGAAAAAGTTATAAGCGATCACCACTGAGTGGAAGTAACTACTACAAACGCAAGGGGAGAAGTAGCAGTTAATCCTAATGTATCCCTTCGTCTGCTTGAAGTGCAGTTTGAACATCAGTTGAAATTTCGCTAATAGTTGAATAAGATTCCTTCACTTGTAGGAGTCTTTTCAGCAAATGAACGGTTTCTTTTTTTATCGTAAGCTCTTCCGTCCAAGGGAGAGCTTTTTTATTTTTGGAAGGGTAAGTTGTATAGAGTAAATATAAAAGGATTTCTCCTAAATCGTAGTGGTCCTGCTGTTTCATCTCGTAGGAACTTGCTGAATCCATGGAGATTCCCTGCTTCGACAAACCAAAGTCAATCAAATAAGGTTGGCCGTCTTTTAGTAAAATATTTGGGATACGTAAGTCCCCATGGTAAATATCCATGCAGTGCAGATAATCGACTAATTTAAGGAGATCAGCAATAAGAAGTAAAGACTCTTCCTCATTAAAAGATACCCTCTTATGAAATATTAAGTCTTCCAGATTGTCTCCTTCTATGAAATTCATGACATAAAACAAATACGCGTTATTGAAAAAAGTATCCATTAATACTGGCATATTTTTATGATTTGTCGAACGCAAAACAGTTATTTCATTTTCAAACAAAGCAACCTCTTTTTTGTTGTGATGCTTACTTGGACGAAGCTGTTTCAGCCCTCTGATTTCGTTCGTCTTTAAATCCTTGCAGCGGTAAAAAATACCGTAGCTTCCGGTTCCGATAACCCTTAAAACCTCGTATCGATCGTTCAGAACTTTTCCTTCTTTAATAGGTACATCCACAAAATACTGATAAATTTTTCGAATAGAACGCAAAATAGAAACTTTTCTCACCTCGTTTTTATTCTAATAGTAACAGAAGTAAGTAACTTAAAAACCATCTCCAATACTTCCGTCATCTGCTTTTTGTTTCTTTAAAAGTTTTTACCAATCGTTATGAGAAGAAAAAAGGCATGTTCCCTCTACATTAAACATAATATTTATAGAACTGTTTACAATTTCCAATAGAAAGGGTGGAGAGTAATATTCTAATACACATTGTAAAAGGAAGGTATCCCTAGATGCCAAAGGGGATTTTCATAAAGAGTATAAAATATAGATGAAACTAGCGTTCGTAATTTAAAGCATTTACTGTACCACACAAGTACTATTAATTTAGGGGGATTATTTTGGTTATTTTAAAGAAATTTGGTATTGTTTTAACCTCTTCTGCTTTATCTTTTGGAATGTTTGCTTCTATTGCTAATGCAAATACTTCAACCACAGTGATGGAGCAACCTGAAAAAGTACAAATTCAAATGGTTTCCAAAGAAACAGTTTTCACCAAAGCCGATTTAATTAAGAAGCTTAAATCTTTGTTTCCTAATAAGTTTGACCAATTATCGAATAGTGATTTTCAAATGGGCGGTGGTTACACTTACCCCAACGATGACACGGTACGTTATGATTTATATTTTTCTAAGACAATTAATGGAAAGCAATTAAACGGTAATGTTGTATTTGTCGGTAAAGATTTAGAAATCGAGCACTTTTCTTTTCAACCACTAAATCAAAAAGAGGCTTTATTTCCTGCAAAGGTTTCAAAAGATGAAGCAATGGATATTGCAAAAGGGTTCATGAAAAAAATTGTTGACGGGGAAGAATATCAATTAGAATCAAATAATCCCCTCTATTATTATTCGAAACAAATATTAACAGAACCAGTCCGTTACTCATTTTCTTTTACTCGTACGAAAAATAAAGTATCCATTGCGGAGCAAAGAGTAGAGGTAACTGTCCTTGGCAATGGTGAAATTGTGAGTTTATATATGAATCCTGTGAAGAAAAACTCGTCCACTTTTGAGGATATTAAAAAAATAAAAGAGAGTAAAGTAATATTAGATAAAGTAAAGGAAAACCTTACTGTTGATTTACAATATCAAATAGAAACAGATTACCAAACGGGTGAGCAACGTATTCAGCTTGTCTATCTGCCAACAACAAAATTGATAGGAGTTCAAGCAATTTCAGGGAAGTGGTTAACAGCAAATGGGTATACAACCGTCTTTCCTGAAAAGAGAAAAATTGAAAAGATAACAGCTAAACCACTACCGTCCAAAAATAATGGAGTTACTGTAGAAGAAGCTAAGAAAATTGCAGAAAAATTTCTTAAACCAAAATCGGATAAATTTAAAATAAACATTCATTCTGTAGAAGAAGTAGAAAATTTTAGTGGCCAGGAAGTAATTCGTATCGGATATATGGTTAACTATGGGAACGGTGGATCTGGGGCGAGTTTGGAAATAAATAAACTTACGGGCGAGATTATTCAATACTATGATGTAATGAACCAGCTTCTAAATCCACTTGGGGAGAAGCCAAAACAAGAGTCCACACTCACTCAAAAGGAGGCCGTCGCTCAAGCGCTTAAATATGTAAAACAATATGTTCCTTCTTATCTACACAATTATTCGATGCCTGTAGAAGACGCCTATTTTGATGAGTATTCAGGTAGTTATAATCTTACTTTTCCAAGAGTCGTGAACGGCATTATGGTATTAGGGGATCAAATAAATGTAGGTATTGCAGCTGATGGTTCTTTAAACAGTCTGTATGTCAATTATCAAGAGGTAGAAAAATGGCCATCAAGTGATAAGGTCATTTCTGAGGCTGACGCAAAAGCTATCTTGAAAAATTCACTAAGTTTAAAATTGCAATATATGAAACAAGACATAATGGATCAACATTATGATTTAGTCTATTTACCTGTATTTAACGAGAATTCTTTTGGCTTTTTAGATGCCACAACAGGCAAATGGAATAGCTTGTATCCAGAGACAAATCCAATTGTGATTAAACATCCTTGGGCAGAAGAAGAACTGAATTATCTTATTAGTGCTAAAATCTTAGAACCTAAAGATAACAAAGCCTTTAATGGAGATGCTAGTGTTTCAAAAGGAGAAGCAATAAAAGTTATTATGAGTTCCCTTACCTATTTTTATGAAGGTATGTATAATGAACAAAATGAAAACATGAACCAAACTTTTGAGAATATAGATCCTAAACACCCGTCGTATCAAGTAATTGAACGAGCGGTCGAAGCAGGCATTATTAAACCAAATAGTAAGACCTTCGATTTAGAATCTCCAGTAACAAAAGAGGAACTAGCAGCTTGGTATATACGGGTTCTAGGACTTGAGCAAGCGGCGAAACATAGTAGTATCTATAAACTTGACTTTGCGGACGCAAATAAAGTTCAAAAAGAATACACTGGCTATGTTGCAATCGCAAACTCAATGGGAATATTAACAACTGAGCAAAATCAATTTAACCCAGCTCGAGAAGTAACCTATGCAGATTTGGCCGTTTCGATTATTCCCCTAGCCCACGCGATTGCCGAAAAAGGATATGGCTTGAGGTATTAACCTATAAAAACTTGTTCCCATATGAAAACTCCAACACTGTGTGCACGCACAAAGTGGTGGAGTTTTCTTTATCGTTAGTAAACTGAAATTTAAAATGTTATTAATACGTATATATGGGATAATTAAGTAATAAAAAATGTGTTTATGTGGAGGTAGAATGAGAATATTTGTGGGTTCGTTATCAATCTTCTTTGGAATTTTCTTCACAGCTTTATCAGTAGATTCTTTTGGCACAGTAGGAAATTTGCTCATGCATGGTTATGGGTTTGTTCTTATAGTATTGGGTGCCCTCGTTCTTAGTAACAGGAAAAATAAAAAGGCAAGTGCATATGCAAGGCCAATGGGAATAGGAATTACCGGGATTATATTTGGGGTTGCATTGATACTAAAGACACTGCTAGTAACTTCTAGTGATGGGGGAAGATCATTTGGAATATTTCATATAACTATGGGTGTGATTATAGTATTAGTAGATTATCTTGAAGAACGATGATAGAAGCTAACACTTATAAATAGTGTTAGGGTCAGGCTTTTTTCTTGTGTAGGAAGCAAATTATTATACTTTATTATTTGGTGGGGTTAGCATATGTATGTAGGAATATATAGTAAGGAGAGAGAGACATATGCAAAATATTCATGGTAAGACTGCACTTATAACTGGAGCAGGTAGAGGAATAGGACGAGCAACAGCGATTGCATTTGCAAAAGAAGGTATTCATGTTGGATTATTGGGAAGAACGATGGAAAATTTAGAAGCAGTAGCTGCTGAGTTAAAAGAATTTGGCGTAAAGGTTTCATTAGCTACTGCAGATGTTTCCAATATGGAGTCCGTGAATGTTGCTGTTAATAAAATTCGCGGGGAGCTTGGCTCAATTGAGATTTTAGTGAACAATGCTGGTATATCTAAGTTCGGTCACTTTCTTGAGGTGGATCCAGAAGATTGGGCGAAAATTATTCAAGTAAACGTTATGGGTGTTTATTATGTAACGAGAGCGGTATTACCTGAAATGATCGAACGACAAGCAGGAGACATCATTAATATTTCATCTACTGCAGGTCAAAAAGGTGCTCCTGTAACAAGCGCGTATAGTGCGTCAAAAGCCGCTGTCATCGCATTGAGTGAGTCATTAATGCTCGAAGTAAGGAAGCAAAATATCCGTGTAAGCACGTTAACTCCAAGCACGGTTGCTACCGATATGGCGGTAGAATTAAAACTAACGGATGGCAATCCAGAAAAAGTAATGCAGCCGGAAGATATTGCAGACTTTATGGTTGCTCAGCTTAAAATGAATCCACGCATTCTACTTAAATCAGCGGGATTATGGTCGACAAATCCTTAACAATCGAAAAAAAACAAGGCTACCTCCTTTTTTATGAGAGTTAGCCTTGTTTTTTTTATTGGTGCTAATTGTAGTTGTGAATGAATTTTTATAGAATGCTCCATAACATTAAATAGAGGGTGGTTACGAATTTTTTATGTATAGACCAAAACTTGAGTGTCAAACTAATTAGTAAAGAAAGGATGAATGACAAATGGAAGAAAGTAAAATAGCACATCTGGATGTTGAGCAGCTGCAAGAACTGATGGAACTGGAGGACAGACTTGGGGTTACGCTCATTGCTTATGATACATCTATTAATAGTAGTTCAAGTGAAGTTTCAACTTAATTAGATGGGCCCTAATACCTTGTAGAGATGCAAGGTATTTTAATTTGGGCACTGTTAAAAAATTATGTTGTTATGGACGAAAATCCGCTCGCTTTCCGCTCCTAAAAAACATTAGCCAAATTAAATAGAATGTACTGAAAAACTAGAAATTAGTATTTTTGTAGGAACTATTTGCTGTATTTAATTTAAGAGAATTTAGCGCGACGCATGAGACTCCTGCGGGAAAGCGAGACAGACGAGACCCCGCACGAAGCGTTGCGAAGGAGGAGGCTCGTCGCTCGCCCGCGGAAAGCGAATGCCAAAGCGCTAAATTCTCTTAGCGGCTATTTGATAGAAAATTTATTTTAGAATGACACTTTTTCAGTGCCCTCATTAAATAGGCTAAGAGAATCTCTATACTAATGTGTACTCAATTGACATAAGAATATTAGTAAAGAAAATTCATTTTACTGGGTGAGGGATGATAGTTTATGGAACGAAATAATACGCTGGACTATGCAAAGAGTTTAGATGAACAGGATGTTTTAAAAAAGTATCGGGACGAATTTTATGTGCAGCCAGGTGTTATTTATATGGATGGTAATTCGTTAGGATTATTGTCAAAGAGAGCAGAAACTACTCTGTTGACAATGCTCGAGTCATGGAAGTCATATGGTATCGATGGTTGGACGAAAGGAGAGCATCCTTGGTTTTATTTTTCCGAAAAGTTGAGTGAAATGTGTGCACCACTTGTGGGTGCGACAAAAGAAGAAGTCATAATTACTGGCTCTACCACATCGAACCTACATCAGTTAATTGCTAGTTTCTATAAACCAAAAGGAACACGAACGAAAATATTGGCAGATGAATTGAATTTCCCCTCTGATTTGTATGCGATTAATAGTCAGTTAGTATTGCATGGGTATGATCCCGGAGAACATTTGAAACTTGTCAAAAGTAGAGACGGAGAAACGTTAGACGAGGAAGATATTATTGAAGCAATGACAGATGATATTGCAGTAATTGTATTACCTGGTGTTCAATATCGCAGTGGACAAGTTTTAGATATGGAATTGCTAACAGAAGAGGCGCATAAGCGAAATATTTTTATAGGTTTTGATCTGTGTCATTCTATTGGTTCCGTACCGCATAAGTTACAGGAGTGGGATGTAGATTTTGCTTTTTGGTGTAACTATAAACATTTAAATGGAGGTCCAGGAGCTGTTGCGGGTTTATATGTAAATCGCAAGCATTTTGGGCAACGGCCTGGCCTTACAGGGTGGTTTGGTTCGGATAAGGAAAAGCAATTTGATTTGTCTATTCACATGACACCAGCATCTAATGCGGGGGCTTATCAGATTGGTACACCACATATTTTAAGCGCTGCACCATTATACGGATCACTGCAAATATTTGCGGAAGCTGGGATAGATCAAATTCGTGATAAATCCTTAAGACTGACAGATTATATGATGTTCTTAATAGAAGAAGAGCTTAGTGACTATCTTTTTACAATTGGAAATCCAGGTGAAAAGGATCGTCGCGGGGGGCATATTTATATTGTGCATAAAGAGGCTGCTCGTATTTGTAAGGCGTTAAAAGAACTTCATGTCATTCCCGATTTTCGCTCGCCGAATGGTATTCGTTTAGCGCCGGTTGCCCTTTATAACACCTTTGAAGATGTATGGAATACTATTCAAATTCTAAAAGAGATTATGCAAGAGCAAACATATCTGAAGTATGAAAACAAGCGAGACGTCATTGCATAAAATAGGAGGGGTTACTTGATGGAGTCTAGTTCGAAATCGAATGAAAAACTAAAAAGCGAAAAAGGAATCTATACAGATTTCCGAAATGATATGACATATGGTGAATATCTGTGTCTAGACGATATTTTATCTAGTCAAAAACGTTTATCTGGTCATCACGATGAAATGCTTTTCATTATTATTCATCAAGTAAGTGAACTATGGATGAAGCTTTTACTTCACGAACTATCTAGTGCGATTCAAGCAATACAATCAAATAAAATGCAAGCGGCTTTTAAAATGCTTGCTCGTGTTACGAAAATCCAAACGCAGATTATTCAAGCCTGGGATGTGTTATCCACATTGACGCCAGCTGAATATTTAGAGTTTCGAGACAAGCTGGGAAAAGCATCTGGTTTTCAATCTTTTCAATACCGACAGATTGAGTTTGCACTCGGTTTTAAAACGAAACATATTCTTAAAATCTATGAGAAGGACGTAGTACTACATGAGCAATTAACAAAAGCATTCCATGCACCAAGTATTTACGATGTAGCGATACAAGCCTTAGCAAAAGCAGGGTTTGCTCTTAACACGGAAGTAGTGAAGCGTGATTATTCGATAACATATGGTGGAGATGAGAGCGTTGCCGAAGCATGGAAGGAAGTATATAGGAACGTCGATCAATATTGGGACTTATATCAATTAGCTGAAAAGTTAGTGGATGTAGAGGATTGGCTCCAGCAATGGCGATTCCGACATATGAAAACAGTCGAACGTATTATTGGCTTTAAAGTTGGGACAGGTGGCTCATCAGGAGTTAATTATTTGCGCAAAGTCCTCGATCATCGTTTTTTTCCAGAGCTATGGGATTTACGAACAAGTTTATAGAGGTGAATAAAGATGGAAAAACAATGGATCGATATATCGCAACCTTTATCCAATAAAATCGGTACTTGGCCAGGCGATACTGCCTTTCAATTTGACATAGCATTTTCAAAAGAACAGACTGGTTCTGTTAATATCGGTCGGTTCACGACAAGCGTGCATACTGGAACCCATGCCGATGCACCGTTTCATTTTGACAATGGCGGACCAACGATTGACATGCTCGACGTAAATATTTATATAGGCCGTGCCAAAGTGGTCGATGTGCTAGGAATTAATGCAATCGGACGAGAAGAACTAGAAGGATTTGAGCTAGATGGCGTGAAGCGTTTATTATTAAAAACAGCTGCTAATGTTTGTGTGGAGCAGTTTCCTAGTCAAATTCCCGTGCTGAAAGAAAATATAGGTGCTTTCTTGCAGGAAAAGGGTATTTTCTTAATCGGAGTTGATCGTCCTTCCGTCGATGCACTAGATAATAAAGACTTACCTGCCCATTACGCACTCTATCACCACGGCGTCCATATTCTAGAAAATTTATTACTCCAGGATGTGGAATCTGGCGATTATGAATTGATTGCCTTGCCGTTAAGGATTCAAGGAGCAGATGGCAGTCCAGTGCGTGCTGTACTTAGAAAGATTACTGACCCTTTATAAACTAATAAAGGGTCTTAGCTTGACGACAAAAGTATCTTTTTAAACGGTTATGAATAATAATAGATATTCCTAAAGAGGTTGCTTTATATAATTAAAAGTAAAGATAGTGGATATCTATAATGAATTGTTTATAAGGCTGGGACCACCACGAAGACTCCTGTGGGAACAGCTTGAGCAGAAGACCCCGCAGGAACGCTTGAGGAAGGAAGGTTAAGAACGCCGCGTCCTGCGGCAACGCCTTCATGACCAACCTCGTGTTGGCCCGAGGCTGAAGCCAAGCCCACGGAAAGCGAAGTGGTGGTCCTTGCCGAATTTAATATACAACTCTATGCATCAAAAATTGAGTTTGTCTACAGTGACCCTTTATAAACTAATAAAGGGTCTTTTTGTACGATTAGAAATTTGACAATCCTGAAAACTATTAGAGATTTTTTGCAGAAATACATTGGAAGAGTGAGAGAAATCATACTATATATTTTTATTACTGCTTATACTAGGGATAGTGAGTTATTCTTGATTACATAGAAGGAGTGATAATTTTGAAGAAGGTAGTTGTAGTAGGTGGAGGAATTACAGGACTGTCCACTATGCATTATTTACATAGACTTAAAATAGAAAAATCACTAGATGTCGAATTGGTTTTAGTTGAATCCAATGATTACTTAGGCGGGAAAATTTACTCTGTTAAAGAAGCGGATTTCATCATGGAAGTGGGAGCAGACTCCATTGTAGCTCGCAATACAGGCGTTATGCCATTGGTAGAAGAACTGCAACTACAGGACGAGCTTGTTTATAATGCAACGGGAATTTCCTATATTTATACAAACAATGAGCTACACGCAATACCAGCGGATACCGTATTCGGAATTCCTACTAGTGTGGAATCTTTAAATAGCAGCACATTAGTATCTGAGGCTGGAAAACAGGAAGCATTAAAAGATTTTGATTTACCAAATGAAAACTTTACGAAAGAGAGTTCCGTTGGTTCATTTTTAGAGCATTTTTTCGGAAAAGAATTAGTAATGAAACAAATTGCTCCAGTATTGTCCGGCGTGTATTCTGGGAATCTGGACAAGCTAACCATAGCTTCTACGTTACCTTACTTAGTTGATTATAAAAACAAATACGGTAGTATCATAAAAGGCTTAGATGAAAATAAATCACAGTTTCAGGCTGCTGCGAATAAAAAATTCATCTCTTTTAGAAATGGACTTTCGACGTTAATCGATCGTATGGAAGAAGAACTGAATGAATCTACTATTTTAAAAGGAGTCCACACAACGAAAATTGTGAAGAATGGGACAACATACGAAGTATCGTTATCAAGCGATGCGTACATTGAAGCAGACTACGTAGTGTTAACGACTCCACATAATGTTGCGCAAGCAATATTGCACAATGAGGAATTAGATAACGATTTTAATAAGCTGAAAAACTCGTCACTTATTAGTATTTATTTGGGATTTGATATTCCAGACGAACAGCTTCCTGCGGAGGGAACAGGTTTTATCGTTTCTGAAAATAGCGATGTGAAATGTAATGCATGCACATGGACAAGTCGTAAATGGAAGCACACATCCAAAAACAGTCATTTACTTGTGCGAATGTTTTATAAGAGCACTAATCCCGCGTATGAAGGCATGAAGCATATGAGCGAGGACGAGCTAGTAGAAGTGGCTTTACAAGATATCGAAAAGAGCTTGAAGCTAAATGGTGAACCCCAAGTGGTAGAAGTAACGAAATGGAATGATCTAATGCCAAACTATCATTTAGAGCATGGCGAAGCAATTAAATCGTTGAACGAGAAAATGGATTCACTGTTTCCTCACGTAATGCTTGCAGGATGTTCCTATTATGGAGTAGGTATAGGAGCTTGTATTAAAAATGGGAAAGAAACGGCTGAGTTAATAGCTGAAAGAATGTAAGAATTTAATTGTGAATGCAAATTTGGGGCCAAAATTTAATTTTGGTCCTTTTTTTAATATGGAAATGGAATTGTCGTTGTTTTAGTGAAATTTACATTTATTGTTCATGTGATACGATGCGAATGGGGGTGGTTTATTGATAGTGAAAACACGTTCGAATGAGTACAGTTATATTGGTTTAAAGTTGTTAGAAAGACGATTGCCAGAAATGCACGGCATGAAGGATTTGATTCATTCGAAAATGCATATGGCGAAGGCTGGAATTCACGGGGAAGTGCGAGTGGACGGGGTGTTTCAGAAGTATTCCTTTCCGTTTGAGTACGTGGTGTTGCATGATGTAAGTTTAGAATCGTATGGAAAGTTTCAGATCGATTCAGTATTTGTTACGCAGTACTATGCGGTTATTTTAGAGAGTAAAAATATAGGTGGAAGATTGCGTTTTAAGCAAAATCCTTTGCAACTAGAACGAGAAAATGATGAGGGGAAAGTGGATGTGTTTGAAAGTCCAGAGGGACAAATTGAGCGCAATATATATTTGCTCGATGACTGGTTGCAAGTACGCGGAGTGAGGATTCCTATTTATGGTGTGATCGTATTGACGAACTCGAAGGTATTGGTAGTGGAGTCATCTGTGAAATATCCTACGATACTTCATCAAACGATTCCTGTGTTTCTGAGGAATATTACTCGAGAGAAAGTGTGTTTAGAGGTGGATGAAATGCATGAGTTAGCAGCGAAAATGGTGGCGAGCCATCAATCGTATTTTCCTTATCCCATGTGTGATCGATGGGGCATCCATCCGAATGATTTGCTGACTGGGGTTTGTTGTGAGAAGTGTGAAAAGTTCGGAATGGTGAAAAGGAAAAATGGCTGGAACTGTTTGAGGTGTGGTTATGTGGATCGACTCGCTCACGAGAAGGCGATTTGGGAGTGGTTTGTATTAGTTGGGGAGAGTATTAATAATCGGCAGTGTCGATATTTCTTAAAGTTGGAATCTTTCCAATCCGTTTCACGTATATTGAATTCAATGGAGCTTATGAGAGAGGGAACAGCAAAAAGAAATACAATTTATAAGTGGAATTGGGACTTAAATAGGTGAATCGGATAATAAAGTAGGATTATCGGATAATAAACGATCATAATCGGATGATTACCCATGAAAATTGGATAATAAATAAAAAGAATCGGATAATAACCAATTACAATCGGATAATCTTCTCATCTCAAATCAGAATATCTAGAAAATTCTAAACACATCTTGACGCTATAGTTGAATAAAGGTAGTATAATCCTAATATTAAAAAACTGAATAGTGAATTCTTATCAAGAGAAGCTGAGGGACTGGCCCTTTGAAGCTTCAGCAACCAGCCGAAAGGTCAGGTGCTAAATCCAGCAGACATATTATGGTCTGAAAGATGAGAAGGTACGAATATTGCATACTCGTAAAGCCTTCTTTTTCATAGAAGGCTTTTTTTGTATTTTAGAGAGGATGAGAGCGAATGGGATTGTTAGAGAAATTGCAAAGAAATATGTTAACTGCAGACGGTGCAATGGGGACACTGCTTTATTCATACGGAATTGATTATTGTAATGAAGAATTAAACATACAGAAACCTGAGATTGTAGAGAAGATTCATCAAGACTATATTGCTGCAGGAGCAGATATTATCCAAACGAATACATATGGAGCAAATGCGATTAAGTTGGCGCGATACGGGTTAGAGCATCAAGTGAAAGAAATCAATGAAGCGGCGATGCAAATTGCGAAGAGAGCAGCTGCACCAGGAGGACAATTTGTGCTTGGGACGATCGGTGGCATCCGAGGAATACGTAAGAGTGATGCTTCCATCAGTGAAATTATTGCAACGCTTGACCAGCAAGCAACTCAACTTTTATCGGGAAATCCAGATGGTTTACTGTTAGAGACGTACTATGATTTGGAGGAGCTAACTACCACTGTGACTCATTTGCGCAAGATGACGGATACGCCAATCATTGCCCAAGTATCGATGCATGAGCCAGGTATCTTGCAAAATGGCTTATCGCTAAATGAAGCCTTGCATCAGCTAGCAGCAATTGGGGCCGACATTGTAGGAGTCAATTGCCGATTAGGACCTCATCATACAATCCAAGCGTTTGAAGGGGTCACACTCCCTGAAAAAGCGTTTCTTTCAGCTTATCCAAATGCGAGTCTGCTCGATATAGAGGATGGACGTATTGTATATGAATCCGAAGCAGATTATTTTGGTAAAGCAGCATTATACCTAAGGGAAGCAGGTGTCCGGTTAATCGGTGGATGCTGTGGAACGACACCTAAACATATAGAAGCGGTGAAAAAAAGAATCGGTAATTTACCTCCGATTACAAATAAAATAGTAAAGCCGAAAACAGCCATTATTATTCAAGAAGCAGAGCCAACAATCAATCAGCCACTCCATGAAAAAGCGAAGACGGAAAGAACGATTATTGTTGAATTGGATACGCCACGACATTTGGATACATCTACTTTCATGGAAGGGGCTGATAAGCTTTATGCCGCTGGAATTGACGCAGTCACGATGGCAGATAATTCACTAGCTTCTCCGCGAATTAGCAATATGGCAATGGGATCCATGCTAAAGCTGCAAAATAATATTCGTCCACTTGCACATATTACTTGTCGTGATCGCAACTTGATTGGCTTGCAATCACATTTAATGGGGCTTGATGCACTTGGCATCCATGACATACTGGCTGTAACTGGCGATCCAACAAAAATTGGAGATTTCCCAGGTGCAACAAGTGTTTATGATGTCTCCAGCTTAGAGTTGCTTCAATTAATTAAACAGCTAAATGAAGGTATTTCATTCTCGGGAAAATCGCTTCGAAAAAAAGCAAACTTCTCCGTTGCAGCAGCTTTCAATCCAAATGTTCGCGTACTCGATCGTGCTATCAAGCGACTAGAGAAAAAAATAGAATGTGGAGCAGATTATTTCATCACGCAGCCTGTTTATACAAAAGAGAAATTGCATGAAATATATGAAGCAACCAAACATCTATCTACACCTATTTTCATTGGCATTATGCCGCTCACGAATAGCCGTAATTCGGAGTTCTTGCATAATGAAGTACCTGGTATAAAATTATCAGACGAAGTGCTGGAACGTATGCGCTTATGTGGCGAAGATAGAGAGCGCGCGACTGCGGAGGGTATACAAATTGCGAAAGAACTAATCGATACTGCTGCAGAATTATTTAACGGTATTTACATTATTACGCCGTTTTTCCGATACGATATGTCACTGGAATTGATTCGCTATATTAAAGAGTTTGATGAAAAGAAAGCGAGAGAAAACAGCTATGTCCAAACATCTAATTGAGCAGCAGCTACAAAATAGAATACTTATCATCGATGGTGCGATGGGTACGATGATTCAAAATGCCAACCTTTCCCCAGAAGATTTCGGTGGAGAAGAATACGACGGTTGTAATGAATATTTGAACATTATAAATCCAAATGTTATTGAACAAATTCATCGAGAATACTTAGAAGCTGGTGCTGATATCATCTGTACAAATACATTTGGTGGAACTCCAGTTGTGTTGAATGAATACAATCTTGGGGATCAAGCACATGATATTAACTTTCGCGCAGCGCAGCTTGCGAAGAAATGTACGGAAGAACTTTCTACACCAGAATGGCCGCGTTTTGTAGCTGGAGCAATTGGACCAACGACGAAAACATTGTCAGTCACTGGTGGAATTACGTTTGATGAATTAACGCATGACTTTTACGTACAAGCAAAAGCTTTAGTCGAAGGTGGATCCGATGTTATCTTACTAGAAACGAGTCAGGATATGCTGAATGTGAAAGCTGCTACAATCGGAATAAAACAGGCATTTGAAGAAACAGAAATAGAACTTCCTATTATGATTTCGGGCACAATCGAACCAATGGGAACGACGCTCGCTGGTCAAAGCATCGAAGCCTTCTACATTTCCATTGAGCATATCAAGCCACTTTCTGTTGGATTGAACTGTGCAACTGGACCTGAATTTATGACGGATCATATTCGTACCCTTTCCGAGCTTTCAAAAGGATATGTAAGCTGTTATCCGAATGCAGGGTTACCTGACGAAGAAGGGCATTATCATGAGTCACCAGAATCGCTCTCTAAAAAACTAAGAGGCTTTGCAGAAAAAGGTTGGCTAAATGTAGTCGGTGGATGCTGTGGAACAACTCCTGCACATATCCAAGCAGTTCGCGAAGCAGTGAAAGACCTTGCACCACGTAAACGAGCGGAAGCAGGTCATGGCCATGTTGTGTCTGGAATTGAACCCCTTCAATATGATGAATCGATGCGTCCTTTATTTATTGGAGAACGTACCAATGTTATTGGGTCTAGGAAGTTTAAACGATTGATTGTAGATGGGAAATTTGAAGAAGCTTCTGAAATTGCGCGTGCCCAAGTAAAAGGTGGGGCACATGTAATTGATATTTGTCTTGCAAACCCAGACCGAGATGAGCTGGAGGATATGACACATTTCATGAAAGAAGTCGTAAAAAAAGTGAAAGTGCCACTTGTCATTGATTCGACGGATGAAAATGTTATTGAAGAAGCATTGAAATATTCACAAGGAAAAACAATTATCAACTCGATTAATTTAGAGGACGGAGAAGAACGATTCGACGCGGTTATGCCACTTGTGAAAAAGTATGGAGCAGCAGTTGTAGTCGGAACGATTGATGAAGTTGGAATGGCTGTTACACGTGAGCGCAAGCTCGAAATTGCTGAACGTTCGTATGATTTGCTTGTAAACAAATGGGGACTTGCGCCAGAAGATATTATTTTTGATCCATTAGTATTTCCAGTAGGTACGGGGGATCAACAATACATTGGTTCGGCAGTAGAAACGATTGAAGGTATTCGATTAATAAAAGAAAAGATGCCACGTACCTTAACGATTCTTGGTGTAAGTAATGTATCATTTGGACTTCCTCCAGTAGGGCGTGAAGTATTAAATGCTGTTTACCTATACCACTGTACACAAGCAGGACTTGATTATGCGATTGTGAATACAGAGAAGTTGGAACGATTTGCGTCTATTCCGCAACAAGAAGTGGAAATGGCGAATGAGCTTTTATTCACAACGACGGACCAAACACTTGCTGATTTTACAGACTTTTACCGAGATAAAAAGAAAGAAAAGACAGAAGATGATATTCCAAAAACTGTTCCTGAGCGTCTTGCTTATTATATTATCGAAGGAACAAAAGAGGGGCTGATTCCTGATTTGGAAGCTGCACTTCAAATGTATGAAACTCCACTGGAAGTCATTAATGGACCATTAATGGAAGGGATGTCCGAAGTCGGGCGTCTATTTAATGGCAATCAACTAATTGTTGCAGAAGTACTCCAAAGTGCGGGTGTCATGAAAGCATCTGTTGCCCATTTAGAGCAATATATGGAGAAAAAAGAAGATGACTCTGGTAAAGGGAAAATCGTGCTTGCAACTGTAAAAGGCGATGTACATGATATCGGGAAAAATTTGGTGGATATCATTTTAAGTAACAACGGATATAAAGTGATTGACGTTGGAATTAAAGTAACGCCTGCTACGCTAATCGAAGTAATTCGGAAAGAAAAGCCTGATATCATAGGCTTGTCCGGATTGCTCGTTAAATCGGCGCAGCAAATGGTTATTACAGCACAGGATTTTAAAGAAGCGGGCATTGACGTTCCGATTCTTGTAGGGGGAGCGGCTCTTTCTAGAAGATTTACTGAAACTAAAATTTCTGCGGAATATGATGGTCCAGTGCTGTATGCAAAAGATGCGATGCAAGGACTTGATCTTGCAAATCGTTTGCAAGATGAGGAAGATAAAGTGGTTTTATTACAGGAACTCGATGTACAGCAAGAAAAACGAAAAGTGGCAGAGGCTAATCGTGCTTCCAAACAAGCGGTTGCAGTTTTAGAGAAACCAGTGAAAACTGTCCGAGAGGATGTCCAGGTTTACCAACCGAAGGATCTTCGTCGACATGTGCAGAAAGATTATTCAGTTGCTCATCTTCATCCGTATGTAAATATGCGAACACTAATCGGGCATCATTTAGGGTTAAAAGGGTACAGTGAGAAGTTATTAGATGAAGGGGATGATCGTGCAACAGAACTTCATGAACTAGTAACAGGATTCTTAACTTCAGGTATTTTAAAACCACGAGGAATGTATCAATTTTTCCCGGCACAATCGGATGGAGACGATGTAATTATTTATGATCCGGCAGATTCTAAAGCTGAAATTGAGCGTTTCACATTTCCGCGCCAATCAGCAGCACCTTTCCTATGCCTTGCTGATTACTTGAAGTCCGTGGCAAGTGGTGAAATGGACTACGTTGCATTTATGCAAGTAACAGCGGGTCATGGCGTTCGTGCCGAAGCAACTAAACTAAAAGAACAAGGAAAGTTTTTAGAAAGTCATGCATTACAGGCTACTGCCTTAGAAGTGGCAGAAGGATATGCGGAACGAATTCACCAAGAGATTCGAGATCAGTGGGGCTTCCCTGACGCAACAGACTTTACGATGAGAGAACGTTTCGCAGCCAAATATCAAGGGCAACGATTCTCCTTTGGATACCCAGCTTGTCCAAATCTAGAGGACCAAACAAAACTATTTGGCTTGTTAAGACCGGAAGATATTGGCGTACAGTTAACAGAAGGATTCATGATGGAACCAGAAGCATCTGTTTCAGCAATCGTTTTCGCTCATCCAGATGCGAGATATTTTGTAGTGGATTAATTGTAATTAGCCATCCTTGTTTTCCGCTATAGGCGGACGCTTTCCGCGGGGGGAGCGATAAGCCATCACCGCCGCTCACGCGTCGTTTGTGATGGCTAATCTGTCTCACTCATCCCGCGCGCCGCCTGCCGCTTCAATCAACAGACTCATACTAGTAACCAGAGCATATAACAGAAAAATAGTTAGCATCCAATTTATTTAGCAGCGAAAGAGCTCCCGAAATTACATCTTCGGGAGCTTTTATTATAAGTAGGATAGAATTAATTCTATCATTATCCAGAATAGTACTACCATGTTGCCTAAAGTTGCAGGAGGGTGACGGAAAGATAAAGCCACAAGATTACCGAAAAAGGAGAGGAGGATCGCGACGCTAGTTACGATCCTCCTCTCCTAAAAATCGTGCGGTAATGGTGTAGCTAGAGTCTTACTCCAAAGCAATCCGGAAACGTCTGGGAACAGGTTTTGCTTTTAAGTGCGCGAATAGCGTTTTTCTTAGGTTACATATTCTTATTTAAAATTCTAAATATCTTTAAAGCAATTTGGATTCTAAGCAATTCTTCTGAGTTTTTTAAGTCCGTATTTAATATTTCCTTAATCTTTTCTATTCTATATATGAGTGTATTTCTGTGTAAGTACATTGCTTTAGAAGTTTCAGATACGTTTTGGTTATTGTTAAAGTAGTTTTCTAATGTTGAAATGTAACTTGTTGTATGCAATTTATCGTGTTCATATATTTTACCTAGACACTTCTGGAAAAAATCCTCCAACTCAGAGGAACTAATATTAGAGTCCAAAAGGTGATAAACAGAATAATCCTCAAAATGGGAGACTTCATTTTTTTCGTTCATATGTTGCATTAATCGGATCATTTCATTTGCTTCAGAAAAACTTTTATAAAGAGACTTTATTTCTTGGTATTGTTGACCAATACCTATTAAAAAAGTCTTCTTAATTCTTTTCCCAAGTTCGTCATGCAATTCAGTGGCGTATTGCTTTGCTTCACTAACAGAAATGGGTTGTCGTTCCTCATTTTGTCCGACTAGAACGATGATTCTATTGTTTCTATAAAAGCATGTAATTTCTCCGTTTGCTTTATAAGACTTTTCATAAACTATTTCCACACAACTTTGAGCAATATTATCCATTTTATATTTCCCGATAATCATGTCCTCAAATTTATCTACTTCCTTAACCTCAATATTAATAACCATACAATAGTACATATAGTTTGAATTTAGTCCATGTAAATCACATAACGTTTGTAATGTCTCTGAGGATGTAATTTTTCCAGAAAGTAAATCATCGTAGAAATCATGTCTGATTTTTAATTTAACTTCTTCAATCTCCTTCGCTTTAATCCTTTCAAGCGCGATGATGGTAGAAGCTTGTTGCAGAATAATATAGTCAAATTCAATTAGATTACGTACTGTTTGCCAAATGATGATATATCCATATAAGTCTTGAGAAACTGCGATTGGCAATACTCGACATATTATTTTCTTGCCATTTAAATTATAAATTCTTTTGATCGATTTCTTCATTTCATTTAGATTGTTAGGAATTGTATCAATGAATTCTTTTGTAAAGATGGGTTTATTTGATTTTAAGTCTAAGGATTCTTGTAACGAAAAATTGTTGTCTTCATGTTCTGAGTAATGCAAGAGTTTCCAATTTTTATCTACAATAAGAATTGGATTATTAATGGTTCCAGATAACATGGAGCTAATTCTTGATATTCCTCCGCCTTCAAGGGTGATGCTAAAGAATAAATTATGCATGTCCAACGTTTGTCTATTTAGCAAATCATATCTGCCAGATGCTTTTTCATTAATAATAGATATGACATTGGAAAGAGTATACCCAATAGGTAGTTCGAGAAGTGGTAAACCATATTTATTTGCTTCATCAATCATATTCTGAGGAAGCTTATCAAAGTATCGCTTCATTTTGATAACAAGTCCTGCACAGTTTATCTCCGAAAGCTCTTTTATGATTTTATTTTGAAGTTCCTCATTATCTTTAAAAATATATCCCGTCGATAGAAGTAATTCATTAGGTGAAAGCCAATCGAATGCATCTGGGTTCTCTAGAATATTGACAATAGATATGTGATTTTGAACTCCTTCCACCCCTGCAACAATCTTTAGACCATCTATTGCTTTGATCTCCAATAAGTCTTGAACTTTAAGCAATATTTCCACACTCCTAATACATAGATTGAATTATCTTGGTTGTATAACTTGCACAAATGGTTGTAGTCCTTTTTGGTTTCATTAAACGATGACCTTAAGGTGTATTTTACACTATATTGGGTATGTAAAGTTGGTTATATAAAAGTACTTGAAAATTAAGTTGTACGATGTAACCAATGAAAGCAATAATTTTCTTCTTGATTAATTAACCAAATTATCTACTTAATTTGGAGGTGTTCAATTAGCCAAGATGAAAAGCATTGGATTCAATTAGTGAAAATTTCCACTTAAGAGGTGAGTCTATTGGTAGTTGCGATATCTGGGGATGGTGAATTCATTCAACGTATTATTGAATCTGAGCTAAATGGATTTGTTCATAGTGTATTTAACCGAACAATTAATATTCAATGTGTTGATAATAATGAGCTGTACACCATTGCATGTAGAGAAATAGATAACGCTCCCAATACGCTAATTATTAACTTAGATAACTTTGAAGAAATGAATATAAGTATTGGGGACCAAGTAAATTCAGCTACTAATAGTATATCCATCGATCACAAAATGTCCATCCCAATTGATGGAGTAAGAAGTTGGAAAAGTACATGGTCAACTTATCCAACAAATACCGATGTTTTAAAGAAAAATTTAAAGCTAATGAAACAATACATCGATATTCATGGCCAAAGTGGCGGTATGAAAAACAAGTTGATAGGTGAAAGCCCTTTTGAACAGGAATTGTCCAAAATGATAAGTGAACGAACTAGCCTACTAATGACTGCTTTGTTCAACAAGCAGATACAACAAGCAGTTCGACATGCCATTTCTTTATTAGGGCTTGGCCCCGGATTGACACCATCTGGCGATGATTTTCTAGTTGGTTTATTCACCTCTTTTCATCTAGAAAACAGTCCTTTCTCTTCGTACAAATGGTTTTTGAAAGAAGTAGAAAAAGAAGCAAGAACCGCAACAAATGAAATTAGTTATATGGCAATAAAAACAGCAGCAAAAGGAAAAGTGCGTGAGTCAATCATTGCATTAGTTGATGCATTACTCGAAGAAAATGAAGAGCAATTGATACTCACATTAGTAAAAGTATTAAAAATTGGTTCTTCGTCTGGCACAGACATTGCTTTAGGAATTCTCGCTGGACTAGAAACGAATATAAAAATTGGAGGTACATCATGATTGTTCAAGTTGTAGTTAAAGCAAACACTTATATTGATTCGGTCTCTTTAATGTCACTGTCAACCAAAGCAAACCAAATTGAAGGCGTTGAGCAAGCAATTATTGCAATGGGTACAGAAATGAATAAAGAAGTAATAAGAAATGTTGGCCTAATGACACCAGAAGTAGAAGAAGCGAAAACAAGTGATTTGATGATCGTTGTAAAAGCGGAGAATTCGGAATTGTGTGAAAGCGCTTTCGGAAGTATTGAAGAATTATTCACAAAGAAAAATACTTCTACTAAAGGTACGAATGAAGTTAAATACTCCACTATTAAATCAGCAGCAGAAAATATTCCGGATGCTAATTTAGCTGTGATAGCTGTAAATGGTGCTTACGCAACTAGAGAAGCGAGAAAGGCTCTTGAAAACAATCTTCACGTAATGATGTTTAGTGATAACGTTTCGATTGAAGACGAAATTGAATTAAAGAAACTAGCACATGAAAAAGGCTTATTAATGATGGGCCCAGACTGTGGAACTGCAATTATCGGTAATGTTGCCCTATGTTTCGCAAATGCAGTTAGAAAAGGAAACATCGGTATTGTTGGCGCATCTGGAACTGGTAGCCAAGAAATAAGTGTTCGTATTCATGAATTTGGAGGCGGAATTACACAGCTTATCGGTACAGGTGGTCGTGATTTAAGTGAAGAAGTTGGCGGCATTATGATGCTTGATGGCATTAAAGCACTGGAAGAAGACGAAGCAACAAAGGTTATTGTCCTTATTTCAAAACCACCAGCACCAAGTGTGGAAGAGAAAGTATTGGCACAAATCAAACTTTGCACAAAACCGGTTGTCGTATGGTTCGTTGGCGGAGACGAAGAAAAAGTAACTAAAGCAGGCGGTCATTTTGCAAAAATGTCTAAAGAAGCTGCATTAAAAGCGGTATTACTAGCAGGTGCTGATGAAAGCAAGCTAAATAAACGCGCCTTAAACCTTCCACTTATTGATGAAGTTCGTGCAAAGTTAAAACCTGAACAAAAGTATATTCGTGGCTTATTCAGTGGTGGAACACTTTGTGATGAGGCTATGCATGTTGCAATGGAGAAATTTGATAATGTTTATAGCAACATTCAAAGAGAACCTGAATACCGCTTAAAAGATGTAAAGGTTAGTCAAGACCATACGTTTATCGATTTTGGAGATGATCAATTTACACAGGGTAAACCTCATCCAATGATCGATCCTTCGACTCGTATTGAACGATTCATTCAAGAAGCGAAAGATCCATCCGTAGGGGTTATTGTGATGGACTTTGTATTAGGATTTGGTGCACATGAAGATCCAGTTGGTGCAATGCTTCCAGCGATTATTGAAGCGAAACAATTGGCTGAAAGTGAAGGAAGACATTTAGAAATAATCGGTTATATTCTTGGTACAGAATTGGATAATCAAAATATAGAAGATCAAGTAAACAAATTATTAGCTGCAGGAGCAACACATGCTAGCAGTAGCCAAAACGCTGGTTTATTGGCAAGAGAATTTGTTGTGAAAGGAGAATAATCATGAGTAAAATAAACGAATTATTTATTGAAAAATTAAATGTAATTAACGTGGGAATTGAATCTTTTAAAGATGATATGTTAAAGCAAAATGCAGTAGTAACGCACTTAGAGTGGACACCACCAGGTAGAGGAAATCCAGAAATTATTGCTGCACTTGATAAATTAGAGAATCCTAATGTTGCGGAAAAAATTGAGGCAGCTAACAAGCTTGCAGTAGAGCGAATTGTTAATTCACAGCCTGTATTAATTGGTTTTGACCAAGCGATTAACGTTGTTCCTGGTATGACGAAAAAGACTATTCTACATGCAGGCCCTCCGATTACTTGGGACAAAATGAACGGCCCAATGAAAGGTGCAGTAACGGGAGCACTTGTATTTGAAGGTTTAGCTAAGGATATAGAAGAAGCAACTGAACTTGCAGCTTCAGGAGAAATTACTTTCTCTCCTTGTCATGAACACAACTGTGTAGGTTCAATGGCTGGTGTCACGTCTGCATCGATGTTTATGCACATTGTAGAAAACAAAACATACGGAAACATTGCGTATACGAATTTAAGTGAGCAACTATCTAAAATTCTTCGTATGGGTGCGAATGATGAAAGTGTTATCACTCGTCTAAATTGGATGCGAGATGTTTTAGGTCCAATGTTAAGAGATGCAATGAAGTTAAATCCAAATGGAATTGACTTACGCTTAATGCTTGCACAAGCACTTCATATGGGCGATGAGTGTCATAACCGAAATGTTGCAGGTACAACTTTACTTATTCAGGCTTTAACACCTTATCTTATTCAAACAGATTACACGACTGAGCAGAAAAAAGAAGTGTTTGATTTTGTAGCAAGCAGTGATTATTTCTCTGGTCCAACATGGATGGCTCTAAGTAAATGTGCGCTTGATGCTGCACATGGCATTGAGAACAGTACAATCGTGACAACGATGGCTCGTAATGGTGTAGAATTCGGAATTCGAGTAAGTGGAGTGTCTGGAAATACATGGTTTACTGGACCAGCTCAAAAAGTAATTGGACCAATGTTTGCTGGTTATAAACCAGAAGACTCAGGCCTTGATATTGGTGACAGTGCAATTACAGAGACTTATGGTATCGGTGGATTTGCAATGGCAACAGCTCCTGCAATCGTTGCGCTTGTTGGTGGAACAGTAGATGATGCGATTAACTTCTCAACTAAAATGAAGGAAATTACTACAACGGAGAATCCAAATGTGACGATCCCATTATTAGATTTCATGGGTATTCCAACTGGAATCGATGTTCAAAAAGTAATTCAAACTGGAATTATGCCAATTATTAATACTGCGATTGCACATAAAGATGCGGGAATTGGAATGATCGGTGCAGGTATTACTAATCCACCAGTAGAAGCATTTGAAAAAGCAATTCTAGCTTTAAGTGAAAATATCCAATAGTAGACAAGTCTAAATTCGAACGAAGGTATCGCCTTAGGCTGTTTTGCAAACGCTTGGCAGTCGAGGCGCACCAGTACGTTATAGGATCGCAATCTACGGACGCCGCAACGTACGGCACCGGTTGTCTGACTCACATCCTGTGAGCCCGCGAATAGAACTTAAATTCATAGCTTACAACGAAGTATAAGCAACGCTTTTCTGCGACGAGCTACGAAGAATGAAAGTGTTTGTCAACAGTCTGACTAAAGGAGAGATAAATTGTGGATAACCATTCCTTGGATATGGAACTATTGAAAGCGAGTGAATTAGGAGATCTTGTTACGATCGAAAAGCTATTACGCGATGGTGCAAGTGTTGACTTCAAAGATGAACTTGGACGTACTGCTCTAATGGTAGCTACTCAAAAAAATCAACAATCAGCTGCCAAGCTCTTAATTGAAGCTGGAAGTGACGTGAATACGAGAGATATTACACAACTTTCTCCATTTATTTGCTCCGCAGCAAATGGATTTTCTGAAATTTTGCGTCTAATGATTAACGGTGGTGCTGATTTACCTAGTGTGAATCGATTTGGAGGAACGGCTTTATTACCTTCGAGCGAAAAAGGGTATTTAAAAACCGTACAAATCTGTCTAGATGCAGGAGTTCCAGTGAACCATGTGAACAATCTAGGTTGGTCCGCGCTTCTGGAATCCGTTATTTTGGGGAACGGTGGCCGCTTATATTCGGATATCATTCAAACACTTGTTGGGGCAGGTGCAGATGTACATTTAGTGGATAGAGATGGCAAGTCCTCTCTTCAACATGCGATAGAGCTCAATCAACACAAAGTAGTTTCTATTCTGGAAAAGGAATGGAAAGAAAATAATGTGTACATCGAAAAAGCAAAGGCACTTGCTAAAATGGACAAATTCGAGGATGCAATCTCGGAAGTGGATAAAGCGTTAGAAGCAGACAATCAAAATGCGGATTTCCTTTATTACAAAGGTTATTTCCTACAAGAGTTAAAGCAGTATCAAGCAGCACTTGCACAATACAACAAAGCATTATCGATTAATCCGGATGATTTAGACTTCTATTTCTACACAGCTAATTGTTTGAGATTGTGGAAAAAACCGGAGGAAGCACTGGCAGAATACGATAAGGCGTGTGACCAGGAGCCGAATGAAACATTCTATCGTTACCATAAATCAAATTTCTTAAGAGAGCTTGGACGTCATGAAGAAGCAGTTATCGAAATGGATAAACTTTTAACACTTCAACCAAATAGATATGATTTCTCCTTCCATAAAGCAAACAGTTTAAGATCACTAGCTAAGCACGAAGAAGCTATTGAAGCTATTGAGAATGCTATTAAAAATGATCCAACAAATCCTTTATATCATGCGCACAAAGAACAATCGATTGAATTACTAGGTAAGTAAGGTAATTCATCACTAGGAGGAACACACGTGGGTGAAGTAACAATTGTTGCCATAGGAGGCAATGCGTTAGTAAAAGAAAATGGTCGAGATTCAATTCAAGATCAATTTGAAGCGGTACAAGAAACAGTTGGCCATATTGCTGATATGGTGGAAGCTGGATTTAAAGTAGTAGTGACACATGGTAATGGACCTCAAGTAGGATTCGGATTAAGAAGATCTGAAATTGCAAATGAAGTAGCGGGTATGCCAGCAATACCACTTGTTAACTGTGTAGCAGATACACAAGGTGGTATAGGGTACCAAATTCAACAAGCAATGACAAACGAATTTGCCAAAAGAGGACTTAACAAAAAAGTTGCAACCATTATTACGCAAGTCGAAGTAAGTTCAGAAGATCCAAATTTCAAAAATCCAACGAAACCAGTAGGATCATTCTTTACATTCGAACAATCCGAAAAAATGAAGGAAGAACATCCTGACTGGATTTTTATCGAAGATTCGGGTCGTGGATATAGAAGAGTTGTACCATCACCAAAGCCAATAAATATCGTAGAAAAAGATGCTATCAAACAATTAATTGATTCTGATTTTGTCGTTATTGCTGTAGGTGGCGGAGGAATTCCGGTTGTTAAATTAGACAACAACACGTACGAAGGAATCGATGCTGTAATTGATAAAGATTTTGCTACAAGTCTTTTAGCGGAGCAAATTGAAGCGGAGACATTAATTATTACAACTGGTGTTTCAAGAGTATGTATTAACTTTGGTAAACCGAACCAACAAGCATTAGAGAAAATTTCAATCGAAGAAACAAAACAGTTTATGGAAGAAAACCATTTCCCAGCTGGAAGTATGCTGCCAAAAATTGAAGCTAGCTTAAGTTTCCTAGAGAAAAAAGGGAAAAGAGTTATCATTACAAATCCAGAAAGTTTAAAAGAAGCTATTAACGAAAACGCAGGCACTCATATTATTAAATGATCGTTAGAAAGCGATAAGTTATTTTGGTGAATATTCCATTAAACTAAAAGGAGTACTTCACCTAATAACTAATCAAATGTTCAAATGGAATAGAAGAAAGTGTTGTTGTAGACAAATTTCTTACACTGTAAATAAAGATTGCATGAATCATTGTATAAAAAGCCTAACGATATCGTCTAATTTTGGTTCATTAATACAGTGTTTAATTAGCGAATTCTGTTAAATTTACAGTATAGGAAGTTGGTTAATAAGCTAGATGAAAACGCTATCAAATATGGATCCTAGTTTTAATTTAAACTAGGAAGACAAGGAGGCACTAACTTATGCAACAAGAAAAACTAGAACAAGCCTATGACAAATATCAATCCTATGGTTATGCAGAAGATTTATTACCTAAGAAACCTAATCAAAGAGATTGGGGTATGTCCAATTATGTAACTCTTTGGATGGGTGCTGTACATAATATAATGTCTTACATGACAGTGGCCGGATTCTTCCTGTTAGGACTTAATACCAAGCAGGTCCTATTAGCTGTTATGTTATCAGCAGTGATTGTTTCAACGTTTTATGTATTAAATGGTTACTCAGCATCTAAATACGGATTACCGTTTGCAATGTTGTTGAGGGATTCCTTTGGAGTGAAGGGATCTATTATTCCTGCATTATGTCGCGGTCTAATTGCGGGTATAGTATTTTTTGGAACAACAACCGTTGTAGGTGCAGAATCATTAAATGTTATTTTCGCAAGATTTTTCCCTAACTTTATGACTCTAGGTGGAGACTTTAACCTTCTAGGTTTAACTTTACCTACGATGATTTCCTATGCAATTCTGTGGATTGTTACAGTTCTTCTATTTTTAGGTGGTACGAGTTTCCTTGGTAAATTTGGTAACTGGTCTTCACCTGTAGTTTATGTTTTTATAATTGGTGCAGCAGTTTGGGCAATTAATATAGCAGGTGGATTTGGTCCTATTATGGATTACGTGCCACAAAATCCAAATGCAAGCATATTCGTTTTCATCGCGTGTGTAAGTGCATTAGTATCAAACTGGGCAGGTCCTGTTGTTAATATGTCCGATTTCACTCATCGTGCTAAAACACCAAAAGATATGATTATTGGATTACCACTAGGTTTCATCTTGTCGTATGTTCTATTTGCGATTACTTGTGTTGCTTTAATAGCAGGTACTGAAATTGCTTTCGGTGAGCCAATTTTTAATATCGTTCATGCACTTGATAAAATGGATAGCACATTTGCAGTTGTCGTATTAATTTTAGCTCTTAATGTAGGAGCAATTGCTTTCGTTGTATATGCTAATTTACTTCCATCAGGTTTACAAATGTCCGCACTTTTCCCAAAAGTATTTACTGTTAAATCAGCAGGTATTTTAACTGCGATCGTTGGAACTTTAATTTTACCATGGAAGCTTGTAGAAAGTGCTAATACGCTATTTTTCTTCTATAGCTTTATCGGATCAATCTTTGGTCCAATTGCCGGAATTATGCTTTCAAGTTTCTTCATACATCGTAAGAGAGTGTTAAATCTGGATAACATTTATGTACCAGAAGGAAGTAATGGAGAATATAAAAATGGATATAATCCAGTAGCAATGATTGTTTTAGGGATTAGCTTTATTCTTCCAATGTCAGGTGCTTTTCTTAAAGGTGTACCATTGTTAGTAAAAATGAATGATTTTGCGTTCTTCAGTGGTTTAATCGTTTCCTTTATCTTGTATACAATTTTCAGTAAAACATTGAAACAAAGTAAATAATTTTAAGTGAGAATTAGGAGGGTATTAAGATGGATTATATGAAAATGGCAGTAGACGCAACAATTGAAGGTATGGATAAAAAACATGGCGGTCCTTTTGGAGCAACAATCGTTCGCGACGGGGAAGTTATTGCAGCGGTTTCTAATACAATGATGAAAGATATAGATCCTTCTGCACATGCAGAAATGGTAGCAATCCGTGTAGCTTGTGAGAAATTAGAAACAATGGATTTATCAGATTGCGTTATTTATGCAACATGTGAGCCATGTCCAATGTGTATGGGAGCAATCATATGGTCAGGTGTGAAGGAAGTTCACTATTGCAGCACTAGAGATGATGCAGCTGAACACGGCTTTTCGGACATGCACCTACGCGATTATCTAGCAGGTAGAGATGATAGTGTAGTTAATATGATTAAAGTGGAAGACAGAGAAGACTGCGATTATTTATGGGAGCATTTTCATAAATTAAACGAAGAGAATTAAATTATTTCTCTATCTATACTAAAATATTTCATTGCAAAATCCGGCGCTATTTTTCTAGTGCTGGATTTTTCGCGTTTAGTTCTCTATGCAATATCCATATAAAATAAACCAACTTTTTTCAAAAAAATTATTGTATAACTTGACTAAAAGAAGAACCTATTTTTGGTCTTGGTAAACAGTGACTAGGGTGTACGAACTCTTTATAATTCTAATTGTAAGCGCTTACAGGTTAATTGTGGGAATTATAAGGAGCGGTAAAGATTATACTAATGATTTATTTGTATTTACGTTAATTTTTACCTCATAGCCATTCCCATAAATGATTAGAATCAATAAAAATAAGGGGGAGACAAGTTGGCTGAAACATTAAAGTACTGGAAGAAAGGTGACTGGGCTGCTTATTTTGGGTTGCTCGCTAACAATTTAACGAACCTATTAACAATGGTCTCATTATTACTATTTGTAGTTGGTTTTCCACCAGAAATTATTTATGGAAGGATTGTTCCAGGTTTTGGGCTTGGTATCTTTTTAGCAAGCTGTAGTTACTTTATTTTTGGACGTATGCTTATGAAAGAGACAGGAAGAACGGATGTAACGGCATTGCCGTCAGGTCCTAGTGCCCCTTCTATATTTACCGTTACTTTTCTCGTAATACTTCCTGTATTTAAGACAACGAACGATGCGGATTTTGCTTTTTCTATTGCTCTAGTTTGGTGTTTGTTTGAAGCATTCATTTTAATCGTAGGTGCATTTCTTGGGGACACTCTAAGAAGGATTATTCCAAGAACAGTTCTATTATCATGTTTATCTGGTCTTGGATTGTTATTACTAGCGATGAATCCAATGCTTCAATCATTTGAAACTCCTGTTGTAGCATTTGTCGTCCTTATTATTATTTTTCTTAATTGGTTTGGTAAATCACCCATATTCGCAAGAATTCCGACAGGATTTTTATTGTTAGCAGCTGGAACTATTTTAGCTTGGTCCTTCGGATTACAGAGCCCTGAGGCAATTACTGCTGCATTACAAACACTAGGATTTAATCCTCCTGAAGTGCATGTTAGCAGTCTGATTTCAGGAATTCCACATGCACTACCATACTTAGCATCTGCTGTACCATTAGGACTTGCAAATTATATTTTTGACTTAGAGAATATTGAAAGTGCACATGCTGCAGGGGATCCATATAAAACTCGCCGTGTCATGTTAGCGAATGGTATTTCTTCCAGCATTGGGGCTTTTGCAGGTAACCCATATCCAGTAACTGTTTATATTGGGCATGCTGGTTGGAAATCAATGGGTGCAGGTCTAGGATACACGCTAGCAACTGGTACATCCATGTTAATCATTTCACTCTTTGGAATTGGTGCCTTATTATTAGCAGTAATCCCTGTTGTCGCTATCGTACCAATTCTGGTATATGTAGGGGTTGTAACTGCCAATCAAGTAGTTCGAGAGACTCCAAAAATAGAAGTACCTGTTATATTTATTTGTTTATTCCCATGGATTGCAAACTGGGCATTATCGCTTGCTAATAATGTTTTAAGTGCAGCAGGGACAACGGGTCAAGCTGTTGGTGCGCAAGTTCTTGCGGCTAAAGGAGTATATTACAATGGGTTAGTTCACTTAGGTAGTGGTGCCCCAATAAGTAGTTTGATGTGGGGATGTTTAGCTATCTTTTCTATCAAAAATCAACCGATTCGTGCCGCTATTGCAGCTGTAATTGCGTCTACCCTTTCCTTGTTTGGAATTATTCATGCAAGTACGGTAGGATTTGCACAACCAGCATCCATGCAATTTGTTTATGCGTATCTGATGGTAGCGACTTTATTTATTATAAAGTATTTGATGGATCGCAATAAGCCACAAGAGAATGCTGCAGTGTAGTAGCTAATTAAAGGCTCTGTTAAACGACCATGTTGTTACCTGCTGAAAATCCGCTCGCGCTTTTCACGGACGAACCACCAAGCACCTCGGGGCAACTGGATTTGTTTCTATAAGCACGTTGCGGGCTCTTCGCAACCTGTTTTTCCGCAGGAGTCTCGAGGATTTTCGTCGCAAAATATATTCTTAAAAACAATAGTCTAATTTAACTGAGCCAATTTTAAAAAAACCTTTGTCCATCCTCAATATGTGGAAGGCAAAGGTTTTTACGTATTAATCAGCTAAGTGAACTTGCAGGAAATCTAAAACCTCTTGAAGCGCATTTTGAACGACTGGATGATGGAAATCCTTTTCAAATACATGTTCCCCATTTGGAATCGTAATTAACTTCGTTTGAACGCCTTCTTTTATTAATGCAGCTCTCATAAAAACAGATTGTAAATAAGGTACGTCTACGTCATTTGTTCCATGTAATAGTAATGTTGGTGGATAATCATTCGTAACGTTATGAATGGGACAATATTTTATAAGTGAATCCTTTTGAATGGATGGGTTAGTTCCTGTTATTTCTTGAATCCACTCACCGGTCTGTCTAGCATATAAATATAGAAGAAATCGTTCTTCTACAGATGCATTTGTTATAACATCGTCGGTAATGATACTATTTGCCACTTCTTTTGAGACTATATCTTTTTGGCAATAGTAACTATTTGGGCTAGTTGCCCATTCCGCACTAATATCTCCATAACCATAAAAAGAGACGATAGCACGTGGTTTATTTTTGAAAGTTCCTGTACTTAGAGCAAGAAAAGCCCCTGCCGAACTTCCTATTACGGCAATCTTTTTTGGATCAATAGAAAACTGGTTAGATCCTTCCGATTCTAACCATTGAAGGGCATCTTGAACATCCTCCAAAATAACTGGTAGTTTTGTTTCAGGGGCTAGTCTATAATCAATAGAAAACACTCCATATCCATTTTTGGTATATAATTGAATCATTTCTTCACTTAGTTCTTCTTTTGTTCCCCAAAGTAGGCCGCCTCCATGAATGTAAACAACAACTGGGGCACTAAGCTGGCTTGTACCATAATAATCAGCTTCTAATGTAAAACGTTCATCCTTTTTATAAATGATTGTTTCTCTCATCATTATTTTTCACTTCCAATCGCTAATATAACGAAATAAAGTATAGCACTAAAGGATATGTCCTTCATTGTATACCGTGCACAATAAATCATCACACATCTTGGTTTCCTTCCACAATGACAGTCTAGTTGAAACTGTATAAAATGAACATATATAGGCTAGTCGTTTCATTTTGAATTTTTCGCTCTTACGGAGTTTAAATAGATGTATGGAGTAATAGGACAGGGGGTACTTATATGGATAGTAAGAAAAGGTACGAGTTACTATTTAACAACATTAACCAATATAACTCCGGTGATAAAGGGATTACAAGAATTGCATACACAAACGAAGAGCAGACTTGTACGCATGCATTTATGCGTATGTGTATGGCAGAGCATTTAGATATTAGAATGGATCAATGTGGAAACGTTATTGCAAGAAGAAAAGGAAAAATGGATGAACTTCCACCTGTTGTAATGGGATCTCATCTTGATACCGTATACCAAGGTGGAAAATACGACGGTGTAGTTGGTGTCACTGCAGCGTTGGAAGTCATTAGACGTTTAAATGAAAAAGGTATTGAAACGGATCATCCCATTGAAATTATTTCATTTGCGTGTGAAGAATCTGCTCGTTTTGGTGTATCAACAGTAGGCAGTAAAGCAATGGCTGGCCAATTTGATCCGAGTAGATACAGAAACTTAAAGGACAAAGATGGAATTACAATGGAAAAAGCATTTGCACTATGTGCACTAGATATTAATAGCGTAGACCAAGCAAGTAGAGTGAACGAACAGTTTAAAGCATTTTTTGAATTGCATATTGAACAAGGTCCTGTATTGATCAATAACGATAAGAAAATTGGTATTGTTACAGGAATTGCAGCTCCCGTAAGGCTTCACGTAAAGATAATGGGGAAAGCATCTCATTCTGGCACAACGCCTATGAATATGAGAAAAGACGCCCTTCTTGGTGCATCAGAAATTTCGTTAGCCCTTGAAAAAGCGGCAAAGCGGGAAGAAGCATTTGGAACGGTTGCTACTATTGGAGTTTTAAATGTTCATAATGGTGCTATGAACGTTGTACCTGGAGACGTTGAAATTAAAATTGACATCCGATCAACTTCTCTACAATCACGACAACGAGTGCATGACCATTTAAACGAAACTATTACCTTAATTAAGCAAAACAGACAGTTGGATATAGAGAGTATAGAAATTAGTTCAGAAGAGCCAGTTCTTCTATCAGAAGAAATAAATGAAGTGCTAAAAAATATTTGTGCACAAAAAAATATCTCTAATCAAATTATGCAAAGTGGGGCAGGGCATGACGCAATGAATATGGCCAAGTTATGTCCTGTAGGTTTAATCTTTATCCCATCGATAGATGGACTTAGTCATCACCCAAATGAGTACACTCCGCTAGAGGATGTAATGTTGGGGATAGATATACTGGAAGAAGCAATTTTACAATATTCCATCCATAATTAGAAAAATGCCGAAGTAAGGGAAACATTCTAAAATTTTCAAATAAAAAAGAGCCAACTATTTTGTTATGACAGTTGGCTCTTTCTATATATTATTTCTTCTCAAGTTCTGTTTCTTTAACTTCTGATTTAACTTCCTCTTTTTCTTCATCATTTATAATATCTCGTGTAGAGGTTTTAAATTCTTTCAAGGTTTGTCCAACTGCTTTACCTAATTGAGGAAGCTTTGAAGGACCAAAGATAACTAAAGCAATTATTAATACGAGTATTAAACCCGGTATCCCTATATTTGGCATGGAATTTCCTCCATTTCTTTTTTGAATCATTACAAATATAACATACTTCGTAAGAAAACGAGAAGGACGAGCCTTGTACTTTCCAAATAAAAATGAGAGCAATTTTTTCCGAATATTAATGGATATCTATACCTGTACCTAATAATGCAAATCATTAAAATGAACCTAAATGATTACTCATCCAACAGTTTAATCCAATCTGTTGCGAATAGACTCTGTTTTTCCACCTACTAAACTACCAATTGCTCCCCCTAAAACTAGAACACCTACAGTTAATCCAGAGTTTTTGATAAAGGTACGTCTGAAAGAACGTTTATCTAAAATAGGACTTTTCTTTTCTTGTTCTGACACAAATAAAACCCCCTCAATTGAAATCAGTTTAATTTCATAAACTAGCAAGTTTTTTCTTAGTGGAAAATGGCATGCCAGTTATAAATAATAGAAAAAATAGCAGTACATACTAACAATTAAATTGAAGCAGGTGAGAAAAACGAGTCTTTTCTACACCTGCTTTTTGAATACTTTTTATTAAACTACTATTTTTTGTAGGCAATTGATTGTAGTGGAAGACGGCGACTCCAGCGGGAATAGTATGAGTTGAAGGCCCCGCAGGAGCGAAAAAAGGAACGAAGGCTAAGAACGCCACCTCGTGTGGCAACGCCTTCGTGACCAACATCGTGTTGGCCTGAGTAGACTGAAGCCATGCCCGCGGAAAGCGTCCGTCTGGAACGGAAATCATTACATTGGAAAAGGGACCATCTCTCAGTCACTATATGACTTTAGGGACAGCCCCTTTTTTAGTTCCCTACGTCTCTGGACCTACTTAATTTCCTTCTTTAGACCGTTTGGAAAAATTTGCATTTGAGAGATGATTAGAAAAGCAGATAAGGGGGCAAAATGCTTCTTATGAATGAGGTGGGGAATGGGAAAAACTATTTATATCGTGTTGAGTAATACAGGGACATTGTTTTCTAAAGCTATAGGTATGTATACAAGAAAAGACATGAATCATGCATCCATCGCTTTCGATGAAGAACTGAATGAGATGTATAGTTTTGGTAGGAAGAATAAACATAATCCTTTTAATGGGGGATTCATTAGGGAAGAACCTACAGGTGGACTTTTCAGAAGTGCAACATGTGCTATTTACAAATGCGAAGTAACATGTCAAGAATATAATCGAATGCGTAATAAGATTCGTCGTATGGAACAGTATAAAGAATTATTTAAATATAATTTAATCGGATTATTTGGGGTAGCTATGAATATTAAAATTGAGAGAGAGCATGCTTTTTTCTGTTCGCAATTTGTTGCAACGATGATGAATGAATGCCAATCCACTCAGTTACAAATCGCACCTTGCTTAGTGCAACCACATCATTTTGAACAACATTCTTCGTTAACCCTTTTATATAAAGGAAACTTACAAACATATGTATATGATAAAAGAGGAATTGAAGAGACAGTCCAAAAGAAAACTTGGAAACGTATTGCATTTCAAATGTAGCGAAGTGCTTTTTGTTACAGTAAATCACTATTAATTATCACTTGTTTATGTCATATTTATAATTGAGGTATTATATTGAATTTTGAGAAAAGTGATATTATGGGGGTTTGAAAATGGAAAAGCTAGTGGAAATAAGAAAAACGTTTGATGAATTAGGAATTGAGGGTGTCTTGGTAACAGATGGTATCAATCGAAGATACTTAACAGACTTTACTGGAAGTGCTGGAACTGTGCTTATTTCAAAGACGGAAGCGTTTTTATTAGTAGATTTTCGTTATACTAGTCAAGCAAATGCGCAGACAAAGGGTTTTACAGTAAAAGAAATAGATAGAGCCATTATTTATGAGGAAATAGCTAATCTTGCAGAAAGTTTAGGGATTAATAAGCTAGGATTCGAAAAACAACATGTATCCTATCATTACTATTCTCAGTTAAGTGAATATGTAAATGTAGATTTAATACCACTTTCTGGAGTGGTTGAAAAGTTGCGTATGATTAAAAGCGAATCTGAAATAGCCATTCTTAAAAAGGCCGCTGAAATTTCAGACGCTGCATTTTCGCATATTTTAACGGTTATTCGCCCTGGAATTACAGAGATTGAAATAGCAAATGAACTAGAATTTCATATGAGAAAATTAGGTGCTAGCTCTTCTTCCTTCGATATGATTGTTGCGTCGGGCATTCGCTCTTCATTACCACATGGTGTAGCAACCGAGAAGGTAGTGGAAAAAGGAGATATGATCACCCTTGATTTTGGTGCTTATTATAACGGTTATTGCTCCGATATGACGAGAACGATTGCTGTTGGAGAGCCAAATCCCAAGCTTAAAGAAATATACACTATCGTTCATGGAGCACTTGAAAATGCATTGAGTGGTATAAAGGCTGGAATGACAGGGAAAGAAGCAGATGCATTAACGCGTGATTTTATTTCTGAAAAAGGATATGGAGAGTATTATGGACATGGCATGGGTCATGGGATTGGTTTGTATATCCATGAAGATATTTTTATGAATCCCAAATGTGAACAGCTTATAGAAGAAGGAATGGTTTTAACGGTAGAACCGGGTATTTATGTTCCTAATCTTGGTGGGGTTCGAATTGAGGATGATATTCTCTTGAAGAAAGACGGAATAGAAATTATTACAAAATCCAATAAAGAATTAATTGTTCTATAACTGGCTCGTTTTATACTAAAAGCTTCTCTGACTTCCTAATAATCTAGGATGTTCAGAGAGGCTTTTATTAATTACTTGTTTATATAAATGGAAACTGGACAGAATATAGGTGGAAAGTAGAATCTATAAGATGTTTAGGAGGACAAAAAGTGACAAACGAGCAGTCTAACTTTGAAACAAATATGGAAGATGAGGATACATTAACGAATAGGCAAGGACATCCAATTACGAACAATCAAAACATAAGAACAGTAGGTAATCGTGGACCTGCAACACTTGAAAACTATGATTTTATCGAGAAGATTAGTCACTTTGACAGAGAACGTATTCCAGAACGGGTTGTGCATGCACGTGGTGCCGGGGCACATGGTTACTTCGAAGCGTATGGATCAGTTGGCGATGAAAAAGTCTCCAAATATACACGTGCAAAATTGTTTCAAGAAAAAGGGAAACAGACGCCAGTGTTCGTACGATTTTCATCTGTTATACACGGAGGTCACTCTCCAGAAACATTGCGGGATCCACGTGGATTTGCGGTGAAATTTTATACGGAGGATGGAAACTGGGATTTAGTAGGGAACAATTTAAAGATTTTCTTTATTCGTGATGCGATTAAATTCCCAGATATGATTCATGCTTTTAAACCAGATCCTGTTACAAATATTCAAGATTCCGAACGATTTTTTGATTTTTGTGCGAGTTCACCTGAATCGTTTCATATGGTTACATTCGTTTATTCGCCTTGGGGCATTCCAGCAAACTACCGAATGATGCAAGGCTCGGGAGTGAATACGTATAAATGGGTGAATCAAGAAGGAAAAGCGGTCTTAGTGAAATATCATTGGGAGCCTAAACAGGGCATTCGCAATTTAACCCAAATGGAAGCAGAAGAAATACAAGCGAAAAATTTCAATCATGCGACGCAAGATTTATATGATGCCATTGAAAAAGGCAATTTTCCTGAATGGGAGCTGCTCGTGCAAACCATGAGTGACGATGATCATCCTGAGCTGGATTTCGATCCATTAGATGATACGAAGCTATGGCCAGAAGATACGTTTCCGTGGAAGGCCGTAGGGAAAATGGTGTTAAACAGAAACCCAGAGGATTATTTTATGGAAGTGGAGCAAGTTGCCTTTGGGACTGGTGTACTCATAGATGGACTGGATTTCTCTGATGACAAAATGCTGCAGGGACGTACTTTCTCTTATTCCGATACACAGAGGCATCGTGTGGGAGCAAATTACTTACAGCTTCCAATCAATGCACCGAAAAAAAGAGTAGCGACCAATCAAAGTGGTGGTCAAATGGCATACAGATTGGATAGAGGTCCATTCCAAAATCCGCATATCAATTATGAACCTTCTATATTAGATGGATTACAAGAAGCGAAGCAGCATGGTACAGAATATACACCTATGATTAAAGGGCGTTTAGTCCGTGAATCCATTGAGAGAGACAACAATACAAAACAAGCTGGAGAGACTTATCGCAACTTCGAACAGTGGGAAAAAACTGAACTCATATCGAACCTTGTGAATGATTTATCCAAATGCGACAAACGAATTCAAGAAAAAATAATTGCTTTAGCAGAAGAAGCCGACGAAGACTATGGCCGACATTTAAGAGAAGGTCTGAAAAAAGCACCAAAGGGCGGTTCCAGTCAAGCTCCTCTAGGAAATAAAGACGGCGATCAAGCACCAAAAGAGGCAATTGATAAAAGCCACGAAGCAGATCCATACTAAAAACGAAGCCCCACTTTCCGATCTATCAGAAAGTGGGGCTTTAGTACAAGGTTTTTACTATCTGATTTCTGAAACAGCAGAAGTCTTATATTAGGAAGAAATACTGTATACTAAGTAAAAATCATTATGGAATGGGGTTCGAGATGAGTACCTATAAAGTAATTTTATTTGATTTAGACGGAACACTTTCAGATCCAAAAGTAGGCATCACGAAATCGGTTCAATATGCGTTAGGAAAAATGGGGATTATCGAGCCAGATATTGATAAACTTGATTGCTTTATAGGCCCACCATTACAAGTTTCTTTTGCGGAGTATTATGATTTGGATGACGTTAATTCGCATCAAGCAATCGAATTTTACCGTGAAAGATTTAAGGATCAAGGTATGTTTGAAAATGAAATCTATGCAGGTATCTCAACTTTATTGGAAATTTTAACGAATGAATCTATTAAGCTAGTAGTTGCTACTTCCAAGCCGACTGTCTTTGCAGAAGAAATATTAAAGTATTTTCAAATTGACCAGTATTTTGAACTTGTTGTGGGAAGTAACTTAGATGGCAGTCGATCGGCTAAAACAGAAATTATACAATATATATTAGATTCATATAAAGGCTATAAAAAAGAGGATTTTATCATGATTGGGGACCGTAAGCATGATATTATTGGAGCAAATAATACTGGTATTGCTTCTATAGGCGTTACTTATGGATATGGTTCAGAGGGCGAGCTCCAGGATGCTAACGCTACTTATATCGTGAGAAGTGTAAGTGAATTAAAGAGTTTTTTCGTTTAATGCCCCGTGAATCTCTAAATGATTTATTTTCTAAAGTGGAATAAATAGTATGTATTGACTCACAGGTGTACTGCTTTAAAATAAGTGGTATAGAGGGAGTGTTGAAGATGGGGTTACTTGGATTTGCAGCAATTTCACTAGTTATATTGTTTGGATTATTTGTACTGGCCATTGCGATCTTTGTTCTATTGAAAATGTCGAAAAAATAGGCTCTGTTAAATTAGGGTGTTATATTTTAGAAGAATATATTTTGTGACGAAAATCCGCAGGAATCTAGCGGATTTTCGTCGTTAACAACATGATCGGTAATAGATCAAAAAAATACAGAAAGGGGAATTCCAAATGAAGCACATTTGTATAATCGGTGGTTCAGGAATGTTGGCTGGGGTCACAAAGTGGTATGCAGACAATGATTATATTGTTTCGGTAGTCGCACGAAACGAAGAAAAAATGAACAGAATGAAAAATGCTTGTTCGAATCCCGAGAATATTAGAGGAATCTACGTTGATTATCGAGATTCTACCAAATTGGAAGAATCACTACAGCAAAATATAAATAGATATGGTCCATTTTCAGAGGCGGTTGTTTGGGTACACTCGGATGGGTTAAATGCACTGATAACTGTATTTGAATTATTAGAGGAAAAGACTGCAGTTTGGCATATAATTGGTAGTAAAGGTAATGCTCAAAACCTCCAAAAACAATATTACTCAACGAAAGATATCCAGTATAATCTGATACAGTTAGGATTTTTAAGAGTTAATAATAGTCAAAGGTGGTTAACTAACAAGGAAATCGCTGATGGGGTTATTTACTCTATTCGTTCGGGGGATAGCTATAATTTAATTGGTGAGATCTCTTAAACATGTTTTTTGCTTACTTGTTCTTGAACCAGTATAATTAATGAGATTTTACATAGAAACGTTAGCCTGGTCCTTGGATCGGGTTTTTATTTTGGGGGAGTGAATACAGATGAAGTTAGTTTCATGGAATGTGAACGGCTTGCGTGCATGTGTGCAAAAGGGATTTTTAGATTATTTTAATGAAGTGAATGCCGATATTTTTTGTGTGCAGGAGACGAAGCTACAAAAAGGTCAAATCGACTTGCAGTTAGATGGGTATGACCAGTATTGGAATTATGCTTTGAAAAAAGGTTACTCTGGGACAGCTGTGTTTACAAAAGTGAAACCACTTACGGTTAAATATGGAGTAGGAGAATTAGAAACAGAAGATGAAGGTAGAATACTTACATTGGAGTTCGAGGACTTTTACTTAGTTAATGTATATACACCAAATGCGAAACGTGATTTAACAAGACTTCCTTACCGACTTGAATGGGAAGATGAGATGCGTGCTTATTTAACAAATCTAGATGGAGTTAAGCCAGTCATCATGTGTGGCGATCTAAATGTAGCGCACGAAGATATTGACTTGAAAAATGCTAAGTCTAATAGAGGAAACTCTGGTTTTACATTAGAGGAATGTGGGAAAATGACTGATTTACTTGCAGAAGGATTTGTGGATACTTTCCGGTATTTTTATCCAGATCAAGAAGATGCCTATTCATGGTGGTCGTATATGAGTAAAGTAAGAGAGCGTAATATTGGATGGAGAATTGATTATTTTATTGCGTCCCAAAAAATGACGCCTATTTTGAAGGATGCATCAATTGATGCGCATGTAATGGGTAGTGATCATTGTCCCGTTATTTTAGAACTGAATTGAAAATTAGTGGTTAGCTCGTGAAATATTCAATATATAACGAGAAAAGGTATTATACTTTAGTGAAATAGAGTACAATATTTTTAAATCAAATATTCTGGAGGTACCAATAGATGAATACTTTAGCTTTGCAGTTAAATGAAAAAATGAAAAATGAAAACCCAGCAATCTTCGATATGTTATCCGATTTAGGACAAAATTTATATTATCCTAAAGGTATTTTAAGTCAAAGTGCAGAAGCAGGAAAAAAAGCACACCGCTTTAACGCAACAATCGGAATCGCAACAGAAAATGGAGAACCTATGCATTTCCGTCATATACAAGATAAATTAGGGTATGCTCCAAAAGATATTTACCCATATGCAGCCCCACAAGGAAAAGAATTATTACGATCAATATGGAAAGAAAAATTATTAGTTGATAACCCTTCTATGCAAAATAAATCAATTGGATTGCCAATTGTAACTAGCGCATTAACACATGGTTTAAGTATTGCAGCAGATTTATTTATGAATCCTGGAGACGTACTTATCACGCCAGAACAATATTGGGGTAACTACAATACAGTATTTCAAATTAGAAGAGGCGGTCGTGTAGAAACCTTTCCTTTGTTCAATGAAAACGGTGGTTTCCATGTAGATGCATTCCGCGAATCGCTTACAAAACAAAAAGAAAAAGCGATTGTCTTATTAAACTTCCCGAACAATCCAACTGGCTTTACCCCTTCTATTAATGAAGCAGAAGCAATTGTTCAAGTTTTAAAAGATGTTGCAGCTTCTGGAACTAAACTAGTTGTGTTATTAGATGATGCGTATTTCGGTTTGTTCTATGAAGATTCCATAAAGGAATCATTATTTGGTTTACTAGCAGAGAGTCATCCGAATATTTTACCTGTAAAAATCGACGGAGCAACGAAAGAAAATTACGTATGGGGACTACGCGTTGGGTTTATCACTTATGCAGCAACTCCAGATGTTTTAGATGCACTAGAACAAAAAACAAAAGGGATTATTCGAGGAACTATTTCGAGTGGATCTCATATTTCTCAAACGATTCTTCTAGAGTCATTACAATCAGAGGAGTTTTTAAAAGAAAAAGAAGAGAAATTCCAAATTATGCAAGGCCGTGCAGTGAAAACGAAACAAGTACTTGAAAACGAAAAGTTTGCTCCTTATTGGACTTACTATCCATTTAACTCAGGTTACTTCATGTGCTTGAAACTAAATCATGTAGATGCAGAAACACTTCGTTTACATCTGTTGGATGAATACGGAGTTGGCGTTATTGCAAGCAATAAAACGGATATCCGTGTAGCATTTTCATGTGTGGAAGAAAGTGATATTGAAGAACTGTTCGAAATAATTTATAAAGCGTGCGAAGACTTAACAAGATAATTGTAAAATAGTGAAACTATCTAAGAGAAAAGCTCTCTTAGGTAGTTTTTTTGTGAACACATTTCCTTCTTAGAATTATTCTCTTTTGAAAAGCATATTTTAATAGAGGTATAATCTCTCATTATATTTTGCCAACTGGTTAAATAAAGAAGGAGGAATAAATGATGCGAAGACACGAATCATCCTTTTGGCCAAAGATCATTATTGGCTCTTGTATTGCTTTCCTTGTATTAATCGGGCTTATTTTTATTGGAATCACTGGCGATGACGAAGAAGAAGTAAATCCTTATGCAGTATTGAAAGTAAAGGATGAAGAAAAACCGGTGGAAGTAAAGTTAGAAGGAAAGGAAACACAGAGTCCAGCAACTCCAAATGAGAAGGTGGAGTATGCGTCAACAGAGTGGGCATTCCATGGAGGAGATTATTACAACAGACGTTACTCCATGCTAAATCAAATTACAGGTGAAAATATTGGAGATTTAAAGCCGACGTGGGTGACGAGTCTAGGGTCAGGCGCGGAAGATAAATATTCTGGGGAAGCTACGCCACTTGTTGTAGATGGCATGATGTTTATTACAACCGGAGCAAACGACATTTTTGCACTTGATGCAAAAACAGGGGAACAAATATGGGCATATACCCCTGATATTCCACAAGAGATGGATACAGTATGTTGTGGATGGACAACTCGAGGAGTTGCAGTTGGGGATGGAAAAGTATATGCAGGATTATTAGATGCTCGTTTAATCGCACTTGATCAAAAAACAGGTGAATTATTATGGGAAACAAAAGTAGCAGAATGGGAAGAAGGATATACAGTGACAAGTGCCCCACTTTACTATAACGGTAAAGTTTATACCGGTGTATCTGGAGGGGAATATGGTATTCGTGGTCGCGTAATGGCTTTTGACTCTGACTTAGGTTTTGAGGTTTGGCGTTTCTATACAATACCTGGCCCAGGTGATATTAATGGCGATACTTGGCCTTCCGATAACGATGCATGGTTAACTGGAGGGGGACCAGTTTGGAATACTCCAGCAGTAGATCCAGAGCTTGGTTATATCTATTTTGCAACAGGAAATACAGCTCCTGACTTAGACGGTAGTAATCGTGAAGGAGATAATCTATATGCAAACTCTGTAGTGGCAGTAAATGCAGAGAACGGAGAATATGTGTGGCATTTTCAAGAAGTGCACCATGACATTTGGGATATGGATCCTACCAACCCCGTTATTTTATATGATGTAGAAATGGACGGAAAGATGCTTAAAGGTCTTGGGCAAGCGGGTAAAACTGGTTGGGTTTATTTATTAGACCGTACGGATGGAACACCGTTAGTAGGAATTGAAGAAAAACCAGTGCCGCAAGATGAACGACAAAAAACAGCTGCAACTCAACCGTTCCCAGTTGGGGATTCCTTTGTTCCTCAAACTATAACGGAAGAAGATATTGCAAATGATTTAGGACCTGAATTTACAGGAGAAGTTGGAAGTATCTTTACTCCGTTTTGGGATGTGCCAATCACACTTAAACCTGGACCATTTGGGGGGGCAAACTGGGCACCTTCCGCATACAATCCTGATACCGAGTATTTTTATGTATTAGGTAATGATCACTACATGTCATTTGAAAGAAGTGAATTAAGTGAGTTTAAAGAAGGAGACGCGTATTTTGGTAGCGTTTTTGGCCCAGTTTTAAATTCGCCAACAAGAGGGACAGTTACTGCAATAGATGTAAAAACAAATAAAATAGCATGGCAACAAAAATGGGATGCTCTAGCTTATAGTGGTGTGTTAACAACTGCTGGGAATCTTGTATTTGTAGGTCATAATGATGGTCGTCTCATTGCATTCGATGCAAAAACAGGTGATCAAGTGTGGGAATATATGATGGATGCAGGTGCAAATGCACCATCCATAACATATGAAATAGATGGAGAACAATATATTTCGATTTATGCGGCAGGAAATGCCCTTGCAGGTAGTAAGCATGGAGATAAGGTATATACATTTAAATTAGGCGGAACTTTACCAGAGGGGCAAGTAATCGACGGTTCAGCTAAAAGCAAAGTTAATGAGCCTACTGAAGAGAAATCAACAGAAGGCGAAACAGTAAGTAGTGCGGCTGCTGGTCTTGAAATATTTAACAACAGCTGTATCGCTTGTCATGGCGATCAAGGTGCAAATGGACACAATGGACCAAACCTGCAAAACAGTAAAATTGCCGAAAGTAAAGAAGATGTATTAGAACGCATTACAAATGGAAAATCTACCATGCCATCGTTTAAAGATACTTTAACTCCTGAAGAGATGGAAGCCGTTGCGGACTATGTAGTAACCGTAATTGCTCCGCAAGGTAAATAAAATAGTACAATAGTAAAACTGTCCAAGAGCAAGAGGTCCTGGACAGTTTTTTTGTTATAAAAATCTCTACTTGAGGATAAATGTTTACAAGTGTTTTTACGTCTAGATTCTTGCACAAACCTAGTATCAGAAAAGCTTTGTAGCGATGCTGATTAAAAACTATAAGTAAATTTCTATCTTAATAGATTTGAAAGCGGAAACATTTGAGTTTATTTCATAAATAGTACGTTGTCATTAAAATATGAACATTTATCACTTCGTTGATTGAAGCAGCGGGCGGCGACTCCAGCGGGATGAGTGAAGCAGATAAGACATCACAAACGACGCGTGAGCGGCGGTGATGGCTTATCGCTCACCCCGCGGAAAGCGTCCGCCCATAGCGGGAATCAACTATACTTTATTTCGCTTAAAATATTTATTTAGTTCCCTTTTATTGTTCGTGTTTTTTTATGTAAATTGGAATTATGAAATTGATTCATTTATTTTGAATTCGAATTAAAATTCATTGTAATGAGATTGAAGCGGTTGCAGAATATATTGTGACAGTGATTTCTCCAATGGATAAATAATGGTTTAATTGACGAGAACCAGCCATCATTTCGGTGGCTGGTTTCTTTGTGAGTTAATAGTCCAAGAATGTGAGGAAATAGTGTATACTAGGTTCAATTGTTATGGAGAAGGGGATCTTATCTTTATGAAAAAAATTTATCCAGACGACGGTTTAGCATTACATACTGATTTATATCAAATAAATATGGTCGAAGCTTATTGGGCTGATAATATGCATGAACGAAAAGCTGTATTTGAATTATTTTTCCGGAAGCTTCCATTTGGAAATGGGTACGGAATTTTTGCAGGGTTGGAAAGATGTCTTGATTATTTACGAGATTTTCATTTTACAGAAAGCGATCTAGATTATTTACAAAACGAGCTTGGTTATCGAGAGGATTTTATCGGTTACTTGAAGTCAGTACGTTTTACTGGTGATGTGTACTCAATGGTGGAAGGGGAACTAGTTTTTCCAAATGAGGCCATTATGCGTATTGAATCTACATTAGCAGAAGCTCAATTAGTTGAAACTGCATTATTAAATATCGTGAATTACCAAACATTAATTGCAACAAAAGGTTCTCGTATAAAACAAGTAGTGAAAGATGAAATTGCTATGGAGTTTGGTTCTAGACGTGCGCAAGAAATGGATGCGGCCATTTGGGGTACACGTGCTGCCTATATCGGTGGGATTGAAGCATCGAGTAATGTTCGTGCAGGGAAGTTGTTTGGCATCCCCGTCTCCGGAACACATGCCCATTCTTTGGTACAAGCATATAAAAATGAATATGATGCTTTTCATTCGTATGCTAAACGTCATAAAGATTGCGTCTTTTTAGTGGATACATATAACACCTTGAAAACTGGTGTTCCTACTGCTATTAAGGTTGCGAAGGAACTAGGTGACACGATTAACTTTATCGGGATTCGCCTAGATTCAGGGGATATTTCATTTCTTTCAAAAGAAGCTAGAAAAATGTTAGATGAAGCTGGTTTTAAAGATGCGAAAATTATCGTATCTAATGACTTAGATGAATACACAATTCTAAACTTGAAAGCTCAAGGTGCCAAGGTAGATAGCTGGGGTATTGGAACGAAACTAATTACAGGGTATGATCAGCCTGCACTTGGTGCTGTTTATAAAATAGTTTCTATTGAAAATGAAGCAGGAATAATGGAAGATACGATCAAAATTTCTTCTACAACCGAAAAAGTAACAACGCCTGGTCAGAAAAAACTGTACCGTATCATTGATAAAGAAAATGGAAAGGCAGAGGGCGACTATATTACAATGCACGATGAAGACCCTACGCATGAGGAACGCTTAAAAATGTTCCACCCTGTCCATACATTCGTATCCAAATTTGTAACCAATTTCGAAGCGAAAGATTTACATGTAAAAGTAATTGAGGGTGGACAAGTTATTTATGAAAATCCTGATTTACCAGACATTCGTCAATATGCGCATGATAATTTAGAATTACTATGGGATGAATATAAACGATCCCTTAACCCAGAAGAATATCCAGTCGATTTAAGTCAAAAATGTTGGGATAATAAAATGCGTAACATTCAAGAAGTGAAGGAAATGGAACATTATTTCATTGCTCAAAATGGAGGTCGTTAAAGATGTCATCAAAGCAACGAGAAATTATTGAAACGCTAAAAGTAAAGCCAATTATTGATGTAGATGAAGAAATTCGTTTAAGTATCGATTTTATGAAAGCATATTTAAAGAAGCATCCATTCTTGAAAAGTTTAGTTTTAGGCATTTCCGGAGGGCAAGATTCTACATTAGTTGGAAAACTTGCTCAACTGACAGTAGACGAATTAAATAAGGAAAATGGCGAAGAACAATATGTGTTTATAGCAGTAAGTTTGCCATACGGTGTGCAATTTGATGAAGCGGAACGTCAAGATGCACTTCATTTTATTAACCCGTCGCAACGCGTAACAATTAACATTAAAGAATCGGTGGATGCAAGTGCTCGTGCACTAGCCGAAGCGGGTATTACGCTATCAGATTTTGCAAAAGGCAATGAGAAAGCAAGAGAGCGCATGAAGGCACAGTATTCCATTGCTGCAATGCATAATGGAGTTGTCCTTGGAACAGACCATGCTGCAGAAGCAGTCACCGGATTTTATACAAAGTATGGAGATGGGGGCGTCGATTTAACGCCAATTTTCCGTTTGAATAAAAGACAAGGAAAGCAATTACTCAAGCAGTTAGGTTGTCCAGAGCATTTATATTTAAAGACACCTACCGCTGATTTAGAAGAAAACCGCCCTGCACTTCCAGACGAAGTGGCACTTGGTGTAACTTATGAGGAAATTGATGATTACTTAGAAGGTAAAATGGTATCGAAGGAAGCACAAGAAAAGATTGAAGGCTTCTATAATCGCTCGAAGCATAAACGTTTTATGCCGATTACTGTTTTTGATGATTTTTGGAAATAATAAAACGAAGTCGAATTGTCTCCAATGAGGTAATTCGACTTTTTAATTTGTATTTTTTTGTAATTTTCGGTATGCTTGTAAAGTATTAAATTAATATTCTAACTAATCTATCAATAGTGAGTGCTGGGGGAAAGCAGATGACAGAACAAAGTCAAATTCACGCAATTATAGCGAATATAGAAAAAGTAATGATAGGTAAGAAAAATATAGCGGAGCTTGCGGTAATTGCTCTCTTATCAGAAGGACATGTACTTTTAGAGGATGTTCCGGGAGTAGGGAAAACGATGATGGTTCGAGCTCTTGCAAAATCAATAGGTGCCGATTTTAAAAGAATTCAATTTACGCCAGATTTATTGCCATCGGATGTATTGGGGGTTTCCATTTACAATCCGAAAGAAATGGAATTTGAATTTAGACCTGGTCCGATTTTAGGAAATATTGTCCTTGCAGATGAGATTAATCGTACCTCTCCAAAAACGCAATCCGCTCTGTTAGAAGGAATGGAAGAAGCATCCGTTACGATTGATGGAGTGACTATGCCAATTCCAAAGCCGTTTTTCGTTATGGCTACGCAAAATCCAATTGAGCATGAAGGAACGTATCCTTTGCCAGAAGCTCAGCTGGACCGTTTTTTATTGAAACTAAAAATGGGATATCCACATCCAAGTGAAGAAATAGAAATACTAAATAGATTAGAGCACGCTTCTCCTATTGAGACTTTGGAGCCTGTCCTTTCTTTGGAGGAATTAATCCACCTACAGAAGCAAGTGAAGCTGGTAAAAGTAGATTACACGATGAAAGGATATATTGTAGATCTTGCAAATCGAACGAGACAAGATACTTATATATACTTAGGTGTTAGTCCTCGAGCTTCCATAGCATTAATGCGAGCTTCCCAAGCTTTTGCCATGCTACAAGGAAGGGACTATGTTACACCAGATGATATTCAGTATTTAACTCCATCTGTTTTTGGGCATCGTGTCATCCTTCGACCAGAAGCAAGATATGATGGCATTTCAACAGAGGAAGTATTATCTCGAATCGTGAAGCGAACACCTGTCCCTATTAAGAGGAAAGTAAGTCAATGATGCAATGGCTCAAACGATTAAAGAAGCTAAAAGGCTTTACAGGTATCTTGTTTCTTCTAATTGTGGCGTTTGTCTATGCAATGTTTCAAGGGGGATTTGTTAGTTGGTTTCTATTTTACCTCGTCGTTCCTCTTTTTATTTATTCGTTTCTATTATTCTTGTATCCATTATCTAAAGTAGAAGTGGAACGAACCATTGAAACGCGCAAGGTATATAGCGGAGGGAAATTTTCAGCAATCGTTCGAGTGAAACGAAATAATCGTTTTCCGCTTATGTATATTAAGTATAAGGAAAATGTAAGTTCTACGCTTGAGCCTACAACCTCATGGAAAAGGCTAGCTTTTTGGGGAATGAAAAAAGAGCTTACGTGGACGTTTGAAATCGAGCATATTCCTCGTGGAGAGCATGTCTTAGAGGGTTCAACCATTCAGGTAAGTGACTTATTCGGATGGATACAAAAAGAAACGGTTATATCAAACCAAAAGATAATCCTCGTATTTCCTAATTTAACGGAGATGGTATATATTCCGATTGAAACAAGATATGACCAAGGAGCAGCCGTATCTAGGATTCAAACGATGAAGGATACGTCCATGGCAACGGGAGTAAGATCTTACCAACCAGGAGATCGTGTTTCATGGATTCACTGGAAATCATTTGCCCGCACTCAAACACTTAAAACGAAAGAGTTTGAAGACCGCCAATCACAGGACTTGTTCGTTTTAATAGATAGAACTCCTTCTAATCTTTTTGAAGAAGTGGTCGATTTATCCGCCTCAATCATGCAAGCAGTTGTTCGACATCAAGCATCTAGTGCCTTTTTGTCTCTTGGGGAAAATCGTTTATTTCTTCCGTCTGTTCAAACGGAAGAACAGCTACAACGCGTGCTTTATCATCTAACAAAAGTTCAAGCCGATTTAACAAAGCCGGTCGAGCAAGTAGTCTTGCTTGATGGTGCATTAGCGCAAGCAACATCCCTCTTGTATATTACTAGTAGACTTACACAAGAATGGATCGATAGTATTCAAAAGACAGCAGGTAACTTACGTGTATGTACTTGCTTTGTTGTAAAACAAAAAAATGAGAAATCACTAAAAGAAGAAATTTCTCTGTACCGGTATGCAAGGAGCAGAGGAATTCAGGTTCATAATATAACTAAGGATCGGTTTGCCCAAGCATTTTTGGAGGTGAAGCGTTCATGAGTGCAAAGACACAAGAAATAATTTTATCCTTCATCATTTATTTTTTTGTTTATCTTTTAATGGTCGAATGGTTAAAGCCAGTTATTGAGTTAACTGATACGGATAATTTGAATTTATTTTGTTACTATTTAGCGTTATCTTTTTTACTCTACTTACTAAAGTTGAACTGGAAATATGCAACTCCATTAAAATTGCTATTTATTTGTTGGGTAATCGTGGCTCTTTACACGGACTTTTCCTTTTTATCAAGAGAGGCTTTTTCTTATTTATGGGAAAATCTCGTAGTAAATGTCCAAGCAATCGTTACGCAAGATTGGCAAAAAATAAATGACCCTTTTCGTACAGTATTGTTTTTTATCCTGTTATGGATGACTACGTATTTATTAAATTATTGGATTCGTGTTCGAAAAAATCTGCTCTTATTCTTTGTTCTCACTGTTTTATTTATAACGATTTTAGATACCTTCAGTGGGTATAACGGAGATAAGAGTATTGTGATCACATTAATTTCTGGGTTTATCGTAATGGGATTGTTATATGCACAAAAGCTTATAAGTGAAAATAAAGAGGAAATGAAAGGAACATTTTTATTCGCCTCAGTTACTAGTTTAGTAGGGCTACTTTTGATAAGTGGAGTGTTTGCCTACACTTTGCCAAAAGCAGGACCAAGCTGGCCAGATCCAGTGCCATTTTTCACATCTTCGAACCCTAATGCTTCTTTGGGAGAAGGTAGTAATGGAGTGACTCGGAAAGTAGGGTATGGGGAGAATGATGAAAAGCTAGGTGGGGGTTTTAGTAGCGATGATACACCAGTGTTTATGGCAAATGTACAAACAGAGCAATATTGGAAAATAGAGACGAAGGATACGTATACTTCGAAAGGGTGGATTCAATCCAGTATAGATTCTGAAATGAGAAGCTTTAATTCAGGGGAATCGATCATTTCAGACATTACTCCTGGTAATGAGGATGAGACATCTGTTGCAAGTATTATTATGCTACAAGAGTTTCCTTTTATCATGCAGCCTTACGGAATAAAAAGTGTAGATTCCATAAGCCAGGCACCTTTTCGGATGGACATGGACCCGATGAATCAAAAAATTTCTACTTTTATTGGGGAAAATACTGTACCCATTAGGAATTATGATGCCACATTTAGTGAGCCAGTTTACAGTTTAAAAGCACTTCGAAATGCAACCATTGAAGACGTAAATGCACTATCAAGTGAGTTTGATCGATATTTACAACTGCCAGAAAATTTACCAACAAGAGTAAGAGATCTAGCTACTTCTATTACGGAAGGTAACAGTAGTTTATATGATAAGGCAATATCAATTCAACGATACTATCGTCAAAATGGTTTTAGTTACAATCAAAACTTCTCGGCTATTCCAGAGGGTGACACCGATTATGTCGATCAGTTTTTATTCGATACGAAGGTAGGCTATTGCGATAACTTTTCCACCTCTATGGTCGTTTTACTTCGCTCGGAAGGAATTCCAGCACGTTGGGTGAAAGGCTTTGCTCCTGGTGAAGTTGTTGATCAGATAGATGGTGTGCCAGTATTTGAAGTAACGAATAATAATGCTCATTCATGGGTGGAAGCATATTTCCCTAACGTAGGGTGGATGACTTTCGAGCCAACTATTGGATTTTCCAATAATCCAACCGTAAATTATGACATTGACGCTCAATCAGATGAGCCAGAAGTACCCGAAGCTAGTCCAACTCCAACTCCCGAAAAACCAAAGTCTGAAAATGAGCAGTCAGAAATTTCTATAGGCTTCACGGAAATGATGAAAACTGTTGCAAAATGGGTATCTGAACGAAAGGCATTGATTATCTGGACGATAGTTGGAATAACTTTCTTCAGTTTGCTTGCATATCGACATAGAGGGAAGTGGCTATCAAAAGTGCTTATACCTGTATATCGAATGAGAAAAAATGATTGGAATACTTTTGAGAAAATGTACCACCAGTTATTAAAAGAACTTAATAGGTATGGTCTAAAAAGAGAGCAAGGACAAACTCTTATGGATTTTGCAAAACAGGTTGATATAAACTTTGGAGACCGACATATGAGAAGGCTGACAAGTACGTATGAAAATGGATTTTATGGTAACAATAAAGATGATGTAAATTACGCATTAATGAGAGAAAGTTGGGAAAATTTAATCAATCAGCTAAGCGGTTGATTTTAGGTTCGACAACCTGTAAACTGAAGTCAAATTAAATTGACCAAGTTGCCCTCGTATATGTCCGATAATATGGTTCGGATGTCTCTACCAAGTTACCGATAATAACTTGACTATGAAGGTGAATGCAGTCATGTCTTTTTTAGGGACATATGCATTCGCCTTTTTGATGTAGAGAACGTAAACGCGTAGAGAGAGTAATACTTTCATACGCGTTTTTTTAATCTTATTCCGTAAAACGTCCAAATACCAAGGCGAATTTGAATTGAGAGGCGCAACTTGGATTACTTATAAGAAGAGGTGGATGCTAATGTCTTCAACTCCATTGTTGATAGAACAAGAAAAGATCGTCGTACTAGATTTCGGAAGTCAATACAACCAATTAATCACGCGTCGTATTCGTGAATTTGGAGTATACAGTGAACTACATCCGCATACAATCACAGCCGAAGACTTAAAGAAAATGAATGCTACAGGTATCATTTTCTCTGGCGGCCCAAACTCTGTATACGATGAAAATGCATTTCATATTGACCCAGCAATATATGAAATCGGCGTTCCTATTTTAGGGATTTGCTATGGTATGCAATTAATGTCACAACATTTCGGTGGGAAAGTGGAAAAAGCTTCTCATCGTGAATATGGTAAAGCTGAAATTGATGTGAAAAATGCGACGGCTCTATTTGGAAAACTTCCTGCGAATCAAGTTGTATGGATGAGTCATGGTGACCATGTAACTGTAGCGCCAGAAGGCTTTGAAGTAATCGCAACTAGCCCATCATGTGAAGTAGCAGCAATGGCAAATGAAACGAAGAAATTTTATGCAGTTCAATTCCATCCAGAAGTAAGACATTCTGCTTATGGAATCGAATTACTTCGTCAGTTCGTATTTGACGTTTGTCATGCAACTGGTGATTGGACAATGGAAAGCTTTGTTGAAATGGAAATTGAAAAAATTCGTGCTGAAGTTGGCGACAAAAAAGTTCTATGCGCACTAAGTGGTGGAGTAGATTCTTCTGTAGTTGCTGTGTTAATTCATAAAGCAATTGGCGATCAATTAACTTGTATGTTTGTGGATCACAACTTAAACCGTAAAGGTGAAGTTGCACAAGTAATGAAGACTTTCACAGAAGGCTTCAACATGAAAGTTATTAAAATTGATGCACGTGAACGTTTCATGAATAAATTAGCTGGCGTTTCTGATCCAGAGCAAAAACGTAAAATTATCGGTAACGAATTCATTTATGTATTTGATGAAGAGGCGTCTAAATTAGAAGGTATGGATTTCTTAGCTCAAGGTACTCTTTATACAGATATTATTGAATCTGGTACTGCGACAGCTCAAACGATTAAATCTCACCATAACGTAGGTGGACTACCTGAAGATATGCAGTTCAAGTTAATCGAGCCTCTAAAAACATTATTTAAAGATGAAGTGCGTGCACTTGGTTTAGAGCTTGGTATTGATGAAGCAATCGTTTGGCGTCAACCATTCCCTGGTCCTGGTTTAGGTATCCGTGTACTTGGTGAAATTACAGAAGAAAAATTAGAAATCGTTCGCGAATCTGATTTCATCCTTCGTGAAGAAATTGCAAAAGCTGGTCTAGATCGTGACATTTGGCAGTACTTCACAGTGCTTCCGGACATCCGTAGCGTTGGTGTAATGGGTGACGCAAGAACATATGATTATGCAATCGGTATCCGTGCAGTAACTTCTATTGATGGAATGACTTCTGACTGGGCACGTATCCCTTGGGACGTTCTAGAAAAAGTAAGTGTTCGTCTTGTGAATGAAGTTCCACACATCAACCGCGTGCTGTACGATATTACGAGTAAACCACCAGCAACGATTGAGTGGGAATAGGACTGTTCAGTAATATAAACTAAACAGGTTATAAACGCAGTCATATCAATGTCTAACGTAGTTTGTTAAGAACTAAATCAATGATTAACGTACAACTATTTATATTTCAAAAATTAAACTCTCTTTTAGTTATTTATAACAAATAACTGGAAGAGGTTTTTGTTTTAGTTAAAATTAGCGACTTGATTGATGACTTTAAAATGAATCAGCAAATTTAAGGTCGTAAAGATAAGTATAATGAATACCATTTGGCTATGAATTATTTTACTAAGTTTTTACTAAAATATATGCAAGGTTAGGCGGTACACTAATAAAGTAAAAAGGTTTACTTCAGTAAAATAAGGTATATTATATTTGTTGAATAGATTCTCTTTAAAGACAAGAAAAGTAGGTGAACAAAGTGGGGAAATATCTATTGGATACCAAAGGTCAGGTGGCTGTGGCAAAGTATCATGAAAAACACAAGCCTGCCAAATTTGATAAAAAGCAGCAACTTGAAAAAATACGTGCGGAGTATTTGAAAAAAAAGCAAAAACAAACAGATAAATAACATGAATGAAAACATAGGAAGACTAAAATCTCCCTATGTTTTTCTTATTCGAAGTTCTTTTTTTCAATTGATGATAGAGTTTATTATTCTCCTAAATTTCAGATTCGGTGACAAAAAACTCGTCATCAGATATCCATTCCTCACTAATTGATTTTGACATTGAAACGACATAGCCATTATTCAAAATAATACCGTTGTTAAATAGGGGTTCACCAGCTACAATTGAAGACAAGAATTACATGAATTGAACGAAATATCCTGTTTTGATAAATAGCGTAAAACCCAATGGTATCAATGGTTGGTGAGTGTGCTGTATGAGATTGCTTCTAAGCCACCAGCAACGATTGAGTGGGAATAGGAAGTGAAGTTTAGCTAAAAGCGAAATAAAATAAACGCTGATATATCAATGTTTATCGTTAGTTTTTAGTTAGAGACATCACTTTTTACGTGCAACTATTTAATATGAAAAAAAATAAACTCTCCTTTATTCGTGTTTTGCGAATGTGGGAGAGTTTTTTATGTCTAAAATAATGGAACTAATAGAAGAGTTTCGTTTAAACAACAGATTCAAGGTAGGTATAGTCATTTCTTTGGGTTATTTACAACTTTATTAGGAGATGCTAATATAAGTTCTTGTGATTCATTTTAAAAGACACCTTTCTTTTAGTTTGTATTACCTTACAGGAAAAACCCTCGATTCTTTTTAGAATCGGGGGTTTTTTTGTTGCCTTCCATTTGGATATGCTGCTAAGTTTTAGCTATTAGAAACGGATAAATAGATACTTATACTTCCATCTGTTTTGTAAAGTTCGAAGTCATGATTGTATGTTCGAGGTAAATCACTCTTCCAAATCTCGTTCCAGGCTTTACCGACAGCTTCCATATCATTAGTAGCAACTTCCCAAACATAATATTCACCCTCGGGAATAGTAACGGTAGAGCTCCCAACCACTTCTTCTGTTCCGATTAAAAAGTCAAAGTCACCTGTATGATCACTTTGGTAGTTACTATATATTGCGTATACATCGCCTTCCACTTTATTCTTCAAAAATTCAACCCACATGTTTGAAAATACACGAATATCATTATTGTTTGTTCTAATTTTGTTTCCGTAGATTGCTTTAGTTGAAAATTCTTTTCGCACTTTACATCTCCGCCTCTCTACAGAAAATGTATCATGGAATATATGACAACTGAGTGTCACTATTTAATTTATTGTAGATTTTATTTAACTCATTGTAATAGTTACGTTTTAATGATTCGGGCTTAATTATCTCAACCGAGCTACTGAACATGAATAAAAAGGGTAACAGATTTCTATTATTATCAAACGAAAATATTACTTTGATATAGTTTTCGTGTATAGTAATTTCATCTTCTAAGAAAAAGTCATACAACTTACCTAATTGATCTCTTTGAAAAACTAATTCAGCGATCTCACAAGAAGGTGCTAAGTCAATTTCTTCTACGTTTGCCACAGCAAATTCTTCATCAAGTAATGTATAATTTCTTATTCGCGTTAACTTAAATAATCTTCTATCGTTTCTTTTTTCACAGTAAGCCTCTAAATACCAACTACCACCATTTAATACAATTTTATAAGGTGAAATAACTCTATGTGTGATTTCACCACTTTGAGAAACATATTCTATGTGCAACTTCCTATTCAAAGCTATCGCTTGTTTTAAAAGGATTAACTTGTCCTGAAGATTTTGTTCGATTTCTTTTCTATGTATAGTAGGGGAGTAAAAGGAAAAGTGCTCCGACATGTTATTGATTCCTCTTAAGCTCTCCAATTTATCTATAAGCATTTGGCTATCCTCATGTACCATGCTTGTTTGAATTTTTAGAGCCTCTATAATCTTTTGTTTTTCTTCATCGGAAAACAAATATCTATCCATTTTATAAGAAGCCATCAACCCAACTCCGCCATTTCGTCCATGAAATGTTACAACTGGAAGGTTAGCCAAAGCTAAAGACTCAATATCTCTATAAATGGTTCTTTTACTCACCTCAAACTTTTTAGCAAGTTCATCTGCTGAAACAATTTCGTTATTTAATAAAACAACTAGGATAGATAACAATCTTTCAATTTTCATAGTAAAAATCTCCTCTGTTGATTATGATGTTTAAAATAGATCATCACCAATTTAACTGCGAATGACTCTTCTAAATTTCATGTATAGCGCACACTTCCTCATTTTACTAAACTGTTTATGTAATATGTCAGATTTTTAAAAAAGCGAACTATTATATAATTAATTTAAAAAACGTTCGTGTTTAGTATTGATTTTAGAAAAAATCAATGGTATATTACTTACATAATTTAATTATGTCGTCGTATAACGTTGGGAATAAGGCCCAAAAGTCTCTACCGAATCACCGTAAATGATTCGACTACGATGAGAGGAAAGCATTGTTCTTTCCCTTATTGGAGATATTTAAAGCATACGACCGTAGTAATTGGTCGTATGCTTTTCTTTCGTTATCGCGACAAAAAAATGGAGGATCTCATGAAAAAGTATTTTCAGTTTGACGAATTAGGTACGAACTACCGCAGTGAGATTATTGGTGGTTTAACAACATTCCTAGCAATGGCTTACATCCTCGTAGTAAACCCAATGATTTTATCGCTTGAAACAGTAGAAGGATTACCAGACTCCATGCATATGGATAAAGGAGCTGTGTTTACAGCTACTGCTATTGCAGCTGGTCTCGGTTCTATTTTAATGGGGGTATTAGCAAAATATCCAATAGCACTAGCTCCTGGTATGGGACTAAATGCATTCTTTGCTTTTACAGTTGTATTGGATTTCGGAGTTTCTTGGCAAGTAGCTTTAACCGGAGTATTCGTTGCAGGTATTATCTTTATTCTTCTTTCATTAACCGGTATTCGTGAAACAATTATTAATGCAATTCCAACTGAGTTAAAATACGCAGTTGGTGCAGGAATTGGTTTATTCATTACTTTTGTTGGTTTACAAAATTCTAAGATTATCGTTAGTAATCCTGCAGTAATCGTTGGATTAGGTGACTTAACAGATCCAAATATTCTATTAACAATTTTCGGCCTAGTAATTACAGTAATTATGATGGTGAGAGGCGTTAAAGGTGGGATTTTCTATGGTATGCTAATCACGGCTATTGTTGGTATGATTTTCAGCCTAGTGCCAATTCCAACTGCAGTCGTGAGTAGTGTTCCAAGTGTGGGACCAACTTTTGGGGCAGCGCTTGATCCAATATTCAATGATCCATCTTCTCTTTTTAATCATCAATTTTTGATCGTAGTACTTACTTTCTTATTCGTTAACTTCTTTGATACAGCAGGAACATTGATTTCTGTAGCAAACCAAGCTGGATTGATGAAAGGTGAAAAATTACCACGTGCTGGTAAAGCACTACTTGCAGACGCAATCGCTACAACAGCGGGTGCAGTAGTAGGTACTTCTACTACTACTTCTTATGTAGAATCAACTGCTGGTGTTGCAGCTGGCGCACGTTCAGGTTTTGCAGCAGTAGTGACAGGGGTACTTCTATTATTGTCACTATTCTTCTATCCAATATTAAGTGTAGTTACTTCATATGTTACTGCACCGGCATTAATTATCGTTGGGGTATTAATGGTATCTTCCTTAGGAAATATAGAATGGAAGAAATTCGAAATTGCAGTACCAGCATTCTTCGTAATTATCGCAATGCCATTAACTTATTCCATTGCAACTGGTATCGCAATTGGATTCCTATTCTATCCAATTACAATGATCGTAGCTGGAAGAATTAAAGAAATACATCCTATTATGTATGGCTTGTGGCTAATTTTCCTTGGCTACTTTATATTCTTATAATGAAATGAATAAAAAGAGAGACTTCATGTCTCTCTTTTTCTATTAGGAAATCTATTTTTGGAGTGAAGTATGTTTCCGAAATGAAGTGTCAAACGTAGTAAGCAGAGGGTTCAGAAGCAAAGATTTAAAGCTAAGATTAATAATTGTATTTATCCGAATAAATCGTTATTATATATTTGTCGATATTTATCGTTTTATGTATTGACGGAATATCGAAAAGGGTGTTAAGATACAGAGGTCGCTAAAACAAGCGGCAACATCAACAACATGAACATTGAAAACTGAACATGCAAAACGTTAAGACATACAGCTTGAAAGACTAACTTCGGTTAGTTAGATAGCAAAACAATTTTTGACATCATTTAATGATGATGCCAGCAAAACAAATGAGCTTTTTAAGTTCTCTATTATGGAGAGTTTGATCCTGGCTCAGGACGAACGCTGGCGGCATGCCTAATACATGCAAGTCGAGCGAATGACGAAGAAGCTTGCTTCTTCTGATTTAGCGGCGGACGGGTGAGTAACACGTGGGCAACCTGCCCTGTAGATTGGGATAACTCCGGGAAACCGGGGCTAATACCAAATAATCCATTTCCTCACATGTGGAAATGTTAAAAGACGGTTTCGGCTGTCACTACAGGATGGGCCCGCGGCGCATTAGCTAGTTGGTAGGGTAACGGCCTACCAAGGCGACGATGCGTAGCCGACCTGAGAGGGTGATCGGCCACACTGGGACTGAGACACGGCCCAGACTCCTACGGGAGGCAGCAGTAGGGAATCTTCCACAATGGACGAAAGTCTGATGGAGCAATGCCGCGTGAGTGAAGAAGGTTTTCGGATCGTAAAACTCTGTTGTAAGGGAAGAACAAGTACGAGAGTAACTGCTCGTACCTTGACGGTACCTTATTAGAAAGCCACGGCTAACTACGTGCCAGCAGCCGCGGTAATACGTAGGTGGCAAGCGTTGTCCGGAATTATTGGGCGTAAAGCGCGCGCAGGCGGTCCTTTAAGTCTGATGTGAAATCCCACGGCTCAACCGTGGAAGGTCATTGGAAACTGGGGGACTTGAGTACAGAAGAGGAAAGCGGAATTCCAAGTGTAGCGGTGAAATGCGTAGAGATTTGGAGGAACACCAGTGGCGAAGGCGGCTTTCTGGTCTGTAACTGACGCTGAGGCGCGAAAGCGTGGGGAGCAAACAGGATTAGATACCCTGGTAGTCCACGCCGTAAACGATGAGTGCTAAGTGTTAGGGGGTTTCCGCCCCTTAGTGCTGCAGCTAACGCATTAAGCACTCCGCCTGGGGAGTACGGTCGCAAGACTGAAACTCAAAGGAATTGACGGGGGCCCGCACAAGCGGTGGAGCATGTGGTTTAATTCGAAGCAACGCGAAGAACCTTACCAGGTCTTGACATCCCGCTGACCGTTCTAGAGATAGATCTTTCCCTTCGGGGACAGCGGTGACAGGTGGTGCATGGTTGTCGTCAGCTCGTGTCGTGAGATGTTGGGTTAAGTCCCGCAACGAGCGCAACCCTTGATCTTAGTTGCCAGCATTTAGTTGGGCACTCTAAGGTGACTGCCGGTGATAAACCGGAGGAAGGTGGGGATGACGTCAAATCATCATGCCCCTTATGACCTGGGCTACACACGTGCTACAATGGACGGTACAGAGGGTCGCAACCCCGCGAGGGTGAGCTAATCCCATAAAACCGTTCTCAGTTCGGATTGTAGGCTGCAACTCGCCTACATGAAGCCGGAATCGCTAGTAATCGTGGATCAGCATGCCACGGTGAATACGTTCCCGGGCCTTGTACACACCGCCCGTCACACCACGAGAGTTTGTAACACCCGAAGTCGGTGGGGTAACCCTTACGGGAGCCAGCCGCCGAAGGTGGGACAGATGATTGGGGTGAAGTCGTAACAAGGTAGCCGTATCGGAAGGTGCGGCTGGATCACCTCCTTTCTAAGGATATATTACGGAATACAGATTTTTATCTGTATCTTAACGTTTTGCAGTTCAGTTTTGAATGTTCATTTTTATGAGCATTTGAAAACTTGTTCTTTGAAAACTGGATAAAACGACATTGAAAGAAATAAATTCAAGAAATTCGATTTATAATCACTTCGGTGATTATAGATTGTGTAGTACTTTTAACTACTAATTTTGAATGGACTCCAAGTAATTGGAAGCCATATTAGGTTAAGTTAATAAGGGCGCACGGTGAATGCCTTGGCACTAGGAGCCGAAGAAGGACGGCACTAACACCGATATGCTTCGGGGAGCTGTAAGTGAGCTTTGATCCGGAGATTTCCGAATGGGGAAACCCACTGTTCGTAATGGAGCAGTACATTTACGTGAATACATAGCGTATCTGTGGCACACCCAGGGAACTGAAACATCTAAGTACCTGGAGGAAGAGAAAGAAAAATCGATTCCCTGAGTAGCGGCGAGCGAAACGGGAATAGCCCAAACCAAGAGGCTTGCCTCTTGGGGTTGTAGGACACTCTACATAGAGTTACAAAGGAATGAGCTAGACGAAGCGATCTGGAAAGGTCCGCAGGATAGGGTAAAAGCCCCGTAGTCAAAAGTTCATTCTCTCTTGAGTGTATCCTGAGTACGGCGGAACACGTGAAATTCCGTCGGAATCTGGGAGGACCATCTCCCAAGGCTAAATACTACCTAGTGACCGATAGTGAACCAGTACCGTGAGGGAAAGGTGAAAAGCACCCCGGAAGGGGAGTGAAATAGATCCTGAAACCGTGTGCCTACAAGTAGTTAGAGCCCGTTAATGGGTGATAGCGTGCCTTTTGTAGAATGAACCGGCGAGTTACGATTACATGCAAGGTTAAGTTGAGAAGACGGAGCCGCAGCGAAAGCGAGTCTGAATAGGGCGAATGAGTATGTGGTCGTAGACCCGAAACCAGGTGATCTACCCATGTCCAGGATGAAGGTAAGGTAACACTTACTGGAGGTCCGAACCCACGCACGTTGAAAAGTGCGGGGATGAGGTGTGGGTAGCGGAGAAATTCCAATCGAACCTGGAGATAGCTGGTTCTCTCCGAAATAGCTTTAGGGCTAGCCTCAAACGTTAAGAATCTTGGAGGTAGAGCACTGTTTGGACTAGGGGCCCATCCCGGGTTACCGAATTCAGACAAACTCCGAATGCCAATGATTTATGTTTGGGAGTCAGACTGCGAGTGATAAGATCCGTAGTCAAGAGGGAAACAGCCCAGACCACCAGCTAAGGTCCCAAAGTATTTGTTAAGTGGAAAAGGATGTGGCGTTGCTTAGACAACCAGGATGTTGGCTTAGAAGCAGCCATCATTTAAAGAGTGCGTAATAGCTCACTGGTCGAGTGACGCTGCGCCGAAAATGTATCGGGGCTAAACAAATCACCGAAGCTGTGGATTGATACCTTTGGTATCAGTGGTAGGAGAGCGTTCTAAGGGCGTTGAAGTCAGACCGGAAGGACTGGTGGAGCGCTTAGAAGTGAGAATGCCGGTATGAGTAGCGAAAGACGGGTGAGAATCCCGTCCACCGTATGACTAAGGTTTCCTGAGGAAGGCTCGTCCGCTCAGGGTTAGTCGGGACCTAAGTCGAGGCCGATAGGCGTAGACGATGGACAACAGGTTGATATTCCTGTACCACCAAACCACCGTTTGAGTAATGGGGGGACGCAGAAGGATAGGGTAAGCGTGCTGTTGGTTATGCACGTCCAAGCAGTAAGGTGTGAATGTAGGAAAATCCGCATTCTATAACATTGAGCTGTGATGGCGAGGACTTAGTCCGAAGTTCCTGATTTCACACTGCCAAGAAAAGCCTCTAGCGAGGTGATAGGTGCCCGTACCGCAAACCGACACAGGTAGTCGAGGAGAGAATCCTAAGGTGAGCGAGAGAACTCTCGTTAAGGAACTCGGCAAAATGACCCCGTAACTTCGGGAGAAGGGGTGCTCTTTTGGGTGAATAGCCTAGAAGAGCCGCAGTGAATAGGCCCAGGCGACTGTTTAGCAAAAACACAGGTCTCTGCAAAACCGTAAGGTGAAGTATAGGGGCTGACGCCTGCCCGGTGCTGGAAGGTTAAGAGGAGTGCTTAGCGCAAGCGAAGGTGCGAATTGAAGCCCCAGTAAACGGCGGCCGTAACTATAACGGTCCTAAGGTAGCGAAATTCCTTGTCGGGTAAGTTCCGACCCGCACGAAAGGCGTAACGATCTGGGCACTGTCTCAACGAGAGACTCGGTGAAATTATAGTACCTGTGAAGATGCAGGTTACCCGCGACAGGACGGAAAGACCCCGTGGAGCTTTACTATAGCTTGATATTGAATTTTGGTGCAACTTGTACAGGATAGGCAGGAGCCTTAGAGCCCGGAGCGCCAGCTTCGGAGGAGGCGTCGGTGGGATACTGCCCTGGTTGTATTGAAATTCTAACCCATACCCGTAACCCGGGTAGGAGACAGTGTCAGGCGGGTAGTTTGACTGGGGCGGTCGCCTCCTAAAGTGTAACGGAGGCGCCCAAAGGTTCCCTCAGAATGGTTGGAAATCATTCGAAGAGTGTAAAGGCAGAAGGGAGCTTGACTGCGAGACCTACAAGTCGAGCAGGGTCGAAAGACGGGCTTAGTGATCCGGTGGTTCCGCATGGAAGGGCCATCGCTCAACGGATAAAAGCTACCCCGGGGATAACAGGCTTATCTCCCCCAAGAGTCCACATCGACGGGGAGGTTTGGCACCTCGATGTCGGCTCATCGCATCCTGGGGCTGTAGTCGGTCCCAAGGGTTGGGCTGTTCGCCCATTAAAGCGGTACGCGAGCTGGGTTCAGAACGTCGTGAGACAGTTCGGTCCCTATCCGTCGTGGGCGTAGGAAATTTGAGAGGAGCTGTCCTTAGTACGAGAGGACCGGGATGGACACACCGCTGGTGTACCAGTTGTTCTGCCAAGAGCATCGCTGGGTAGCTATGTGTGGACGGGATAAGTGCTGAAAGCATCTAAGCACGAAGCCCCCCTCAAGATGAGATTTCCCATTACGCAAGTAAGTAAGATCCCTCAAAGACGATGAGGTAGATAGGTTCGGGGTGGAAGCGTGGCGACACGTGCAGCTGACGAATACTAATCGATCGAGGACTTAACCAAAATAGAATTTGAAGAATTCAATGTCTTTTATCCAGTTTTGAGTGAACAACTCAAAGTCTAGTGATGATGGCGAAGAGGTCACACCCGTTCCCATACCGAACACGGAAGTTAAGCTCTTCAGCGCCGATGGTAGTTGGGGGTTTCCCCCTGCAAGAGTAGGACGTCGCTGGGCACTAAGTCGTTACCGAGAAATCGGTAGCGGCTTTTTTGTGTGTGGATTTTTAAATGGTAACTTTTGTCGATTATTTGCTAACTTTGCAGTTGATTAAGTTGTACTCAGTTTTGGAGATAGTGTTCTCAATTTTAACATGAGGTATCGTTAAGTTATTTAATGGATTTCAAAAGTAATCTTTGATTTCATTAGACGACAATAGATATGTTAATTTAAGAAATTAAATTTGAAATGACATTTCCCAGGAAATAGTGACATTTCTAGTCGAAAAAATGTTCATAGTAAAAAAATTAAAAATTAATTTTTGTTGCATTATATTGACATATAATTCAATTTTGAGTCATTCTGCGTTACCAAAATGCAATTATCGCCTTTTTAGTACAATTTACATTTTATTTATTTATGGTATTGTGCGAAAAAGGGGGGATAATATGATTATTAAAACGCGATCAATCGAGTATAAGTATATGGGGTTGCAGATGCTCTATCGCCGTTTACCAAGCGAGCATGCGATGAAAGCGGTTATTCATTCGAAGATGAAATCAGCAAAAGCGGGTATTATGGGAGAAACAAAAGTGGCGGAAGTATTTGATCGTTATTCATTTCCATTTAACTGCCGCATATTGCATGATGTAAGTTTATCTTCGAATGGAAAGTTCCAGATGGATACGGTGTTTATTAGTCCATATTATATTGTAATTTTAGAATGTAAAAATATTGTGGGAGAGCTGTGTTTTGAAACGGTACCACCATGTTTAACTCGTACACTAGAAAATGGAAAGAAAGAAATATTCGAGAGTCCAGAAGTACAGGTTTATCGAAATATGTATTTATTCAAGGAATGGTTGCATGGGCGTGGAATAGAACTTCCAGTTAAAGGGGTTATTGTTTTAAGTAATATGAAATCTAAGGTGGTTAAACCTCCAAATCATACAGACGTGATATATGCATCGAGCATTCCTGTTTACTTGCGAAATTTGCCGAGGGAGAAGAAATATTTATCCTCAACACAAATGGATGATTTGGCTCAGAGTATTGTGGCCGCTCATCAAGCTTATTTTCCTTATCCTATGTGTAAGAACTGGTCCATTGATCCGGCTTGTTTAATGACTGGGGTACAATGTAAAGGATGTGAACAGTTTGGTATGGTGAAGAAGAATATAGGTTGGATTTGTTCAAATTGTGGAAATATTGATAGAAATGCTCATGTATTAACAATTCAGGAATGGTTTACACTTATAGATGATCGCATTTCTAATAAAGACTGTCGAAAGTTTTTACAGATTAATTCTTCACAATTGGCATCAAGAATTCTTAATTCTATGAATCTCACCAGAGAACAGAAGGCCAAAAACACTGTTTATAGGTGGATGTGGTGAAAAAATTAGGAAGAGAAAATAAGGTTTTGGACGAATGTAAAGTAGAATTGGAAGAATACCTTGAAGTTTTGGAAGAATAACTATGAATATTGGAAGAATACCGTGTAGTTTTGGAAGAATAACTATGAATCGGAAGAATACCATAAAGTTTTGGAAGAATAATTATGATTATAAGAATACCGTGAAGTTTTGGAAGAATAACTATGCAAATTGGAAGAATACCGTAAAGTTTTGGAAGAATAACTATGAATATCGGAAGAATACCGTGTAGTTTTGGAAGAATAACTATGCATATTGGAAGTATACCGTAAAGTTTTGGAAAAATAACTATAATTATAAGAATACCGTTAAGTTTTGGAAGAATAACTATAGTATCGGAAGAATCCCCCGTGAAGTTTTGGAAGAATAATTATGAATATTGGAAGAATAAAGTGAAGTTTTGGAAGAATAACTATGAATATTGGAAGTATACTGTGAGGTTTTGGAAGAATAACTATGATTATTAGAAGAATCCCACATAGTATTGGATGATTAGCAAAAACAAATGGATGAATCCCTCCCTAACAGGTATACTCTCATGTTTATCTAGTCGCGCACATGATATACTGTAAATTATTATAGTCGATTACAAATACATAACTGTTCAAAAGAAGAGGAGGATGGATGATAAATCAAAAATCATCCTATATTAATAATGAAAAAAGAGACAGTCTGGTTTGAAGTGCAGGAAGATGAGAGCATCTCCACATGCATGGACAGAATGATAGAGCAAGGCTTTCAAGTAGTAGGAAGAAAAGAAGAGCCGATCTTTGCAGAGGTAGACGGACAGCCCGTGCCAGTTAAACAATTGATCCAATTAAAAGGTGTTAGAGATAAAAAAATGTAAAAATATTAACAAAAACCGAACGATATAGTTTTCTGAAAATTAATCGTTCGTATTTAAGCATTGACGTTACTGTGTGAACTTGTTAAAATTAAGATAGAAATAGACGATCATATCCCCATATATGCTAAAGAATTGGCTTTAGCGTCTCTACCAAGTCACCGTAAATGACAGGACTATGAGGGAAAGCAACTTTTGGATTATGCTAAAGGATGTGTTTGCATATGTTAGTTAAGACACAAATCCTGAAACTTAGTTCCTCAAGTAAACTGCTTTTCTTTCATAGAGAGAGTAGTTTATTTGGGGAATTTTTTATAGTTTGAGAAGGGACGAATATAATGAACGCAAAAATTGGTGTAATTATGGGAAGTTCTAGTGATTGGGAAACAATGAAATATAGTTGTGAAATACTTGATGAGCTTCATATACCGTATGAAAAACAAGTAGTCTCTGCGCATCGTACGCCTGATTTAATGTTTGAATATGCAGAGCAAGCGAGATCACGTGGAATTCAAGTCATTATTGCTGGTGCTGGCGGTGCTGCACACTTACCTGGTATGGTGGCGGCAAAGACGACTCTTCCAGTTATCGGTGTTCCTGTACAATCAAAAGCATTAAATGGACTAGATTCTTTATTATCAATAGTTCAAATGCCAGGTGGTGTGCCAGTAGCAACGGTTGCGATTGGAAAAGCAGGTGCAACGAATGCAGGATTGCTTGCGGCACAAATTCTCTCTATTCAAGATATAAAAATAGCTGAACGACTAGAAAAAAGAAGAGAAGACACGAAAAAACAAGTACTAGAAAGTAACGGTGAGCTTCAATGACTAAAGTAGTCTATCCAGGACAAACAATTGGTATTATCGGTGGTGGACAACTTGGTCGAATGATGGCATTAGCTGCAAAAGAAGCTGGATTTAAAGTAGCTGTACTTGAACCAACGATGGATTCACCATGTGGGCAGGTTGCTGACATTCGAATCGTAGCATCGTATAATGATGAAGCAGCGTTAGAGGAGCTAGCAGAAGTAAGTGACGTGATCACTTATGAATTTGAAAATATTGACTATGATGGCTTGAAACGATTATCGCAAATTGCTTATGTTCCTCAAGGGGCAGAGCTTGTAAGAATTACTCAGGACCGTATTATTGAAAAGACAGAGATTCAAGCTTCTGGGGCACCTATTGCGAAATTTGTCGAAGCTAATACATTTGAGGAATTAGAGCAGGCTATTGATGAAGTAGGATTTCCATGCGTAGTGAAAACTGCGAGAGGTGGATATGATGGAAAAGGGCAGCAAACGATTCAATCAAAAGAGGAGCTAGGGGTGGCAAGATCACTCTTTGACCATTCGGCATGTATTGCAGAAGCGTTTGTTTCATTTACAAAAGAAATATCTGTAATCGTCCAACGAAATGGGGAAGGACAAACGTATTGCTTACCAATTGGTGAAAATATTCATGTAAATCATATTCTCCATGAAACGATCGTTCCAGCTCGTATCGATGCATCTCTTGCAGCGAAAGCAATCGAAGCAGCAGAAAAGATTGCAAATCACTTAAATCTTGTCGGAACACTTGCAGTCGAAATGTTCGTACTAGAAGAGAATGACATTTTGATCAATGAATTGGCTCCAAGACCTCATAATTCGGGTCATTATTCTATCGAAGCATGTAATATTTCGCAATTCCATCAACATATTAGAGCTGTTTGCGGTTGGCCTTTACGTGATCCAAAGCTCTGGACAGAAACTGTTATGGTCAATGTTTTGGGGCAACATATTGTTCCATTAACCAATAACCTTTGTAAATACCCAAACTGGTCTGTTCACTTGTACGGCAAGAGCGAGGCAAAAACGAATCGGAAGATGGGACACGTTACCATCCTTTCAGCAAACATCGAAGAAACTTTAAAAGAAATCGAGCAATCTAAAATTTGGTCATAATACAGGAGGAAATTAAATGATAGAACGTTATACACGCCCTGAAATGGGAGCTATTTGGACAGAAGAAAACAAATACAATGCATGGTTGGAAGTAGAAATCTTAGCTTGTGAAGCGTGGTCGGAAATTGGCGATATTCCAAAAGAAGATGTTGTCGCACTTCGTAAAAATGCATCTTTCAATGTAGATCGTATTTTAGAAATTGAACAAGAAACTAGACATGACGTAGTGGCTTTTACTCGTGCCGTTTCTGAAACTTTAGGAGAAGAACGTAAATGGGTTCATTACGGTCTAACATCTACAGACGTTGTAGATACAGCTCTTTCTTATTTAATTAAACAAGCGAATGTTATTTTACGTAAAGATATTCAAAACTTTATCGAGATTCTGGAGAATAAAGCGAAAGAACATAAATACACCGTAATGATGGGACGTACGCATGGAGTACATGCAGAGCCAACAACTTTCGGACTTAAACTTGCTTTGTGGACAGAAGAAATGAAACGTAACTTAGAACGTTTTGAAGCAGCAGCTAAATCAATTGAAACTGGAAAAATGTCAGGTGCTGTAGGAACTTATGCAAACATCGATCCTTTTGTAGAGCAATATGTTTGTGAAAAATTAGGTTTAGCAGCATCACCAATTTCTACTCAAACTTTACAACGTGATCGCCATGCACAATACATGAGCACATTAGCTTTAGTCGCAACTTCTATTGAAAAATTCGCTACAGAAGTTCGTGGTCTGCAAAAATCAGAAACTCGTGAAGTAGAGGAGTTCTTTGCAAAAGGGCAAAAAGGTTCCTCTGCAATGCCGCATAAACGTAACCCGATTGGTTCTGAGAATATGGTAGGTTTATCAAGATTAATTCGTGGATATATGGTGACTGCATTTGAAAACGTAGCGTTATGGCATGAGAGAGATATTTCGCATTCATCAGCAGAACGTGTCATTTTACCTGATGCAACAATTGCACTTAACTATATGTTAAATCGATTCAGTAATATCGTGAAAAATTTAACGGTATTCCCAGAAAACATGAAGCGTAATATGGATTCTACTTTAGGATTAATTTACTCTCAACGTGTACTTCTTGCACTAATTGACAAAGGTCTTGCACGTGAAACAGCGTATGACACTGTACAACCACTTGCTATGCAAGCGTGGGAATCTCAAACTGCTTTCCGTACATTTGTAGATGCGGATGAAAAGATTACTTCATTATTAACAAAAGAAGATTTAGATGATTGTTTTGATTACAACTATCACATCCAACATGTAGACATGATTTTTGAACGCCTAGGACTAAATTAACCAACATTAATAACACCCGTAAAAGCTCGAATGGTTCAACTAACAATCAGTGGGGAAAAAACACCCCACTGATTGAAGTATTACTTTATCGGAGGGATTTTCATTGGAAAAAGGTCGTCTTTTATATGAAGGTAAGGCAAAACAATTATTCGCAACAGAGGATGAAAATATTCTATATGTTTCATACAAGGATAGCGCTACAGCTTTTAATGGAGAGAAAAAAGAAGAAATAGATGGTAAAGGGATATTAAACAATAAAATCACAACCATTCTATTTGATCAATTGAAAAAGCATGGAATTGAGTCTCATTTTGTGGAGCAAATTTCAGAGAATGAACAACTGGTAAGAAAAGTGGAAATTATTCCACTGGAAGTAGTTGTTCGAAATGTAGCAGCAGGAAGTCTTGCAAAAAGATTAGGTATGGAAGAAGGAATTCCTCTAAAACATACGATTGTAGAATTTTATTACAAAGACGATGCACTTGGGGATCCTTTACTGACAAATGCACATTTAGAATTACTTGCTCTTGCAACACCTGAAGAAATAGAGACGCTTCAAACTAAAGCATTGGAAATCAATAAAGTACTTCAACCTATTTTTAAAGAAATAGGTGTTAAGTTAATAGATTTTAAATTGGAATTTGGTAAAACTCCAGAAGGTGAAATCCTGCTGGCAGATGAAATCTCTCCTGATACATGTAGACTATGGGATGACGAAACGAACAACAAACTAGACAAAGATGTGTTTAGACGTAATTTAGGAAGCTTAACAGAAGTTTATGAAATAATACTTTCCCGCCTAGGAGGATTATCAAAATGAAAAAAGTTAAAGTATATGTAACATTACGTGAAAGTGTTTTAGATCCACAAGGTTCAGCTGTTATGGGTGCTCTTCACTCCATGAATTACAACGAAGTGAAAGATGTTCGTATCGGTAAGTTTCTAGAGCTTCAAATCGAAGAAGCAGGTAGTGATTTAGATACAGTTGTGAAAGAAATGTGTGAAAAACTTCTAACAAACACAGTAATTGAAGACTATCGTTACGAGGTTGAGGAGGTTACGAGCAAATGAAATTTGCAGTAATCGTTTTTCCAGGATCGAACTGTGATTTAGATATGTATCACGCGATTAAAGATGAGCTTGGAGAAGAAGTAGAGTACGTGTGGCATGATGCAACGGACTTAAGCGGATTCGATGGGGTATTATTACCAGGTGGCTTCTCTTATGGTGATTACTTACGTTGTGGCGCAATGGCTAAACAATCTAATGTAATGTCTGAAGTTGTGAAAGCAGCAGAAGCAGGTAAACCAGTTCTAGGTATTTGTAATGGATTCCAAGTGTTAACAGAAGCGGGTCTTCTACCAGGAGCTTTATTACGTAACAAAAACTTGAAATTTATGTGCCGTACAGTTGAACTTCAAGTTGTAAATAATGAAACTCAATTTACTTCAGCATATGAAAAAGACCAAGTGATTCAAATTCCAATTGCACACGGCGAAGGGAATTATTATTGCGACGAAGAAACGCTTGCTAGTTTAAAAGAGAATAATCAAATCGTATTTACTTATGCATCTGAAAATCCAAATGGAAGTATCGAAGACATTGCAGGTATCGTGAATGAAAAAGGAAACGTACTTGGAATGATGCCACATCCAGAACGAGCTGCTAATGACATTATGGGCGGATCAGACGGACTAGCTTTATTTAAATCAATTGTGAAACAGTGGAGGGAATCTCATGTCAATCATGCTTGAACCAAATCCAGAGCAAATTAAAGAACAAAAATTATACGCTCAAATGGGTATGTCAGATGAAGAATTTGAAATGGTAGAAAAGATTTTAGGTCGTCTTCCAAACTATACAGAAACAGGTTTGTTCTCTGTTATGTGGTCTGAACACTGCTCATATAAAAACTCGAAGCCAGTATTACGTAAATTCCCTACAAAAGGCCCTCAAGTACTACAAGGACCAGGTGAAGGTGCTGGAATCGTTGATATTGGTGACGGTCAAGCGGTTGTATTTAAAATGGAGTCGCACAATCACCCATCTGCAATTGAACCATACCAAGGAGCAGCTACAGGTGTTGGTGGAATTATTCGTGACGTTTTCTCCATGGGTGCTCGTCCAATTGCGATGTTGAATTCATTACGTTTTGGCGAATTGAAAACTCCAAGAGTGAAATACTTATTTGAAGAAGTTGTAGCAGGGATTGCTGGCTATGGTAACTGTATCGGGATTCCAACAGTTGGTGGAGAAATCCAATTTGACGACTGTTACGAAGGTAATCCACTAGTTAACGCAATGTGCGTTGGTTTGATTAATCATGAAGATATTCAAAAAGGGATTGCGGCTGGTGAAGGAAATACAGTCATGTACGCTGGAGCAAAAACAGGACGTGACGGTATCCACGGTGCGACATTCGCCTCGGAAGAATTAACTGAAGCTTCAGAAGAAAAACGTCCAGCAGTTCAAGTTGGAGATCCATTTATGGAGAAATTACTTCTGGAAGCATGTTTAGAAGTAATCAAATCAGATGCAATCATTGGTATTCAAGATATGGGTGCTGCAGGTTTAACGTCATCATCTGCTGAAATGGCATCTAAGGCTGGTCACGGTGTAGAAATGAACTTAGACTTTGTTCCTCAACGTGAAACTGGTATGACTGCATATGAAATGATGCTTTCTGAATCACAGGAACGTATGCTAATCGTTGTGAAAAAAGGGCGCGAAGATGAAATCGTACAGATTTTTGAAAAGTACGATTTAGACTGTGTTGCTGTAGGTAAAGTAACGAATGATAAAATGCTTCGTCTGCTTCATAACGGAGAAGTTGTAGCAGAAGTTCCTGCAGATGCACTAGCTGAAGAAGCACCAGTGTATTATAAACCATCTTCTGTACCTGCTTACTTTACGGAATTCCAAGCAATGGAGAACGTGGAGCCAGCAGTGTCAGATTATAAAGAAACTTTATTGAACTTACTTCAACAACCTACAATTGCTTCAAAAGAATGGGTTTATGATCAATATGACTATCAAGTACGTACAAGCACAGTTGTAACACCTGGTTCAGATGCAGCAGTAGTACGTGTTCGTGGAACGAATAAAGGATTAGCAATGACAACTGACTGTAACTCTAGATACATCTATTTAGATCCAGTAGTAGGTGGGAAAATTGCAGTAGCCGAAGCTGCTCGTAATGTAGTATGTTCGGGTGCAAAACCACTTGCTATTACAGACTGCTTAAACTTTGGTAACCCGGAAAACCCTGAAATCTTCTGGCAGTTAGATAAATCAGCTGATGGTATTTCAGAAGCTTGTATCGCATTAGATTCACCAGTAATCGGTGGGAACGTGTCCTTATACAATGAAAGAAGTGGTACAGCAGTTTATCCGACACCAACAATTGGTCTTGTTGGACTTGTAGAAGACTTGGCTCATGTAACAACTCAATCAGTGAAGCAAGCTGGAGATTTCATCTATCTAATGGGCGAAACCAAAACAGAATTTGGTGGATCTGAGCTTCAGAAAATGGTTGAGAAACGTATCTTTGGTCAATCGCCTACTATTGATTTACAAGTAGAAGCGGCACGTCAAAAAGCGTTACTTACAGCTATCAAGTCTGGTGTCGTACAATCTGCACATGATATCGCAGAAGGCGGATTTGCAGTAGCATTAGCAGAAAAAGCTTTTGGTGCGAATGGACTTGGAGTAGAAGTAACTATTAATGGTTCTGCAACAACAGCATTATTTAGTGAATCTCAATCACGTTTCCTTATAACTGTTAAACCTGAAAATGCAGCTAAATTTGAAGAAATCGTAAAAGACGCGGTTAAAATTGGTGCTGTAACAGATGCTAATAAAGTAGTGATTACTAACGAAGACGGAACTGAATGGATTAGCGGTTCTGTTGACGAATTCCGTTCCGCTTGGAAAGGAGCAATACCATGCTTGCTGACATCAGAGGCTTAAACGAAGAATGTGGTGTTTTTGGAATTTGGGGACACCCGGATCCTGCACCGATAAGTTATTATGGTTTGCATGCACTTCAACATCGAGGTCAAGAAGGCGCTGGAATTGTCGTAACAGACGGAAAAGTATTAAGAGCTGTCAAAGGTGAAGGTTTAGTAAATGATGTCTTCAGTAATGGCAAGCTTGAAAAACTAGAAGGAAAAGCTGGAGTAGCACATGTTCGTTATGCAACTTCAGGCGGATCTGGTCTTGAAAATGTTCAACCACTTCTTTTTAATTCGACTACTGGGAGTCTTGCAATCGCACATAATGGAAACATCGTAAATGCGGGTCGTTTAAAACGAAACTTAGAACAGCAAGGTAGTATTTTTCAAACGACTTCTGATACAGAAGTAATTGCACATTTATTGAAGAAAAGTCATCATAATTCGGTAGTGGATCGTGCAAAAGAAGCGCTAAGATTATTAGATGGTGCATTTGCAGTAATTATTTTAACAGAAGATAAATTATTAGTTGCCCTGGATCCACATGGCATGCGTCCACTTTCACTAGGTAAACTTGGCGATGCTTGGGTAGTAGCTTCGGAAACAAGTGCATTTGATTTGATCGGTGCAGAAGCTATTCGTTCTGTTGAACCAGGCGAGCTTATTATTATTAATGATGAAGGTTTACGTTCCGAACGTTTTTCGGAGCCAGCAGAACGTGCTATTTGTACAATGGAGTATGTCTACTTCTCTCGACCTGATTCGAATATCGATGGTATTAATATCCACATGGCAAGAAAACGCCTTGGAAAACAGCTTGCAAAAGAAATCCAAGTAGATGCAGATATTGTTACGGGAGTGCCGGATTCTAGTATTTCAGCGGCAATAGGGTTTTCGGAAGCATCTGGAATCCCTTATGAAATGGGACTTATTAAAAACCGTTATGTGGGTCGTACATTTATCCAGCCATCACAAGATCTTCGTGAGCGCGGCGTTAAGATGAAGCTTTCACCAGTACGTCAAGTCGTAGCGGGAAAACGCGTAGTAATGGTGGATGATTCTATCGTACGTGGGACTACTTCTAGACGTATTGTGAACATGTTGAAAGAGGCTGGAGCGAAAGAGGTACATGTTGTTATTAGCTCACCTCCACTTAAAAATCCTTGTTTCTATGGGATTGATATTAGTTCGGATGAGGAGTTAATTGCAGCTAATAATAGCGTGGAAGAAATGCGTGAACTCATTGGTGCGGACTCTCTTTCCTTTTTATCAGTAGAAGGCATGGTGGAATCAATTGGTCGAACGGATGAAGGGAAAAATTGTGGGCATTGCTTAGCTTGTTTTACTGGCGAGTATCCGACTCCAATCGCTCCGAATACCAAATTACCGCATGAAAAAGAGCTTGTTCGATAGGAGGATTTTACATGTCAAAAGCATATGAAAAAGCAGGCGTTAATATTGAAGCTGGTTATGAAGCAGTTCAGCGAATGAAATCACATGTCGAACGTACATCTAGAAAAGGGATCATGGGTACTTTCGGTGGTTTCGGCGGCATGTTCGATTTGTCTTCATTAAATTATAAAGAACCTGTCCTTATTTCTGGAACAGATGGTGTAGGTACGAAGTTAAAATTAGCGTTTATGACAGATTCACACGATACAATTGGGGTGGATTGTGTTGCAATGTGTGTGAATGATATTGTGGCACAAGGAGCACAACCATTATTCTTCCTGGACTATGTTGCAGTAGGGAAAGCAGTTCCTGCTCGTATTGAGCAAATTGTAAAGGGCGTTGCAGATGGTTGTGTACAATCTGGAGCAGCTTTAATCGGCGGCGAAACAGCGGAAATGCCAGGTCTATACGAGGAAGACGAGTATGACTTAGCTGGATTTGCTGTGGGTGCTTGTGAAAAATCAAAAATTGTAACAGGTGAGAATATTGCCGAAGGTGACGTGTTAGTTGGACTTGCATCTAGCGGCGTACACTCGAATGGTTATTCACTTGTTCGTAAAGTTATATTTGAAGAACAAGGTTACACTCCGGAAACGGTTGTAGAAGGTTATGAAGGCCTTGGCGAAATAGGAAAAGCTCTTTTAACACCAACTAAAATTTATGCGAAGCCGGTAATGGAAATGCATGATTCACTTTCTATTCATGGAATGGCACATGTTACTGGTGGAGGCTTCTATGAAAACTTGCCACGTATGATGCCAGAAGGTTTAGCAGTGGAAGTCGAATTAGGCTCATGGGAAGTGCTTCCTGTTTTCGATTTACTGAAAGAAAAAGGCGAGTTGACGGACCGTGATTTATATAATGTCTTTAATATGGGTGTAGGCTTTGTCCTAGCTTTATCTGCAGAAGAAGCGGAAAAAGCAATTGCAATTGCGGAAGCTCATGGAGAAAAAGCTTATACAATCGGTCGTGTTGTGAAAGGTGAAGGTGTTTTATTCAACGGAGCGCATGACGGGAGTTTAGTGTAATGATAGAAACTCCTAAGTTTGCAGTGTTTGCATCTGGGAGTGGCAGTAATTTTCAAGCCATTTACGATGCCATTCAAAGTGGGAAACTATGTGGTAGCATCCAGCTTGTTGTAACCGACAAGCGTGATGCTTTCGTTATTCAAAGAGCGAAAGAAGCGGGTATCGAAACTCTTGTTGTCATCCAAAAGGAATTCCCTTCAAAAGAAGCGTATGAGAAAGAAATATTGCGGAAGCTAATGGAGTTGAAGGTGGAATGGATTGTACTTGCTGGTTACATGCGATTAGTAGGCAATGTGTTACTAAATGCATATCCGAGTCGAATCATTAATATCCATCCTTCCTTACTTCCTTCTTTCCCAGGAAAAGATGCAATTGGACAAGCATTGGAGCACGGGGCGAAGGTTACTGGAGTTACAGTTCATTATGTGGATGCCGGAATGGATACAGGACCCATCTTAGCCCAGGCTGCAGTTGAAGTTGTAGTTGGAGATAGAGAGAAAACCGAAGAACGAATCCACACGCTAGAGCATTCATTATATACGAAGACTTTACAAGAACTATGGAGCCGGTAGCATTACCGGCTTTTCTTAAATAAGAGGAGGAATTATTGTGGCAAAACGTGCGTTAATTAGCCTTTCGGATAAATCAGGAATTCTTGAATTTGCAAAAGAGTTAGTTGAATTAGGGTATGAAATTTTATCAACTGGTGGAACGAAATCATTTTTAGAAGAAAATGGTGTGGCTATTACATCAGTAGACTCTGTAACAAACTTCCCAGAAATTTTAGATGGGCGCGTAAAAACATTAAATCCAATGATTCATGGTGGATTATTAGCGAAACATGATGATCCTTCTCACCAAGCACAACTAGAAGAACATAGTATTACACCTATACAAGTAGTATGTGTGAATTTATATCCTTTCCGTGAAACTATTTCAAAACCTAATGTTGCATTTGAAGATGCGATTGAAAATATCGATATCGGTGGTCCATCAATGTTACGTTCTGCTGCAAAAAACCATCAATACGTAACAGTGGTAACAGATGCTTCTGACTATGCGGAAGTATTAGCACAGTTAAAAGAAACTGGTGAAACGACACTAGAAACACGTCGCAAGCTAGCTGCAAAAGTTTTCCGTCACACAGCAGCATACGATGCTTTGATCGCTAGCTACATGACAGATTTAACTGGCGAAGAATTCCCTGAATTACTAACACTTACATATGAGCGTAAGCAAGCTTTACGTTACGGTGAAAATCCTCACCAAAAAGCAGCATTTTACCAACGTCCACTTGGATCTGATTTCTCGATTGCTTCTGCAACTCAATTGCATGGTAAGGAGCTTTCTTATAACAACATTCAAGATGCAAATGCTGCTATTCAAATCGTGAAAGAATTTGAAATTCCTGCTGCAGTAGCAGTAAAACATATGAATCCTTGTGGTGTTGGAACAGGCGAAACAATCTCTGCTGCTTTTAATAAAGCATATGAAGCAGATTCAACGTCCATTTTCGGAGGTATCGTTGCGTTGAATCGTGAAGTAGATGCAGCAACTGCAAAAGTTTTAGCAGGCATTTTCTTAGAAATCATCATCGCTCCTTCCTTCACAGAAGAAGCAATTGCTATGTTGACTGCGAAGAAAAACATTCGTCTTCTCACTATCTCTTACGAACAAACGAAAAAAGATGCATGGAACACAGTTTCTGTAGAAGGTGGACTATTAATTCAATCTCCAGATACTTATGGTTTAAAAGATGCAGACGTGAGAGTAGTAACAGACCGTGAGCCTACAGCAGAAGAGTGGAAAGCATTAGAGCTTGGCTGGAACGTAGTGAAACACGTGAAATCTAACGCAATTGTAGTGGCTACAGAAGATATGACAATTGGCGTTGGTGCTGGACAAATGAATCGTGTAGGATCTGCTAAAATTGCATTAGAGCAAGCTGGAGAACGTGCAAAAGGGGCAGGACTTGCATCGGACGCATTCTTCCCAATGAACGATACAGTAGAAACTGCTGCAAAAGCTGGTATCACAGCAATTATTCAAACTGGTGGGTCTGTAAAAGACCAAGATTCTATCGATAAAGCAAACGAATATGGAATTGCAATGGTATTCACTGGCGTTCGTCATTTCAAACATTAAGGGAGGCTTTGTACATGAAAATTCTCGTAATTGGTAGTGGTGGCCGTGAGCATGCCATCGTAAAGCAATTTAATGCTTCTCCTTCTGTCGATAAAGTATTTGTAGCACCAGGAAATGCTGGAATGGTAAATGATGCACAGATTATCCCAATCGATTCAATGGCATTTGAAGAGCTTGCACAGTTTGCTATAGAAAATGAGATTGATCTAACATTTGTTGGGCCAGAGCAACCACTTGTGGCCGGAATCGTTGATCACTTCACTAAGCACAATCTTCGTATTTTTGGACCTAACAAAGCTGCAGCACAATTGGAAGGAAGTAAATCGTTCGCTAAAGAGCTGATGAAAAAATATAATATTCCAACTGCTGCCTATGAAACGTTTACAGAAGTAGACAAGGCAAAAGCATATATTGAAAAGCTTGGTGCTCCAATCGTTATAAAAGCAGACGGTCTGGCAGCAGGTAAAGGTGTCGTTGTCGCAATGTCCGTGGACGAAGCGAATACAGCGGTCGAAGATATGATTGGCAATCAATTATTTGGTGAATCATCGTCAAGTGTAGTAATTGAAGAGTTTCTAGTTGGAGAAGAAATTTCCTATATGTCATTTGTGCATAACGGTCAAATTTATCCAATGGTTATTTCTCAAGACCATAAACGTGCATATGATGGTGACAAGGGGCCAAATACTGGAGGAATGGGTGCTTATTCACCAGTTCCTCAAATTGCAAGCGAAGTAGTAGAACTAGCTTACAATACAGTTGTGGTACCAACAGTGAAAGCAATGGAACAAGAAGGTACACCATTCACCGGTATTTTATATGCAGGACTAATAATAACTGATGATGGACCAAAAGTAATCGAGTTCAATGCTCGTTTTGGAGATCCGGAAACACAAGTAGTACTTCCTCGTATGACTTCGGATTTTGGACTTTTCATTACCGCTCTAATGAATGAAAAACCTTTTGAGTTGGAATGGTCTGATGCAGAAATGCTAGGTGTTGTCATCGCATCTGCTGGTTATCCAAGTGATGTACAAAAAGGTGCTCAGTTGCCAAATCTTGCTGTTCTAGAAGAAGCAGGTCTTCACGTGTTCCATGCTGGTACTAAAGCTGGAACGGAAGGTTTTATTGCAAATGGAGGCCGCGTTATTTTAGTAGTAGGAAGCGAGTCAACGTTGAAAGAAGCACAACAAAAAGTATATATAGGCCTATCTAAGTTAGAATGGGAAGGTTTATTTTTCAGAAAAGATATAGGCTGGAGAACGTTTCAATAGTTAAAAGAGGATGTCCCAGCGATTTGTTGGAGACATCCTCTTTTATAATAAGGATCTGTGGTCTTGGCAGCCCGTTTTTCCGTAGGAGTCTCGCGGATTTTCGGCACAAAATATATGCTTCAAAAAAACAACAGCCTAATTTAACAGAGCCCATAATATAATTTTTTTCTCAGAATTTACTAAAAATAGAATTCAACACTTTGCTTTACTAAAGTACTATGCTAATATTATTTCTAAGTACATATTTACAGGAAGGAGCATGGATGGTATGCAATATCCAATTTGGAAAATAGAAGAGATAAGACATCAAATAGATGTTGTGAATGGAACACAAGCACCAGATATTCTTATTACCAATGCAACTTATCTACACAGTCATTTAAAAAAATGGATTACCGGTAATATTTGGATTGTAAAAGACCGAATTGTATACACTGGTTCAGAAATGCCTCTTATTTCGGGTAAAACAGAAGTGTATGATGCAACTGGTCAAAAGATTGTGCCAGGCTATATTGAACCTCATGTACATCCATTCCAACTATATAATCCACAAACCTTTGCAGATTATGCAGCGCAGCTAGGAACTACTACATTCATAGCAGATAACTTAATCTTCTTTTTGATGCTTGAGAATAAGAAAGCGTTTTCAATAATGGGCCAATTAAAGGAATTACCCTTCGCGTTCTATTGGTGGGCTCGTTTTGATTCGCAAACAGAGCTTGAAAATGAAGAAGAATTATTCACTTCTAAAAAAGTCGGTGAATGGATAGAGAGACCAGATGTTATTATGGGGGGGGAGCTAACTGGTTGGCCGAGATTACTTTCTGGCGATGATCAGATGTTGTATTGGATGCAGCAAGCAAAAACGAATGGTATGAAAATTGAAGGTCATTTCCCAGGAGCATCGGAGCGCACGCTTGCACGCATGCGTCTTCTTGGAGCAGATGGCGATCATGAATCGATGACCATAGAAGAAGTGGAAAGACGAATTCTTCATGGTTATGCTGTGACGCTTCGTCACTCATCCATTCGTCCTGATTTACCCATATTACTAAAAGGTATACTAGAGAAGGATCTTCATATTTTTGATCATTTAATGATGACTACAGATGGTGCAACCCCTTCATTTCATACAGATGGAGTGATGGATAAGTGTATTCAAGTAGCTTTAGATGCTGGGGTAAATCCAATCGATGCTTATTTAATGGCTTCATTTAATGTAGCAAAATATTATAATTTATCTAATTTACACGGGGTAATTGCAACAGGAAGATTTGCCACACTTAACTTTTTAGTAGATGAGCAAAGTCCTGTACCAATAAGCGTTTTATCAAAAGGAGTATGGTTAAAACGAGCTAGTGAACAAGTGCATGCATTTGCTCCAATTGATTGGTCGGATATGCCAGATCTAAATATAGACTTCGACTTGTCGGAGTCTGACTTTCAATTTTCCATGCCTTTTGGAATTGAAATGGTAAACGATGTTATTACAAAGCCTTATTCAATCAGCGTCGATACGACAGACAATGAACTGTCGACGAGTCATGATGAAAGCTTCCTTTTGTTAATAGATCGCCATGGTAAATGGAAAGTTTCCACCCTGATTAAAGGGTTTGCTACGACCTTAAAGGGATTTGCATCTTCTTATTCTAGCACCGGTGACTTTTTATTAATCGGTAAAAATAAAAAATGCATGCTACAGGCATTTAACGAAATGAAGAAGATGAATGGAGGAATTGTCCTCGTTGAGAATGATGAAGTTGTTTGTTCTGTTAATCTTGCTATTGGTGGAGGACTATCTGATAAGCCAATGGAAGAGTTAATAGAAGAAGAGTTGCTTCTGAAGAAAGAGCTAGCTGCAAGAGGATTTAGGCATGGGGATGCTATTTATACTTTATCCTTTTTGCAGGCTACACATTTACCATATGTACGAGTTACACAAAGAGGTATTTTCGATGTCATGAAAAAACAAGTACTATTTCCAGCTGTTATGAGGTAGGGGGATATATGTGTTCAAAAAATGGGGATTTTTAGGTGTTATTTGTTTACTTCTTATGGCTTGTTCCAACGAGGAAGAAGTTAAGGAAGAAGTAAAACCAGTAGAAGAGCCTATAGAAGAGACAGTAGATGTAGTAGAAGAACCAGTTGTGTTACCATTTACCGCACCTTTTACAGGAGTCGGCTCAGAAATAGAATTAACACAAAGACCGATTCTTGTGACGATCAATAATCATCCACTAGCTAGACCACAGTCCGGAATTTCACAAGCAGATATCGTATATGAAATGCTAGCGGAAGGAAATGTCACGAGATTCCTAGCTCTCTATCAAAGTAGTATTCCGGAAAATATAGGACCTGTTCGAAGTGCACGTGACTATTTTATAGACATCGCAAAAGGATTAGATGCATTTTATATTGCACATGGATATAGTCCTGATGCACAGAAAATGCTAAATGCAAAAGTTGTTGATAATATTAATGGTATGCAGTATGATGGAATACTCTTTAAACGATCAAAGGATCGTAAAGCACCACATAATTCGTACATTTCAAACGAAAATATTTTTGCAGGTGCAGAACGAGTAGGAGCCTCGATGAATATCGATAAAGTTCCCACTTTCAGCTTCTACGATTCATTAGAAGGTGCAAAAATTGGAAATCCCGTTACTAACGTAAGCATACGATATGGTTCAGGATCAAGTTTTGAAAATGAGTATACGTATATACCAGAGGAAGGCCTATATGAAAGGAAAACAGCTGGAATCTTAACGATCGACAAAGAAACAGATGAACCTGTGAAACTTTCAAATGTCATTTTTATGGAAATGCCTCATAAAACCATTGATAATGCTGGCCGACAGCAAATCACTTTAACTGGTGGTGGGAACGCTTATCTATTCCAAGCTGGTGTAATGAAGGTCATTGAGTGGGAAAATGTTGATGGGGTTCTCGTTCCTATGGAAAATGGGGTTCCTGCAAAACTAGTGCAAGGGAAAACATGGATTAGTTTTGTTCCAATGAAACCAGGATTAGAAAGTATGGTAAACTTTTTACCTTGACAATTGATAGTATAGAGAGGAATGAAACGAATATGCAAATTGAAAAAATCAAAGGTCATCAAACGGACCAATTATTTCAAGCGATTTTACAATTAAAAGATATGGATGAATGTTATCGATTTTTTGATGACTTATGTACAATAAGCGAGATTCAATCCTTGGCACAGCGTTTTGAAGTATCACATTTATTACGCATGAAAAAAACATATGAAACTATTAAGAAAGAAACAGGTGCAAGTACTGCAACAATTTCACGTGTAAGACGCGCATTTGATTATGGCAACGGAACCTATGATGAGATGCTTGGTCGTCTTTATCCAGAGGAATTACCTATCCCAAATTCGAAAGAATAAGCTCAGACTTTGACATACTTTTTTTAAAAAGCCTGACATATTAACTATAAATATGTTTTTCACGATGGCCTTTACTGAACAGAGATATCTGTTCAGTTTTTTTGTTATAATGAATGAATGTAAATTAACTATATGTAGGTGAGATAATGGATTATAAAGAATGGCGACATATATTTAAATTGGATCCGGCAAAAACAATTGACGCTGAAGATTTAGAGAAGATTTGTGAATCTGGGACCGACGCAATTATTATTGGTGGTTCGGATGATATTACACTTGATAATGTTATTGATTTATTGATGCGTGTTAGAAGATATGCTGTTCCTGTAGCTCTAGAAGTATCTACAATCGAGTCTATTACGCCTGGCTTTGATTTTTATTTTATTCCAAGTGTCTTAAATAGCACGGATACCAAATGGGTGAAAGATTTACATCATGCTGCAATGAAAGAATTCGGTGAATTAATGAACTGGGAAGAAATTATTCCTGAGGGATATTGTGTCTTAAATCCTGATTGCAAGGCTGCTATGCTGACAAATGCTCAGCAGGTAGAAACAACAGATGATATTATTGCTTATGCTCAAATGGTCGAGCATATGTTCAAGTTCCCTATTTTTTATATGGAATATAGCGGGATGTATGGGGATGTAGAGGCTGTGAAACAAGTGAAATCCGTTCTTGTTCGTACACACCTTTTTTATGGTGGAGGAATACAAACGGAAGCGCAGGCAAAGGAAATGGCGGCCTATGCAGATACAATTATTATAGGGAATCAAGTGTATGAAAATTTAGAAGAAGCATTGAAAACAGTAAATGCAGTCAAGTAACATTTGAGAAAAGTAAGATTCAAATGTATAATGATAGGAACGAATGTTCTTGTAGAGGGAGTGTATTATGGAGCTTATAGCGAAAAATTTATTAAACGGTATGAACAAAGAGCAAGAAAAAGCTGTAAAAACAACAGATGGTCCTCTACTCATTATGGCTGGAGCAGGGTCTGGTAAAACACGTGTATTAACGCATCGAATTGCGTATTTAATAGTGGAAAAGGAAGTCTATCCTTCCAAAATACTTGCCATTACATTTACAAATAAAGCTGCACGTGAAATGCGTGAACGTATCAATAGTATCTTGGGTGCAGGAACTGGAGAGAGTATGTGGGTCTCCACTTTTCACTCGATGTGTGTTCGTATTTTAAGGAGAGATATTGATCGAATCGGTTTTTCGAAAAATTTCTCTATTTTAGATACGACTGATCAGTTATCGGTTATAAAAACTATTTTAAAAGAACAAAATATTGATTCGAAAAAGTATGATCCACGTTCGATGTTAAATGCAATTAGTAGTGCTAAAAATATATGTATTGACGCAGATACATTTAAAGCGCAGATGAACGAATTTAACCCATTTGAAAAAAACGTTGCTGAGGTATATAAAGGGTATGAAAAGCGTTTAAGAAAAAACCAATCCCTCGATTTTGATGATTTAATTATGACAACGTTGACCCTCTTTAAACGAGTGCCCGAAGTACTAGAGTTTTATCAAAATAAATTCCAATATATTCATGTAGATGAGTACCAAGATACCAATAAAGCACAATACGAATTAGTACAGATGCTTGCACAGAAATTCAAAAACATTTGTGTCGTTGGTGACTCCGATCAATCCATTTATCGCTGGCGTGGAGCAGATATTCAAAATATTTTATCGTTTGAAAAGGATTATCCAAATGCAACAGTGATTATGCTGGAGCAAAATTATCGCTCTTCACAAAGAATCTTACAAGCTGCTAATGACGTCATTGGTAATAACACGAGCAGATATCCTAAGGTGCTAAGAACAGAAAATAATGAAGGCGAAAAAATTCAGCTATTCCGTGCTTTTAATGAGCAACAGGAAGCTCAGTTTGTTGTGCAATCCATTCAAGAAATGATGGAAAAAGAAAACCGTACCTTGGACGATTTCGCTATATTATACCGAACAAATGCTCAATCACGTGTGATGGAGGAAGTACTCGTTAAATCGAATATGTCGTATACAATAGTAGGAGGGACTAAGTTCTACGATCGTAAAGAAATTAAAGACTTATTAGCCTATCTTCGTTTGATTGCCAACAACGATGACGATTTATCCTTAGCGCGAATTATTAATGAGCCGAAACGTAATATTGGCGCAACTTCTTTTGAACGTATGGCTATGTATGCGCTTGAACAAGATCGCTCCATTCTCGATGCATTGAATGAAGTAGATTTCATGGGATTACCTGCACGTGCTGTTAACTCAGTTGTGCAATTCCAAGGACTTATTCAAAACTTCACACAGATGCAAGAGTACCTATCGGTAACCGAGATTGTAGAGCAAGTGCTAGAAAAAACAGGCTACCGAACTATGTTGAAAAATGAAAAAACGATTGAAGCGGAAAGTCGCTTAGAAAATATCGAAGAGTTCTTGTCTGTTACAAAGGCGTTTGAAGAACAAAGTGACGATAAATCACTTGTCTCCTTCTTAACAGATTTAGCGCTTATTTCTGATATCGATAAATTAGATGAAGACCAGGATGTATCTCAAGGAAATATCATCTTAATGACGATGCATGCTGCAAAGGGACTTGAGTTTCCTGTAGTATTTATCATTGGAATGGAAGAAAATATTTTTCCTCATTCCCGTTCTCTTGGGGATGATGAAGAGATGGAAGAAGAACGTCGACTTGCTTATGTTGGTATTACTAGAGCAGAGGAAAGACTGATTATTACATGTGCACAATCTCGGACCATTTTTGGTCGTGGAAGCTTCAATAGTCCTTCCCGTTTTATTGCAGAAATTTCAGATGAGATTATCGAATCAGTTGGAGGGAAGAAAGAAGGAAAAATGAGTTCTTCTACCACTTCTATAGCAACCCCACAAACAAGAAGAGCACCAGTTGCTACACCCGCGTATAAACAATCAGGTGGAGATAAAATGGGCTGGAAAGTGGGAGATAAAGCTGCGCATAAAAAATGGGGAGAAGGTATGGTTGTTAGTGTTCGTGGTGATGGGGAAGATACGGAGCTTGATATCGCATTCCCAAGTCCGACTGGTATTAAGCGATTGCTCGCTAAATTTGCACCGATTGAAAAAGGATAATTCACTTAGTGGAGGAAAACCCCATGGATAAATTAGAACAACGAGTAAAAGAGCTGCATAAGCTTTTATATGAATATGGATATGCATACTACGTGTTAGACAATCCGATTGTTCCAGATGCAGTGTATGATCAATACTTACATGAATTGATATCACTAGAAGAACAAAATCCTCATTTAATAATGCCGGATTCTCCGACGCAACGAGTAGGACTAGTAGTAACAGAAGGTTTTAAAAAAGTGAATCATACAAATCCAATGCTTAGCCTTTCCAATGCATTTAACGAAGACGATCTTCGGGATTTTGATAAACGAATTGTTGGTATTATTGATGAAACACCATCGTATGTATGCGAATTAAAAATAGATGGATTGGCCGTTTCGCTTCTATACGAAGAAGGTCGCTTAGTAAGAGGAGCTACTCGTGGTGACGGAACGACTGGAGAAGACATAACGAGTAATATAAAAACAATCCGCTCGATCCCACTTCGTTTAAAAGACAACGTAACACTTGAAGCAAGAGGTGAAGCATATATGCCGAAAGCTTCGTTTGAAAAGTTAAATGAAGAACGGGCTGAACGCAGTGAAGAATTATTTGCAAATCCGAGAAATGCTGCTGCAGGATCTCTTCGTCAGCTAGATCCAAAAATGGCTGCAAGCAGGAATTTGGCTATGTTCGTATACGGCATGGGTGGTGACGGAGAAGGGCAGAATGTTGATAAACACTCCGAGGCATTAAAGTTTATGAAAGAACAAGGTCTGCCGACGAATAAGGAAGCAAGAGAGTGTTCTTCTATAGAAGAAGTACTTGAGTATATAGAAGAATGGACAGCTAGAAGAAACGATATACCTTATGAAATTGATGGTATCGTGATTAAAGTAAATGACTATGCTCACCAGGAGGAGCTAGGATTTACCGCAAAAAGTCCGCGCTTTGCGATAGCTTATAAATTCCCTGCAGAAGAAGTAGTTACAACTATACTTGATATCGACTTAACGGTTGGACGAACTGGAGTCGTTACACCTACTGCAATCTTAGTACCTGCACAAGTGGCAGGTTCTACGGTTCAACGTGCGACTTTGCACAATGAAGATTTAATCCGGGAAAAGGATATTCGCATTGGAGACCGTGTCATTATTCGAAAAGCTGGCGATATCATACCAGAAGTAGTATCGGTAATACTGGAAGAAAGAAAAGGCACAGAGATACCTTATGAAATGCCAACTCATTGTCCTGTTTGTGAGAGTGAATTGGTGAGAATAGAAGAGGAAGTTGCATTACGATGTGTGAATCCACAATGTCCCGCTCAAATTCAAGAAGGAATTTATCATTTTGCCTCTCGTAATGCGATGAATATTGAAGGTCTAGGGGAAAAGGTTGTCGTACAGTTATTTAGGGAGCAATTGATTAAAGACGTTTCTGATTTATACAAATTAACAATAGAAGATTTGATTAAGCTAGAGCGTATGGGATTGAAATCTGCCACTAATTTAGTGACTGCAATAGAAGCTTCCAAAGAGAACTCGATGGAACGAGTATTATTTGGTCTTGGCATTCGCCATATTGGAGAAAAAGCAGCGAAAATACTGTCCGAAACTTTTCATAACTTCGAAGCACTAATGAAAGCTACAAGAGAAGAGCTTATTACAATCAATGAGATTGGGGACAAGATGGCAGACTCCCTCGTTACGTATTTTGAGCAAGAAGAAGCACAACAGCTCATGCAACGATTAAGAAAAGTTGGATTGGTTCTTCAATATACTGGGAAAATTATTGATGTATCGACTTTAGAGAATAGTCCGTTTGCGGGTAAAACTGTTGTCTTAACAGGAAAGCTGATGCAATTATCACGTCCAGAAGCGAAAGAAAAAATTGAGTCATTAGGCGGCAAAGTTGCAGGAAGTGTAAGTAAAAAAACTGATTTAGTAATAGCAGGAGAAGAAGCAGGGTCTAAGCTAGAAAAAGCTACAAGTCTTGGAATCGAAATCTGGGATGAACAAAAGCTGCTAGACCAATTAGCGGAGTAAAGGAGTTCTAAGCATGGCAAAAAAATATATAGGTTTATCTACGCTAATTTTAGTGCTAATTGTTTCTGGTTGTACTCCTTCACTGAGAGAAGAACCAGAAGTCCTTCAGAATACTGAAGAAGAAGCTGCGAAAACAGTGATTATTCCTAGTTTACAATTAGATGAGAATTACTACCGTACAATTTTACCTTATGAGGAAAGTGCAAGTAGAGGATTGGTAGTCTCTAATCTTGCAACGAAATACGATATGAAAGAAGTAGAAACTGGTCTGCTGCGCATATCACAAAATGAGTTTTCCCCGGATAAGTATTTATTCCAAGAAGGACAATATTTAGAAGGCAGTACGATTAGTTCGTGGTTAGCAAGAAGCAATCAAACAGTTGATGGATTAAATCCAAGTGATGAAGGGCTAATTGGTGAAGAAAAAGCCAAAAATGCACCTGTTTATATTACGCATATTGTGGAGCAAAATTACTTAGAAAAAGTAGATAACACTGTAAAACTAGCGGGAGTTTCTGTAGGGCTTGCTTTAAATTCTATCTATTATTATCAAAAGGAAGCATATGGTGCGACATTTGAAGAGCCATTAACTCAAAAACAAATTGAAGAAAATGGGAAGAAAATAGCAGATGAAGTAGTAAATCGCATGCGTCAAATAGAAGGACTTGCAGATGTTCCAATCGTTGTTGGTCTTTTCAAACAAAACAGTAGAAATGCGGTTGTTCCCGGAACATATTTTTCGTATGGTGTTGCTCCAAGCGGGAAAAATGTGTCAGATTGGAAAGCAATAGATGAAGAATATATATTATTTCCAACGGCAGCTTCAGAAGAAAAATATCGTGATTTAGATACTATTTTCCGCAACTTCAAACAAGATGTGGAAACGTATTTTTCAAATTATACAAGCGTGATTGGAACTGGTTATTTTAAAGATCAACAACTCCAAAAATTGACCATTACAATTCCGATTCAATTCTACGGTACGGCAGAATTGATTGGGTTCACACAGCATATAGCTGGTTTAATCAAAACACACTTTAATCCTGCTATGAATATAGAGGTACAAATAAACTCTCTGGATGGAGCAGAAGCATTATTAGTGAAGAAATCTGGAGAAGAAGATGCCTATGTGCATATATACACCCAATAAGAGTGGAAAAAGTAACACTCTGTTCAACTAGAGTGAAAAATGATATGATATTGCTTATGGTTATTGAATTCGGAGGTGTGGAAATTGGCGAATATTTCAAAAGAAGAAGTAAAGCACGTAGCGCATTTAGCACGATTAGCAATCACAGAAGAAGAGGCTGAAAAGTTTGCAGTGCAGTTAGCAGCAATTACGGACTTTGCAGAGCAACTAAAAGAATTGGATACTACGAATGTAGTACCAACAACGCATGTCTTACCTTTAGTAAATGTTTTACGTAAAGATGAAGCAATTAAAGGATTAGACCGCGAAACGATGATGTTAAATGTAAAAGAACAAGAAGCAGGTCAAGTAAAAGTACCGTCCATTATGGATTAATAGTTGTTAGGAGGGAAAAGTATGACGTTATTTGAACGTTCAGCAAAAGAACTACAAGCGCTTTTACATAGCAATGAAATTACAATCGCTGATTTGACAAAAGAAGCTTATGAACGCGTAGAAAAACTAGATGGTGATGTAGAGGCTTTCTTAGCATTAAATAAAGAAAAAGCGACAGCAACAGCTGCAGAATTAGATCAAGTACCTTTTGCAGAACGTGGACCATTATTTGGTCTACCAATCGGAGTGAAAGATAATATTGTAACAGAAGGTTTAGAAACAACTTGTGCAAGTAAAATATTAAAAGGATTCAATCCAATTTATGATGCAACTGTTGTGAAAAAGCTACGCGCTGCAGGAATGGTCACTATTGGGAAATTAAACATGGATGAATTTGCAATGGGTTCTTCGAATGAAAACTCAGCATATAAAACAACAAAAAATCCATGGTCACTTGACCGAGTACCTGGAGGTTCTTCTGGTGCATCAGCAGCTGCAGTAGCAGCAGGAGAAGTTCCATTCTCATTAGGTTCTGATACAGGTGGTTCAATCCGTCAACCAGCATCTTATTGTGGTGTTGTTGGGATGAAACCTACTTATGGACGAGTTTCACGTTTTGGATTAGTTGCGTTCGCATCTTCCCTTGACCAAATCGGTCCGATTACTCGCAATGTAACAGATAATGCATTATTACTAGAAGCAATTTCTGGACTTGATCCACATGATTCTACTTCTGCAGACGTAGAAGTACCAAGTTTCGCATCAGCTCTAACTGGTGATGTTAAAGGTCTTCGAATCGCAGTACCGAAAGAATATTTAGGTGAAGGTGTTAGCGAAGCAGTTCGTCAATCCGTTCTTGATGCATTAAAAGTATTGGAGAATCTAGGAGCAACTTGGGAAGAGGTTTCATTACCACATTCGAAATACGCTTTAGCAACATACTATATTCTTTCATCTTCAGAAGCTTCATCTAACCTTTCTCGTTTCGATGGTATTCGTTATGGTTTCCGTGCAGAAAATGTACAAAACTTAATGGATCTTTATAAAGAAACTCGTTCTCAAGGGTTTGGGGATGAAGTAAAACGTCGTATTATGCTGGGAACTTATTCTTTAAGCGCTGGTACTTACGATGCTTACTATAAAAAAGCACAACAAGTTCGTACATTAATCAAAGAAGATTACGATAAAGTATTAGCAGACTATGATGTTATTGTCGGGCCTACTGCACCAACACCAGCATTTAAAATTGGTGAGAACGTAGAAGATCCATTAACGATGTATGCAAACGATATTTTAACTATTCCAATTAACCTAGCAGGTGTCCCAGCTATTTCTATCCCATGTGGATTTGAAAACGGCTTACCACTTGGCTTACAAATTATTGGAAATTACTTTGATGAGTCGACAATTTATCGTGTAGCTCATGCTTATGAGCAAGCGACTGATTTCCATACACAAACTCCTCAAATCTGGGAGGGAAAATAACATGAACTTTGAAACAGTTATTGGATTAGAAGTACACGTAGAGTTAAAAACTAACTCTAAAATCTTCTCTGCTGCACCAAATCACTTTGGGGCTGAGCCAAATACAAATACAACAGTAGTAGATCTTGGATATCCTGGAGTACTACCTGTGTTAAATAAAAACGTGGTCGATTTTGCTATGCGTGCAGCTCTTGCATTAAACATGGAAATCGAACAAAATACAAAATTTGACCGTAAAAATTATTTCTACCCTGACAATCCAAAAGCGTATCAAATTTCACAATTTGATAAGCCAATTGGTAAAAATGGATGGGTTGAAATTGAAGTTAACGGTGAGAAAAAGCGTATTGGTATTACTCGTCTTCATATGGAAGAAGATGCGGGTAAATTATCACATGCGGATGGATATTCTTTAGTAGACTTTAACCGTCAAGGAACTCCTCTCGTGGAAATCGTATCAGAGCCAGACATTCGTACTCCTGAAGAAGCTTATGCTTACCTGGAAAAAGTAAAAGCCATTATCCAATATACAGATGTTTCGGACTGTAAAATGGAAGAAGGATCTTTACGCTGTGATGCTAATATTTCTATACGTCCATATGGCCAAGAAGAATTTGGTACTAAAACAGAGTTGAAAAACTTAAACTCTTTCAACTATGTACGTAGAGGTTTAGAACATGAAGAAATCCGTCAAGCACAAGTACTTTCTTCAGGTGGAGTAATTGAACAAGAAACTCGTCGTTATGATGAGAAAACAGGTAAAACAATCCTTATGCGTGTTAAAGAAGGAACAGACGATTATCGTTATTTCCCTGAACCGGATTTAGTTGACCTTGTAATTGATGATGCTTGGTTAGAACGTGTACGCGCAGAAATTCCAGAGCTACCAGATGCACGTAAACAACGTTACGTCGAAGAGCTTGGTTTATCTCCATATGATGCTCATGTATTAACATTATCAAAAGACATGGCGAACTTCTTTGAAGCAACAACAACTGATGGAGCAGATGTCAAACTTTCTGCTAACTGGTTAATGGGCGAAGTTTCTGCTTATTTAAACGCTGAGCAAAAAGAGTTATCTGCTACTCCTTTAACTCCAGCTGGACTTGCTGGCATGATTAAATTAATTGAAGATGGAACAATTTCATCTAAAATAGCTAAAAAAGTATTCAAGGAGCTTATCGAAAATGGTGGCTCTGCAGAAGAAATTGTAAAAGCAAAAGGATTAGTACAAATTTCAGACGAAGGCGCACTTCGTGAAATTGTCGTAGCAACTTTGGATGCTAATCCACAATCAATTGAAGACTTTAAAAACGGGAAAGATCGTGCAATTGGTTTCCTAGTAGGTCAAATCATGAAAGCAACAAAAGGCCAAGCGAACCCACCTCTTGTAAACAAAATTTTACAAGAAGAGATTGTAAAGCGCTAAAAAACATAGACCGCCTCCAAATGTTCTTACATTTGGAGGCGGTCTATTTTTTGTGGAATGTATTCTACTTATGGAGAGGAACCATCCGATTATCTTTCCAGTGAAAAGCTGGAGTCAGCACACGTCAAACCCAAATTTTACTCTACGGAAGATTAACCCGTAAAAACCTGATCATACGGAAAGCGATAATTTACTTTTTTCGGTTTCGTCAAAATGAAAAATAATGTAAGCGGTCCGATTCTACCTAGGAACATAACGATACATATGAGGACTTCACCAACATCACTTAGTTGCGAGGTAACTCCCATCGATAAACCTACAGTACCGAATGCAGAAAATACCTCAAACATTAGAGGTAGTAATGGAAGTCTTTCACTAATCGTTAACGCAAAAGTAAATAAAAATACAATCATTAAACTAACAGTAGAAATAGCTAACGAACGAATAATTGTTTCCTTACGAATCGTTCTACCAAAAAGTATTGGCTCCTCTTGATAACGAAAGAAAGCAAATGTCGCTAATATTGCCACCATAAAAGTTGTTAACTTAATACCCGAAGCGGTTGATGCGCTACCACCACCTATGAACATTAAAAACATCGTAAATAATAAAGAAGCATCCTCCATTTGAGCATAATCTATCATATTAAACCCTGCAGTTCGAGGAGTTACTGCATTGAAATATGAAGTATAGATCTTCTCTAAAAACCCCATAGTACCGATTGTCTCGGTATTATGATATTCCAATAGAAAGAGAATAATAGTTGCAAAAATATTCATACCAATCGTTCCTACGACCATCAATTTCGTATGTAAAGACCAGCTATGAAAGGATTTCTTTTGAAAAATATCGACAACTACGACAAACCCAAGCCCACCGATAATAAACAAACTAGATAATAAGAAATTAACAATCGGATCATTCGTAAATCCCATTAAATTGTCAGGGAACAATGAAAAACCGGCATTATTAAAGGCTGATACTACATGAAATAAACTAAAATAAAAAGCATCTCCGAAGCCGTAAGTTGGAATCCAATGAAGTGTTAACAAAATAATTGCGACAGTTTCAACAGATAAGACAAATAGTAAGATTAGCTTTGTTAGTTTTACAATACCACCAATCGATTCCAGACTAAAAGACTCCTGTAAGTAAATTCTATGCTGTAAACCAATTTTCTTGCCAAGCAAAATTAGCACAGCAACTGCAAAAGTCATTAATCCAATTCCTCCACATTGGATAAGAAAGAGAAGGACAATCTCCCCAAAAAGCGTCAAAGTCGTTCCAGGGTCAAACACACTAAGTCCAGTAACCGTCGTTGCAGAAGTAGCAACAAATAACGCATCTACCCATGAAATATCAGTTGTCGTTGCAATGGGTAACTTCAATAAAATCGTACCTAATGAGATTAAACATAGAAAGCTTCCAGCAATAATAAGTGGAGCTGAAAACGTAATTCTTTTCTTCATATGTCTAAGCATTAAATCACTTCCTTTTTTTGTAATAACTAAAATAATAAATACTCTATGCCTCTTTTTATTTTGTGTCAACAACTTATTTGAATAAGCTATGAAAACACAGTATACTTAAAAAAAAAGGGGGTTTCTCAAATGCCAACAGAACAACAGTATTTTGAAGAAGCTAAATTATTTACCCAATATATGGATGACATGACAACTAAAAAAGATGAGTCTTTCTCCATTTATAATCAATTTGAAGTCCCTGCAGATGATGAGTTTATTACAGTATTAAAAGAACAGGCTCCACATATACTTGTTATTACAGAAGATTGGTGCGGAGATGCGATGATGAATAATGCGATTTTACGTAAAATTGCAGAAGCAGCAGATCTTGAGATGCGTGCAGTCTATCGTGATGAAAACTTGGAGTTAATAGACGAATACTTAACAAATGGTGGCCGCTCGATTCCAATTTACTTATTGTTAAATAAAGATGGTGAAGTGATCGCGAAGTGGGGACCACGTGCAGAAAAAGTGCAACAGTATGTAATGGAAAGTAGAGCGAAATTTCCACCAAAGGAAGATCCTACATTCGAAGAAGTACAGAAAGCATTTTTTGAGCAAATGACGAAAGAATTTACGGACAATAAAGAATTTCATTTATCTGTGTACGAAGATATACGTAGTAATTGGTTACAAGCTCTCCAAAAATAAATTCTTGCTAATTTAGCGATAGGGAGTCGGCAGCAGTCGGCTCTTTTTAGTGGTGAGTGGAAACCTTTTGATGAGGTGTATAGTCTTTTATAGGTATGAAAGAAATTGTAAAGCAGAAAGGAATACATCTGTATGAAACGAGCACGGATTATCTATAATCCAACTTCCGGAAGAGAGCTTTTTAAAAGGAACTTGCCAGAAGTGTTGGAGACTTTAGAGGTTGCTGGTTATGAAACATCATGCCATGCAACAACCTCTGAAGGAGATGCTATAGAAGCTGCGAAAAAAGCAGTTGTAAACGGTTTCGACATTATTATTGCTGCTGGCGGAGATGGAACACTAAATGAAGTAGTAGCAGGCGTAAGTGAGTTTGAGGACCGACCGAGAATTGGGCTTATTCCAATGGGAACAACAAATGATTTCGCAAGAGCAGTGCATATTCCTCGAGATATTCAAAAAGCAGTAGAGATCATTATCAAAGGAGATACTATTCCTGTCGACGTTGGACTAGTGAATGACCGTCGTTACTTTATTAATATTGCAGGTGGCGGAAGAATTACCGAGCTTACTTATGAAGTTCCAAGTAAGCTAAAAACAGTACTTGGCCAACTTGCATATTATTTAAAAGGTATAGAAATGCTGCCTTCGATTAATGCTACAAAAGTAAGGATTGAATATGACGGAGAAGTATTTGACGATGAAGCAATGATGTTCTTAGTCGGACTGACAAATTCTGTTGGAGGCTTTGAAAAGCTCGCACCAAATTCGAGTATTAATGATGGGAATTTTTCTTTATTCATTTTAAAGAAAGTTAATATTGCTGAATTTATTCGTTTAGCAACACTTGCTATTCGAGGGGAACATTTGTCGGATCCCCATGTGATTTATAAAAAAGCAAAGAATATAAAAGTGACTTCAGAAGACAAAGTATTACTTAATCTAGATGGCGAATATGGTGGAATTATTCCAGCAACGTTCCAAAATTTATATAGACATATAGAGGTTTTTGTACCAATCGATGAAATTCGAGAGCAGGACAGACCGTGAAAATGAACTCAGCATTCTTTAGAGAAAGCTGGGTTTTTGTTTAAATTTTGGGGGTATAACTATTCTAGTGAGTACCAATCTAGTCTTCATTTAATCTGTTTAAAATATTCCCTCCTCTTTCACCTTTTTGTTATATTTTCATCTTGGATATGTTACAAAACGGAAAAGAAAGGGAATAATAAAGTTTAACCTGTTGAATTAGGCAAAAGGAGTGGAAGGCATGTATAAGAAACAAGAAAAATACTTAATGTGGCTTGCTTTTGTTGTGGCAGGGATTATGATGCTATCCATTGTGGGAAGAATATTTGGAGGTTAAGGAGGTATAACATTTGGGAAATGAAGAAGCCGTATTTTTTAGTCGTGTGTTAACGGAATTGACCTTATCTTTTCATATTATTTATGCAACAATCGGTGTAGGTGTCCCTTTAATGATTATGATTGCCCAGTGGGTTGGCATTAAGAAAAATGATGAACACTACATATTACTTGCAAGACGATGGGCACGAGGATTTGTCATTACAGTTGCAGTCGGAGTAGTAACTGGAACTGCTATAGGGATGCAGCTATCTCTGCTTTGGCCTAATTTTATGGAACTAGCAGGTAATATTATTGCTCTTCCATTATTTTTGGAAACATTTGCGTTCTTTTTTGAAGCAATTTTCCTTGGCATTTATTTGTATACTTGGGATCGTTTTGAGAATCAAAAGAAGCATTTACTTTTACTAATACCGGTTGCCGTTGGGGCATCTTTTTCTGCGGTGTTCATTACTATTGTCAATGCCTTTATGAATGCACCCCAAGGTTTTGACGTTGTGGACGGCTCATTAGTAAATATTAGTCCGTTACTAGCGATGTTTAACCCAGCAATGCCAACGAAAGTTGCACATGTTGTAGTTACAGCGTATATGACTACAGCATTTATTTTAGCAGCCATTGCAGCTTTCCGGTTATTAAAAGGGTCGAATCATGTTTATCATAAAAAAGCGTTGTACTTAACAATGAAGGTAGGACTTGTCTTTTCAATTGCCACTGTTATTATTGGCGATTTCTCCGGTAAATATTTGGCAGAGTACCAACCTGAAAAACTAGCAGCTGCTGAATGGCATTTTGAAACAGGAGGAAATGCACCTTTAATTTTGTATGGAGTTTTGGATGACGGAGAAGTGAAATACGCGATTGAGATTCCATTTGCGTTAAGTATTCTTGCGCATTTCAATCCGACTGCTGAAGTAATAGGGTTAGATCAGTTCCCTGAAGATGAAGTGCCTCCTTTATATATTCACTATTTGTTTGACTTGATGGTGACGATAGGGATGAGCTTGGTCGGTCTTGCCGGATTATACTGGTTAGGGAAGCTTTTGAAATGGTCTTTCGTGGATTCAAAGCTTTTCCGCTGGTTGATTGTTTTAGGTGGCCCAGCTTCTATTATTGCCCTTGAAGCAGGCTGGTGGTTAGCGGAAGTTGGAAGACAGCCATGGATTTTAAGAGGAATTATGCGTGTAGAAGATGCTGCAACGACTAGTGCGCACGTAGATACGATGTTGCTTCTATTTGCAGGTCTTTATGTTGTGCTTGGAATTGGAACTATAGTTGTGCTTAGTCGTATGTTTAGAAAAAATCCAGTAGAACGTGAATTAGAAGATCGTCATATTGAAAGAGGCGGTGATATTTCATGACGTTAGAGATCATCGGGATTACAGTGTTATGGACGTTCTTGTTTGGCTATTTAATAGTTGCATCCATTGATTTTGGAGCAGGATTTTTTAATGCTTATAGCTTACTGACAGGAAGACAGCACATTTTGACGAATGTGATTCAGCGTTATCTATCGCCTGTTTGGGAAGTGACGAATGTGTTTCTTGTATTCTTCTTTGTAGGAATCATTGGATTCTTCCCGAAAACAGCATTTTACTATGGTACGACATTGCTTGTACCAGCGAGTATTGCTTTAATCTTACTTGCAATCCGTGGTTCGTACTACGCTTTTGAAACGTACGGCTCAAGAGGACATAAAGGATATTCGTTAATGTATGGATTAGCAGGATTGTTTATTCCGGCAGCATTGTCCATCGTATTGACCATTTCTGAGGGGGGTTTTATTACGATGGTAAATAATGCCCCTGTTTTAGATTATCGTGCGCTATTTACTAGTCCATTAACTTGGGCAATTGTTGTGCTTAGTCTTTCTGCAGTTCTTTATATCTCGGCTGTGTTTTTAACCTGGTATGCGAATAAAGCAGGAGATAAAGAAGCGACAATACTCATGCGAAAATATGCCCTTCTATGGTCGTTTCCTACGATTATTACAGCGGTGGGTATTATGGTAGAACTTCGCTCACATAACCCAGAGCATTACAGCAATATGCTCGATATTTGGTGGGCGTTTGGTTTATCGTTTTTATTATTTGTAGGAACGGTTTGGCTTTTGTATAAAAAAAGAAGTTATGGAGCAGCATTTGGTCTTTTAGTAGGACAGTTTCTCATTGCATTCTTTGCATATGGTTTTGCACATCGACCGTATTTGTTGTATCCGTACTTAACGATTTACGATAGCTTTACGAATGAAGCAATGGCGATTTCCTTAATCATTGCATTCCTTGCAGGCCTTGCTTTATTAATACCTTCTCTGTATTTATTGTTACGTCTTTTCTTGTTTAATAAAGACTATGTCCGTGGGAAAAAAGACAATCACGCATAAGGAGGAGCTCGCATGTCAGACTTTTTCATATTTTACGCACCATTCATCGTATTGATCGGATCAATTGTTGTAGCTTTTTGGGCTGCTTCCAAAGACGGTGTGATTAAAGACGAATAATACTGGAACCTCGGATATCCGAGGTTCTATTTTTATTAGTAATTGTCTAGCTTGAGCGCTACCCCTCGAGGTAAGATGTGAAAAAGCTCTTGTGGTTGGAGAACTACTTCCGAAGGCCGCGCGATGCGGGTCACGAATCCGTTTCTATAAATTGGCGTTAAGTAAGAAAATAGTAAGCCGGAGCAAGTAAATTCAATTTCCTCGTACATTCACAATTTAGATGGGTGTCACCCCACTGATTTGGTATGACTTACCTTCTCGTGATATGGCATATGCTTACTCCAAAGCATGCTAAAATAGAGCTGAACGAAATGAATACGCCTAGATAAATTTGATAATATGGTAAAATATATAGAATGTTAACAATGAAGGGGTGGAAAATGAATGAGATATGACGTTTTAATATTTGACTTGGATGACACGTTGTTCGATTTTGGAATGACCGAGAAAAATGCACTTCTTCATTTATTTATGGAATATGAATTACCGAATGGTATGGAGGATTACCTTCCAAGTTATAAAGATATCAGTAAAGTATTATGGGATGATTTAGAGCATGGTCGTACAACTTTAGCAAAGCTTAAGGTAGAGCGATTCAAGCGTTTATTTTTACAGCATGCAATGGACATAGATGCCGAAGCATTTGGACAAAAGTACTTAGATAAATTAGGAAAAGAAGTACATATGATTGACGGTGTAGAAGAAATGTTTGCGAATCTTTCAGGTTGTAGATTTGCATTATTAACTAATGGTTTTAAAGAGGTACAACATGCAAGAATAGGTGGATCTTCGCTAAAGAATTTATTTGAGGTTATAATAACTTCCGAGGAAACCGGTTTTCAAAAGCCGCAAACAGAGATTTTTGAATATACATTCGACAAACTAAATATTTCCGATAAATCACGTGTATTAATGATTGGAGATTCCCTTACATCAGATATTCAAGGTGGAAATAACTTCGGTATAGATACTTGTTGGTTTAATCCGCATTTGAAGAAGAATGTAACAGCAATTGAGCCAACACATGAAATTCAATCTTGGGAAGAATTAGTGGAAATAGTTAATAAGGAAGTTTTGGAAGTAAAATGAGCTAGATAGAAAGGTGAGTATTGATTTACTTTCCAAACGGACGCTTTCCGCAGGTATGGCTTCAGTCTCCTCAGGCCAACTCACAAAGGCGTTGCCACATGAGGTGGCGTTCATAGCCTTTGTTCCTTTGTTCGCTCCTGCGGGGCCTTCAGCTCATGCACCTGCTTCAATTTATGGGCTTATTGGACAGCCCCTCTTTTTGCTGAAATTTGGGTTAGTTGAAAAAATGATATTTATACAGTCGCTACATGGTATATATAGATTATCATGGACATACTTCATTTTAAACAGGCGCTTATTTTTGCTATAATGAAACAATCAAATAGGAACGGAGCAATAAAGTGAATACACCGGTAACGAAGAATGATCGCATTACAGTTCATATAGAGGATTTAACACACGATGGAGCAGGAGTAGCAAAAGTAGATGGATATCCACTCTTCATTCAAGGTGGTTTACCGAACGAAACAGCAGAAGTCCATATATTAAAAACATTAAAAAACTACGGCTTCGCAAAATTAAAGAAAATCGTAGAACCATCCCCATTTCGTGTAGAAGCTCCATGTCCTGTATTCTCCGAATGTGGCGGCTGTCAATTGCAGCATATGACATATGAAGGCCAACTTAAATGGAAAGAGAGCATGGTACGTAACGTCATGCAACGTATCGGAAAAATTGATGCACCTGTATTACCAGTTAAGGGTATGGACAAGCCATGGGAATATCGCAATAAATCACAAATTCCGTTTGATATAGAAAATGGACAAGTTGTTGCAGGTTTCTATCAAACGAAATCACATCGCATTGCAGATACAAATACATGTTTGATTCAAACAGATGAAGCAGATCGTTTACTACGTGCGGTGAAAGAAAAAGCATTAGAGCTCGATTTGGTTCCTTATAATGAAGAAACGAGAAAAGGACAGCTTCGTCATCTTGTCGTACGGAAAGGTCGCGCAACAGGGGAAGTAATGGTTGTACTTGTTACCAAACATCCGAAGTTATCGAAAAAAGATGCCATCATTGACCTTATACGAGAAGTAGAGCCAAATGTAGTTTCTATTATCCAAAACGTAAATACGCGCAATACAAATGTTATTTTCGGAGATGACACGAATGTCCTATGGGGCAAGGCAGTAATTGAAGATCTAATTGGAGATATTCGATTTGAAATATCTGCTCGTTCGTTCTATCAAGTGAACCCTGAACAAACAGAAGTGCTATATAAACAAGCACTCGATTATGCACAGCTTTCTGGAGAAGAAACGGTAATCGACGCTTACTGCGGTATTGGAACGATTTCTTTATTCCTTGCGCAAAAAGCAAAACAAGTGCTTGGTGTGGAAATCGTTCCACAAGCGATTGAAGATGCGAAACGCAATGCCGAATTGAATGGCTTCAACAACACATTCTTCGAGGCAGGTCCTGCAGAAGAAGTCATTCCAAAATGGTATAAAGAAGGCAAGACAGCGGATGTACTAGTAGTAGATCCACCGAGAAAAGGCTGTGACGAAGCACTACTTCAAACGATCTTAGAACAAAAACCGAAGCGCGTCGTGTACGTTTCCTGTAACCCAGCAACACTTGCGAGAGATCTACGCATCTTAGAAGATGGTGGCTACAAAACGCAAGAAGTACAGCCGGTTGATATGTTCCCACAGACGACTCATTGTGAAGCTGTCGCGTGGTTGGAGTTGGTATAATAGAAAAGCAGTTGATATAGAAAAAATCTATACCATCTGCTTTTTTGTTTATCCCGCATTAACGGGCAGTAAGACTCCCACTTCAAGATTTAAGAAAAGAGAAAAAGATAAGTGGGAGAACAACTGCCCGTAAAAGACCGATTGGTTCAACTAACAATCAGTGGAGGATGAAGAAAACCCCCACTGATTGAAGTTTCACTTTATAAAAATACCATTCAAGACCGATTTTCGTTAAAATAAACATTGTCGATTTTCACAATAGTATTTCACAAATTATTAATGTCCAAATGTACTTGTGTTTGATAATAAGTTATTAAGCATGATATAAGTGTAAAAGAAGTGGAACATTTGACTTGATATTTTTTGACCGAGAGTTTGAAGTTGTATCCATAGTGAGAGGATTTGAGTTTGAAATGATAGATAATTTTTGGCGTGATTTACCACGACCATTTTTTGTACTTGCACCAATGGAAGATGTGACGGATGTTGTTTTTCGTCATGTAGTAAGTAAAGCAGGTAGACCGGATGTATTTTTCACAGAGTTTACAAACTCAGATAGCTATTGTCATCCAGAGGGCATGAAAAGTGTGCGTGGCCGTTTGATTTTTACAGAAGATGAACAGCCAATGGTGGCACATATTTGGGGGGATAATCCCGAATATTTCCGTCAAATGAGTATTGGCATGGCAGAGCTAGGATTTAAAGGCATCGATATTAACATGGGCTGCCCAGTACCGAATGTGGCAACAAGAGGGAAAGGTAGTGGCCTTATTCTACGTCCAGACGTTGTGGCAGAACTTATTCAAGCAGCAAAAGCGGGAGGACTGCCTGTAAGTGTGAAAACAAGGCTTGGCTATAACGATGTAAATGAGATGGAGGAGTGGCTAACGCATATTTTTAAACAGGATATTGCGAACCTTTCTATTCATTTACGTACAAGAAAGGAAATGAGCCAAGTAGATGCGCATTGGGAGCTAATTCCGGAAATCAAAAAATTACGTGACCGTATTGCACCAAATACGCTAATAACAATCAATGGGGACATTCCTGACCGTCAAACTGGGCTACAGCTTGCTGAACAATACGGTATTGATGGCGTTATGATCGGGCGAGGTATTTTTAAAAATCCGTTTGCTTTTGAAAAAGAGCCAAAAGAGCATAGCAGTAAAGAATACCTTGATCTTTTAAGACTGCAGCTTGATCTTCAAGATCAATATGCGGAAGCACTGCCACGTTCAATCACAGGGCTTCATCGCTTTTTCAAAATTTATGTCAAAGGATTCCGTGGAGCTGGTGAATTAAGAAATCAATTGATGAACACGAAATCAACAGATGAAGTGCGTGCATTGCTTGATAACTTTGGAAAAGAATGTTGATGGGACGAGGACAGTGAAATGATGTAACTCTCAAAAGTTAGAGAAAAAATGAATCACATCAACTCATGTGTACTTATTTTATTCAGTTTGAAGTTCCTTTGAAACCGGCAATTTTTTTTAGATTTGATAATGTCTGTTTTCTGAAAGAAATAGTTTAGATTCCCAAGGAAACAGTTGGAACATATAATGGGAAATTATTTGAAAGGATGTATTGAGGTTAGTACGATAATATTAACTTTAATTGGAAATAATATCGTTACAACGGAGGTACATTACCAAAGGTGAAATTAGAGGAGGTTAAAATGGAGAAGCAAGATGATTTATTTCATTCATTAGAGGGTAAAAAAGTCTATTTCAAAGCACTAAGGATAGAGGATGTTCAAGAGATACATGATTATGCATCAGATCAAGAAGTTTCACGGTTTATTGGCTGGAATCTGATGAGTACTCTGGAGGAATCGCGTCAGCACATTGATATAATGTTAAAACGTGAGTTGGCAGGTACTCATTTATATTCCTCCATTGTTGAAAAATTAACTCAAGCAATTATAGGGACAGCCATGATTTTTAATTTTGATCAAGAAGCAAACCAAGCTGAAATTGGTTATGTGTTACATAAACAACACTGGGGTAAAGGGTATGGCACAGAGGTAGTTGCATTGATGAGTGATTTTGCATTTGAATCACTTAATCTTCATAAACTTCATGCTGTGGTAGTTCATGCCAATATTGGTTCTGCTCGGATACTGGAAAAGAACAGGTATGAGTTAGAAGGACGATTAAAAGACCACTATTTTATAGCGGATAAGTATTATGATGCATTACTTTTCGGCAAAATTTCTAACCTGGAAACTTAGCGTTCACCCAGGTAGAAAACTTGAGTTTAAAGAAACTGTGAAAGAGTGTAGCGAGTTCATATCGGACCACTTTTAATAGAGTAATAAAGAAGTGGTAGAATGAGATTATTATTGCTCTTTTACCGCTTTTTAGTCTACATATAGTTAATTCATGGATTGAATATGTCTGTCCTTGTTAAGTGCGACTAGAAATTTTTCAGAAGGATAAATGCTAAAATACAGAAAATATGGGCAATAAAGGTCCAACAGGTGATGAAATGATACATAACTACTCAGGTGAGACAATACAATTTCAAATAACATACAAAAAGCGGACAACCATAGGCATTACTATGGATCACTATGGAAATATTGAAGTTCTTGCTCCGAAAGGGACACCAGACGAAAGAGTTATTCAATTATTAGAGGACAAATGGGAACTCATTCAGCAAAAATCAAAAGAACAAAAGGATAGACTGCTTGGGCCACAAAAGAAGGTCTACGAACATGGTGAGAGCTTTCTTTATTTAGGAAACACCTATCCAATAAGAATTTATCATGATATCAATATCACGCAAGACCATGTGGTATTTGAAGGAGATAAGTTACATATATATGTGAAGCAGCTAGATGATGAAAAAATTAAACAAGCTCTAAAACGTTTCTATTACAAGCAGTGTAAAGCTTTAGTTGAGAAGAGTGTCGCCTCTTATCAAAGCAACTATAAAGTAAAGCCACGTTCTATCCGTATTACTGATAGCAAAAGTAATTGGGGAACCTGTGATTCTAAGCTGCAATTAACATTTAATTGGAGGCTGGCAATGGCACCTCTTAAGGTAATCGAGTACGTAGTCGTTCACGAAATGTGTCATATGGTCCATCTGAATCACGACCGATCCTATTGGCGCCTTGTAGGAAAAATAATGCCCGATTATAAGGAACAGGAAAAATGGTTAGAGTTATCAAGCTGGAAAATGACTATTTAGCAGAAACATCATCAAGGAAGACTCCAGTGCAAATGGATAGTCTACACTTAGTTGAACAATAAAATTAAGGGCAAGTAGAATAATAGATAACAAGTAAGGAGAATATATTCGAGAAATCGTCGGGTATAGCGTCGTTGAGAAAAAAGACGCAGCTCTAGTTCACCGTGCCTTCGCTTCTGCTAAGTATCCATTTGAACATGTGAAAGTCTTTCACACCGACCGTGGGTCTGAATTCAAGAACGTTGGAATAGATGAATTATTAAGTAAGTACAAGATTAAACGTTCTCTAAGCCAGAAGGGTAACACTTATGATAATGCGGTGGCAGAGGCGACATTTAAGTATTAAAAATAGAACTCATTAACGGATCGCACTACCCTACTCTTGAAATTGAATTTATCTAACTAAAAACACTTCCAACCCAATTTAAATCGTAAAACTATTCTGAAAAACAGGTTTTACCGTTATATGAAATTCATATATATATAGATAAAAGCTAATAGGAGTAGAAATCATTGGACAAACAAAATAGCAGATACAGATGGGGTGTATTTGTTGCTGTATTGTTTACTTATTTGTTAATGGCGAGCCAACGAACCGCTCCAGGATTGATTACAGACCAATTGATAAGGGATTTTAATGTAACTGCATCAACTATTGGGTTATTGACGAGTATACAATTTTTGGTATACACGAGTTTGCAAATTCCGATGGGGATTTTGGCTGATCGTTATGGGCCAAACTTTTTTCTAATTATCGGTGCCGCACTTATAGGTTTAGGTACAATCATTTATAGTCTTGGTACACATGAATTCGTCCTATTTTTTTCCAGAATATTCACTGGGATAGGGGATGCGACCATATGGGTAAATATGGTGCTAATTTTAGCCCAATGGTTTCATACAAAGGAATTTGTTCGATTAATTGGCATAGCGGGCATGACAGGAAGTCTTGGTTTCTTATTGGCGACAGTCCCTTTCTCCACATTGATAACTTTACTTGGTTGGAGGGCAGCATTTTTCTTAGCAGGGCTACTATTATGTTTATGTGGCTTTCTCCTTTATTTGGTACTTGTAAAAAAAGTGAAACGAATCTTTTTGGATGAACCGGTAGTTGTGACAGAAGAAGTTCAACGTGAAAAAACAACTGTATTACTACGAAGAATATTTTCAAACCGGCAAGCATGGGCTCTATTCTTTTGTCATTTTGGAGTAGTCGGAGGTTATGTAGGGTTTATCAGTTCTTGGGCAGTACCATATGGGATGAATTTGTATGAAATGACACGCTCAGATGCAAGCCAGATGATTATGATCGGTGTTATCGGGGCACTTATTGGAGCTCCTCTAACTAGTTGGATTTCAAGTAGATTAGAAACAATAAAAAGGCCATATATTGTCGTTCATATCACTGTTTTATTGGGGTGGTTTACTTTCCTTTTATTTAATGGGCATCCGTCATTTTTCTTGCTAATGATTCTATTCTTTATCATTGGCTTTGGATATGGGGCAAGTGCATTAACCTTCGCAGCTGTACGTCAATCTTTCCCTATAAAAGAATCTGGCATTGTTTCTGGGGTTGCGAATACGGGTGGCTTTCTAAGTGCTGTCTTGCTACCAATCATTTTTGGATATATATTGGATCATTTTCAAGCTACTTCAGGTAATCAAGTTGATGGATACTACTATGGTTTCATCACGCCAGTTATCTTCTCCATAATTGGCTTGATTGGAGTGATTTCATATAAGGAAAAGCGTCAGGGAACAGGAAATAAAGCAAATACCCGCATGTCTTAACTAGCATAATTAAATAGAAATATTTCTTGAACGAGAGCAATTGTTGAAATGTATTTTTTAGAAAATAAAATGCACGATTCTTAGTTGACCAATCCTTTTTGTATTAACTCACCAAAACCTCTTTGTTGCCACATACACCCCATACATTGCGAAGCTGTTGCGTGGTTGGAGTTAGAATAATGAAAAAGAACGAATTCCCGATGGAGGAATTCTTTCTTTTTTTTCTTTTTCAATTAATGGGTATAGTAAAGATAAAAGGAGGTAATTAACATGTTGCATTATAAGAGAAAAGGAAAAGGCGAAACTCTTGTGTTGATTCATGGTTTCTTAGGAGCAATGGAGATTTTTGATGATGTATACGAGAATTTTACCCATCAATTTGATGTGATTACGATAGACTTGCCAGGGCACGGTCTAAGTGAGTTAGAAAAATCAAGTTATTCCGTTTACGATTATGCGAAGGCTGTTGCAGATGTACTACAACATGAGGGGATTACTGAGGCAACGTGGCTGGGTCATTCTTTAGGAGGCTATATTGTATTAGCGGCACTCGAAGAAAAAATTGCTCCAATAAAACGAGTGATTTTAGCGTATTCTTCCGATTTGTCTGATACGGAGGAACAAAAAGAAAAACGTACGAAGCAACAAGAACAAATTCCTAAAATTGGGGTAAAAAGCTTTGTCAATCAACTGATTGGTGCCTTTTTTAGTGACAATGCAAAGGATGAAACAATTGATTTTGCCAAGAAAATTGCATATCGTGCTTCAGAGGCTGGCCTTATTGCCGCGCTTGAGGCCATGAAGTATCGACCGAATCAGCATCACTTTGTTGAAGATACAACCACACCAATTTTAGTGATAGAAGGTTCAAACGACAAAATTGTCAAACCAATAGAAACAAAAAATCCAAATGTACAGAAAATGAATACGAATACAGGTCATCTTGGTATGCTAGAAGATTCGGAAGCATTTATCAAGGCAGTACATCAGTTCATGTCTTAAATAAAATAAATCATTTGTATACAATACGGAACGTAGAAAAAGTACTTTAATAGATAAACCCACCAACACCCCATGTGTTGCAACATACACACGACACATTGCGAAGCGGTTGCCTGGTTGGTGTTAGCGTTAATAAAAGCCTTAGTTCCAATAAGATAGAACTAAGGCTTTTAGTTATGTCCCTTTATGTTTAGTAACTTCTTGTTGCTTGTTATTATGAATCACTTGATTTAACTCTTTTGAATACTCTTCGCGCACTTTAGGCTCTTTTTTTCCCTTTTTGAAGCCAGGTTCACTTTTCTTTGGCATCATTTTTCACCTCCGTTTTGTACTGTGAAAAAATTGACTATAGAGTCTAATCTAATGTGCGCAAAATCGTATATTTTATTCCAAGCGGTCATTAGGTCTGTGTTAGTAAAATTATTTAGAACGTTTTCCTGATGAGGAGTACGTTCTTTTTTATCATGTGGTTCTTTAAGATGATATCAATAAGTATTAAATTATTTCTTCAAAGACTATTTTGCGATTTTTAGGATTGGTTTAATTGTGATACCAGTTTTTAAATATTCAAATGCTTGATTGATGTCTTCAAAGTCATAGTGCCATGTTTGATCCAATTAGAGATTTCTAGATAAATGTAAAAAGCTTGAAGATTCAAAGTTGAATTTTCGAGCTTTTATTATTTCTGTTTTTAATAAGTCGAGTTTATTAATTAATAAGAAACAAAATAAACAACTTAGAATGATTGTGAAATAAATGGAAAGTATTATAAATTCATTTTCAACTCATCCTAAGTTATCTTGTCTAGCACCTATTCTTAACAATTTTTAACATAAAACATCTTGTTTTTAACGAAATTTACAAAACCTTTACAAAAGGCGTGTCGAAAATTTACACTATGCAATTATTCTAGTATTAGACAAAATACGTCATAGAAAAGTTCCTAACATATTTCTTGGAGGTAAGAAATGATCAGTTTGAAAAAAGTAAAAATGGGATTATTAATGCTGTCTCTGCTTACTGTACTATCAGCATGTACAAGCAATGATGATAATAGCACAAAAGCTTCAAAAGGTAGTCACGCTACAGTGTCTATTTCAGGATCAACATCTGTAGGGCCGCTTGCTGAAAAATTAGCGCACAAATATTCAGAGCAAGATAATACGAATATTGAAATAAATCAAATTGGTTCTTCTGCGGGTATTACCAATGCAATCAGTGGCGTGTCTGAAATCGGTATGTCTTCACGTGATTTAAAGGAAGAAGAAATAGCAAGTGGATTGAATGAGGTAGTTATTGCTTACGATGGAATTGTAGTAGTCACTCATCCAACTAACAAAGTAAAAGATCTTACGCTGGAGCAAGTAAAACAAATTTTTACTGGTGAAGTGACAAACTGGAATGAACTTGGTGGAGATGATATGGAAATCGTTGTTGTCTCTCGTGAGGATGGTTCAGGTTCACGTGATGCTTTTCAAGAAATTGTAGACTACAGCTCGGGTGAATTAGTAAGAAGTGCCATTATCGCAAGTGGTAACGGTAATATTAAAACAACAGTTGCGAACAATAAACATGCAGTGGGCTTTATTTCATTTGAATATATCGATGAATCCATTTCCACAATCGATATTAATGGCGTAGAAGCAAATGCAGAAAATGTTCTAAAAAAAGAATACAGTTTGTCTAGACCATTCTTATTTGTATATAAAGAAGGTCAATTAACAGATGCTGGACAACGTTTTATAGATTTTATCTTAAGTGAAGATGGACAACTCATTGCAGCAGAAGCAGGAGCAATCCCTGTAAAATAAAAGATTCTTAAAGGAAGACAACAACATAATATTGAACGTAATTTTGGAGGAATAAAGAGTGTCTATCCCAACAACTAACAAACAGGCAGTAGAAATCGGTAAAGCAAATAAAAGAAAGTATATGTTAGAAAAGGTGTCTTCAAGAATTTTCTTGATTTGTGCACTTCTTTCAGTATTATCTTTATTGTTAATCATTGGATTTGTATTTTATAAAGGAGCTCATCCCTTTGTAGCAGAGGGATATAGCTTTATAGACTTTATTTTTGGTACTGATTGGGTACCGAGTGAAGATAAATTCGGTATATTCCCAATGATTGTTGCATCCATTTATGCAACAATTGGAGCATTAATTATTGGGGTTCCTATTGGCTTATTTACAGCTATTTTCTTAGCAGAAATTGCTTCTAAAAGGGTAGCTAAAATTATTTCACCAGCAATTCAGTTGCTAGCGGGTATCCCTTCTGTATTATATGGCGTATTTGGACTTGCAATCATTGTTCCATTTTTACAAAATAGTTTAGGTTTAGTGAAAGGACAAAGCTTAATAGCTGTTATTCTTGTGCTAGCAATTATGATGTTACCAACAATTGTGACTGTAGCAGAGACAGCGATTCGTGCTGTCCCCCAAACATATCGTGAAGGATCATTAGCTCTTGGAGTATCCCAAATTGGGACAATTTTTAAAGTCATTGTACCAGCAGCTAAATCAGGTATAATGACGGCTATCGTATTAGGTTTAGGTAGAGCAATCGGGGAAACGATGGCAGTTATCTTAGTAGCAGGTAATAGTTTAATCGTCCCAATGAGCCTAACAGATAGTGTTCGTCCACTAACGACAAATATTGCATTAGAAATGGGTTATGCCTTCGGTACACATCAAGAAATGTTATTTGCAACGGGAATTGTTTTATTCTCATTTATATTAATTTTGAATTTTGTCTTAGCAAAAATAAGTGCGAAGGGTGGCAACTAAGATGAGACAATTTAAAGATAACTTGTTACGTGGACTTTTATGGTTATCAGCTTTCTTATCGGTTGCTGTCCTCGTCATGATTGTTGGATTTATCTTTTATAAAGGATTTAGTTTGATTAGTTTCGATTTCATCTTTGGCGATTATTCCCCAGAGGGAGGCGGAGGTATTTGGCCAATGATTGTAACAACAATCTACACAATCGTTATTTCATTAGTCATTGCAACGCCAATTGGGATATTAGCGGCAGTTTACCTGCAAGAATATGCTAAACAAGGCCGATTAGTAAAAATCATACGTTTTGCAACAGAAAGTTTAACAGGGATTCCCTCGATTATTTATGGTCTGTTTGGAGCAGTATTCTTTGTAACAACCTTGAAGTTAGGTATGTCTATTATTGCTGCTTCATTAACATTAACGATTATTGTTTTGCCAGTAATCATCCGTACAACAGAAGAAGCATTAAAAACAGTACCGCCTTCGTATCGTGAAGGTTCATTAGCACTTGGAAATACTAAGCTACAAACCTTATATAAGGTGATTTTACCTAGTGCAATGCCGGGGATTTTATCTGGTATCATCCTCTCTATTGGACGAATTGTTGGTGAATCAGCTGCAATCTTCTTAACTGCAGGTACTGTAGCTGCCATGCCAGAGAGTATCTTTTCATCAGCTAGAACTTTAACGGTTCATTCCTATTTAGTAACACAAGAATCTGGAGACATTGAACTTGCTGCTGCAGTTGGTATTGTCCTAATCGTAATTATTTTGGCAATCAATCTTTCAGCAACATATATATCGAAAAAATTAAACAAAGCAACCAACAAATAAGGAGTATGTCAATGAGTACATCAGTAATGGAACATGGTGAACTAACGACCAAACAAAACCAAGTAGGGAAGGTATTTTCACATATGGAGCTACGTAAAGAAGGTACATCGAAAATTAATGTGAAGGATTTAAATTTATTCTATGGTGAGAAACAAGCACTGTTCGGAGTCGATCTTGCTATTCATGAAAAAGAGGTTACTGCTTTAATCGGTCCTTCAGGTTGTGGTAAATCAACTTTTTTACGAACAGTAAACCGTATGAATGATTTAATTGATGGCGTGAAAATTACAGGTGAAATTGTCATTGATCATGAAGACATTTATAAAACAAATGATGTAATCAAATTACGAACAAAAGTGGGAATGGTATTTCAAAAACCAAATTTATTCCCAATGAGTATTTATGACAATGTTGCTTATGGTCCAAGAGGGCAAGGCATCAAAAATAAAAAAGAATTAAATAGAATTGTGGAAGAGAGTTTGCGCGGAGCTGCGATTTGGGATGAGGTAAAAGACCGTCTTAAAACATCAGCACTAGGTTTGTCTGGTGGTCAGCAACAACGTGTTTGTATTGCACGTGCGATTGCAATGAAACCAGATGTTATATTAATGGACGAGCCTACTTCCGCATTAGACCCAATTTCTACGTTAAAAGTAGAAGAACTAATCACAAACTTGAAAAAAGATTATACAATCGTTATTGTTACTCATAACATGCAACAAGCTGCACGAATCTCTGATAAAACAGCGTTTTTCTTAAATGGAGAAATCGTTGAATACGATGATACAGATAAAATTTTCTCTACGCCACAGGATCAAAGAACAGAAGATTATGTAACAGGTCGATTCGGATAAAGTGAAACTTCAATCAATGGGGGATTCTTCCCCCACTGATTGTTAATTGAACCATTCGGGCTTTTAGGGGCAGTTGATCTCCCACTTACGCTTTCTTGTGTTTCAGCCAAGCCTAGAAGTGGGAGTCTTACGACGTACAGGACATACTAGTGCCGATGTTGCCACAGGACGTGGCGATTTTAATCGGCCTGCGCATTAATGCTGGATAACAGGGGGATAACAAATGGTCATTCGTGAAAACTTCGAGAAAAATTTAGAGGAATTAAAAAGAAAAATCACCGAAATGGGTGAACTATCAATTATTGCCCTAGAAAGATCTTTTAAAGCCTTGAAAACACAAGACGTTGAGATTGCTTTAAAGGTCATAGAGGGAGATACAGCTGTTGATAATCTTGAAATGGAAATTAACCAGTTTGCAATCTGGATTATGGCAAAAGAAGCGCCTGTTTCAAGGGATTTACGCGAGATTATTGGTGTACTTAAAATTTCATCTGAAATTGAACGGGTCGCGGATTTTGCTGTAAATATTGCAAAAGCAACGATTAAGATTGGTAATACAATTTCTTTACTGGAAATTACACATTTAGAGAAGATGAAAGAAGTATCCATTGAAATGCTCCGAAAAGCACTACAATCTTTTTTAGAGGAAAATATCCTACTTGCTAAAGAAGTTGGTGACCTAGAGGATGAAGTGGATCAATATAGTGGTGAAACATATAAAAAACTTACTACTTATCTAAGTGAACATCCAGAAGAAACAAATCAGCTTGTACAATTATTATTTGTAAATCGTTTTCTTGAGAGAACAGCAGACCATATAACAAATATCGCTGAAAGTACAGCATATTTGATTAAAGGTCAAATATATGATTTCAATTCATAAAACTAAACAGATTTGTGTACAGATTACTTAGGAAACTGAATTGCTTATTAAAATGGTGATAACACAGTAGGCACTCTATGTGTATGTGCTTTTGGAGTGCTTAGGACTGAACGAGTTCTACAACATTATCGAGATTTCTTGATGCGAAAGGGATGCGACAAAGTCGCATCCCTTTCGCATTTTTTCGATAATCGTGTGGTAGTCGTTCGTCCGTCCGTCACTCTCCATAGCTACTTGTAATAGAAGTGCCAAGGCTTTTGGAAATGAAAGAATAGCCATTTTCCTATTTATACAGTAAGCAGCCAAAGATGCAATTTTGGCTTTTCCAAATCCATTTCGGTTTTCTTTTGAGCGTTGTAGGTACGTAACGGACAAATATCCACAACAGGATGATCGAAAATAGTGTAGCTGTCACTTCCTGCTACACTTAGCCCTCGGTTATGATGTAGTGATCATTTCGTCCAAAGCGAACCAAAAACGTACAAGTGCAAAATGGGATCCTTGCGCATTACTTGTTAAATTGTAATGGGGCAAATTGGATAATCAACGGCCGTGTAAAAATATTTAAGTATTTTGGTGGTTTACCTATAATAATTATCGCAAGTGCATTAGAGAATAATATATCTCACAAAAAAATGGATTACCTTTTTATTTTCGTTCTTTAGTTAGATAAGCTATACTTTTATAGCGATGAAGAACAAAATAGTAGAATTTATGAATATAAAAATCATTTGCAATGAGTGGTGTGGACTAAAAAATACATAGTAACAAAAAGAGAAATTAGTTTGAAACGGGGAATATAAATGAATAAAACTATAAAACAAAAACCAAATAAACTGAAGATACTTTCAAGAGTATTATTGATTATTATTGGGGCTTTTATAGCAGCATATGGATTAGAAGCAGTATTAATCCCAAACAACGTTTCAGATGGTGGAGTGACAGGTTTAAGTATCGTTGGCTCACAACTATTTGGATTACCATTAGGACTTCTAATTGCAGTCATTAACATCCCTTTTGTTTGGTTAGGATATAAGCAAATTGGTAAAAGTTTTGCTATTTATTCTGTTATAGGCATTGCATCATTAGCAGTCGGTACTATCGTTATGCACGAGGTACCAACGATTATTCATGGTGATACATTGTTAGTTACTGTTGTTGGCGGTATTATCATCGGTTTTGGTATGGGGTTAGCACTGCGTAATGGTGGCGCAATAGACGGGATTGATATGTTAGCTGTATTACTTTCTAAAAAATTACCTTTTGGGACAAGTGATTTAATATTATTCTTAAATATGTTTGTCTTTATTGTTGTTTCAACAGTATTTGGTCTACAAGGGGCTATTCTTTCAGCAATCGCTTACTTTATTGCTTCTAAAGTAATTCACATTGTTGAAGAAGGTTTAAGTGGTTCTAAAACCTTTAAAATTATCACAAATCAACCCGAATTAATGATAGAAACAATTCGCGATAGATTAGGTCGTGGAGCAACATATAATGATGTTTACGGCGGTTATTCAAATGAACATTTTAAGGAAATCACTTGTGTAATCAACCGATTGGAAGAAAGTAAAATGAAAGAAATTATTAATGAAATTGATGCAAATGCCTTTGTTACGGTTTATGACGTAGCAGAAGTTAAAGGTGGTAATTTCAAAAAGAAAGATATTCATTAATCCTATACATAAATCCAACGGTATTCAATGTGTTGCCATATACACTCTGCGCATTATGAAGAGGTCGCATGGTTGGAGTTAGCATAATTATTCAAGAACGAATTCCGAATGGGGGAATTCGTTCTTTTTATTTGCGTGTAGTAGCAAGTTAGTTGAGGAAGAAAATAGGAAAAATATTTTTAGATGAAATGAACCTTGAGTCCTAATCAACCTCTTTAAATGTGTCTAAATTGTGAAGTTGAATACGGTTAAAGTGCAAAAAAGTTCTTACATCATAGAAATTTTTTTTGTTATATTAAGAACAGACCAGTTGGTATGTTGGAGGTGTACTACGGCATGGATACAAAATCGTTAATAATCAACATCGTGACATCGCTTTTCCAACAAAAAGGATATAAAGGTGTAGGCCTAAACGAAATATTAAAAGCATGTAACGTTTCGAAAGGTTCCCTATAAAATTTTAAAGGAGTTTTAAACAAACATGGATAAGCAAATCAAGACAGGACCAATAATGGCTGCTCTTTTAGTAGCAGGATTTGTCGGACTATTTAGTGAGACAGCATTAAATATTGCACTAGGAGACTTAAGTGTAACATTTGATGTAAGATCAACAACGATTCAATGGTTGGCGACAGGTTACTTCTTAACTTTAGGGATTTTAGTACCGGTAACAGGTATTTTGATGCAAAAATTTACAACGCGTCAAATGTTCTTAACATCGGTTATTTTATTACTTGGCGGTACAATTTTAGCTGCAATCGCCACATCCTTTAGCATTTTATTAATAGGTCGTGTTATCCAAGCGGCAGGTTTAGCGATTAACTTACCTTTAACACAAAACGTTATCTTTACGATTTTCCCACCAAATAAACGTGGTGCGGCGATGGGTATATTAGGTTTAGTTATGCTTGCTGGACCAGCCCTAGGCCCAACAATTGCTGGTCTTATTTTAGATACATTATCTTGGGAATGGATTTTCTGGGTAACGGTGCCATTCTTATTATTCTCTTTAATTTTCGGTATTTTATATTTACCGAACGTCAACGAAGTGCGCAAAGTTTCAATTGATGCATTATCAGTTGTTTTATCTACCATTGGTTTCGGTGGTGTCGTATACGGGTTCAGCGTTGCAGGTGAACGTGGTTGGACAAGCACAATTGTCTTAACAGCGATTATTATTGGTGTCATTGGCGTAATCTTATTCTGCATTCGTCAAACAAAAATGACAGAGCCAATGTTAAACTTAAAAGCATTCAAGTACCCATTATTCGTACTTGGAGTTGTGATGAGCTTCATTACATTCTTCAACATGCTTTCTCTATTAGTTGTTTTACCAATGTTTATGCAATTAGGTTTATTAATGGCTGCATTTGCAACAGGGTTAGTTTTATTACCAGGTAGTTTATTAAACTGTATTTTAGCACCAACTATCGGTAAAATGTTTGATAAATATGGCCCAAAAGCAGTTATTACACCAGGTACTATATTAGTTGTAATCGGTTATGCCCTTTACGCTTCATTCGGTACTGATACAGCGACATGGATGATTGTAGTAACACACATCATATGGATGTTAGGTGTTGGTATGGTTCTTGCTTCAACACAAACAAATACGTTAAACTCATTACCTCGTGAGTACTATCCAGACGGTATCGCGTTAACTCAGACAGTACAACAAGTTGCTGGTGCGATGGGTATCGCAATCATCGTAGCTCTTTTATCAGCAAAACAAGAAAGTGGTTTAGCATTAGGAAATGAATTGACAGCAGCAACTGCGTCAGGATCATCTTTTGTATTCCTGATTGGTCTAGCTTTAGCAATTGTTAACTTTATTCTTTCTTTATTCATGAAAAAACCAGATCCAGTTAATATAAAAGGTTGAATACGGTTCTCCCAAAAATATTCTAACAAAAGAGCTTTCAAACTTAGTAGAAGCCGATTTAATTGTCTGTGGTGCAACGGGCCTAAATGCTGTGGAACGGTTCTTAATTGGTTCCGTAACTGAAGCGATTGTCCGTTCATCAAAATGTGATGTTTTAGTTATCCGTACACCTGAGTGAATAAAAATAATCAATACTTAAAGAATTAGCAGATTAAAGATGAGATGGACTCCTTTTAAGGGGTCCATTTTTTGTTACGTCATCATCCAATGAATGTATTTTTTATTTTGTTGTTGTAAAGTATAATGTTAAACTTAACAGGTCCATAATAAAAATTAGACTACACATTGTGAAGTATTAGCATAGTTTGAGTTGGAAGAATAAAGACCCGAGAATCTTTGAAAGATTCTCGGATTTTCATTTCCTTTTATTCTAAACCGTAAAACGGCAATAAAATGAGGAAACGACTATGCAATTAGCGAAAAATTATAAGGAGGTTTATAGATGGAGAATAATGATATATTAATTAGATTGAGATATGCTCTGGATATAAAAAATAAAGATATGGTAGAGATATTTAAACTTGGCGGGGTAGAAGTAACAAAAGAAGAAGTACTAAAGATTCTTACTAAATCAAAAGATGAGTACGATGATGAAGTAGATGTAGAGGAAGATGAAAATCGGATAAAATGTAATAATAAAATGTTCGAATCATTTTTAAATGGTTTAATCACGTATAAGAGAGGCAAACAGGATCCAAAACCAGGCCAATCTGAAAATCCTGAGCCTTCTGAACAGCATAAGGACCATGTGAATAATATGCTGCTGAAGAAATTAAAAGTAGCCCTCCAATTAACAACAGAAGATATGCTGGATATCCTTGATGAGGGGGGGATCGCTGTATCAAAAGGTGAATTAGGCGCTATTTTACGAAAAGCAGGACATCGAAATTATAAAGAATGCGGCGATAATTTCGCCCGTAAATTCTTAAAAGGCTTAGCTGTAAAACATCGAGAATAAACGAATAGCTAATTTATGGTGCCTGTTACCCAAAAGACTCAAGGAAAATCAATTACTTCTTCAAGGAGTTACACATAGCTAGAGCTTCTAATACAAACACTCCAGCATTATTTGTGTTACCACTTACACTCTACACATTTTCGAAATTGTCGCAAGCTTTGAGTTAAATAATATTGTATAGAAAAAGCCTGAAATTCTGTAGAGAATTTTCAGGCTTTTTAATGTGCGCCCGGCATGGGCGTAATCTATAGAGTGAAAGTCCCGAACTGTGAATTGGTGTATCCATCAAATAGAAAAAATGTCCAAATAGTAGTGAATATTTATATTGTTTGTAATATAATGAAATTTTGCGAGGGGGATAGAAAATGAACTTATTGAAAACTACTTTGGAGCATTTTAAACCATATTGGAGAAAACTGTTGCTCACCTTAATTTTTTCTTTAGTGGGAGGAGCATTTACGATAATGCCTCCCCTACTGGCAGGGAAACTGGTAGATAAAGTAATAGTGGAAAAAGAGATGACCCTATTACTATGGGTTGTCGGCGGTGTACTAGTTGCTTACTTAGGTAAGTCATTGTTTGAGACGTTGCAGGAATATGTACAGGTTAAAATCGGACTGGATGTGATTACCGACATGCAGATTCGGGCATTTAAAAAACTGCATAGCACACCGATGTCATTTTTTACAACCACACCAAGAGGTGATATGTTATATCGTTTAACTCATGATGTGGAGTCGATTCAAAACTTGAACAATACAGTCGTTCCCCGTATATTACAGCAAGTAATAGGAGCGATTGCAGCATTCTCCACGGTATTTGTTATATACTGGCCGGCGGCAATCGTTATGTTTGTTGTTTTCGCCATTTATATTTTCCCTTCATTTAAATTGGGCAAAACCATGAGGAAAATGAGCGCCGTCCAAAGAGACATGAGCGCGGATATGTATCAACATTTACAAGAAAGCATTGAAAGCAACCGATTAGTCAGGACATTTCAGACACAAAAGGAAGAAGTGGAGACACAGCAAAAAAAACTGTCAGACTGGAAAACCTTCTCTATTCGTGCGGCACTGATTGGAAAGGTCAATTGGCGTCTTGGAAATTTGTTCAATATAGCTACACCTGGCGTTGTCATGTTGATTGGAGGATTTGCTGTCTGGGAAGAAAATATTACAATTGGGACACTGGTGGCCTGCCTCAGTTTTATTCCAATCATGTTTTTGCCCGTCCGATCACTTGCTGAAAATGCTCTGACCATCCAACAGGCGATTCCGGCATTACAGAGAATCTATGAATATTTTGATTTACCAGAAGAACATGAAAAAAATTTGCCTTCCTTTGGATTGGTAGAAGGAAAAATAGAATTGGAAAATATCTGGTTTACGTATCCTTCTAGCGAAAAACAAATACTAAAAGGAATTTCGCTTTCTCTGGAGCCAGGGAACCACATAGGAATTGTTGGTACAAGCGGAGGCGGGAAAAGTACACTTGTACAAATTTTACTAGGATTGTATGAACCGGAGAGTGGCTCGGTCCTAATAGATGGAAAGAACCTTTTCTCATTCAATAGGAACAGCTTCAGGCAACAGGTAGGAGTTGTATCTCAGGAAACCTTTCTATTAAATAGTACACTCCGCAATAATCTTTTATATGGAAAACCCAATGCAACCATGGAAGAGTTGGAGCAAGCTGTCGAAGCAGCTGGTTTAAAAGAATTAATTGAATCACTGGAAGATAGGTATGAAACAGTGGTTGGCGAACGGGGATTAAAGCTCTCCGGGGGACAAAGGCAAAGGGTAGCGCTTGCTAGGGCTATTTTACGCCAACCGCCAGTCTTGATTTTTGATGAAGCTACTTCCTCCTTGGATGGGGAGACGGAAGAGAAAGTTCAGGAAGCTCTTGAACAATTAATTCCGGGAAGAACGACAATTACCATTGCCCATCGGCTTGTTACGGTCAGGAACGCGGATAAAATTCTCCTCTTAGATCAGGGAGTGGTAGCTGAACAGGGGACTCATGAAGAACTGCTTGCACTAAGGAGTCAGTACTATGAATTATACAGATCCCAATATAGAGAGTTGGAGAAGGAGCTGATTGGATGAGCATAAACACTGTCTCCCAACAAAAGAAAACTGGTGATGGGAAAAGGGTTCTGGCATTTTTAATGCCGTATAAAAAGTGGGTGATTGCCGACTCGGTCGTAATTGCCATCAGCCAGATCTTTTCTGCACTAATCCCGACATTGGCCCTTAGTTGGCTTATAGATACAATCATCCCGAATGAAAGCAGTCCCTGGCTTTGGGGGTTAATGTGGCTATTGGTCTTTTCAGCCGTTTTTGATTTAGTCATGATGGTCATCGACGAATATTTTTGCCATTACACCGCAAAGTCAGTCACCAATTGGCAAAAGCTCCGTCTTTTCAGTCATTTGCAAGTGTTGCCGTTCTCCTTTTACCATAACAATTCGTCAGGGGAACTGCTAGCAAGAGTCTCGGATGACCCTGATACTCTCCACAATTTTCTCGCTTGGGAAGGATCAACCTTTATGGCAAGCGTCCAGGGAGTCATTATTTATAGTCTCGTATTGTTTTGGATCCATCCTTATTTGATGATTACCAGTGTTATTCTAGGTGTTATCTTCTATTGGAGCTCCAATTATGTGGGAGCTAGGACGAGGGCCGCTTCCGCTAATGCGAGAGAAGAGGCCTCTCGATATCTTGAAAGGCTGAGAGAGTCAGTTACTGGAATCCATATGTCACGGGTTATGGGTGTTTCCGACAATGAGGTAGAGAGCGTGATTGCCATCAGGGACACATTTGTTAAGCATTCTATTAGGGAACTGAAGGCAAGAATGCAATCTGTAGTAATTATTGCCTGCTATAACGGATTTGCCTTAGGTCTTGTCTATTTAATTAGTACGCTATTAATTTGGAACGATGGTTTGACAAGTGGTCAAATGCTTACAGCGGGGGGACTAGTCACGATTGCCGCAAATGAAATGCAAAGATTGCTGCGTAACTGGCTTTCTGTCAGAAGAACGGGACCTGCACTAGATCGTTCGGACATTCTTCTTTCGCAACAGCCAGCGGAAGCAGAAATTCAAGAGGGCATTCGTGGTGAAAGGGCAAGGGGTAATATTAGATTGAAAGACGTAACGTTTGCTTATCCAGGAAAACAAGAAAATGTTTTGTTAGGCGTTTCATTTAACATTCACGCGGGTGAAAAAGTGGCTTTGGTTGGACCAAGTGGTTCGGGAAAATCAACGATTGTGGACCTACTTTTTAGATTATATGATAACCAAAACGGCCTGATTGAATTGGATAACAGGGACATTACCGAATGGGATACAGCTTGGCTCCGATCACAAATTGCGATTGTGACCCAGGATGTCCAAATGCGTAGTGGTTCATTGGCTGATAATTTGAGAATTGGAAAGCAGAATGCTACGGATGAAGAATTACTTAAGGCTTTGCATGATAGTGGGTTGGATGATTTGATTCAATCTCTTCCAGAAGGATTGAATACAAAGGTAGGAGAAAGAGGTGGGCTTCTTTCAGGAGGACAGAAGCAGCGATTATCGTTGGCAAGGGCCATCTTAAAAGATGCTCCAATCCTCATCCTTGATGAAGCAAGTTCAGCTCTCGATCCGATTACAGAAACAAAGATTAATGAGGTTGTTTTGAAAACAGCAAAAAAACAAACAATCTTAATTATTTCTCACCGTCTCTCCACTGTTCTTTCAGCAGATAAGATCATTGTCCTTGAAAATGGAGCAATAGTCGAAGAAGGAGAACATAAGGATTTGCTTGAAAGTAGCAGTGGTGTCTATGCAAGACTGTTTGGAAGAGAAGCTGAAATCGGAGAAGAAACGATCAAGGTAATATAAAAACAGGACCATGCGCTCATTACACACGTATGGTAGGACTTTCTTAAGCGAGCGGGTTTTCGGCAGGTAACAACATGATTGTTTACCAGAGATAATAACTAAGTTTATTTTAAAAAGCCTCTTTCTTCGGAAAGGGGCTTTTTATTTTCGATTATCCTTGTAGCAATAAAATCACGGATATTGAGAATCATTTATTAAAAATGTATGATTTAACTATGTTTAGATAAATCCAGAGCTTATGTAAATGAGGAGGCAATTATGATGGAAATTGGTATAACGACGTTTGTAGAAACAACGCCAGATGTTCAAACTGGTAAAGTGATTAGCCACGCGGAACGTATACGTGAAGTTGTGGAGGAGATTGTGTTAGCGGATAAGGTAGGATTGGATGTCTTTGGTGTAGGAGAACATCATCGCGAAGATTTTGCATGTTCTGCGCCAGCAGTTTTGCTTGCTGCAGCTGCATCACAAACGAAACAAATTAAGTTGACTAGTGCCGTTTCTGTATTATCATCCGACGATCCAGTACGTTTATACCAAGAGTTTTCAACAGTTGATGCCATTTCAAATGGACGTGCAGAAATCATGGCAGGTAGAGGTTCGTTTATTGAATCATTCCCTCTATTTGGTTATGACTTACAAGATTATAATGAGTTATTCGATGAGAAATTGGATTTATTATTGAAAATTAGAGAATCAGAAAAAGTGTCATGGAGTGGAAAACATCGCCCATCTATTAATAATTTAGGAATCTATCCTCGTCCTGTTCAGGAGCCGATCCCTGTCTGGATTGCAAGCGGTGGAACACCACAATCTGCCGTACGTGCAGGCGTTCTCGGGCTACCTCTTGTTCTAGCGATAATTGGTGGAAGCCCATTACAGTTTGCACCCATCGTCGACCTATATAAACGAGCGGCAAACCAGGCTGGCCATGACGTTACGAAGCTAAAGGTAGCTTCTCATTCTCATGGCTTTGTAGGCGAGACAACAGTGAGTGCAAAAGAGAAATTTTTCCCACCTACTGCGCAGGTGATGAATGTTTTAGCAAAAGAACGCGGTTGGGGACCATATACGCGTAAAACTTTTGATGAAGCGAGTAGTTTAGAAGGTGCTTTGTACGTAGGTGACGTATCTACAGTAGCGGAAAAAATCATCTTCCTTCGTAAAAATGTTGGCATTACACGTTTTATGCTCCACGTACCAGTCGGTTCAATGCCACATGAAGATGTGTTAAAAGCTATAGAGCTATTAGGAACAGAAGTTGCGCCGATCGTAAGATATGAAATTAACCGATGGGAAGCTGAAACGGAAAATACGTTATAGTTTTACGTGTTTCAGTATAAGTTCCCCACTCCTATAAGGGCGGGATAACGTCTTTTTTCTTGAGTAAGAATTAATAACTCAGCACCCCAGCTCATTGCGAGGTAGTTGCTTGGTTGGAGTTCGTATAAATATGGAAGAGCGAATTCCCGTTCAATCTGGAATTCGCTCTTCTTGTAAAAACATATCTTTTGTATAGGCGCTGTTAAATTTTACTCTTGTTTTTTAGTATATAATTTGCGGATTCTACAAAAAAGTAATCATTTTTCATGAAGTTACTTACTCTTGTACATTTAGTACTTGCTGCAGTGCGCTAAGTTGTTCATCGTTTAAAGGAACCATAGGTAATCGGACACCACCGACAGGGACGCCTTTTAAATTTAAAGCTGCTTTTACAGGCGTTGGATTTGGAGCAGCAAATAGTGCTTTCATTATTGGTAGTAGTCTACGATGTTCCTTAGCAGCCTCTTGGATATTACCAATTTTGAAATTTTTAATCATCGCTTGCATTTCATTCCCTATAACATGGGACGCTACTGAGATGACACCTGTTCCGCCTATTGATAACACTGGAATCGTTAAACCATCATCACCGCTGTACAATGAAAAATCTTCCGGTGTTTGGTCAATAATTTCGGCCATTATATCTAAATTACCACTTGCTTCTTTAATGGATACAATATTTGGTATTTTGGAAAGACGAATGACTGTTTCAACAAACATGTTGACAACACTGCGTCCGGGAATATTATATAGCATAATCGGTAATGATGTGACCTCCGCAATTGTCTTAAAGTGTTGATATAATCCTTCTTGGGATGGTTTGCTATAGTATGGGGCAACGAGCATAATGCCATCGACACCTGCATCTTCCGCAAGTTTTGTTAATTTCATTGATTCTTTTGTGTTGTATGATCCAGTTCCAGCAATTACCGGAATTCTTCCATTTACTACTTCCACTGTAAATTTGAATAACTTGACCTTTTCTTCTTCTGTTAGCGTTGGAGACTCTCCTGTTGTACCAGAAACCACTAAACCTTCTGTTCCATTAGCGATTAAATAATTAATTAAGTTTCTTGTAGCTTGGAAATCAATCTCCTCATGTTCATCAAAAGGAGTTACCATAGCAGTTAAAATTTGTCCGAAATTCATTACTTCTCCACATCCTATATTTTTTTATTAAAAACAGAGGGAGAAGGGCAGTTAGTAAATTAACGCAAAAAAGCAACAACGAGGGCTCGTTGTTGCAGTAGAAACAATAAATTATTTCTTTGCGTAAGATAGCCCTCCATACAGTTTCCTATATGACAATTCAGTGTTTATTCAACAACAGAACCAGCTTCAAGAAAAATGAGATTCTTTCCGCTTCGGCAAATTCCCCTTTCCACAATTGTCCCAGGATCTCATTATCCTCCATTTGTGTACTGATGGTCTTTGCGCCTCTATCCTTACTTCAAAAGTTATTGAAATAAGTGATTATTTAATTATAAAAATAGTACCTGTTTTCTTATGGAATTGCAATAGTTGACCTATTAAAATCTACAATTAATTTATTTTAGGATTAATATTTAGATTTTCAATCGATTGATTTGCTTGCTACTCTTAACTTTGTCCATTGATTAAGTAAAAAGCAACAGTTACTATCAATAAGTTTGACATATAAAAGCCATACTACTTTTGAGGTGAAGATGATGTATAAATTATTGTCTCATAATGATTTAGATGGGGTAGGATGTGGCATTTTAGCAAAACTTGCTTTCGGTAAACAAGTGAAGGTGCGATATAATTCGGTATCGTCTCTTAATCGAGAGATTGAATTCTTTTTGGAACATGATCATCCAGATACGTTTTTACTTATTACTGATTTGTCTCCGAATGAGGAAAATGAAAAAAGGCTCAACGATTTTTATCATGCAAAAGGGAAAATCCAACTACTTGATCACCACAAAACTGCTTTACATTTGAATGATTATGAGTGGGGATATGTTTTAGTGGAAGATAATGAAGGTAAATTAACATCTGCTACTTCATTATTGTATGAATATTTGGTTACACATGAATTGTTGGAACCAGCAGATGCTATAACAGAATTTGTAGAGTTAGTTAGGCAGTATGATACATGGGAATGGGAAAAGAACGAGAACCACCAAGCTCATTCACTAAACGCACTCTTCTTTTTAGTATCGATGGAAGAATTTGAAGAAAAAATGATGGAAAGACTTCGTTCAAGTGAACATTTTGATTTTGATGAATTCGAAAAGAAAATACTGAACATGGAAGAAGACAAGATTGAACGATATATTCGTCGGAAAAAAAGAGAGATTGTACAAGCAGAAGTAGAGGACCATATCGTTGGAATCGTGCATGCAGAATCGTATCATTCAGAGCTAGGAAATGAGCTAGGGAAAGAATATCCACATCTGGACTACATCGCAATTTTAATAATGGGTGGAAAAAGAATCTCATTTCGTACGATTCATGATCATATAGATGTTTCTGAAATTGCAGGACATTTCGGTGGTGGGGGACATCAGAAAGCATCAGGTTGTTCTTTAACAGAAGATGCTTACCAACAGTTTATAGTGGAAACATTCCACTTGGAGCCAATACAGGAAGATGCGAAAAGGAATCGATATAATTTAAAACATTCTTCATTCGGTTCTCTGTATAAAAATAAAAGTGAAAAAGTTTTTCTTCTTTATAAAAAGAATGATCAGGACTGGATGATTGAAAAAAATAAAACCGAAATGGAACAAACCTTTCCAAGTTTTGATGAAGGCGAACGATTTATAAAAAGAACTTATGAAGCATGGTTGGTGAGGGATGATTTGTTTGTAGAGTATTTAATGAATGAGGTGAAAAAAGATAGTCAGCATGAATAGTGTTGATCTATGTTACTTCCACACTCTGTGAAGCAATAGCATGGTTGGAGTAAGGGGCTGTCGACTGCCCCTTTTTTTTGCTTTATTTAAACACAAATCCGCACCTAACTCCTGCACAATAGCTTATCCGTTGTATAGGAGTAAAGGAGCAAGAGCATCCTCTGAAAGAAGGCAGTCATTGCTGAACTGCCCTACTTTTTCCAGTTATAATTTAGCTATATACTATCAGATTTTTATCGATCACTACCAGTTTCGAGGTTTTAATTCTGGACCAAGAATGTGCGCAACGTCCTCTCCACTTGTTTCATCATGTCTGAAATGTGCTGCATACCAAACCACTATATCCTGTCCGTTAATATTCTCCTTATTAATGAATTTGTCTAAATTAGCTCTTGCTTTATTTAAATCTGTTGTGAAACCCTGTCCATCATCTAACTCAGAACTACGGTAGCGAAGAAGCCATACATCCCCAACTCCAAAACTATCTGCTGAACCATCGTTCTTACCTGGGATCAAAGTATATCCTTCACCCGTTGATTTGTTAGAAATTAGCCATTGTCTATTATGAAAAGAATCACGGGACCTTCTAATTTCGTAATTCATAGTTCGAAAAATCGAAGTTCCAGTACTTGGCCGTTCGTTAATCTCTTGTATAACGTTGTTACCCGCAGTCCGAATATCAAAATCAAATCTCCAATATACGTGGTGAGTATGAGGGTTGCATGTACACGAATTGGCTATTGCACTAAATCCAAATCGTGGGCGAATCGTACCATCGTTGTGGAAACGCCATTCACTAATATATCGATACCAGCCAGCTTCCAATTCACTAACTAATACTATTTCTTCCCCATCCACATAGATGGCTACACCGAGAAAGTTACCAGTATCAGAGCCAGTATCAAGTATGGTTCGTGCAGGGGTGGAACACATACGGAATCCGGGCGCAATATCAGTTCCAATAGCTTCAAATCTCCCTTCCTGCCACTGCCAATCACGATAAGGGCCGCAAACATCATTATCGTAGCGAACATTAAGGATTGGTACATGAGCACGGGATAATACTTTTTTTCCACGATACAGCACATCTCGAAGTTCGATACCTGAACCAACTATACCTGAAGAAGCAGCCGGTCTCACTGCAAGGAAACTCCATACCTCAGTATCACCTTGCAACACTCTTACTTGGTATTGGCCCAAAGTTCCTCTTCTTACCGTAGGTTGATTGGCATCAGGCGGGGGCTCACAAATTTGATCCCTTGCTGTTGAAAATGGCGGTGCACCAGTTTCATATAATATTACTTCACGTCTAATCATATTAACTCCGACAATCTGATGTAAAGGTTCTCCGTTATTCTGTTTTCTATCCTCTGAATCTTCCTCAACAGGGAGAAGTCCAACCGCAAGGGTCCTTTCAATACGGCCGTCTGGAAGCTCTGTATCGATGAGTGCTGGCATTGCTCTGTAAGGACGCACAAGATTTTCTCGAATTAAGCAGCCGAGCTCAGGGTGATCTCGAACAATATTTACAGCTAACTCAAACTCCTCAGTACTTGGCAACGGTTGCGTATCTAACTGGGAGGCACTGATACATCCAGGATCATGAATGGGTCCCGTGGCTATTACTGTACGATTGTTGGTGTAGTCATAGTATGTGGCTAAAAAATTACTTGGAGGTGTAGGTTTAGAACTTTTCGGGGGGGTTATGGATTTGTTTCCTGGAATATCCTCAAGATCAAGCAATTCAAACGATAGCAACAGATGCCTGGTTCCACTTAAAAATGGTTGGATAGAAGGATGATTGTCACAGATACTTCTTAATTGTTTCAATGTTTCTTGGTCTGGTCCAAATGGAACTACTTCCACAATAAGTTTTGATCTTCCGGCCATTGAATCACTCTCCAATAATATTTATTGAGTAGATAACAACCACTCACCCTAACATCTTATGTTAATAAATAGCCAAATGAAACCGATTGTTTACCTATTTTTTATAGATCCTATCAAATTTTGTTAATCACTATGAAACGGAGGTTCTTTATCCAAAAATTGATCAGGACTGGAGGATTGAAAAAAATAAAAAGAAAATAGGCTTGGTTCTATTGAAATAGAATCAAGCCTATTTATTCAATATTCTTTGACTTTCTTTTTCCTTGTTTGTACTTCCAATTCACTATTTAGTCCTTTTAGTAAGGAGTAACACATGAAGATCATAATAATGGCAAATGGAAAGGCAGCTGCAATAGATGCTGTTTGCAATACGGTTAAACCACCAGATAAAAGTAAGACTGCTGCAACTGCAGATTGGATGATGCCCCATGTCATTTTGATTTTATTAGAAGGATTTAATGTTCCGCCTTCACTCAACATACCTAACACAAAGGTAGATGTATCTGCAACAGTTACGTAATAAATAGCTACGAGAGCAAATCCCATGACGCTTAAAATGGAACTTAACGGAAGATGATCAAAGAATGTAAAAATAGCCAGTGACACATTGTCCGCTATATAAGTGGCCAGTTCATGGTTTTCTGAGTTGACTACCATATCAAGCGCGGAGCCACCAAAGATAGACATCCATAAACATGTTCCAAGTGTCGGAACGATTAGCACGCCGATGACAAACTCTTTTACTGTTCTTCCCCTGGATATTCGCGCAATGAACATGCCTACAAACGGTGCCCAAGCAATCCACCATGCCCAATAAAATAATGTCCATGATGCAATCCATTCACCTTCCCCAAATGGTCTCATCCTTAAACTCATATGGATAAAATCATTGATATAGAGCCCAGTCGTATTAAAAAAAATTTTAATAATCGTCAAAGTTGGTCCAACCATTAATATTAGCAACAAAATTGCAACCGATAGGATCATTGCAGCGTTAGATAAGTATTGAATTCCTTTCTCCAAGCCAGTGTTAATCGAAATGAGGAAAATTACTGTAGCCACAACAATAACAATCAGTTGAACAATTAGCGTATTGGGAACACCGAATATAGAATGCATCCCGGCAGTAACTTGTAAGGCTCCAAGACCAAGAGATGTTGCAATGCCAAAGACAGTTGCAAATACAGACAGAATGTCAATCGTTTTACCAATAGGTCCATAAATTTTATCCTTCAGCAACGGATAGAAAACAGAACTTATGGCTGCAGGTAGTTTTTTGTTATATTGACAGAGGGCAAGAGCTAATCCGATAACGGTGTAAATCGCCCATGGATGTAGGCCCCAATGAAAAAAGGTATATTGCATGGCGACATTAGCTGCATCAGTTGTATAGGCTTCTCCATATGGGGGTTTCGTGTAGTGAGTGACTGGTTCAGCAACACTCCAATAAACAATCCCAATTCCCATCCCTGCCCCAAACAACATTGCTAGCCAGGACGCAGTATTGAAATCAGGCTGGTCTGTAGTTTTACCTAACCGAATATGACCATACTTAGAAAACAGTAAATAGATGGAGAAAATTACAAAGAAAAGGGTGGCGCCAATATAGACCCATCCAAGGTAATCAATAGATGTGGTATAAATGGTGTTCGTAACTTTTGTAAGAAGGTCTGTGAAAAAGACCCCCCATGCAATAAAGATAAGGGTCAGTATAAGTGAGATGATAAAGACACTGTTTTCTTTTAGCTTGTTAACATTCATGGAAACCTCCAACAGGATAAGTGTGAATAATTGAGAAGACTAGTAATATAAAAATTTCCAAATGTGAAGGTGAAATACAAAAATCATTTATCAAGAAGATTATAAAGAAATTCCCATTTTTCAGTGTTCATCAAATCTTCATCCGGTAACTCTAGTCCGCCTCCTAGAAATATCATATTGCCCTTTATACCGACTACCATTGCTTCCATTAAATCATCCTGGTCATTTTTTCTATACACGTCGCCTATTGTTGGTAACATGTCATTATTAACATCTGATTGTTCTTTTAAGTTGCTTTCATCCATGTTTTGAATATCTCGATATTCAATGGGGTTACTGTGTTCATGGCGACCAGGAACCATCAATAAATACTCATGATGCCTAATTCCGTTAGATTTATTTGTGATAACGCCTTTGTTTTCAACTGTGGCAACTACTTCAATTTCATTTAATGAATAATGATCGAGGTAATCGGGATTTGGGTTTGTAATTAAAATGAAATCCCCTTCCTCAGCTTTTCTATCTTTGCTCAGGGTATACACATTTTTATTGAAAATAAAGCTATCTAGTTCTTTTGGGTGGTATTTTTCTACTTCCGCCGCACTACTTAAATGCTGTGTTAAATCCCTCAGCCTCATAAGATGAACAGATTGTCTATACATCGCTTTTACTGAATAAACCCTGTGTAATTCATTCTTATAATATACAAATTGCCCTTTTCTTACTTGAAACAGTTTCACAGAAAACTCACCCTCCAAATAATTGCACATGTAATCATTTCTAGTTTTTTATAAACCATATTAATTTTAAAGGTTACTAAATTTCTGTTTCGTAGTTTTAGTATGCTACCGATTAAATAAAATTAATCAATAACATTGCTTAAATAAAAAACCGCCAGCACCTCATAGAATTGTACAAAAAACGACATAATTAATGATTTTTCAAATGAACTAAAGCTACACGTAAAGTACTTTCGTGTGGTATATAGGAATTTAGGGAATGAAAGAAGAATAGATTGTTATCTAGTATAATTAATTGTTAGAGGATATATAGCAATAAATTTAGTAGATGAAAACAAACATAAAGTGAAGGTGAATTATCGTATGAACAAGGAATTAATCATTAATCCCGATGCACGCTATCGGATAGCTGAGCAGAAGGCTACTAATTATTATAAATCACTTTATGAGCAGGTCGTGCAAAAGACGTATGTCCCAACCCTAATAGAAGATATACATATGTGGAAACATAACCATATTCGTCATCACTCATTCTTATCCTTTTTTTCGCGTGGAAAGGGAAAACCTGGTTCCAGGGGATACCACAATTATATCCAATGGCTAAATTACACTGGCAAACTAGATAATTACCTGGATCGAAGCATCTCCTATATTTTTATGAGGGATCTAGGTAAAGCTCTTGATTCACCTGATACACAGAACAGGATTCAGCGTATAGTAGATAGTTTGAAAACAAACCTAACAAATTCTAACGCAACAGATCGAGGAGACAATGATGGGATGTTTAGCATGGCCAGGTTGTACCGGACTGCCCAGAAGGAAGGCGTTGAATCGGCCATGATCTGGGTGGTAAACAAACTAAAGACTGTATCCTCCAACCTTCCAAAGGGGATGGATGCTGAGCAAGCTCAGCGAAAACTTATTAAAATCATTGCTGGGGTAATCATGCAAGAGATTGAAGAAATGGACGATGACATATCTTCGGAAGAACGTACTCTAAAACTTGATAAAGCTATTAGGCTTGGCTATTCCTATGGTCTAACTTATCCGTTTATTGACGATCTTCTCGATGCGAAAATTTTATCCGATAAAGAGGAAAAACAATATTCTGATATGATACGTACTACGCTTACCACAGGATCTGTGCCGGAATTTGGCGAATGGACTGGTGAAAACTTAGATCTAATGCGGTATGTTCATTCGGAACTCCGAGAAGCGTTTGAGTATATTAAGGAGCATCAGCGAAGAGAGACAAGACAAAATTTTTTCGAGCAATCTTATGTGTTTTTTAATTCGCAGGAAGTGGACCGTGTAAAGGATCTATCGAATGCAAATTACAGCAATGAAGAGCTTTATATACCGATCATTTTAAAATCCTCCTCTTCCCGATTGATTGTCCGTTCAGTAATAGGTGCTCCTGAGGATACGGATTTTGACAACCGAACATTTTTTTATGGCATATACAATCAGCTAGCTGATGATTTTGCAGATATGTTTGATGACATGAAGGATGGGGCGGTAACACCCTATACCTACTATATGAAATATCACGATACACGTAAGGATCTAATAAACCCCTTTGAATTGTACTGGACGGTTATTTCCAATTTGATACATAACGTGTATGACTCAGACAGTAAGACTCGTGAGGTGATTTTGGATCGGGCCATAAACGGACTGAAACGATTTAGAGAACGAATGGGTCCTGAAAAATACAATGAAGTTATGGGCCTATTTGCTTCAGGCATCCCTAAATTCAATAGACTTCTCCAAGACATGGTTCGAAAAGCAGATGATGTGGATTTCTTTGATAAACTGCTTCGGGACCATATGATTACCACTTTGAAAAATGAACGGAAAGAACAGGAAGACTTTATCAATACGAGCAAAACCTTACGCAATCAGATAAACCATATCTTAAATATCCCAAAAGTAGAGAATATGTCTTTGATGGAAGATACAATAATGGATGCCGCAAATTACAGTTTAGAAGGTGATGGAAAGCGTCTGAGGCCGATAGTGACCTGGTTCATGGGCGTAAACGCATATGGATTGAAAAGTTCAGCAATCGAGCCACTTTTGAGATCATTGGAATATATGCATACTGCGTCTCTTATATTTGATGATCTGCCATCCCAGGATAATGCATCCACTCGTAGGGGGCGTCCAACTCTCCATGAGATGCATAACATTGCCATATCAGAATTAACGGGTCTTTTTCTGACCCAGAAGGCTATTGAAGAACAAACATCACTAAATCAGTTTGATTCGAAGACTGTACTTAAACTAGTTCAATATTCAGCTCAAGTAACAGCGGATATGTGTAGAGGGCAAGCGATGGACTTGGATTCCAAAGGGAAGCAATTGACTCGGGAACAATTAAATATGATGTGCTTTTATAAAACTGGTTTAGGATTCGAAGCTTCTCTCATCATGCCTGCAATTCTTGCCCATGCAAAGGAATTAGAAATGGAAGCTTTGAAAAAATTTGCCCGCCATGCAGGAATTGCATTTCAGATTAAGGATGACTTGCTTGATGTTGAAGGAGATACAACCTTACTCGGAAAACCCATTGGCAAGGATGAGGAAAACAACAACTCAACTTTTGTATCAATATTGGGTCAGGCAGGTGCCAAAAAAGAGATGTGGGAAAATTACTGTATTGCGATGGAAGCATTACAACATATTCCACGCAATACCACTTTCTTGAAGCATTTTTTAAATTACATTATAAATCGTGACCATTAAGAAGTGGTTGCTACACATCGCGAACCTGTACTTGGTTGGATTTGATATAGAGTAAAAGTAAAAAAGCTCCAGAATCGGTTGTTGTAACCTGTTCAGTTCTCTGGTGAAAAAAAGAAATTAAACACGCAAATTGAGCCCAAATTCGCATATGAATTGGGCTCTTTTAAATACCACGTTCTACCATGATAGTTGAAGAAATTTGTTGTCTATCATTCTTGAGTTTCTTCATCACTTTTGTATTCTAAAATATCTCCAGGCTGACATTTTAAAGCCTTACAAATTGACTCTAAAGTTGATAATCGAATCGCTTTTGCCTTTCCATTTTTCAATATAGAAAGGTTAGCCATTGTGATTCCAACCCTTTCCGAAAGTTCAGTGACACTCATTTTCCTTTTAGCCAGCATCACATCAATATTGATTATTATCGCCATGTTATTCACCTCAGACCGTTAAATCATTTTCTGATTTTATATCAATTGCCTCTTTTAAAAGCTTTTGGAGAACGGCAGCAAAGACTGCAATTACAAGTGAAGCAAAGATGAGAACCATTCCGATTACTATAATACCTGGGGCATCGTCCATCTCCGCTATGAGATAGAAGAGTGGCATGCCTAATACATACAAGATACTGATTGTGATTGCACAATATTTGATCGTCTTTAAAGCCCTTACGGATAAATCCGAGAAAGCTTTACTCTTGTCAATATAGCTTAATAGTTTAAAAGCTTGATACAGAGCAAAGTAAAAAGGTATCGACGCCGCATAAAAATTGATGAAAACGAGATATTTAATATAAGTAATATCTGGATACAATTCTGCTGCAAAATTTGCAATCTCAGGCACCAAAAATATACACAAAGCAAGAACGGGGATACCAATAAGAATAACAGCTATCTTTAAAAAAAGTGTTGTTCCTCGTTTCACAAAAAGCACCTCACTTAATTAATGTTAATTTGATTTTAACACATATTTTATCGTTTTATAATAAAATGTTATTGTGTTTTATTGTATTATTATTGTTATATTTTTTATCCTTTTCATTTTTAAAAAAGATAAAAAGCATTCCTTATTACAAAGTAATGCTCTATAACTTTAAACTATTCAATTTATAACTTGTTCATCTAACCTGCGCGTTAGCCATCCATGAAGCCCTGCTTCAACACAGAATGTGGAAGTAGATTACGTTCTTCCTTGGGAGTTAAGAATTTAAACAAAAATAGCGAAAATCCTTGTTGGAATGCCCTGGATAAATGAAGATCATCGCGCAATGCGAGGCTAACTTTAGCATCTTACATGCTTGCGTTTAAAACCAATCTTTCCTTTATCGACTTCTTTTTGAATATTTTCGTAAGCATTTAGGAAACTGCTTTTTTTCTGGTCCCGTTTGACTTCGACAATTCCTATTGCCACTGCAGTCTCGACTGCCTTTTCATGGAGCGGCAAATAGGATGTCCCCACCGTGTATACAAAATTATTCATAGCGGATTTCGCTCGTTCTGGCGAATCATGAATCGCATTTTTCACCATATCAAGCATATTGGAAATATTACTTTCTGAAAATTCAACGTCTTTTCGATTTCCTAAAAGCCAACAGTAGCAGCTCCAGCCAGCTGACATTCTCAGCTCTTCACCGCTTGCAATCCATTTATCAGCAACTTCTTGTGCAATGTCTGACTCTGATAAAGTTACGGCCACTACATAATCAGACAGCATATAAAAATACGCCGCATCCATCCAGCGATCATAATCCGACTCCGTCATGGCTTTTGGGTCTGCAATAATGCCTGCAAAGTACATCGCATCGTAGTTCCCTGTGGCATACAGCTCTTCAGCTAAAGGCTGATTTATTTTTATTTTTTTTACGATTGGTTTCATAGCACCTGTTGCTACACCAAAAAGCGGCTCATGTGCACCATTGGACATGTACATTTTTTTAGATCGTTCCTTGCCAAGCACTTCAAGCTCATGCATAACTATTTCTAAATTCATCGTTTAGCACATCCTTTTTTTGGAGTTTTTCCCCTAATATTTTGTCCGTCAAATATATCACCATTATCCTATAACAAACACCATTTGTCAGCAAAACTACTGTCTCAGCGCATGAGTGATATACAGGAATCTGCTTAATGGATGGTGGCACTTTGTTCTCGAACTGGTGGTAAGAAAAACAATGTTTTACAATGCCTTCTGTTACAGTTGCTTACAACGCTTAGAATCAAGGTATTACTACATTAAATAATTGATTGAATTCTGCCAAGTTGTAACCCGATAAATCCTGAATAAATAAGTCCTAACAACCAATACAAGGCTACTACTCAACTGATCGGGTTACAGTTATTGATTCTTGAGCTTTTTGGCATTATGGAAGAAAAAAGCAGGAGAAAGAAAATTCCCCTGCTCTGTAAAAAATTAAATTTCCCCTTCTCTAAAATATTCAGATAGTTGGTTGTGTAAGCCTTCCAATTGAATGATTTGAGAGTGAGTGAATCCATCTCTTTTGGTTTTTCGTGAACACATCGAACAGGAACAATGCACTTTCCCTTTAGCAAATTGTCCAGCATAACGAACATTCCATTCGTATTGGTTGGCAATTTTTACTTTACGTTGAATGACTCTTTTCCGATGATGTCGATAATAAGATCGACTTCGATTTCTTTGTTGTGGCTTCATTGCCATCACACTCCTTGGGATAAGGCTCAGCCTGTAAATGTCCCCCAGAGATAAACTAAGACAATTACAGGCTGAGTATAGTGGCAACAAAGGTTATGAGAAGATACAAACTTCAATTCACCTCTTATAAAAATCTTTTCTTCTATTATACAATAATTGCTTTATTAGAATAACTGATTAATATGTTGTTGATCATAATTAACACTTATTTGAGTTAATTTCATAAATAGTACTTTGTCATTAAAATACGAACATTTATCACTTCGTTGATGAAGCGGCAGGCGGCGACTCCAGCGGGATGAGTGAGACAGATAAGACATCACAAACGACGCGTAGTGGCGGTGATGGCTTATCGCTCACCCCGCGGAAAGCGTCCGCCTATAGCGGAAATCAACTATACTTTATTCGTGTTTTATGTAAATTGGAAATATGAAATTGATTCATTTAATAGATTTAAAAATAATATTGAGAATATTAATATAGACCACCGAATAGTATCTCTTATATAAGTAAATAGATTTCTAGAGAGAAGATTATCTACAAGGTGGAATGTAAATGAAAATATTACTCATATACCTATTAAGTGCTGTTTATTTCTTTTTATCATTTTCCTTGCAAACTATGCGAGCTATTGGTATCTATCTAATCATTTCAGTTGGATTATTCTTCTGGGCTAATATGGAGTGGAAGCGTTCATTTGATAAAAGAAACGATGAAATTAGAAGGATAAGTGAAGAATGGTTGGAAGAAATTCCACATACTCAATTTATCTTATCCCCCAATTGTTTAAACTCCTTACTAATCAACGAAGTAACAAATATTCTTTATTTGGCTCAGAGAGAATCCCTGGAAGTAGAATTTGATATAGAAGACATTCCGTTCCATAAAATACTAGAAGTTGCCATTGTAGAAGATGAAAGTATTTTATCTTTATATCCCAAGGGTGGATTACTAGGAGATTCGTTAAAAGATAGGGATCTTGAGTATGAAGGTGATTCAGAAGAAGAGGATGAAGAGGAAGAGGAAGAGGAGGATGAGGATGAAGATGAAACTATAACAAAACTCAGTTTGAAAATTCTAGTCGATGATTTAACAAACCCCATTATAGAATATATTTTTATAGAAAATGAAGATTCTCTCGCTATAGACTCTGATGAATATATGGAAGCAATAAAACTATGTAATGATTGGTATCAAAAGTTAAGTATAATTATTAAACGGTATGAACATGACAAAGTGCTAGTTAGAAAATGGCAATAGGTTGTTTTCTAGGTTGCGCCTGCGGGGTCTCGTCTGGCTCGGAGGTGTCTGCGAGGATTCTACCGCAAATTAATTATATGCTGAAAAGACAACAGTAAAATATAACAGCCCAAAAGAAAAAGGTTGTGGCATAAAAATTTGAATCGAAAATTGAAGAAATAGGAAATTTGTGCGAAACTATATTTTAAATGATAGGAGGAAATAATATGCAAAGTAATTATAAAAACTGTCAAAGTTGCGGAATGCCATTAAAGAGGGATGAAAAAGGGGCGGGAACTGAAGCAAATGGAAAGAGTAGCATTATGTATTGTAGCCATTGTTATGAAAATGGGAAATTTACTTTGCCAAATTTAACAGTAGATGAGATGAAAGAAAGAGTAATGGATAAAATGACAGAGATGAAATTCCCTAAGTTTTTAGCGAAAATGTTTACAAGAAATATGCATAAACTAGAGAGATGGAAAGACTCGTGATTTATTAGATCCAGGTTCTAAAAAAATTCTGTATTCAATGAGAACCTGGAATCCAACACAATACTATACATATAATTTTTATAAGCAAAATAATTAGAGAACGAGAAGGAGCCCATGCTTAGAGCTCATGAGCTTCTTCGGTTAGGCCAAATTAATGGAAGGAGTCTTCCTCTTTCTTTTCAAATGTTTTACAATCTGTTTCTTCACTAGTTGTGGCCTCTTTATTCATACGACTTGTTACTACATAAATTGCTGTTGCATCACATTTGTTTCCAGAGGCCCAATAAGAACAGTTGTTAACCTCACAAAGAACATCAGTAGCCATAAAATATCACACCTCCTTTTTACTAATGTGGACAATTCAGAGAGGATTGATACTAACAGTTTAGTACAATTTAGGAATTAGTATCATTTCTACTATAAGACAATGACTTTTTGGTTAATTCCTCTTGAAATTATTCATATATAAAACCCACAGTTCCAATTCGTATACTACGTACTAATGTCTCAATTAGATTTCAATTATGATTGGAAGGATCATTGGCTTTTTCTTCGTTTGTTTAAATAAATATTGTCCCACTTCTTTTTTAATTGCTCTTTTCATGGCAAGAATATTTACTTCTTTAAAATTGTTAACGGTTGTTTTAGCTACGCTATTCAAGTTTCTTATGAGTTCCTGAGAATCCTTTGCATAGACGAACCCACGTGAAACGGTATCAGGTTCCGAAAACATTTTTCCATCTGTCTTACTAATCGTTAAAACAATCACCAGCATTCCATCTTCAGAAAGCTGCTTCCGGTCGCGCAACACAATCTCTCCAACTTCGTCACTCCCCATACCATCCACGTAAGTATCTCCAGCGGGTATCTTTCTAGTTTGACGAGCTACCGCGTTTTGAATATCAAGGACATCACCATTTTTAAGGATGAATGTGTTTTCTTTTGTTACGCCGACAGATTCTGCTAACAAACGGTGCTGATGAAGCATCCTATACTCACCGTGGATGGGAATAAAGTATTTTGGTTTCATTAATGTAAGCATGAGTTTCAAATCCTCTTGATAACCATGGCCGGATACATGCATCCCAGTTATGCTGGAAGATCCATAGATCACATTTGCTTCCAATTGAAACAAGTTGTCTACGATACGTGAAACATCCTTCTCATTACCAGGTATCGGTGATGCAGCTAAAATAACTGTGTCTTCAGGTAAAATCTTTATATCCCGATTGTTCCCACTCGACAAGCGAGAAAGTGCGGCCAAGGGTTCCCCTTGACTCCCTGTACATAAAATAACCACTCTTTCAGGCGGATATTGATTGACATCACGTGCATCGATCAGCATCCAATTTGGAACGGTTAAATACCCACGTTCTATAGCAACAGAAACGACATTCACCATACTACGTCCAAGCAATGCAACTTTCCGATTTGTGATTAATGCTGCATCGACCACTTGTTGAACACGATTGATGTTAGAAGCAAAAGTTGAGATAAAGATTTTGCGCTTAGCCTTCTTGAACGCATCTTCAATATGCCCACCTACAAGTTGTTCTGATGGGGTAGAACCAGGGCGTTCGGCATTCGTACTTTCTGATATTAGAGCCAACACCCCTTGTGTACCAATTTCGGCCATTTTATGGATATCAGAGTATTGATCGTTCACAGGCGTTAAATCGAATTTAAAGTCCCCTGTATGAACGACATTTCCTTCTGGTGTCTGAAATACTATCCCCAGACAATCGGGTATACTATGGCTAGTTTTGAAAAAGCTTACACCGATTTCACCAAAGTCCAAATTTGAATCAGAGTTGATTTCTACCAACTCTGTTTCCCTAAGAAGTTTATGCTCTTTTAATTTCAATTCAATTAATCCGAGTGTAAAACGAGACGCATAAATAGGAACGTTCAATTTTTTCAAGAGGTAGGGAATCCCTCCAATATGGTCTTCATGTCCATGCGTCACAACTAGTCCTTTGATTTTTTCCTTATTTTCCTGTAAATAAGTAATGTCAGGGATAATCAAATCAATTCCTAATAAATCTTTATCTGCAAATTTAGCGCCACAATCAATGATGATGATTTCGTTTGAATATTGAATGATATACATGTTTTTGCCGATTTCATTTATTCCACCTAAAGCAGAAATGGACAAATTATTCTCTTTCATGCTCAAAATTGATTCCTCCTATTTTCAATTCCTCATTTTTCTATTGCTGCTGAAATTGTTGAATATACTTTTTCCTCATTTGTTTCAACACTCACTAGTATAGCTACAAGCTTTTCACCCTATACAGAAACGTGCATTGATAATAAAAATGGTATGTGTTTATGTATAATCTAAGTGAGATGTTTTATTATGTAGGTAGAAATGAAGGATATAAAAGAACGAAATAACCGTCAAACCTAATGTTAATAGGTCTAATTTTATTTTTAATGTTTTATTTGGCAGTTCATTCGCGGAAAGCGATCGGATTTTCGTCTATAACAACATGATCGTTCAACAGATCCAAATAGAAAAAAGTATTCAATGACAAAAAAGTTTAATAAAGGAGAAATCATGACAGTAAACAAAATCACTTTTACATCAATTGATGAATATATATCAACCTTTCCTCCTGAGGTTCAGGAAATACTAAAAATGTTAAGAGCAGTGATTAAAGAGTCAGCACCAGATGCAGAAGAAAAGATAAGTTATCAGATGCCCGCTTTTGCTTTACATGGAAATCTGGTTTATTTTGCTGGCTATAAAAATCATATAGGGTTTTATCCAGGTGCAAATGGAATAGCTGTATATAAAGAAAAATTATCTGGATATAAAGGAGCAAAAGGTTCCGTGCAGTTTCCTATAGGAAAGCCAATGCCTTATGAATTAATAAGCGAGATAGTTAAATTTAGAGTGGCTGAGAATATAAAGAAAGCAGAAGACAAAAAGAGAACCAACAAATGATGGAATTATAGTAAAAGCATTTCGGATTAATTTTTATCTATATGGAACAATAAAAATCCTCTTTATTACAAATAAAGAGGATTTTAAAATATACTTAAATTAGGATTAAAGAGTGCTTGAACTTAATAATACATTGGAGGCGAAAAAAATGACTGATACGACATTTGTTTACGTTACTTACATCGCAACGACACCGGAAAAGCTGTGGGATGCTTTGACAAACACTGATTTTACTGAAAAATACTTTTTCGGAAGTACAATTCAATCTGATTGGCAAGAAGGCTCTAGCATTACCTACTCGAGAAATGGACAAGTTACCGACTACGGAATAATAATCAAGTATGAGCCGCATCATTTACTTTCTTTCACCTGGAATATGTTTGGAGATGAAACGTCGAGAGAGCAGTCGTCGCGGGTCACTTTTCAATTAAAACCAATAGATTCGGCTGTGAAATTAATGCTTAATCATGAATATTTGTCCCCAACCGACCTAGTGGATAAGGACGATACTTTTGTGGGATTTAATAATGGATGGCCGGCCATTCTTAGTAACTTGAAAACCTTGCTCGAAACTGGCAACACTTTACCGTCAATTGCAATAAACCAATTACAGGGGAGTTGATTTAGTATGAACAATCTTACAAGATTCAAAATTTTAACGCCAGCTAGTGAAGTCTTTGAAGCATTCGTAGACCCTTCGAAAATCGGGAACTTTTGGTTTTCATCCAGTTCTGAAAGATGGGAACAAGGAAAGACGATTACATTGAAATACGACGAATACAATGCAGTGGTGGATATAAAAGTAACTGGAATTGAAGTAAACGAGAAAATTATGTTCATATGGGGGTCACCTGAGGAAGAACATGTTGTAACAATTTCGATGAAAGAACTAGATGATAAGAGTACCATTGTAGAAGTGAAAGAAGAAGGTTTTAAAGAAAACGACGATGAGTTATTAAATATATTAGTAGACAATAAAGAAGGCTGGGTTTATATGTTGACCTGTTTAAAAGGTTATTTGGAATTTGGTATTACTACTCTGAGAGCAGGGATAGTGAAGTAACTTCATATTAATATTGGTTCCAGATTCTAATATTATTCTGATTTACATGAGAACCTGGAACCAAACACTTTGTACCTACCACTTTCTAAAAGAGTTACATGTGAAAGTTGTTTGTACCTTCATATAATTATAGAGTAGACGAGCGTGTCTTCCTTTTTGTGTATATCTATTTATTTTGGGATGTAGTTGGCGGAGAAATTCACGATCACATTCACATAGATTTCTGCCTCTACTATAGCACTCGTCATGTGCTTTGCAGGCTGCATCTACATCATTAATAGGAGCACCAGGTCCACTACAACCAGGCCCACACCAGTTATATCCTGGGAATATACAAAAGCGATTCCTACCATTTCTTCTCTGTTGCAAATTAAAAACCTCCATTCCATCTATTAAAAGTTTCTATTATAGGTTATTCAGTAGTCCGCGATAATGTATAAACTGTTACCTATAAGTTTCTAATAAAGATTTCAAAGCAACTAATATAGTTTAGAAAAAAAAGTCGAAGCTTAACAAAACTTAAAAATAGAAAAAGTAGTTGTACGAACCAAGACATTGGTTCCTCCAACTACTTCTTTTTGTATTAAACAAAAACAGAGGGATTTTGTTAAACGAGCACGAATAATAATAGAAGATATGAATGTTGGAGATGGGAGGGTGAGAAGGTGGAACCGTCGTTCGAGATGTTTTCAATGACACATTTCAGTTCAATATTGGTGCTAGTCTGTTTAATCTTTTTGCTATATTTGACACGAAAGAAATGGTCGATAAAAATGGAGAAAATGCTGCTCATTGAACGCCTTTTTGCCCTGTCCTTATTATTGATGGAAGTCCTTTATCACGTTTGGCTATTTCAAGCTGATAGGTGGAATTGGAGCAATTCGCTACCACTAGAATTATGCAGTATTAGTTTAGTTATGACGATTTTCCTTTTGTGTACGGGGAATAAGCATGTATATGATTTTGTCTTTTATGCAGGCATTGGAGGAGCCCTTCAAGCAGTAGCAACACCAGTTTTAGATCTCAGCTTTCCTCATTTCAGGTACTTCCATTTTTTTTATACGCATTTCGGAATAATAGCGACGGCCCTTTATTTTACGTGGATGAAAGGTTACCGTCCCACCTTTAAAGGAATCATTAAAACAATGGTTGCATTGAATGTACTGCTTCCGATTATTTATGGAGTAAACACTTTTTTTCAAGGGAATTATATGTTTTTACGCTCAAAACCGACAAATGGCAGTCTTCTTGATTTTTTAGGTCCATATCCATGGTACATCCTATCTCTAGAAATCGTCGCATTCTTCATTTTCGTTTGTTTGTGGCTTCTTTTTAGAAAAAGGTAAAGATAGTATCTGAAATATAGGTCTGTGCACGTTTGGATTTAACTGATACATAAAATAAGTAATAAGCATAAAAACTGATATATTTATAAGAAGATTTAAACAAAGGGGAAAGTATAAATGAGAATTGAAAAGTTGAAACAGGAAAGAGTTAATGAATTTGTTTCGTACTGCAAGAAGCATAAAATGGAACTGGATGATTCATTCTTGTATGAGGAAGATTTACAAGATTTTGAGCCGAATGATGAAAATCCTACTTATATTCTTACTAATCAGCAAGGAATTATTGTAGGAGCAGTTTCGCTCATGATAGATGATTATAGTAAACGAGGAAAAAAGGCGCGTTTTAGAATATTCCATTCAGAAATGGATAATATCGAGTGCTATACAAGGATGATGGAAGCAATTTTAAAACATACAGAAGGACTTGAGAAAGTTTACTTGTTTGTTCCGTTTACAAATAAAAAGTTAGTAGAATTCATGGAAGGGTTAAAGTTCGAGGTGGAGAGATATTCCTTCGTGCTTGTCAGAGAGGAATTGGAGGTTCCTGCGTTCCGTTTACCGCCGGACTATGATATTAGGCCTTTCCATTCGGGAAGCGATGAAGAAACTTGGTGCGAAGTAAGAAACGCTAGCTTTGCAAAGCTTCAAGGAAGTGAAACGCCAATCACACCCGAAATGGTGCAAAAGATGATGACAAGTGAGGATCACATAGAAGGTGGTTCAATGATCTTATATCATCAAAATCGTGCTGTGGGAGTCATTCGAGGTACCGACGATGAGTACGAGAATTCACCAATTATGAATATAGGTCCAATTGCAATATTACCTGAATACCAAGGTCAAGGATTAGGAAGAATTTTACTTAGAGCTTCCTTACAATTTGCTAAGGAAAAATCTTATTCAAAGACGATACTTTGTGTAAACGCAGATAATGAGCGTGCAAAAGCGTTATATATACAAGAAGGATTTGAACAGGTTGAGGCGGTCACCTGTTATAAATATGAATTAACGTGAAGAATAGATTGCTAGCATCTTCCTTTCATAAAGGTTGAGGTTATAATTATTACTCCATAAAAACGACTTTTCACTTGAAAGCTAGGGGAATAAGTAAGAATCAGAGACCTATCTCTGGTTCTTTTTTTTTGTAAACTAGTATAATAGGTTTATTAGTCTGAAAAGTTAATCTATACAATAAAGAGGTGTTTCAAATGGCAATCGAATTAGTACGAGATTATTTTGCAAAGTTTGATATGGAAGGTAAGATTCAAGAATTTGAAGAATCAAGTGCAACTGTGGAACTTGCTGCACAGGCACTAAACGTGGAGCCGGCTCGCATTGCGAAAACGTTGTCTTTTAAAAAAGAAGATAGTTGCATTTTAGTTGTAGCTGCAGGCGATACAAAAATTGATAATGCAAAGTTTAAAAGCATATTCGGAGTGAAAGCAAAAATGCTCTCTCCAGATGAGGTGCTGGATCAAGTTGGCCATGCAGTCGGTGGTGTGTGCCCTTTTGGTATCCCACAAGATGTATTAGTGTACCTAGATGAATCATTGAAACGATTTGATACTGTTTTTCCAGCATGTGGGAGCAGTAATAGTGCTATTGAACTCACTTGTGAAGAATTGTATACATATGCAAATGGCCTCCAATGGGTGGATGTTTGTAAAGGGAAGGATTGAGAATAATATGGATATCACATTTAAAACATCAGAAGGAAGATTTAACTATCGTGTAGCGGGATTACTTATTCATGAAGACAAGCTACTTATTATGCAAGACGAAAACCAACCATACTATTATGTTCCGGGAGGTCGAGTCATGCTGCATGAAAAAAGCGAAGATGCGATAAAACGGGAAATCAGAGAAGAGCTTTCAATAGATGTAAATGTTAAACGAATGCTATGGATGAATGAAAACTTTTTTGTGGAAGATACCTTGAAAGAAAAATTCCATGAAATATGCTTCTTCTTTTTATTAGAAATAAAAGACGAAGAAATCGTAGATCATGGCGAAGAATTTGTTGTAAATGAAAATGGAAAAATACACACCTATTACTGGAAACGTTTAGAAGAATTAAAGGATATTAATGTATATCCTCCATTTTTGAAAGAAAAAATAAAAGAGTTACCATTGCATGTGGAGCATATTATAGAAACATAAAAAGTAAATCTCGAATGTTGATTTCCGCTATAGGCGGACGCTTTCCGCAGGGTGAGCGATAAGCCATCACCGCCACTACGCGTCGTTTGTGATGTCTTATCTGTCTCACTCATCCCGCTGGAGTCGCCGCCTGCCGCTTCCATCAACAAAGTGATAAATGTTCGTATTTTAATAACAAAGTACTATTTATGAAATTAAATCACTTATTAATAGAAAAATAAATCCCGAATCACAGTTACGTGCTATGTTAGATATCACGGCTATGCAGACATAGATGGACTTATAACAAACACTGCTCAGCAGATAAGTTTAATTGCTGATTAATCCTGTTGTTTGCATTTATCAAGAATAGACGGCAAGATGCCATACTAACACAATAACCCCCAAATTCGCATTTCGGGGGTTACTTATTCTATTAATAAGTCGTTATTTTTAAAAATTGCTGTAGAGTGTAAATCCATCGCTGCCACCATGTATGGCTATTTTGAAACACTTCTAAATCTACTGTATACAAAGCATCTTCATTGTTCCAAATCCGCTTGAAATAGTCTTCCATTTCCGTAACAAGTTTACTATCATTTGGAGCAATAACTCGTAAATTGTTTTCTAAATTATAATCATCGAGTGTACGTTCGGTATAGTTTGCAGAACCACTTGAAATCACTGTGTGCTTGTCTGTTTGAATCCAAATGGCTTTCGTATGATATTGACCGATAACCGTGTTATACCAACGTACTTTCAACTTACCATCTGTATCCTTCACCATTTCTTGGGCAACTGGACGATTTGGTAAACCTGATTTTTCATGCCCAAAAGAGTTTTTATTTGGATCAAGGATGAGGTTTACATCAACGCCACGATTTGCAGCATCGATCAATGCATTTACAATATCTCGCTTTGCCAAGAAGAACATTCCAAGCCAAATTTTATCTCCATTTCTCGTCTCGGCCAAATCAGCCAGTAACGCGTCCAGTATCTTTTTCTCTGTTAAATACTGTATTTTATATTTTCCTTCAATTTCCTCCACGTTCACACGAGGGAGTTTAGGTCCTCCTGAGAATAAAGAAACAGCTTCTTCCGCTTCTAAAATGTCATTAATAATTGGGCCAGTTACTTTGAGAGCAATATTACCGTGAAATCCACTCGCGTCATGAGGGTTGGAGGATGTTATGATCGCTTCTTTCTCAGTTATTACTGCTTTACGATGATTTGCCTTTACATTTAGAAGTGTCGTATAAGAAGCAATGGTCATCTTTGGTGCATCACTCGCCATTGCATTTGCAATCCATCCATTTCCACTAAAGTCCCACCATTGTAAGAGCGTTCGATAAATACCAGAATAAATAGGAGTAGAGTCACGCAATGAATCTAAATCGGTATATATAATTTCTACACCAGCTACTCGCAATTTTTTTAACCATCTACTTTCATAGGAGCCATACCCACGATTTATTGGATCTGTAATAAATACGACAGGCATATTTGGATTATCTTTCTTTTTATTTGCCAATGTAGTTGATAAAGTGTCTGCAATGTTTGGGAAATCCATATCGCCATCGTAGTATCCATCAAACAAGAAAAAATCGACAACAACAAACTGATTAGCCTGTTCAATTGTTTTATATACTTCTTCAAATATATTATTTTCATGCACTGTGTCGGTGCCTTGTTGATCTTGTGCATAGGATAAATTACTGATAAATTTAACTTTATCAGTTGAATGTAATTTTCCTGCATATGAAACACCAGTTGGAAGAGGCTTAAGTGTATTCCACAACATAACGAAAAAATAAATTAAAGCGTATACTCCGATTGAGCCCATAATTATCTTCTTTCGGCTACTCCACTGCTTGCTTTGCTTTCTAGCCATGTTTATTTTCCCCCAACAAAACCGAGTTTTACAGTAGTATTCCCTAGGAGTATACAATGCAAACCAACACAGTTGGAGGACAAAAAATATTAATATTTGATAAACTAGTTAAGTAAAATGGATAAAAAGAATATTCGGAGGATTTTTATAATGGAATTAGTAGATATAACAAAGGAAAACTGGTTAACTACAGTCTTTTTAACGACCAATCAAAATGGGCGTGCCACGATTACAGAGACGTTTGTTGCGTCCAATGCATTATCGATTGTACAGTCGATGTTTGAAACGGGTTGGATTATTAAAGGAATTCAAGTAGATGATCAGTTAGTAGGTTTTACGATGTATGGATACTCTGAGGATACCTCGCAATATGAAATATGCCGATTTATGATAGATGCAGTCTATCAAGGAAGAGGTTATGGGAGAGCTGCTATCCCACTCATCATGGATGAATTGAAAAAGATGGATAACTGTAATGCGATTTATTTATCAACGGAGCCAGAAAATGATAAAGCGAGAAAACTATATGAGAGTTTTGGGTTTCAGGAGACTGGTAATATAGTTGAGGGTGAAATGGAATATTGTTTGAAGATAAAAAAGTAAACATTCTCTAACTGAATCAATTTCATAATTCCAATTTACATGAAAAAACACGAACAATACTAAAGGAACCAAAAAGAAATATATATTTTAAGCAAAATAAATTATAGTTGATTCCTGCTATAGGCGGACGCTTTCCGCGGGATGAGCGATAAGCCATCACCACAGCTCACGCGTCGTTTGTGATGTCTTATCTGTCTCACTCATCCCGCTGGAGTCACCGCCTGCCGCTTCCATCAACAAAGTGATAATCTTACAGTGGAGTCCGTTTTATTGGATGGATTCAACATTCAATCTCTTTGTTTTCTCTAAAATAGGTGGGCTTTGATCTGGAAAAGGGAAACATGCACAGAATAAATAGTGAACCAATGTAGTGAAAACGAAGTAAAAAAAAGTCATTTTTATCACCCAAAATAGAAGTAACGGGACTGTCCAATAAGCACATAAATTGAAGCAGGTTTAGAAAAACGAGTCTTTTTCTACACCTGTTTTTTGTAGGCAATTGATTGTAGTGGAAGACGGCGACTCCAGCGGGAATAGCGTGAGCTGAAGGCCCCGCAGGAGCGAACAAAGGAACGAAGGCTAGGAACGCCACCTCGTGTGGCAACGCCTTCGTGACCAACATCGTGTTGGCCAAAGGAGACTGAAGCCATGCCCGCGGAAAGCGTCCGTCTAGAACGGAAATCAATACATTGGAAAAGGGACCATCTCTCAGTCACTATATGACTTTTGGGACAGCCCCGTTACTTTTTTTGATCATACTTTTGAGGATACTACTAAAAATCGGACAGGTTGATCCGTTAAGTTATACCAATAGTGTATTTTATTCGCATCGAACATGATGGATTGTTGTTCCACTAAAACTTCTTTTTTCTCTTCTACAACTACAGTTAATGTTCCTTCAATGACAAATAGAAATTCATGTCCAGCATGTGAAAAAGCGTTTCCTTCATTTTCCCCTGGTTGTAGTGTAACTAGAATAGGTAAGTAAGACGCGTCTCGATTTCCATTAGATAAATCTTGGTAATAGAACTGTTGTCTTCTCTCTTCTAATTTAACTGACTGCGAATTCTCGGGAAAGAATACCGTAGGATTTACTTTTAATGCATCTGCTATTTTCTTTAAAGATTCTAATGTGACACTAGATTTACCACGCTCAACTTGAGAGAGGAAGCTAATAGAGACATCCGTTTGTTCTGCTAAATCTTTTAAGGTTAGTTTACGTTCTTTTCTTAATGTTTTTAGGATGTTACCAATCGAATTAGAAGACATACATAATTCTCCTTACTATTTATTCTATTAGTTAATCATACAGTACTTGAAAGAAAACACTCAAACTTAATATTTTTTACATAGGATTGACAGAAAATTTAAAACTATTTACAATAAACGTGGGAGATAATTAAAGTATCACTTCAATTTTGAAAAAGGGGAGATGTAAAAATGGATTCAAAACAAATGAGAAAAGTTTGGATTGCCAGTTTAGTAGGAAGTTCCATTGAGTGGTTTGATTATTTCTTATATGGAACGGTTGCTGCTCTTGTATTCAATCAATTGTTCTTTGTGACGGAAGATCCGTCCGTAGGTTTATTACTTGCTTATGCATCATTTGCTTTAGCATTCTTTATCCGCCCATTTGGTGGAATTATTTTTAGTCATATTGGAGATCGAATTGGACGTAAAAAAACACTTGTAATCACGTTAAGTTTAATGGGAGTTGCAACCTTTGGGATGGGGTTACTTCCAACTTATCAGGCCATTGGTGTGTGGGCACCTATTCTTTTAATTACTCTTCGCTTAGTTCAAGGATTGGGTATTGGAGGAGAATGGGGTGGTGCGCTTCTATTAGCGGTTGAATATGCACCGAAAGAAAAGCGTGGTTTATATGGAGCTATTCCACAAATGGGTGTTACAATCGGGATGGTTTTAGGAACGGTTGCACTATCACTTATGACGTTATTACCAGAAGGGTCATTTATGACTTGGGGATGGCGTATTCCGTTTATCTTCAGTGCATTGTTAGTTGTTTTTGGTTTATGGATTCGAAAAGGTATTGCAGAAACACCTTCTTTTAAAAAGGTACAAGAGTCAGGAGAAATTCCTAAACTGCCAATCGTAGATACATTAAAATATCATTGGCGTGAAGTGATTATCGCAGTAGGTGCAAAAGTAGTAGAAACCGCACCATTCTATATTTTCGGTACATTTGTCGTTTCTTATGCGACAACAAACTTAGGTTTCTCTCGTACAACAATTTTAAATACAGTAATGGTAGCTACAATTGTTACAACTATACTCATTCCAATTATGGGAAGCTTATCGGATAAGATTGGTCGTAAAAAGGTGTATGTAGCTGGGACAATTGGTATGATCATTTTTGCTTTTCCATACTTCTGGATGTTGCAACAACAATCCGTAGTATTATTAGTAATCGCAACTGTAATTGGATTAGGTATTATTTGGGCTCCAATCACAGCAGTACTAGGGACAATGTTCTCCGAAATCTTTGATGCAAAGGTACGATATACAGGGATTACACTAGGCTATCAAATTGGTGCTGCCTTAGCTGGAGGAACTGCTCCGTTAGTTGCAGCGAGCCTAATGCTGAAATTTAACGGTTCATATGTTCCCGTTGCCTTCTACATTATCTTCACGGCGGTTATTTCGCTACTTGCAATTTGGGCAGTAAAAGATCGCAGTCAAGAGAATTTAGATGATGTTGTAAAAGTGGAAACAGCCGATGCAAAATCGAACACTAAAAATACTAAAGGGCTATCTCAAGCTTAAATAGCTGCAAGTAAAATTGCTCGTCTTTCGTAAGAATAGGAAAGACGAGCTTTTCTAAAAAACGGAGGTATAGCATGTTAGTTATAAATGAACAAGAAATTATACGTACATATGGAATGAAGGAAGCAATACAAGACATAACAGATGTATTAAAAGCAAAAGAAGCGGAGAAGATTGCCAACCCACATCGGACAGTGATAGAATTTCCACAACATGAAGCTTCCGCACTATATATGCCAAGTGCTGATTTAGTCGACGAAGTAATAGCGGTTAAAGTTGTTACCATTTTCCCTAACAATCCATCTAACGGAAAACCTACTACACAAGGAGTAGTTTTACTATCGGATGCTCAAAATGGTGAACATCTTGCCATGTTAAATGCTTCTTATTTAACAAGACTTCGTACAGGAGCATTAAGTGGAATCGCAACAGATTATTTAGCGAAAAAAGATGCAAAGGTTGTTACCGTGATTGGAACAGGAGCAATGGCTTTTGAACAAGTGCTTGCTGTTCTCGCTGTTCGTAACATTGAACGTATTTTATTAGTTAATCGGACAGCTGCAAAGGCGCAAAAATTTGGGGAAAAACTAAAAGATTTTGGTATAGAAATTCCTTATGAAGTATTAGAAGACGTATCTTCAGCTGTTCGTCAGGCAGATATCATTTGTTGTGCCACACGTTCGAACGAACCAGTTTTTAATGGAGAAGATTTACAACCAGGTACTCATATAAATGGAGTAGGATCATATTTACCTCATATGCTGGAAGTAGATTTAGTGACTATTACACGTGCATCTAAAATTGTCGTAGATGACTTTGCTGGTGTAAAGGACGAAGCAGGAGAACTAATGCATGCAGAAAAAATCGGAAAGTGGTCTTTCGAGGATGTGCATGGGGAGATTGGGAAGCTTGTAATAGGAGAAATAAAAGCCCGTGAGAATGTAGAAGAAATTACATTTTTCAAATCAGTGGGTGCTGCTTATTTTGATTTAGCAGTAGCAAAAGGTGTCTATGTGAAAGCAAAGGAACAAGGTATAGGAACAGAAATAGATGTGTAAGGTGATCATATAATAAATTACCGGCTTCTACTAAAAAAGTCGGTATTTTTATTGTTGGCGCTGTTATTTAGAAAAATACCTCTCAGTAGTACTTGAATCTATTGGGAAGGTATTTTTCTTTTTTTTATGGGATAACTAGTATAAGCTTCTCCTTCTTGAGAGGGTTTATTTTTTCATTTGATTGACAAGGAATTTTATACATGATAAAATTATCTCGAATTAAAGATAACTAAATTAAGAGTAAAATATAAATTATGTTGGAGGAATATAAGATGAACCATTTAAAAGGTATTCACCATGTAACAGCAATTACTAGTAGTGCAGAAGAGAATTATAAGTTTTTTACGTATGTTTTAGGTATGCGTTTAGTTAAGAAAACAGTAAACCAAGATGACATTCAAACGTATCACTTATTTTTTGCGGATGATGTCGGAGGAGCGGGGACAGATATGACATTCTTTGATTTCCCTGGAATTCCAAAAGGTACACATGGAACAAACGAAATTTATAGAACAGGTTTCCGTGTCCCAACTGATGCAGCGTTACAATACTGGGTAAAACGCTTTGATCGCTTAGAAGTGAAGCATACAGGAATCCAAGATCAATTTGGTACGAAAGTACTTTCTTTTGTTGATTTTGATGACCAACAATATCAATTAGTTTCAGATGAGAATAACAAAGGTATTGCAGCAGGAATACCATGGCAAAAAGGACCAATTCCTTTAGAGTATGCTATTACAGGACTAGGGCCGATCCATATTCGAATTGCTCAATTTGATTATATGAAAGAAGTATTGGAAAAGGTTTTATTATTTAAAGAAATTGCACAAGATGGATCATTCCATTTGTTTGAAGTGGGAGAAGGCGGAAACGGTGCTCAAGTAATTGTAGAGAAAAACGTTATTCTTCCTCCAGGCCAACAAGGGTTTGGAACAGTTCACCATGCAGCATTCCGAGTAGAGGACCGCTCTGTATTAGATGAATGGACAACGCGTATGGAAAGCTTTGGCTTCCAAACTTCAGGTTTTGTGGATCGCTTTTTCTTCCAGTCGTTGTATGCAAGAGTTGCAAACGGTATTTTATTCGAGTTTGCAACGGATGGACCAGGATTCATGGGAGACGAGCCATACGAAACACTTGGAGAGAAACTATCACTACCTCCATTCTTAGAGCCTAAGCGTGAGCAAATTGAAGGACTTGTTCGTCCAATTGATACAGTTAGAAGCACAATAGATTTTGTGAAAGAATAATAAAACTTTATTACTGAGTCCTTTCCTCTTAGGGAAAGGGCTCGTTTTTTGTTTAAATGTATCTAATTGGTATATAAGTAAAAAGTTCCATAACCGAAAAAAATATAGTATTTAATTACCACTCAAATGTTAAAGATAATAAAAATTTAGTCGATAATATTTTGTGTAGTAAAAAATGCATATATATAATTTCTGTAAATGTACTGGTAATAGTTGAAATCGAGGAGGATTAGCAAGTGAAAATTCGTACAAAATTATTCATTATTTCATTATGTCTACTATTAATTCCAAGTTTAATAATTGGGGTAAGCAGTTACATGTCTGCTAAAAACAATTTTGATGAATTAGGAGAAAAAACACTTAAAAATGCTGTGGAGATGGCACTGTTGTTAATAGACTCAAAGAATAAGTCTGTTGAAAACGGGGAGATGACTTTAGAGGAAGCGCAAGAGCAAGTAAAGCAATACTTACTTGGTGAATTACAAAGTGATGGAAAACGTACATTAACGTCCAAAGTAGATTTAGGTGAAAATGGATATTTCAGCATCTATGGTAAGGATGGGGAACAAATAGCTCATCCATCCTCAGAAGGGGAAAATGGATGGGAAGATAAAGATGTTGATGGGAAATATGTCTTACAAGATATTATAAAAACTGCGGAAGCAGGCGGTGGTTTTTCGTATTATAAGTGGGATTTACCAAATCAGCCTGGCACTGAAGCGACAAAAATTACTTATAATAAAATAGATCCAAACTGGGGATGGGTTGTAAGTGCAGGAACTTACATGGAATCCTTTAATAAAGGATCTAATTCTATCCTAATAACAATCGCAATAACATTAGCAGTAGGCACATTGATAGGTATAGTTGTTATTATCTTGTTTTCTAGACATATAGGTAATCCAATTCAACAAATCGCACAAAATCTGAAAAAGATTGCAAATCAAGACTTATCTATTCAGAACATCAAGATTAAAAATAAAGATGAGTTGGGTGATCTTGCTAATGGGCTAAATACAATGACTACCAATTTAAAAGAGGTTCTAAATTTGGTCTCAAGTTCGGCTGAGCAAGTAGCTGCAACTTCTGAACAGTTAACTGCGAGTAGTGAGGAAACTAGTAAAGCTTCAGAAGAAATTACGGATTCAATTCAACAAATTTCATCTGGTCAAGAAAGTCAATTGTATGGAGTGCAGGAAGCAAAAAATTCTGTTTCCCAAATTTCTGCAAGCATTACGGAAATTACTGTGAATATTAAAGAATTAAATGAACTTTCTGTTGCAACATCGAAAGTTTCTCTTGCGGGAAATGAAGTAATTGCACAAACTGTGGAACAAATGAACCAAATCAATAGCCAAAGTACTCTAACTACAGAAGCGATGCTAATATTAGAACGTAAATCGAACGAGATTGGTGAAATCATTAATGTAATTACAGGGATAGCAGAGCAAACAAACCTACTTGCTTTAAACGCGGCAATTGAAGCAGCACGCGCAGGCGAGCACGGAAAAGGATTTGCAGTAGTAGCAGATGAGGTACGAAAATTAGCGGAGGAATCAGGTAATGCTGCTAAAAACATTTCTACTTTAATTGGTGAAATTCAAATGAATACAAAAGATACTGTTCATACTGTGAATGAAGGGAAAATTGTCATCGAGACTGGTATGAATTATGTTACAAATGCTGGGAAAACATTTGAAACAATTGCAGTTGATGTAAACTTGATAAACAATAAACTATCATTTATTACATCAGAAATCCAAGAAATTAGTAGTAATACAGAAGTTCTTGTTAATGAAGTAGAAAAAACAAAAGACGTTACGGAACAGTCAACTAGCTATACACAAAATGTAGTAGCAGCGGCAGAAGAACAATATGCTTCCATGATTGAAATGACGTCTGCTTCTCGTGCATTAGCAGAAATGTCCGAAAAACTTCAAGATATTGTTTCCGATTTCAAATTAAATTAAGTATCATCCTAACAAAAAAGTACCAACTTCGGATAATTAGAAGTTGGTACTTTTTCTACGATTAGATTAATGATTTAAAGTTTAATCGTTTATTTAAAGCACTCATAAGAGGAATGCCGACTGCTAATACAACAAATTCACCTGCTGCTACTGTTAACCATGTGTAGAAGAAAGGTAAATCAAACGCTAAGTTTAATTCGAATGCAATGATAAACGTCATAAACGTAAACACTATCGTATTAAATACCATTTGTTTAACTTGCCCTTTAATGAATTTCGCTGCAAATATGGTAATTAATAACGAAATAACAGTATGTGCTACCCCAAAAATAAGGTCATAAGCAGCCATTGGGGAAAACATATTAGTTATAATCACACCGAGTAAAATCCCAAAAAAGAATTTCTTGTTGAATACCACAAGGTGATTAAACATTTCGGCTATACGAAATTGTACTGCACCAAATGCAAATGGCGCCACTAATAAGGAAACTGCAACATATAAAGCAGCAATAATCCCGCTTGTTGCAATAGTTTTGATTTTCATAATTCATTTCTCCTTAGTTTTTTTACGTGGGAGGTTCTCGAACCACGCTATATTCACAATTGATAATTCTATGACAGGGACGAGAAACTGTCAAGGGAATTAGAAATCTACTAGCAAATAACTATGTTAAAATAAGAGCGGTAACCAAAAAGGAAGGTTTTAAATGAAGTATATATTATCCTCCATCATTACAATGATGATTTTTATGACATTCGGTTGCGCGATAGAAACGCAAACAGAAAACCAAGGGTCGAAAGTGGAGACATCTTCAACTAAAGAAAATGTTGGGAAAGAAATGAGTGTCCATTTTATTGACGTTGGACAAGGAGATTCTATACTTATTCAATCTCCGGAAGGCAAAAACATGCTCATCGATGGTGGGAAGAAGGATGCTGGTAAGCAGGTCGTTTCCTATTTAAAAAGTCAAGGAGTAGACAAACTAGATTACGTTATTGCTACTCACCCGGATGCGGATCATATTGGTGGACTACTTTCTGTGTTGAACTCCATTTCTGTTAAAAACTTTGTGGATTCAGGAAGAGTACATACTTCACAGACATATGAGGAAATGTTAGAGCTTATAGGTGATAAGAAAGTTCCTTTTATAGTGCCAGTGAAAGGGGATACGATTCCTTTAGATTCTACTATGGAGATCAATGTGTTGAATGCTGGGGAGAATTCCAATGACAATAATGAAGCTTCAATCGTCTTGAAAGTGCAATATGGAAAGATCTCATTTCTTTTAACGGGAGACGCGGATATTGGAGTAGAAAATAGTATGCTAAATCAGTATTACTTGGAATCTACTTTTTTGAAAGCCGGTCATCATGGCTCAGATACCAGTACTTCGGAAGCTTTTATTCGTGCGGTTAAACCTAAAGTTACAATCTTGAGTTATGGTAAAGATAACTCCTATGGTCATCCACAGAAAGAAGTGGTAAATCGAATAAAAAATATAAAGTCCCAGGTCTATGCGACGGCAGAGGTAGGAAATATTATAGTTAAAACTAATGGCGTAGATTATACTATTTCCACGCAAAATAGTCCTGATGAACAAATAGAAGAGACAGCTGTAACCATCACACCAGTAGTGATTTCAAGTAAAAACGTACAGGAAGAAATCGTAGGTATAACAAATGCAGGAAACAAAACGGTGAATTTAAAAGACTGGAAACTTGTTTCTATAGAAGGTAATCAAGTATATACATTTCCAAATAACAATTTAAGTGCTGGTAAAACAATTTATATCACGAGTGGTCAGCATGCAAAAGAGGGACAAGGTTACATTAAATGGAACAAAGGACAAATGTGGAAAAATGATGGAGACCAAGCGAGATTAGTAAACGAGAAAGGAGAGATCGTTAGTGAAGTGGAATAAATACACACTAGATCGATTTGAAGGTGACTCAGCAGTATTCTTGAAATATCCAAATGAAACAGAAAGCCTACTTATTCATTGCTCGGAGCTAACTGAAAACTTAAAAGAAGGGGACATCGTACGCATCTCTGGATGGAATGATACATATAAAGTCGAGCTACTCGAAGATGAAACGATGGAACAAAAAGATAAAGTGCGACGATTGCTTGAACAATTGAAAAAAGATTAATGTAGAAAGTAGATTCTCTATAAAGTAAAAAGAAGTGATTCACATGATAGTCCAAATTTCATGTGAATCACCTTTTTTGTTACAAGAGTGTTACTGGTGCCTGGCACCAGAAACACTCCTGTAACAATTGGTTAAAGGGATGTGTCATGTAGGAAGTTTTGGACGATGTGATGCTCTGGTGTGTATGTTTTGAGTGAATAGCCTTCTTTTTGTAACCATTCGATTATTTGTGGAAGAGCTAGTGTTGTTTGGCTTCGATCATGCAATAGGACGATGATGTCTCTGTCTCCTGATTTGTAGGCTTTTTCTACTCCAACTTTCACGTTTTTGACGATCTGGTCAGTTTGTTTGTCGGTGTATTTCCAATCGTTTGAATCAACGTCCCAATCCCATAGTTTATAGCCATTTTTGATCAGCTCATTTTTCATAGCGGATGTAATATGTGGTTTGCTTCCATATGGAGTTCGGACTAGTTTTGCATCAATACCAGTCATTTGTTTAACAAGTTTCGTTCCTTCATTTATCTCTTTGATGAAGGATTTGGATGATAAGTAAATTTTATTTTTGTCATGTGTCATACTATGTGTACCAATGTAGTGTCCATCATTAACAACTGAATTGATTATAGATGAGTTATTTTTCATATTATTTCCTAGAAAGAAGAAAGTTGCTAGGGTGTTATATTTTTTTAATGTGGAGTTGTTTATAGCTGTAAATTTATTTGGTCCGTCATCAAACGTTAAGTAAATAGTTGCTTTTGATTGTCCTTCTGGTTCTGCCGGTTGTGTTGATGTTTGTTTAGCATTCAAGATTTTGTTTATATAAGTTTCGTATTCTTCATGAGACATATGTTCGTAGTCATCTCTGTAAATACGCTGTGTTTTCTGTTTCTGAAAGTATTCTACTTGGAAGCCCATTTCACGTGCGATGTATTTAACACTAATAAAAAGTTTACCGTCCACTTTAACAATAGGGGACCAATTGAGTGGAGTGTCGTCTTTAGACGTTATATTCGAGACTTCATTATAACTAATTACCATTCCGCGTTTCCGAAGGTATGTGATTCCATTTTCTGTTTCAATAGGGATATATAAAAATGTGGAAATTTCTTCAAGCGGAACCTTCGTATCTCTATCTATGACTCTGACATCACTAAAATCTAGCAAGCGATCATGGAGTCCAACATGATGAGCTACTGAAATTGTTGCTGCTTGACTAGTAGTTGTACTAAGAATAGACATAAATAAAGCAGAGCATATGATGATAAACAATTTTCTAATGACAATAACCACCCGTTTATAATTTTAGATTTCTCATTATAGAAACATATGAATTTTGTAATCCTAGTATGCTTTTATTAAAATAGGTGGTATGAACGTCATTCATATTGTAGAACTTATCATAGGACTCTAAATTGCATGAAAAACCAAAACAAACGTGAATGTTTTAACATTCACGTTTGCTTTGGTGCCAGGCACCTGTAATATGAAAGTAAAACGCCAAAGCAGTTATCTATAATGCAAAATAGTATAATGAAATTTAAAAGTTATAAATATATAGAGCGATTGGAGGAACAATTAGAATGAAACAACCAAAATCATTAGATACTATTCCTTTGTCAGTATTAGATTTATCTGCTGTAGCGGAAGGATCGACTGTACGTGATGCGTTTCAAAATAGTATGAGTCTCGCTCAACATGCAGAAAAGTTAGGATATAAACGATACTGGGTAGCAGAACATCATAATATGCCAGGTGTTGCAAGTTCAGCTACTTCTGTTTTAATTGGATATTTAGCGAGTGGAACGAGTACGATACGCATTGGAGCAGGAGGCGTGATGCTTCCAAACCATTCCCCTTTAATAATCGCGGAACAGTTTGGTACATTGGAATCCATTTATCCAGGGAGAATTGATCTTGGGTTAGGAAGAGCGCCTGGAACAGATATGCTGACTGCTCGTGCTTTACGTAGAGATTTTAGTGCAGCGGATAATTTCCCAGAACTTGTGCAGGAACTGCAATCATACTTTGAGTCTATTGAAGAGAACTCTAGTCGACCAATTATTGCTGTACCAGGACAAGGATTAGAAGTACCAATTTGGTTGCTTGGTTCAAGTAATTTTAGTGCGAAGCTAGCCGGTATGATGGGTTTACCATACTCATTTGCAAGTCACTTTTCACCAGATTACTTAGAGGAAGCATTACATCTCTATCGTTCATATTTCAAGCCATCTAAGCATTTACAGGAGCCTTATGTGATTGCTAGTTTGAATGTAATTGCTGCAGAAACAGATGAAAAAGCTGAATTTCTTGCTACCTCGTTATTGCAACAGTTTTTAGGAATCATTCGAGGGAAGAGAGGAAAAATGCAACCTCCAGCAAATATGGGAGAACTCTGGACAGCGCAAGAAGAGATAATGGTAAATAAGTCTTTAAGAGCCCGGATTGTAGGTTCTCCAGAAACCGTGAAATCCAAGCTAGAAGATTTCCTTGCTACTACACAAGTAAATGAAATAATGATTAACTCACCAATATATAACCATCAAGAAAGATTAAAATCATTTGAGTTTATATTTAAGGCGGCTAAACAATAGTGGAAACGGAACAACTTAAAATATTCGATAGAGAGAAAAATCCTATAGGTGTTGCTTCGAGAGAAGAAGTGCATAGATTGGGACATTGGCATGAAACGTTTCACTGTTGGTTTATTAGTAGCGAAGAGGGAAGAGATTATGTTTATCTTCAGATGCGAAGTGATTACAAAAAAGACTATCCTGGGTTGTTAGATATAACCGCTGCCGGTCATTTATTGGCTAAAGAAACTGTGCACGATGGAGTAAGAGAGGTAGAAGAGGAGCTTGGGGTTAAAGTTGCTTTTCAAGACCTATCTTCACTTGGTATTATTGATTATTCGGTTTACAATGGAGAGCTTATTGATAAAGAATTTGCACATGTTTTCTTATATAATTGTTCTCTTCATTTCAATGATTTTAAACTTCAAGCAGGAGAAGTTTCAGGAATCGTCCGTACAGAATTTAAACAATTTGCTTCGCTTTGGATAGGTGAAACGGATGAAATAGAAGTCGAAGGATTTTATGTAGATAATGTAGGGAATAAAAAGAATATGACTAGAATAGTGACAAAGAATCACTTTGTTCCGCACGAAAGCTCTTACTACGAAGCTATAATTCATGGAATACGTACGAATATGACAAAAAACCAACTTCCGCTATAGAAAGTTGGTTTTTCTTCTATTCCAATATTTTTATCGTTACGTTTTTTCTTCCCCATTTGTAGGCCTCACTTGTAGAGGAGAAAAATACGTCGATTTTATTGCCTTTAATTGCTCCTCCCGTATCACCTGCAATTGCATAACCATAACCTTCCACATACACTTTCGTTCCAAGTTTAATAACACTTGGATCAACAGCAATTACTTTGAGATCTGGATTACTTTTTAAGTGAATACCGGTACTAGTGATACCAGAGCAGCCATTACAGTTTGCAGTAAATGCACTTGCAGATACAATAAATTCTTTTACCACTTTATCTTTTGAATCCGATCGAGAAGGATTTTTGGATTTCGCTTTCTGAGTAGAGGCAATCGTTAATTTTTGTTTTGGTTTAATCAGGTTACTATTTAGTTTGTTCCATGATTTTAAGTTATTGATTGATACATTATACGTTTTAGCAATTGAGTACAATGTTTCCCCTTTTTGAACAGTGTGTATAGGACTTGCGGCCACACTTTCATTTACTCCACTGACCAATAGTACTATTGAAATGATGAGTGTTCCAAGAATTTTCTTCAAATACACTATCCCCTTGCTATTTAGTCTAATCATATAGTAGCAGTATTTTATTACAGGAATATTACGACAATTTTCCAATAGCGTTACAAATAAAGATGGTAGATTCTAAATATATGTTTGAATAGATTAGAATATACTAAAGCCTTCCAACTTTATTAAATTGGAAGGCTTTCAGATTTAAAGTATTAAGTTAATCTTTCCATTCTATAGAGTTAATTTCATAAATAGTACTTTGTCATTAAAATGCGAACAGTTATCTCTTTGTTGATTGAAGCGGCAGGTGGCGACTCCAGCGGGATGAGTGAGACAGATAAGACACCACAAACGACGCGTGAGCGACGGTGATGGCTTATCGCTCACCCCGCGGAAAGCGTCCGCCTATAGCGGAAATCAATTAATTATGAAATTGATTCTATAATACCATCAAATACTTTTGTGGCAGGACCTGTCATATAAACACTAACGTCTGTATATCGGATAATAAGGTCTCCACCTCGGAGTTTTACTACTATATCCGTGTCTTTATCACAATGTCCGTTTAGAACAGCTGCGACAACAGCTGCGCAGGCTCCTGTTCCACAAGCTAATGTCTCTCCACTGCCGCGTTCCCACACGCGCATGTGTAAAGTATTTCGATTCTCTATTTGAATAAACTCTGTATTCACACTCTCCGGAAACATAGGATGATGTTCAAATTTAGGGCCGACAATAGGAAGATTGATAGACTCTATGTCGTCACTGAATATGACACAATGTGGATTTCCCATTGATACAGTTGTTATAGAATATGGAGTATCCTCTATTAAAAGAGAATAATTAATAAGCACCTCTTGTTCTTCTACAAGCACTGGAATTGTAGGAGGATCTAAAATAGGACTCCCCATGTCAACGGTAGCTGATATCATCTTCCCGTTTTCTACATGTAGTTCAATAATTTTAATGCCACTTAATGTATCAATTTCTAGGGTTTCTTTCGTAGCAATATTGTGATCATAGACATACTTTGCAACACAACGAATGGCATTTCCGCACATTTTTCCTTCGCTACCGTCAATATTGAACATGCGCATTTTGGCATCAGCCACATCAGAAGGACATATTAAAACAATACCGTCTCCACCAATGCCAAAATGACGATCTGAAATAACTCTGCTTAGTTGTTCTGGATGGTCAATGGGGTGTTCAAAGCAATTTATGTAAATATAATCATTACCACAACCATGCATTTTTGTGAAAGGTATACTCATTATGTCTTCGCCTTCTTCCATTTATAGGTACATTATGTTCTATTATAAATATACGTAAGTAAAAGGGTCAATGGAAACAAATATGAAAAAAATATAATATTTGAATTATAATGGAATGAAAAGGAGTGTTTGTTATGCTAATAAAACCAAAAATGCTTCAAGCCGGAGATAAAGTGGCTACGATTAGTTTGTCATGGGGTGGGGCTGGCGAGCCGGATATAAAGTGGAGATATGAACAGGGTGTTGAAAGACTGGAAAAAGTATTTCAATTAGAAGTTGTTTCTATGCCTAATAGCTTAATGGGATCTGACTATCTATATGAAAATCCAAAGACACGTGCAGAGGATTTAATGAATGCTTTTAAGGATCCGACGATAAAAGGAATCATTTCTAATATTGGTGGAAGTGATAGTATTCGACTTTTACCATATATTGATTTTAATGTCATTCGAGATAATCCAAAGGTGTTTATCGGGTATTCGGATTCTACTGTGACGCACTTGTTTTGCCATAAAGCAGGGATATCATCATTTTATGGTCCTTCTGTGTTAATGGACTTTGCTGAAAATGTGGAGATGGATCCATATACGGTGGAAGCTTTGAAAAAAACTTTATTCTCCAATGAAGTAATTGGTGAAGTAGAACCAGCACTTGAGTGGACAAGTGAACGTTTACTATGGGTTATTGAAAATAAAGACAAACAGAGACAAATGACTTCGAATAGGGGCTATGAGGTACTGCAAGGCTCTGGAGTAGTGCAAGGGAAATTAATCGGAGGATGTATTGAAGTGTTAGAATTTGCTAAAGGGACATCGCTTTGGCCAGAAAAATCTTATTGGAAAGATAGCATTTTATTCTTTGAAACATCGGAAGATATGCCGGAACCAACTTCTATTGAGTATTGGTTGCGGAATTACGGTTCCCAAGGAATTTTACAGCAAGCGAAAGGAATTATTTTTGGGAAGCCTCAAAATGAAAAATATTATGAGGAATATAAAGAGTCTATTTTGAGAATTATGAAGGAGCTTGATTTAAACGAGTTACCGATTCTTTATAATATGAACTTTGGACATACGGAACCTAAATTCGTTCTTCCTTATGGAGCGATGGCAGAAATAAATTGTGATCATGTAACATTTTCTATTTTAGATAGTGGAGTTGAGTAATAAATGTCTTCTTATATTGTTGTAGGTGGTGGGATTTTAGGTGCTTCCACTGCCTATCATCTTGCTAAGCATAATGTCAAAGTAACACTAATCGATCGTATGGATCGTGGACAGGCATCTGCAGCTGCTGCAGGAATTATATGCCCATGGATATCACAGCGAAGAAATAAAAAGTGGTATGAACTTGTAAAAAATGGTGCGAAATATTACAAGGAACTTGTCGAAGAGCTTGGAGCTTTAGGGGAAACATCCACTGGTTATAAAAAAGTAGGAGCAATTGCGCTTCACACGGATGAGAAAAAGCTACTAAAAATGTTAGAGCGAGCTTTAGTAAAGCGAACGGATGCACCGGAGATAGGGGAATTAAAAATACTTACACCTGCTGAGACGAAAGAGCTTTTTCCACTTATATCAGAAGACTTTTCTTCCCTCTATGTAGAAGGAGCAGCACGAGTAGATGGTCGAGAAATGCGTGATGCTTTAATTCGAGGGGCAAAAAAGCTAGGAGCAGAAATAATATACGGAAATGCGGAGTTTTCAAATGGTGTTTTATTAGTAGACGGAATCCCTTTAGAAGCGGAAGGGATTGTCTTAACTGCTGGGGCTTGGGGGAACGAACTACCTTCCAAACTAGGAGTCCACATGAAAGTAAGTTCTCAGAAGGCGCAAATTATGCATTTTAAAATAGAAAATGATGCGACCGGAGATTGGCCGGTAGTAATGCCACCGACAAATCAGTACTTACTTACATTCGATCATGGAAAAGTAGTAGCAGGTTCTACGTATGAGGAGAACACTGAATTTAATACCGATGTAACAGAAGAAGGGGAAAAAGAGTTGCTTTATAGTGCGAAAAGTATTGCTAATTCTCTAAAAAATGTAAAAATAGAAGAGGTGAGAGTTGGATTTCGACCATATACACCAGAATTTCTGCCAGTGATTGAGAAGCTATCTGGATTCGAGAATATTTATTTTGCCAATGGATTAGGTGCATCGGGGTTAACTGCTGGTCCTTTCGTAGGATCAGAACTTGCTCGGCTTGTGTTAGGGAAAGAGACTGTACTTGATTTGTCCGATTATGCATCAATTGAAACGATTTAGGGGGTAGGGGAAATGAATTATTCACAAGTAGAAGAAGTAAATGATATGTCAGTGGTAGAGGCACTGGAGAAAAATTTAGCGATTATTCGTTTTGACAAGAACCGACGAGTGGCTTATGTAAATGATAATTTTGCTACCGAGCTAGGGTATAAAGCAAGTGAAGTGATGGGCATGAATCACAAAGAGTTTTGTTTTCCACAGTTAGTTAATAGTATGGAGTATGAAAAGTTTTGGAAAGATTTATTTGCAGGAAAGTCATTTTTCAATAAAGTAGAAAGAAAAGATAAACAAGGAAATAGTGTTATGTTTGAAGCGTCCTATATGCCGATCTTTAGCGGGAGTGGCCAAGTATTAGGCGTAACAAAAGTAGCAACCAATGTAACGGAGCGTCATCAAATTTTGCAAGGTGTGACAGAAGAGCTAAAAGCAATGTCAGAGGGGTTAAGTACTCGAGCAGTAGCGGGAATAAAAAGAAATGAAGAACTTCTACAAAGAATTGATGAAATTGCTTACGGTTCTAATGAAAATACTGCTACTTTAGAAAGTTTAAAAGTACAAGCTGATTCTATTCGGGGTATTGTGCAAACGATAAGAGAAATTGCAGCACAAACAAATTTACTAGCTTTAAATGCTGCAATTGAAGCAGCTCGCGCTGGTGAACATGGACGTGGATTCAATGTTGTTGCTCAAGAAGTTCGCAAACTTGCAGGGAGAGTAGAAGCCTCTATAGTTGAGGTTCGTGAAAATATTGAAGGCATTACAAAACAAGTAGACAAAGTGACGACAAGTAATAGTAACTCCCAGGCTAGTATTGAAAAAAGCCAAGAGGAAATTCGCATAGCGTTAGAAGAATTTAAAGATATTTCAAGAGCGTCAGAAAAACTAGAAGCACAAACTGCCGATTTTAGTAAACTTATCTAAAAATTGGCTATGTTAAACGATCATGTTTGTTATCTGCCGAAACCCTGCTCGCACTCCGCGGACGACCTGCCAAGCCTCCTCGGGGCAACAGAGTGTTGGTCACGAATCCATTTCCACATGGATGTGCCGAATTTAGGAATTGTTCCTATAAGCCCGCTTGGGGGTCTTGGCAGCCCGTTTTTCCTAGGAGTCTCGCCGGTTTTAGGCACAAATTATATGCTTCTAAAAACAACCGCCTAGATTAACAGAGCCTAAAAATTAGTTTCTATTGCCGATATCTAAAAGGTTCAAATTAGGTTGCATCATTGGGATTGAGCATAATAGGTATAATTTCAGCAAGGTCGTCGATGATGTAATCAGCCTTTACATCATTCCACTGATCATCTTTTTTCCAGATAGTTTGTAAACCGACTTTTTTGGCAGCATCTATATCATTTATTGGGTGATCTCCAACGAAAATGGTTTCGATAGCCTGAACATCTAATTGTTGCAAAGCCTTTTGGAAAATGAAAGGATCGGGTTTTTTCATTTCTTCCCATTCTGAAATAAGAATAGTATCAAAGTATGATTGAATACCTAAAGCAACTATATTATCCATTTGAAATTGTCCTTTTCCATTGGTGATCATTCCAATTAAAATGGATGATTTTTTTAATGCTTCAAGCATGGAAATTAGATTTGGAAACGGCACACAATAAAGATGAAAGCATTCCATATAGTCTTCTAAAAGATCGCTTGTTGAAATTCCTTTTATATGAAAATACTTTATCAAACTTTCATAAACTAGATCTTTCCACACATAGCCTCTACAATCTAACTCGATAAACCTCTCACAAAATTGCTCTTTTGGAATATGGGAAAGGTGCATATAAAACCGATCATATTGCGCTGTAATAAACCGTTTTACTGATTCATCCCTATTTAATAATGTCCCGTCTAAATCGAATATAATTGCCTTCATACTAAATATCCCCCCTTTTCATTCTGAATAGATCTTATCAAAACATGTTACACTAGATAATGGTATAGGAGGTGCATTTTTTTGAGCGAATATTTAATTATTTACGTTGAAATTGAACGGAAAATAGATTTTTATTATCAAATGCAGCATATTGAAACACAATTTGAACTCCGAATGACTATGGACGAAATAATTTCAGCACGTAATCAGTTTGAACTTCAACATGTTTATGATATTTCACATAAGCCTTTTTCTTTTGGGGGCGGCATCTTATATTTACATACAAATCAAGGCGTCTTTTCTTATAAAATTCAAGATAATCCTGCAACCTTTATCCATGCATTCAAGTCGTTGAAGACGGAAAATTAGAAAGCCAAAAGAGAAAATAAAACATTCCCATTTGCTCAAACAAATGGGAATGTTTTATTTTTCGTCACACGTGTTGATTAACCAAAAGTACTCAGTAAATTGCTTATTAAAATGGTGATAACACACTAGGCGCTCTATGCATAGGTGCTTTTGGAGTGCTTGGAACTGAACGAGTTCTACACCATTACCTGGATTTCTTGATGCGAAAGGGATGCGACAAAGTCGCATCCCTTTCGCATTTTTTCGATAATCGTGTGGTAGTCGTTCGTCCGTCACTCTCCATAGCTACTTGTAATAGAAGTGCCAAAGCTTTTGGAAATGAAAGAATAGCCACTTTCCTATTTATACAGTAAGCAGCCAAAGATGCAATTTTGGCTGCTCAGTTCTTCTCTATATTTTTCCAAACCAATTCCGGTTTTCTTTTGAACGTTGTAGGGCGTAACGGACAAATCTCCACAACAGGATTATCGAAAATAATGTAGTGATCATTTCGTCCAAAGCGAGCCAAAAACATACAAGTGCAAAATGGGATCCTTGCGCATTTCTTGTGAAACTTTAATGGAGCAAATTGGATAATCAACAACCGTGGTTTTTCGTGTTTGTTTGGGTGCCAGTCACCAGTGGTTCGGACTGAATTTTATGAATCATTAGACATATTTTGTGGTCATTGTAATTGAAAATCGACATGCTATAATGAGAACTATTCTAATAGTATTTACTCATATAATCGCAGGAATATGGCCTGCAAGTTTCTACCGGCTTACCATAAATAAGCTGACTATGAGTGGCGATGAGATAATAGGATTGTGGCATCTTTGCCATGATTTCTTTTATTTCCATTCGATTTTACAAGCTCGAATGGCATTCAACCACTCAAAGTATGAGAGTGGTTGAATGTCGTTTGAGCTTTTTTGTTTATCAAAAATTATGATGGTGAAGGGATTGGCAATTATGAAATTATTAAAGGATAAGATTATCCAAGAAGGAAAAGTGTTATCAGAAAATGTGTTGAAAGTAGATTCTTTTCTAAATCATCAAATTGATCCTGTTTTAATGCAAGCGATAGGAGAGGAATTTGCTAATCGCTATAAAGATGCAGGAATTACAAAAGTATTAACGATTGAAACTTCTGGTATCGCCCCTTCCATGTTTGCTGCTTTAACATTTGGAGTTCCAGTTGTTTTCGCTAAAAAATCCAAATCGTTGACTCTATCAGATAACTTATATACTTCCAAAGTGCATTCCTTTACAAAGGGTGTAACAAATGACATTTCCATTTCGAAAGATTTCCTAGAAAGCGATGATGTCGTGTTAATCATTGATGACTTCTTAGCGAATGGACAAGCGGTACTTGGATTACTTGATATCCTTGAACAAGCAAATGCAAGAACTGCTGGAGTAGGAATTGTCATTGAAAAAGGATTCCAAACAGGTGGTAGCATTATTCGCGAACGTGGAATTCGAGTAGATTCACTTGCGAATATTAAATCGTTAGCAAATGGAAAAGTGGAATTTTTTGAGGAGAGTTCCTCTAAATGAACAACACCTTGAGAAATACGACACTTGGTATTCAACATCTCCTTGCCATGTATGCAGGAGCGGTAATGATTCCTTTAATTGTTGGTGGATCGTTAGGACTTCCACCCGATCAATTAACCTATCTAGTTGCTATTGATATTTTAATGTGTGGTATTGCAACAATATTGCAAGTAATGAGTAATCGCTTTTTTGGTATCGGACTTCCTGTCGTATTAGGATGTACATTTACTGCTGTAGGGCCGATGATCGGGATTGGACAACAATATGGCATTTCCTCTATTTATGGTGCAATTATTGTTTCTGGGATTATTGTTGTACTTATAAGTGGATTTTTTGGACAACTGGTGAAGTTCTTTCCACCTGTCGTAACTGGTTCAGTTGTTACTATTATTGGGATTACCCTTATTCCTGTTGCGATTAATAATATGGCTGGAGGCCAAGGAGAAAGTGACTTTGGATCGGCTTCAAATGTTACATTAGCGTTTGTTACATTACTTTTTATAGTGTTATTGTATCGTTTTTCTACAGGATTTATTAAATCAATTTCTATTTTACTAGGACTAGTTGCTGGAACGATTTTAGCGATCTTTATGGGAAAAGTAGATTTCATGGCAGTGAAAGAGGCGGACTTTTTCCATATGGTGTACCCTTTTTACTTTGGAACACCAACTTTCGACTGGTCACCAATTATAACAATGACTCTAGTAGCACTAGTTTCATTAGTAGAATCAACAGGTGTTTATTTTGCACTTGGAGATATAGTAGATAAGAAGATAACCAAAAAAGATTTGTCAAAGGGATATCGTGCAGAAGGTATTGCTGTACTACTAGGTGGTATTTTCAATTCATTCCCATATACAACTTTTTCTCAAAACGTAGGACTCTTGCAAATGTCAGGAGTTAAGTCGAAAAACGTTATTTATATTACAGGTGGTATGCTAATCGCCCTTGGGTTCATTCCTAAAATTGCAGCTATTACTACGATTATCCCTTCATCCGTATTAGGTGGAGCAATGCTAGCAATGTTTGGAATGGTAGTTGCACAAGGTATTAAAATGCTTAGTAAAATTGTGGCGGACTCCCAAGATAATTCTATGATTATTGCATGTTCAATCGGTATGGGGCTAGGGGTATCCGTAGTTCCAGATTTATTTGTATCTCTTCCAGCAGGAATTCAAATTTTGACAAGCAATGGGATTGTTGCAGGAAGTATGACTGCTATCATATTGAATATATTATTCAATATGCTACCTTCTAAGAAAGTAAATAAGGTTAATTAGTAGGAGCACGAAGGTACATATGCCTTCGTGTTTTTTTGTGCCTAGATTCTATTGTTCTATTAGCAGGTGTGACAAAAGTCACTGTATTAATATGGGAAATTTGCTAGCATAACAATTAGGGGTGGCTTTATTGCTAATAGAATATGTTCTAGAGAAAAGGGGAATGTTATGTTTACAAAAAAACGGTCAAAAGTTATTCCTGTGAAAAATTTGGGAAGTTTTGTATCAAAGTTTGAAGTGACAAATGAAGAGAGCTTGAAACAATTACAATTAATAAATTTACTAAAGGAAGATCTTTTATTGTTGAAACAAATGGAGCAACTAATGATAGTGCATACTCCTATAGCAGTGCACTCCTTTTATGATTCCATAATGGGAAATGAAAAATTAGTTGAAATAATAAATAAACATAGCTCTCGCATGCGTTTAGAACAGACATTAACACGTCATATTAGTGAATGGTTTCATGGAATAATCGACGATGAATACATCGATAGAAGAGGAAAAATAGCTAAAATGCATGTACATATTGGGTTGGAAACTAAATGGTATTTAGCAGCGTGTCATAATTTGCAAAGCAGCTTTATAAAGTGTATTTTGAAAATGGAACTACCTAAGGATCAAGAAATTGCTTTCATAGATTCTATTAGCAAAATAATGAATTATGAACAACAGTTAGTAGTGGAGGCATATGACATATATTCCGCAGAGCAAGCGAAGGAAAAAGAAGAAAATATTAAACGAATAATTAAAGAAACATTAGGCGGTATAGTAACTACTTTAGAAGTACAATCATTAGAAACCTCTACTGCTGTTGAAGAGCTAATAGCAACGTCTCAAGAATTAATGGATGAGGTTTCAAACGGAATTGAAGCTTCTATCCGAACTATTTCAACTGCTGAACAGGGTAAAGAAACCGTACAGATTTTAACTGATAATACAAAGGAAATATATAATAGAACATCCTCTATGTCTGGTATGATAAAAAAATTAAATCAATCATCCGATGAAATATTAAATGTAGTTAATATTGTGAAAGATATTGCTATAAAAACAAACTTGCTTGCACTAAACTCTGCGATTGAAGCTGCAAGAGCAGGTGAATACGGAAAAGGTTTTGCCGTCGTAGCTGATGAAGTGCGTAAGCTAGCAGTACAAACAAAAAGCTCCGTTGAACAAATAGATCTACTAGTTGGAGAATCTAATGAAGCACAAAAAGAAGTTGTAGGAGCAATTCATATTGTGCAGGAATTGGCCAATCTTGGTTTAATAGAAAGTGAACAGACTGCACAAGCCTTTTCTAATATTTCTACCATGATACAAGAAATTGCTGCTGATTCAAAAGTTGTAGGAACAGAAATAAATGACTTAACTGTTGCAATGAAGTCAATTGGAGAAGCATCTCTGCATGTTTTGGAATCCGCTAAGTTATTAGATGATACCATCAAGGAGATATAACAAGACTGCCATTACAAATCCTAATTGTTTAATTGAATGAAACTGAAAAGTCGTAAACCCTAGTTAAGGAGTTCGACTTTTTTTTGTTTTTCTCGATTGTGTGGAAATGTTCCCATTTATTGAAAAATGGTTGCGATTATAAGCAAATTTAGTCTCGTTGATCCATATATTTCAAATAAAAAGGGAATATTCTCGGTAAAATGTTTGTAAATATTTAAATATTCTATTTCGTATAACGAATTAATATGGTAGGATAGTTGAATCTAGAGATGTGAGGACAAGCTTATGAGAATTAGAGATTGGGATCGAAGTTTAAAGGTCCGCTTATTTGGAGAGTTTTTTAGTAATTTAAGTTTTTGGATGGTGTTTCCTTTTCTCGCAATATATTTTGCGGATGAATTTGGAACGAGTATGGCCGGGATATTACTAGTTATATCACAGGTGTTCTCGGTTGGCGCTAACTTAATTGGAGGATATTGTGCAGATAGATTTGGGCGTCGGACAATGCTATTCTTTTCGGCGACTGCTGAAGGGTTAGCGTTTGTTTTATTCGCATTTGCTAATTCCCCATGGTTGGATTCGCCGATGTTAAGTTTTGTGGCGTTTACGATAGCCGGCATGTGCGGATCATTTTATCATCCAGCAAGTCAAGCGATTGTTGCGGATGTAGTTCCAGAGAATGAAAGAAGTACCGTGTTTTCGGTATTTTACACATCTATCAATATTTCGGTTGTGATTGGTCCGATTGTTGGAGCAGTTTTATTCTTCAATCATCGCTTCCTACTTTTATTAGCTTCTGGTATTATTTTCTGTTTGGTTGGGATAGCCATTCGATTGATGACCGAAGAAACATTACCAGAAGATGTGAAGAAACAGCTTGCTAATAATGGAACGAATAATTGGATGCAAGTAGTTGTGAAGCAAGTAAAAGCATACGGCTTAATAGTAAAGGATAAGGTGTTTTTTCTATTTGTCATTGCCGGGATATTACTTGCCCAAACGTATATGCAGTTGGATATGTTAATACCTGTCTATATGAAAGATGTAATTGATCGTCAGGTTTTAGGAGAATTATTTAATCGGGAATGGGCCGTTACGGGGGAAGGCTCATTTGGTATTTTATTATCAGAGAATGGTTTGTTAGTCGTATTGTTTACTGTATTTGTTACAAGATGGATGTCCAAGTATCCAGAGAAATGGGTGTTTTTCTTCTCCTCGTTTTTATATGCGATTGCGATGCTTATTTTTCCAATGACCGCAAACTTTTGGGTTTTCCTTATTGCCATGGTGGTATTTACATTTGGAGAATTAGCGACGGTTGGTTTACAAGAAAGTTTTGTTTCTAAATTAGCGCCGGAGGATATGAGAGGACAGTATTTTGCTGCAGCCAGCTTGCGTTATACAATTGGACGCACAATAGCTCCGCTCGTGTTCCCGCTCGTCACGTGGATTGGTTTTACTTGGACCTTTGTAATTTTGGCTGTGTTGGCGTTAATTAGTGGATTTATTTATTTACTAACGTTTAAAGAATATAATAAAAGACAAAAAGAATTAACCACATAAATTGGACAAGGGGTGATCTCATAACGAGATCACCCCTTGATTTTTTTTATATGGTAACGCATAAGTTTTGAAGTCAAATATCATCCCGAAAAAATCGGAGAATAATTATCCATGAAAGACTCGTCTTTCAATGCCGCGGTAAATTGTTCCACTGGTTGCCTTCTAACCTAAGCAACGTAAACCCTACCTTCTTTTACGTCCTTGCGACCCTGTAGTCGCTCCAGTGTGAATAAGTATGTTCAAAAACACATAAAGCAGAATGCCAAAATTCTTAATTATGCACTACCAAAATTGTTAACAACCTTTATCTTCTCATATTATTAAGGTGTTGTCAATAATTTTATGATATACTAACTCAACCAAAATGAAATAAAGAGGGTGAGAGAGTGGAAGTTTGGGATATTTTTAATGAAAATCGAGAAAAGACAGGGAAGACCCATATTAGGGGAGAGGATATGCTACAAGGTGATTTTCATCAAGTTGTGCATGTTTGGATTATGAATGAAGAAGGGCAATTATTAATCCAGCAACGACAACCTTGGAAGAAAGGGTGGCCTAATATGTGGGATTGTGCTGCTGCAGGTTCTACTCTTACAGGTGAAACAACTGAAATGGCCGCAATACGAGAGACGAAAGAAGAGCTTGGCATCGATTTGCAGATGGAAAAAGCGGAAATATTATTTACAGTCAAGTTTTCAAGAGGGTTTGATGATAATTTCCTTGTGAAACAAAACGTAGATGCCTCCGAATGGAAGCTTCAATATGAAGAAGTTGCTGATGCTAAATGGGCGACAATGGATGAAATTAGAGCGCTAGTTCAAAGTGGAGAATTTATTCCGTATCATATACTGGACATACTGTTTGAAATTATACAGTCAAATATCTCATTGAAAAAAGCAACGACGCAAGATGCGGAAGAATTATATGCACTTCAGAAAAAAGTGTTCATGCCGCTTTATGAAAAGTACGAGGACCATGAAACAAGTCCTGTATTACAATCGTTTGAAAGGTTTACCGAACGATTGCAAACTGGGGATTTCTTTAAAATATATGAGGGAGATTCTTTAGCTGGAAGTGTCCATGTATATCGTAAATCGTCTGGATTCATGCGATTACATATGATAAATATTTTAGAGGAGTTTCAAGGGCAAGGTATTGCCCAACAGGTGATGAGCCGACTTGAAATTATGTACCCTGAAGCGAATAGTTGGGAATTGGACACCATATTACAGGAAGAAAAGAACTGTTATATATATGAAAAGATGGGCTATGTTCAAATGAACGACCCAAAGAAAATAAATAATAAAATGTCCATTGTTCACTACATTAAAAAAGCTAATTTGAATCATTTAAAAGCATTGTAAACAGTATTACAAAGGAAAAGTATGGAGTATGTATTTTATAGAAAAGCACGGGAGGGGTTGTCCTGTTCTTATTTGTTTTCCGGATGGTTTTGGACTGAAAATACTCATTTAATAGGGGCTGTCCCTAAAGTCATATAGTGACTGAAGAGATGGTCCCTTTTCCAATGTATTGATTTCCGTTCCAGACGGACGCTTTCCGCGGGCATGGCTTCAGTCTCCTCGTCGCTTTCGCTCCTGCGGGGCCTTCAGCTCACGCTATTCCCGCTGGAGTCGCCGTCTTCCACTACAATCAATTGCCTACAAAAAATAGTAGTTTTATAAAAAGTATACAAAAAACAGGTGTAGAAAAAGACTCGTTTTTCTACACCTGCTTCAATTTATGGGCTTATTAGGTGTTTTAATAATTGCACTTATAGTTTTCTATTATCTCACTGTAGCAGGTGCAAAAAATTCGTTATAAAGCTCTCGCAATATTTTATTTTCACTACTTTTATGAACACCAAAAGCTAAGCTGACTTCCGAGGAACCTTGGTTGATCATTTCTATGTTTGCACCAGTTCTAGAAATTGCCGTCGCTGCACGAGCAGCAAGTCCTGTGTTATTATTCATCCCTTCCCCTACTAAAACAATCATTGAAAAGTCATGACGGAAATGAACATCCTCTGCATGTAATTCTTCTATCACGCGAGTTAAAATTCTTTGTTCTTTTTCTGGGTTAAGCTGATGACTTCTAAAAATAACGGAAATATCATCTAATCCTGAAGGTGTGTGCTCATAGGAAATGTGTTCTTCTTCTAAAATTTGTAGTAGCTTTCTGCCAAACCCAATTTCTCGGTTCATCAAATATTTACTCACATAAAGAATAGAGAAACCACTATCAGCAGCTATTCCGGTAATAGGTCGGTGTTTCCCTTTTCTTTCTGCGACAATTCTAGTCCCAGGTGAAGAAGGGTTATTTGTGTTTTTAATACAAACTGGAATTCCTTTTTTGTAAACAGGCATTAGTGCTTCATCGTGAAAAACAGTGAATCCCGCATAGGAAAGCTCTCGCATTTCGCGATAAGTTATTTCTTCAATTTCTAATGGACTGTTTACAACTTTAGGATTTGCAGAAAAAACAGAGTCTACATCTGTGAAGTTTTCATATAGATCAGCTTGAACGGACGCTGCTAAAATAGATCCAGTGATGTCTGATCCACCTCTATCAAATGTACGAAGCAAACCATCCTTTGTATATCCAAAAAATCCTGGGAAAACGACAATTTCAGGAGTTTTCTTTAAGTTACTAAGGTTTTCATATGCTTCGGGTAATGCCATTGCTCGTTCTGGAAAGTCATTTACTACGAGTCCAGCAGCCTGTGGACTAACATACTGAGCGGATAATCCAATGCTTGTAAAATATGTAGAGATAAGTTTCGCGTTATTATCTTCGCCACTTGCTTTAATAGAATCTATAAATAATTCCATGTTTGACTGATCTTTTGAAATACGCACACGTAAGTCTTCCTCAATTACGTCACAGATCGTTTGATCTAAATTAAGTCCTGCTGCAATCTCCTTGTACCGATTTAATACATGATCTAGCTTTGATTCAACTTCTTTCTCATTTAGCACCGCATCAGCAAGGTCGATTAATAAATCCGTCACTTTTTTATCTGAGTCAAATCGTTTACCTGGGGCAGAAACAACAACAAACTTTCTAGTTGGATCCGCTTGGATAATTGCAGCTACCTTTTTTATTTGTTCTGCATTTGCCACCGATGTTCCACCAAATTTACTCACTTTCATCTCATCATATCCTTACTTTTAGATTGTTGATGTATTCCTAGGGGAAACAAATGATTTTATACAGTGTACAAATTATAAAGGTTGACGTCAATATTTTTTCATAAATAGTTAAAAGATATTTGCAGTTATTATGGATGATTTTTTTAAAAAATAGATTAAAGTTCGTGAATTACTACTCGTTTATAAATATTATCTATTTAATTATTCGAAATTACAATAAAAACACGAATGATATTTTTAAAAAAATAAATATAATTAACCGAAACTGCGTAATATCAGGCTTTTTTTTGATTCTAAAATAATGATAGCGTTTTCAAGTTTTTTAACTATATTGACAATTAAAAAGACAGTGCGTATGATGAATTTAATCAAATAAAACTTAAACAATTTTGACGGAGATAGGCTTACATTTTGAAATCTAAAGAGAGCTGATGGATGGTGCAAATCAGTGATTTTACATGTGAAGTAGCACTCTTGAATTGGTGAGCTGAATAACTAAGTAGGTTCATTCGTAAATGCGCGTTAAGCATATGAAATAAGAAGCTGCAGATTATTTGCAGTAAATTTGGGTGGTACCGCGTGAGTTTTTTACAAGCTCTTCGCCCCTTACATTTATGTAGGGAGTGAAGGGCTTTTTTTGTTTTTCCAAAATAAGGATGAACAAAGTTGGATTTGGCTAGAAAATGAAATAGGCAAAGTATCAATAGTAAAACAACAACAGAAGGAGAGAATAATAATGGCATATAATATTTTAATCAGTGATCCACTAAGTGAAGATGGTATTTTCCCTTTAAGACAAGCAGAAGGTTTTAACATTGTTGTAGATACAAACTTAACACCAGAGGAACTTGCAGAAAAAATTGGTGAATTTGATGCTTTACTAGTACGTAGTCAAACACAAGTAACTCGTGAAATTATTGAAAAAGGAACGAACTTAAAAATCATTGGTCGCGCAGGAGTAGGGGTAGATAATATTGATATACCTGCTGCCACTGAACGTGGAATTATTGTTGTAAATGCACCAGACGGTAACACTAACTCTGCTGCAGAACATACAATTGCGATGCTGATGTCCCTTGCTCGAAATATCCCTCAAGCTTTCCATGCATTGAAACATAAAATATGGGACCGTAAAACATTTATTGGGGTAGAAGTGAAGAACAAAACATTAGGTGTTGTTGGTTTTGGTAGAATTGGACAAGAAGTAGCTGCTCGTGCAAAAGGTCAGCGTATGAATGTTATTGCTTACGACCCATTCTTAACAGCAGAGAAAGCAGAAAAATTAGGTGTTCAATTCGGTACTGTGGAAGACGTAATCAAAGCAGCAGATTTTATCACTGTGCATACACCACTTTTAAAAGAAACACGTCATTTAATTAATAAAGAAGCATTTGAAAAAATGAAAGACGGCGTTCAAATTATCAACTGTGCACGTGGTGGGATTATCGATGAGGATGCACTATACGATGCGATTGTTTCTGGTAAAGTTGCTGGAGCAGCACTTGATGTATTTGAAGAAGAGCCATTTGTTGAGCATAAGTTACTGGAATTGCCACAAGTGATTGCTACACCTCACTTGGGTGCAAGTACTGTAGAAGCACAAGAAATCGTTGCAATCGATGTTTCTTATGATGTAGTTAGCTTCCTACAAAATGGAGTCGTAAAAAATCCAGTTAACCTTTCATCTGTGCCAAAAGATGTTTTAGCTAAAATTGAACCTTTCTTTAATTTAGGAGAACAGTTAGGTTCATTTTTAAGCGATTTAGCGGACGGAGTACCAGAAGAAGTAAACATTACATATTCTGGAGAGCTAGCAAATTTAGATACACGTCCATTGTCACGTAATGCAGTAAAAGGCCTTCTGAAAAGTAAGCTAGGGGAATCTGTAAACGACGTAAATGCTAAATTCCTTGCAGACCGCCTTGGTATTACAGTAAATGAACTGAAAACACCGAAATCAAAAGGATTTACTAGTTTAATAACAGTGGAAGTGAAAACTTCAACAGGAACAAGAAAAGTGTCTGGTACGTTATTAAATGGACTAGGAGGTCGAATTGTACGTGTTGATAACTTTATCGTAGACGTTGTACCTACTGGATATTTATTATTCATCCGACATAAAGACCAACCAGGGGCAATCGGACGCGTAGGAACACTTCTTGCGGAAGAAGGAATCAATATCGCAGCGATGCAAGTGGGACGTTCTGAAGTAGGTGGAGATGCAATTATGATGCTTTCTATTGATAAGCATGTAGAAGATACTGGCATCGAAAAGTTAAAAGGATTAGCTGATATCTATGATGCAACGCCGATAGCTCTATAATAAAATCAAGGGGCAGCCGCCAATAAGCCCATAAATTGAAGCAGGTGTAGAAAAACGAGTCTTTTTCTATACCTGTTTTTTGTATACTTTTTATTAAAACTACTATTTTTTGTAGGCAATTGATTGTAGTGAAAGACGGCGACTCCAGCGGGAATAGCGTGAGCTGAAGGCCCCGCAGGAGCGAACAAAGGAACGAAGGCTAAGAACGCCACCTCGTGTGGCAACGCCTTCGTGACCAACATCGTGTTGGCCTGAGGAGACTGAAGCCATGCCCGCGGAAAGCGTCCGTCTGGAACGGAAATCAATACATTGGAAAAGGGACCATCTCTCAGTCAATGTATGACTTTAGGGACAGCCCCTTTTGTTATAAATAAGGAAGTTCATAACCTTCCACAAATGCTTTTAAATTGGCTAACGATTGATCAAATCCATCCAAATTCATAGAAACTCTTATACCAGTGCTTTCTTTTTCTAAGAAAAAAGACAGTAACATCTGTTGTGAATCTAAGTAAAGAGTAAACTCTTTAAAAGGGTGTAACTTTTTAATTGTTAAAGTCATCGGAAGTTTTTCAGTTAGTTTATTATGAACACTTGGCATTAATGTGAAAATGACAATTTCTCCAACACTTAATTTTGGAATAACCCAAAAGGAACCAGGAAAATACCATTCAGAGAGTTTTTTTTTCGTCCGTAATCGCATCCCAAACGGTTTCTAAGTCTTCAATTATTAAGACTGTGTTAGTCACTAGTTTCCACCTTACTTAAGTAGGATTGGTAGCAATTCTCTTAAATTTTCAATTGTATAAGTAGGAATAACTTCTTCACTCACAGGTTTCTCTTCTCGGTTGATCCAAATAGATTGAATGCCTACTTTTGCAGAACCAAGAATGTCTGTCATTAAGTTATCTCCAACCATTAATACTTCTTCTGCATCCAATCCGACTATGTCTAATGCATACTCAAAAATAGAAGGGTCTGGTTTTCCTTTACCAAATGCCCCTGAAATAATAATATGATCGAAATAGGGAGCAATCTTCGGTGTAATTTCCAGTTTGATATTTTGTAGGCTTGGTGATCCATTAGTCATTAAGAGTAGTGTATATTTCCCTTTTAATTGATCTAGCACTTCAAATGTTTCTTCATATACAAATGGGCTTTCTTTTCGCATTTGTGGGAAGTACAGTGCGAGCTCACTTCCTAAATCTGCATCATCAATGCCTAGGTTTTTTAGTCCTCTTATCCAAGCTTCTCGTTGGTACTCCGAAATAATTGCTTTCATCTTCTGAAAACCTTCACCTGGATCATCAAAAGTTCCCCATAGTCCTTCAAAAGGGTTAATCCCAATCATTTGTGTAAATGGACGTGTTTCATATGTATCATACAATGCACTAGCTTCTGCACGTACGGCTTGTTCCAACTCAATTGAATCAATAGTTACTTTTGTTGCTGCATATTCACATGTTTTTTGAAAAGCAGCCTCAACACTTTTTTTGTCCCATAATAATGTATCATCTAAATCAAAAAAAATAGCCTTCATTTTTATATGCTCCCTTCACTAACTTATCTATTACTTTACCTCAGTGAAGGGAGGCTGTCACTAGAGTTAACAGATCTCAATTTAAAAAATAGTAAATGTACTATTAAACAAGTTTACTTAACCTTGGTTTGATATGAGTGTCTCTTCAAACATGTCAATAATATGAATAAACCTTTCTGCTTCTCTAAATACATGGTCGGCAAGAAGAGGATGAATATTGCTTTTAATCCGACAAGCTTCTATTAGATCTCTTGCTGCTTTTTTAAAGTCTCGAAGGGATACAACGGATACTCGGTTTTGATCCAGAAATTGATCCAGAATTGGTACAGTTTCTGATTGTGGGCGCATAGAATCTAAATCAATTGCTTGAAAAACAAGCTGGTCAAAGTCTTGACTGAATTCACGAGCTTGATCGACAAGTTTTCTTTCGGAAGGGTCTAATAGGTGACCGATAAATTTTGAATGATCTGCCATAATTTTAAGAAAGAATACATTTTCTTTAATAATGTCGTCGGCAGCTGGTTCCAACTTTCCTGCGTTCAAATCTTTTAATCGATGTACAAAATACGCAGCTTCTCTACTTGTATGATCTACTAATAAGGCATAGTTATTTGATCGGATTTCACATCGTAAAATGAGACCTAGCACTTTTCTTTTATAGGCCCATATCGCCGTAGCAGCTTGATATACTTGAACATTAAATTTTTTTATTTCCTCGGGATCTGATTGAAGAGAATAAGTACTTAATTTTTCTTCAATTTTCTCAAATAAAGTAACAAAATCTAGTGCTTCTTGAATGAGTTTTTTGTCATCGAAACTAAAACCAAGACTTAGAAACAATGCATGTTCTTTCATTATCCTGGACCAAAAACGTATCTCATCCAATGACCTTGCCACAAATTGATTGACTGAAATCACTCCTTTATTCTACAGTATTCGACCAGTAGAGTATAAATGATAACGAATAAATTTTATTTACTAAAAGGCTCTGCCCGAGGAGACTTGGCAGTTCGTTCGCGGATAGCGCGGATTTTCGTACATAACAACTTGTTCGTTTAACAGAACCTACTAAAAAGGAAGCATCTTATTTAGAGGCCCGTCCTGTCGAATGATATGCTCGATGTCTTTAATCGCAATCGGAAAATAAGGGAATCCATATACATAAGGAGTCCATTCATATATTTGAAAATAAATAATGAGGCTATGATCCGCAATATAAAAATCTTGGTCTGGACGTATACCGGTAAACTCTACTAATAGGGGGACATCCCACTCTACTATTTTCTTAGAAATAATTTTAGACAAGACATCAACGTAGTTACTACTTGGTTTAAATAAATCTTTTAAGGCATATTGCTTTCCGGTAGTAACATCAAAAGTTAAGGATTGAATGATTGTTAAACCATGAGCCCCCCCACTAAAAGAATAGACGGTTAATGTTAAACTTAATATTCCTCTTTCATTTGTCTTCACTTCATAGTTGCCTATTATCTCCACTAAGTTCTCATTGTAGAGGCCTTGTTCTATTAGCATTTTATTTAGATGTGTAATAATATCTCCATTAATCTTTTTTTCTATTGCCGGATAAGGTAAGTTAGTTACTATAGGATAAAGAACATTTAATTTAGGTGAGGATTTTTGGATTCGCTTTGTTTCCAATCGAACGGGAAGATCCATGGTTCACAACCTTTCATAGTCAATAGTAGATAGTATGAGTAGGGGGGGATTCATATGTTTTTGAAAAAAATAACGCTTTTAAGAAACGAGTCGGATATAGAGGACCAGTATCCTTTTACAATACCGACAATTAATAAGTTAACCGAGCTTGAATTAACTAATTGTGTCACGTTCTTGGTAGGAGAAAATGGGACAGGTAAGTCAACCTTATTAGAAGGAATCGCAGATAATTGTGAGTTCAATACAGCAGGTGGAAGTAGAAACAATTTATATGAAGTAGATGCTTCCGAAAGTGCACTTGGAAAACATCTTCGTTTATCCTGGATGCCAAAGGTGACAAATGGTTTCTTTTTACGAGCAGAAACATTTTATCAATTTGCATCACATGTTGATGATAGTGAGAGCACCCGATATTATGGTGGAAAATCGCTTCATGAACAATCGCACGGGGAATCCTTTTTATCCTTATTTTTAAATCGCTTTAATGGGCGGGCTATCTATTTACTCGATGAGCCTGAAGCTGCACTTTCTCCTCAAAGGCAACTATCTTTTCTGCGCATTATGCATGATTTAGTAAATGAAGAGGATTGCCAGTTTATAATTGCAACACACTCACCAATTATTTTAGGCTATCCCAATGCGACAATCCTTAGTTTTGACCATGGTGAAATTGAGGAAGTGGAGTATGAAATGACCGGCCATTATCAAATTACAAAGTATTTTCTTGATCATCGAGAAAAATTCTTACAAGAATTATTGGAAGGTGAATAATTTGCATGTAATTATCAACTATTTGGATGACATGTTCTTTTTTATTTGTCTAGCACTTCCGATCCTTATTATTTGGCGTCTAATCCGTTGGAAAAAGAGAGGGTTTCAGCTGAAAGAAGGCTTGCATGAGTTAGGCATACTTATTCTAATATCCATACTTATCGGAGTATTTTCTCAAACTATTATTCCTAAGCCTGGTGCTGCTAAAGTGTTTGGAACAGGTTTAAATTTAGAGTTATTCCGAGTCGTAAAAGAAACGTATAATGCAATTGTTTATTTAGGGTTTTGGCAGCCTTTTTATATTAACTTTCTTGGTAATATCCTGCTTTTTATACCAATAGGTTTCTTATTGCCGTTGCTCTTTAAAAGAATGGAGTTTTTTCCGAATACCGTAATCATTGGATTAGGTACTTCATTCTTCATTGAAATTGTACAGCTGCCTCAAAATAGAAGTAGTGATGTGGATGATCTTTGGTTAAATACACTTGGTGCTTTGTTGGGGTATTTATTGTATTTATTCATCCGAAAACGTTTTCCTGGTTTCTGCATGGCTTTTAAAAAAGTAGAAAAGTCTAGTTTATAATTTCCTACATTGGGTAAACATATAGTGGAATAACAATGTAAGGAGACAGCTAGAATGATGATATACAAAGATTCGAAAACGGAACAAAGACGAGATGATATGATAGAAGACCTTGTAAATAAAGGTGTATTTAAAATTGATGGAAGACAATTATATGAACTAAATTTTTATGAATTAATGAAGGAATATACAACTGAAGAAAAACAAACTAACTAGTGCCTTTTGTTTAAGGTACTTTTTTTAGTATTTTCTATCTATTTTGTATATGTAATGGTCGATAAGATAAATGTGGTACACTTGACTCAAACACAGATGAGGTGGAGAATAACTTGACTTTTATACAAAATTTAAATGAAACACTGCAAGAGAAATGGGCGAAATCAAATTTTGCTTTTGAGATGCCAATTCAAACTAAACTAATCCCACATATGCTAGATGGTTCAGATATAGTAGCGGAATCACCAACTGGAACAGGAAAAACACTTGCTTATGTTCTACCATTGTTGCAAAAAGTAGACCCTACTAAAAAGCAAACACAAGCATTAGTTATTGTTCCTTCACAAGAACTAGGAATGCAAATCGTAGAAGTATTTCGGGATTGGGTATCAGGTACGGATATTACCGTTGCACAGTTAATTGGTGGAGCAAATATTAACAGACAAATCGATGTGCTGAAAAAGAAACCAACAATTGTTGTGGGAACACCAGGACGATTACAAGAGCTTGTAAAAGTGAAAAAAATTAAAATGCATGAGATTAACATAGTTGTATTAGATGAGGGAGATCAACTGTTAAGCAGAGAGCATCGTACGACTGTAAAAGGATTAATCGACGCTACAGTTGAAAGACAGCTGGTAGTTTTATCTGCTACGATTACAGAGGAAATTGAGTTAGTTGCAGAAAGAATGATGAAAAATCCGGTGCGTATTCAAGTATCGGCCGAAGAGATTCCGATGAAAGGTAAAGTTATTCATAGTTTTGTGAAAACTGAACCAAGGGATAAAACGGAGCTTTTAAGAAGACTTTCCCATCTAGAAGGAATGAAAGGACTTGCTTTTGTAAATAGCCTTGATCAGCTATTAATGAAGGACTCGAAACTTGCTTATCGAAATGCACCAATTGTATCCCTTCATTCTGAAATGAAGAAAGAAGAGCGTAAACAAGCATTAGACGATTTCAAAAATGGAAAAGTGAGTATACTAATTGCTACAGATGTTGCAGCGAGAGGCTTAGACATTTCGGGGTTAACGCATGTTATCCATGTAGACGTACCTCATTCCATTGAGCCATATTTACACCGTTCTGGGCGCACAGGTCGTGCTGGAAAAGATGGAGAAGTATTAACGTTATTAACCTATTCAGATGAAAAAACATATAAAAAATGGACGAAAGAGCTTCCAAGTAAGCCAGTTCAGAAAGTTTGGTACCGAGGAGAATTGATCGAAGGATCATCGAAAACGATTGATAAAAAGGGGAAATAAAGCATGAATTTTCAACAAAAGCTAGAGGAATATGCAGAATTAATTGTGAAGGTTGGCTTAAATATACAAAAGAATCAACCACTCTTAATTAATACAACAACGGATACAATTGACTTTACAAGACTTATTGTAAAGAAAGCGTACGAAGCAGGGGCAAAGCGAGTGGATGTAAATTATACAGATGAAGTAAACGCTCGTTTGTTTTACGACTTAGCTCCAGATGAAGCGTTTCATGAATTTCCAAAATGGTCTGCTGTACAACGTGACGAGCTAATTGAAAACAAAGGTGCTTTATTATGGATCGACGCCGACAATCCAGATTTACTAGAGGGAGTTGCGATTGACCGCATTTCTAACTTTCAAAAAGCAAGTGGTAAAGCATTGGAAGGGTATCGCAAAGCAGTGATGAATGATGTTATTACATGGTCAATTGTTGCAATGCCTTCAGAGAAATGGGCAGCAAAGGTATTCCCTCATTTAGAAGGTGAGTATCAAATGCAAGCACTGTGGGACCTCATTTTCCAAGTAGTACGAATTGGAGAAGGTACAGCAGTTCAAAAATGGAAAGAGCATATTGATCATTTAGAAAGTCGAGCTGCTCTTTTAAATGCTAAACGATTTAAAAAGCTACACTATAAAGCAGAGGGTACGGATATTCAAGTAGAGTTGCCTAAAGAACATATATGGCTTTCTGGAGCTAGTAAAAATGCTCAATCTGTTCCTTTCGTAGCAAATATGCCAACAGAAGAGGTATATACTGCACCACTTAAATCAGGGGTAAATGGCTATGTAAAGAATACAAAGCCATTAGTATATCAAGGAAATGTGATTGACGACTTTACCTTAACATTTGAAGATGGTGCGATAACTAAAGTACAAGCTGCTACTGGTGAGAAACTGCTACAAGAATTGATTCAAACAGACGATGGAGCAAAGTATTTAGGAGAAATTGCATTAGTTCCTCATGAATCACCGATTTCTGCATCCAACGTATTATTCTTTAACACGTTATTCGATGAAAATGCATCCAACCATTTTGCTATAGGCGAAGCTTATCCTACATGTGTAGAAGGTGCTCGTGGTTTATCTCATACAGAACTTGAACAACTAGGTATCAATACATCGATTGTCCATGAAGATTTTATGATTGGTAGTGCTCACATGGATATAATGGGTGAATTAGAAGACGGTACAATGGAGCCTATATTCCGTAAAGGTGCATGGGCATTTTAAGGAGTTGATCTGCATGAAGAAGTGGATTGTCTTACTGGTAATCTCGTTGCTACCATTTACAACTTTGTCAGCAGAAGCAAGAGGAAAGGAAGTATATATTGCGCTTGGAGATTCATTAGCAGCAGGGCAAACGCCTTATCGTGCGATTGATGCTGGTTATACGGATTTAATTGCGCAAGAATTGACTCGCTCTAATCAGCTTGCTCTCTATTCGAAAGCATTAGCATTTCCCGGTTATACAACTGCAGATGTGCTATCAACTGTTCGGACAAAAGAAGCGAAAGAATTATTGAAAAATGCAACGCTTGTAACCATTTCTGTTGGTGCTAATGATTTACTTCGACTTGTACAAGTGAATCCATCAAACGGTTCAGTTGCCTATCAAAAAGTTCCTGTAGATTTTGCATTGAATAGCGCTAGGAAAAATGTAGAAGAAATCATTAAAGAAGTAAAAGTAATAGCACCGAAAGCCGAAGTCTATGTAATGGGCTATTATTTTGCTTATCCACATGTTCGCGAGTCCCAACAGGAAGGCGTGCGTAAAGAGTTAGACACATTGCATTCTATTTTAAAAGCGGAAGCAGAAGCAAATGGTGCGACTTTTATATCCGTTGCAGAGATATTTGAAGCCCAAGCAAAAGAATTGTTACCAAATGCTGCTGATGTTCATCCTTCATTGGAAGGTTACCGTCTGATGGCAAATGCATTCTTTTCACAATACAATAAAGGCTTACAAGTCTATCCAAATGAATTACCAGCTCCAAACCCTTTAACATTTGAGCAACTAATAAACAAAGAAAAAAAAGACTCTAAATCTCCAGTTTCGAAGATTGAAGGCCTTGATCACTATTTATCATTAACCGAATTAAAAACATATATCTAAGCAAAAAAAGGGGCTGTCGTTAAAGTCACATAGTGACTGAGAGATGGTCCCTTTTCCAATGTATTGATTTCCGTTCCAAACGGACGCTTTCCGCGGGCATGGCTTCAGTCTCCTCGTCGCTTTCGCTCCTGCGGGGCCTTCAGCTTGCACCTGCCGCTTCGCTTTCGGTGCAGAAAACATCTGCTATTCCCGCTGGAGTCGCCGTCTTTCACTACAATCAATTGCCTACAAAAAATAGTAGTTTTAATAAAAAGTATACAAAAAACAGGTGTAGAAAATGACTCTTTTTTCTACACCTGCTTCAATTTATGGGCTTATTGGGCAGCCCCATACTGTATAAGTTTATAGAAGTTATTCACTTATTATCCAAACCAAAAGAAACCTGATATACAAAAGTTGCAGGAGAGCGACGGACAGACGATCGACACAAGAAGACCGAAAAAAGAGTCGAGGGAAGTGACGCATGTCACTTCCCTCGACTGAAACTACACTTCGGTATTGATGTAGAAAAGTCTGCACTAAGCATTCCCGAAACGATTAGAACAATTTGCTCCGAAAAACCCTCTAATAAGTTGATAACCGAGTTAATTTCATAAATAGTACTTTTTTATTAAAATACGAACATTTATCACTTGGTTGATTGAAGCGGCAGGCGGCGACTCCAGCGGGATGAGTGAGACAGATAAGACATCACAAACGACGCGTAGCGGCGGTGATGGCTTATCGCTCACCCCGCGGAAAGCGTCCGCCTATAGCGGAAATCAACTATACTTTATTCCGTGTAGGATACATATTGATTAGCGCTTTTTTATTTTACCGTTTTTTTAGATTTTAATACTTTACGAACGATCGGATACACAATTGGTGCCCATTTAATCGCGATTTTAACTAAGTTTTTTACTTTCATTGCTATCGCTCCTCGTTTAAATCTCTATATTATTTTATTCCCTCAATTATAAATGAATAAACATTATCGTAACACTTTAATGCCTTGAATAATGTTCCATATGAGAATGATTATATAAACAATCATATACAAGAAAATAAATAATATCGGTGCGGATACTGTCCATAATGAAGGTTCTTCATACGGTAGAGCATTAAATAAAGGGAAAAAGTTTGCAAATATACTTATAAATAAAATAATAAGGAGAATAACTGGGACAACATGTGAGATTAATGACTTTTTCGCATGATACTTTACTTCTTTTTCTTGTGTAATAAAATAAACAATGATGGGAAGTATAAATGGCGCGAATAGTACACTGAAATAAGATAGTGCGCTTAGTAATTTGTTGTTATTCATTCAAAAAAATCTCCTTTCTAGCTTGTGATTTACTATATATACGGGCATCGATAGTTTCATGCTAACGCAAAAGAAACTAAGATGTTCTTATATTTTTCCACTGAAGAAATAGACACATATTCATTTTCTCCGTGCCAATCTGCTCCGCTTGGTCCAAACTCAATTGCACCAGCACCTTGCTCTGCATAGAAACGAGTATCCGCTGAACCATGCTGGCCAAATAGATTAGTAGGTCTTTCCATAATCTTAGAAGTAACGCCTTGGAGTTTTTCTACATAGCTATTATTATCCTCTGTCGTTACTGCAGGAGCAGTAGAATGAATAATCACTTCACTTTCAAAAAAATGATTAGCAGCATTTTGTATCTCATCAATAATAGCATCTTGATTTTGTCCTGGAACATAGCGAATGTCATAGCTTAGTACACATTCATCTGGAACAACATTATAACGGTCTCCTGCATGTATTTTTGCCAAATTTAGTGAGGGATAATCATAAAACATACTACTTGCCGTTAAAAAGGATAGTTTTCGCATTTCTTGATCAAATGCAAATGCTTTTTCAATTGCATTGACCCCTTCCCAAGGACGACTTCCATGACTGGATTTTCCTTTAAGCACGATATCTAATTGTACAATCCCCTTTGCTTGAAGTCCGATATGTAAATGTGTAGGCTCTCCGCAAATAACAAAATTACCGTTATAACCTTTGCTTACTAGATATTGAGAAGTATTTCCGCCTGTTTCTTCATCTGTTACTAGATGAAGTTGAATTTTTTTGGATAACTTCAGAGGATTTTTGGAGAGCTCATAAAATGCATCCATCATAGCAGCTACACCAGCTTTCATATCTGCAGAGCCACGTCCATATAAATAATCTCCCTCTACATATGGTTGAAATTGTGTTGGATTTCCAGGGACTACATCCACGTGACCATTCCAAACGATACATTCGTCACCGCTTCCTATCTCCGCAATAAGCATAAGCTGAGAGTCATGCTCATATATTATTGGAGCGATATCTCTTTCCTCGAGCCATGCTTTACAAAATAATAGTGCTTCGTTTGCTCCTTGTACGTCGTCACTCTTTATGCGAATTAGATTTTTCAATAAGTTAATCATTCCAAACACCCCTTATATTAAATTCATAATAGTATCACAATGATAACATAAGGGGTTGCATTGCTTACTTCATTCAGCTACAATGAACTCGAACTAAATAATTCATAACCACAAGGGGCGTCGCTTAAGCGGCTGAGATAGTACCCTTAGAACCTGTAAGTTCATGCTTGCGTAGGGATGTGGATGGAAACTGACAATCGCGCGATGTCTGGGTCTATCCCGGTGTCGTTTTTTTGTGGTCAAAAAAGGAGATTACAATGAAAAATCAACGTGTATTGTTATTGGTAGAAATAGCTATTTTTGCAGCACTTGGATATGTATTAGATATGTTAGGATTTGGAATGCCACAAGGTGGGACTGTTACCTTTGTACTTGTTCCAGTTATTTTAATAGCTTTTCGTCGTGGAATAGTAGCTGGCCTTATTACTGGTTTTTTAATTGGACTACTACAAGTAGTTACAGGTCGTTTTTATGCTGCACCGTTGTCTTTTGAAATCGTTATTATACAAGTAGCAATTGACTACTTTATTGCATTTATGGTAGCTGGATTTGCTGGATTATTAAGACCTGCATTTATGAAAGCGTTTGAACAAAAGGATAAGATGAAGATGGCTACTGCTGTAATTGCAGGAGCATTCATTGCAGCATTTCTTCGTTACCTTGCACATGTCCTTTCTGGGATACTGTTCTTTGGAGAATTTGCTGGTGATCAAAATGTAATTTTATATTCGCTAATATATAATTCTACTTATATGATTCCAGTATTTTTACTGGCGGCATTTATCTGTGTGATTTTGTTCGTAAAAGCTCCACGCCTGGTACTGCCGAATAAAGCATAAATATGATATGATTATTGTACAGTTAAGTGAAGAAGGGATCTTATAAGATGATTGTACAAACAAATGAAGAGTTAGAGGCGTTAAAAAAAATAGGGCGTATTGTTGCGGAAGTTCGAGAGGTAATGAAAGCTGCAACTAAACCTGGTATCACAACTAAAGAAATCGATGAAATCGGTGGCAAGCTCTTCAAAGAAAATGGCGCGATTTCAGGACCTATGGGAGAATATGATTTCCCAGGATATACTTGTATTAGTGTGAACGAAGAAGTGGCACATGGTATTCCAGGTTCACGTGTTATTAAAGAAGGCGATATGGTTAATATTGATGTATCAGGTTCTTTGGATGGGTATTTTGCGGATACAGGTATTTCTTTTGTCGTTGGAGAAGGTTATCCGGAAAAAGAAAAATTATGTGCAGTAGCAGAGAGTGCATTTAATCGTGCGATGTTAAAAGTAAAAGCAGGTGCCCGTTTAAATCAAATCGGGAAAGCTGTTGCAAGAGAAGCAAAGGATAATGGTTTACATGTAATCATGAATCTAACTGGTCATGGAATAGGGAAATCCCTACATGAAGCACCTCAACATGTATTGAATTACTACGATGCTTGGGATCCAACGATTTTAAAAGAGGGCATGGTACTTGCAGTAGAGCCTTTTATCTCTGAAAAAGCAGAGCATATTGTCGAATCGGGAGATGGCTGGACATTTGTGACACCAGATAAATCATTAGTTGCGCAAATTGAGCACACGATTATCGTTACAAAAGAAGCTCCGATTTTATTAACAAAATTAGATTAAATAGAAAAACGCCTTCGAACTTTAACGTTTCGAAGGCGTTTTTTTGATAAATAATATTCCTACTAGGAGGACACTACTTAAGAATATAGAAGCCGATGTAATTAATAAATCATCAAATTTGTGACGAGCAGCAATTCCAATAAAAGCCCATATGAAAACGAGGGCAATGGCCCGATCATTGTAATGATAGCGGAAATGAAGAGCGATGGCTGTAGCTATGGTCAAGAAAATAACGACCCATAGTGATGTAGTCATTCCAAATCCACCGAACTCATAATAGGTTAAAACAAAGTCAAGATTGGTAATTGTAGCAACAAAAGTCCAACCTAAGTAAATAGAAATAGGTACTCTACTCTTCCAGTTTTCTTGTTCTGTAGAATAAGTCATATAAAGAATAAAAAAAGTCCAAAGTAAGGCAATGATCGTAATGAGAGAATAACTAAATAGTTCATAATGCCAGAAAAAGATCCACGCAATATTAAAAATACAACTAGCTACGAATAATAACACGCGATTCCATGGAATGCTGGACGTAATTCTATACTCACGAATGACATTCCATAACCAGAATGCTAATAAGATATAGATAAGAATCAAAATGGAAAATGCATAATTAGCTGGCGTGAATAATGCAGGTATTCTATTTGATATAGCCTCAGAGGTTTGATTGTTTATAGGAAGTGTGTCTGCGAGTATATTCACAGTAACAGTAGAGATAAAACTGAAAATCAAAAGTATGATCTTTACCATGGATTCCCCTCCTTCTATTTAATAAGTATACCTTTGAAATATCCGTACTACAAATGACAATTATGAATGTTATGTGACTAAAAACAGAATAATTCTAATTATACAAAACATGATATAATAGACTTCTAAACTATCTTTATAGGAGGAATATCCACATGCTTGAACAAGCTTATCCATTAGTATGGGACTTAGACCGTTTTTTCAAAGGGGGGAGTAGTTCACCAGACCTTCGCACACATTTAGATGAAGTGAAAGCTAAATTGGCTGCTTTCGAAAGTAAACTACAAGAACTCTCTGTACCAACTTCCGTAAAAGATGTACGCCAAATTGAAGATACAATAAACGAAGTGAAGGATATTGCGTTGAATTTGTCTGAAGGAGGAGCAGTAATTGGCTGTTTCTTGGCTCAAGATACAACGGATAAACAAGCTACATTACTGCAAGGAGAAGTTGGTTCCATGTATGCAAAATTTTCTTCCCAAATGCTTGTTATTCAACAAGTCTTTAGTAAGACGGAAGAAACAATATGGCAAGAATTACTGCAAACAGAAGAACTCTCGGCATTTGCTTTTGTATTAAATGAATGGAGAGAAGAAGCAAAGAAAATGCTTTCAGAAAAAGAAGAAGATATGATTACTACACTTGGTGTAGATGGCTATCACGCTTGGGGTCAACTATATGATTTACTTGTTGGTGATATTCGTATCAAATTAACGATTGATGGAGAAAAGAAAGAGCTTTCTGTTGGTCAAGCAAATAACTTAAGCTCTCATGAAGATGCAACGATTCGCCAGGAATCTTTCGAAGCGTTAGAAGCTGCATGGACTGAAAAAGAGGAGTTCTTTGCAAAAACGCTAAATCATTTAGCTGGTTTCCGTTTAGCTATTTATGAAAAAAGAGGTTGGGATTCTGTCCTACAAGAACCACTTCAAATAAACCGTATGAAACAAGAAACACTGGATGCAATGTGGGGAGCTATTTCCAAAAATAAAGGACCATTTGTCGAATATTTAAATAAAAAATCGGCTATGCTAGGCGAGGATGGTATGCATTGGTATGACTTAGATGCGCCAGTGATTGCGTCAACAGAGAAGATGGACTTCCAACAAGGAGCAGCGTTTATTTTAAAGCATTTTAAAGAATTTGGTCCTAAGCTAGAAGCGTTCTCAAGAAATGCATTTGAACAAGGCTGGATAGAAGCCGAAGATCGTCCGAATAAACGTCCAGGTGGATTTTGTACGGGAATGCCGGTATCAGAAGAATCACGTATTTTCATGACGTATAGTGGATCCATGTCCAATGTTTCTACACTAGCTCATGAATTAGGACATGCATTCCATTCATATGCTTTAAGACCGGTACACTGGATGAATCGTCAGTACGCTATGGGTGTTGCCGAAACAGCTTCTACATTTGCTGAGATGATTGTAGCTGACGCAGCAGTAAAAGAAGCGAAGTCAAATGATGAGAAAATTGCTCTTCTAGAAGATAAAATTCAGCGAAGTGTTGCTTTCTTCATGAACATTCATGCCCGATTCCTATTTGAAACTAGATTCTATGAAGAACGTAAAAATGGAATAGTTTCTGCTACAAGATTAAATGAATTGATGGAAACTGCTCAAAGAGAAGCTTATGGCGATGCTTTAAAAACAACGCATCCTCATTTTTGGGCATCTAAATTGCACTTCTATATTACGGAAGTTCCTTTCTATAACTTCCCATATACGTTTGGGTATTTATTCTCCTTAAGCATTTATGCGAAAGCAATCAATGAAGGAACTAATTTTGAAGAAAAATATATTGCTTTACTACAAGATACAGCTGTAATGACCGTAGAAGAATTGGCAATGAAGCATTTAGAAGAAGATATTACGAAAGAAGCGTTTTGGATAAAAGGAATTGACCTTTGCATTCAGGATGTGAATGAGTTTATGCAATTAACTAATGCAAAAGGGTGAAGGTGTTTGATTTATTTAGAAGGGGATACTTGTTATTTAAGGACATTAAGCATAAAAGATGCACCAGGCCTTGCAAATATTGTGTATCGAAATAAGATGTATTGGTCCATCTTTGAACCATTACATCGGGATGATTATTATACGACAACTGTTCAACGAGAAAAAATCAGAGAATCTCTTATGCTCATGGAAGAGAAAAGAGAGTTTAGCTTTGGTATCTTTGAGCATAAAACAGATCAAATAATCGGCAATATTTCTTTATATAGTTTAAAGCGAATGCCATTTTCCAGCGGTCTTATTGGATATTCAATGGATCAACAATTTGTAGGAAAGGGTATTGCATCAGAGGCGGTTCATCTAGTTAAAGCGTTTGGATTTGAACATGTCCATTTAAATCGTATAGAGGCGTATGTATCTCCACGAAATTTTGGTTCTATTAAAGTATTAGAGAAGAATAGCTTTCTACGTGAAGGTTTGCTTCGAAGACTCTTATTTATTAACGGCAAATGGGAAGATCACTATATGTACGCTTCTATAAGTGAAGACCATTGAAAGGGTAAGAATATTTATAAAAAAATAAAAAGTTGGTTATTCAGTGATGAATAGCCAACTTTTTGTCAATTTCCCGGGAAATACTTTACTTTTTGTCGATATTCCCATCTGTCACTAAGTCCAAACGACCCGTATTAGGGTCAATAATTAATCCATGAACATGAACATCTGGAATCATAAGTGGGTGATTTCGAATCATGTCTACGCTATGTAAAACGCTTTTTTCGACATCTGAAAAGCCTTCAAGCCATTCTTCGACGTTGACACCAGAATACTTCATAATATCAAAAATGCGAGGGTCTACACCTCGTGCAGTCATCTTCTCCAAGATTTTATCTGTTTGAATTGAACTCATACCACAATCATGATGTCCTATTACATAAATTTCATCGGCTTGAAGTTCATAGACCGCAACGATTAAACTACGCATAATACCTCCAAATGGATGATTAATAACAGCACCAGCACTTTTCACAATTTTTACATCGCCGTTTTTAAAATTCATCGATTTTGGAAGCATTTCAACAAGTCGAGTATCCATGCATGTGAGAATAACTATACGTTTATCAGGAAACTTGGTAGTTAAATAAGGAGCATAAAGTTTATTTTTTACAAAAGATTCATTGTAAGATAATATTTCATTTAAATTAGGCACAGAAATTCCCCTTTCATTTTCTATATATTATTTTATATGAAATAAAAGAGAATTTCCTCTTTTAAATGATGTGTTAAGTAAAATTGATTATTCACTCTTTTTCATTACTTAGTTATTTTCTTACGTCCAGTAATAAATTGTGACTTACCAGTTCCAATTGCTACAGATTGTAAAGGTTCAGGTGCAAGATGAACAGGTACCTCAATAACATTCGTAAGCCACACTTCAAAATCTTTCAAAAGTGCTCCGCCACCTGTTAAGACAACTCCATGATCTACAATATCTCCTGAAAGCTCCGGGGGACATATTTCAAGAGTTGCACGAATAGCTTCGAGAATAGTTTCTAGAGATTCTTTCAACACCACTTGAATTTGTGTAGAAGAAAGAGTAATCGTTTTAGGTAAGCCGGTCACAAGATCTCTTCCTCGGATCTCCATATATTCTACTTCATGTGGTACCAAAGCATGACCTATCGTTTTCTTAATTAATTCTGCAGTAGGTTCGCCTATTATGACATTATACTCTTTGCGAACAAAATGAATAATGCCTTCATCCATCCGATCACCTGCAGCTTTTACAGTATTGGAAGCAACTACACCACCAAACGAGATAATCCCAACTTCCGTAGTACCACCGCCGATATCTATAATCATACTTGCCACTGGCTCATTAACTGGTAGTCCAGCACCAATTGCTGCCGCAACGGGCTCTTCCATTAGATATACTTCTTTTGCACCACTTTGGCGAACAGCATCCTGAATTGCTCTACGTTCCACTGATGTTGCACCAGAAGGAGTGCATACAACCACTGTTGGTTTTCGAAGTGCTGTACCGAGTTTTTTACTAGCTTTCTGCATGATTAGTTTCAATAGTTGTGTAGTAATATCAAAATCAGCAATTACCCCATCTTTTAAAGGGCGAATAACTTCGATTGAAGTAGGTGTTTTACCTATCATTTTTTTCGCTTCTTCACCGAAAGCAATAATTTCTCTTGTCTTGGTATTTACTGCTACTACTGTTGGTTCATCTATAAGTAATCCTTTGTTTTTAGTATAGACTAATGTATTTGCTGTTCCTAAATCTATTCCTATATGTGAGTTTGAAAACATTTTTGTCTTCCTCCATTCCAATGATACAAAGTAAGTATAATAGAAAAATCTCCACTTGCCATATGTAACATAATGGAACTTTACGTATGTTTCAGGCTAATACAGTTAAATATTCTCAAGAATAACTCGATAAATGATCCAATAGTACCTGCTTGTAATCATTTTGAAATACTTTTGTTCCATAAATGAAAGAAAAAAGAGATGTCATGACAAATAACTGACAATAAAAAAACAACCGCAAAATTTGCGGTTGCCTTGAATTAATATTTTTCAGATGGTTTTGGATCAATAATAATTGAATCATGTGAATTCATTGGTTTAGCAAAGTAATGCATAATTACATAACCAACAATACCTAAGCATGCTGTAAAACCAAGAACTGTAACTGTAAATAAGCCCATTATCAAACACCTCACTTGATATGCTACTGTTATTATAGCTTAATCTAAGTAGAAAAGTAAGTAGAAAAATATAGAATCTCTTAAGTTAGTTTTAAAATGCCCAGTTTCCATTACGGAAGACAGGTTCAGTGGTGCCATCTTCTTTAATTCCGTCGATATTCATTTTATCGGAACCAATCATAAAGTCGACATGTGTGATACTTTCGTTCAAGCCATTTTCTGCTAGCTCTTCTCGACTCATCTTCTTACCACCCTCTAAACAGAAAGCGTATGCACTTCCAATAGCTAAGTGATTAGAAGCATTTTCATCGAACAAAGTGTTGTAAAATAACAAATTAGAATTAGAGATTGGTGAATCATGTGGTACAAGAGCAACTTCACCTAAGTAGTGTGAGCCTTCATCGGTAGCAACTAGATTTTCAAGTACTTCTTGACCTTGCTCTGCCTCCACTTTTACTATGCGACCATTTTCAAAAGTAATAGTGAAATTATCAATAATGTTGCCACCATAGCTAAGCGGCTTACTACTAGCTACATAGCCATCTACACCTGTTTTTAGCGGAACAGTGAACACTTCTTCTGTTGGCATATTTGCCATGAAGTCTTCTCCTTTTTCATTCACACTGCTAGCACCACACCATAAATGTCCTACTGGGAGTTCAATTGTTAAGTCCGTGCCAGGAGCTGTATAGTGCAATTTTTTGTAGTTTTTATCATTTAAATAATCTACTTTTGTGTGTAGAAGGGAATCATGCTCTTTCCAAGCAGCAACCGGATCTTCTAAGTCAGCACGAACTGCTTTGAAAATAGCCTCCCAAAGTGCAGGTACTTGTTCTTCTTCTGATAGATTAGGGAACACTTTTTGCGCCCAATTTTTGGAAGGAGATGCAATAACCGTCCAACTAATTTTATCAGATTGTACATATTGACGATATTTACTCAAAGCTTGACCAGTTGCTTTTTGGAATGCAGCAATTTTTGATGGATCCATTCCTTTTAAAAGGTCTGGACTTTGACTCATGATACTCATAAATGCAGCACCTTGTTCTGCTAAAAGCTCTCTTTCTTGCACTTTCCATGAAGGGAAAAAGTCAAAGGATTCCTTTGGTGCTAAATCATAACGTAAACGAGTTATTTCATCATCAGAAAAGTCTACAAAAACTTGGTTAGCTCCTACTTCATAAGCTTTTTTTGTAACTAAGCGCACAAGTTCTACACTATCGATAGTGGCAGCAATATATAAATTTTGTCCAGGTTGAATGTTCACCCCTACTTGTACAGCCAATGCAGCATATTTTTCTAATTTCATATTAAAAGATGACATATTCATACTTCCTTTCTGTAATTAATTTAATAATATCAGTTTTCAGGCTATTTTATCAATGATCTTATGTGAAGAAATATGTAAAATATTGTCCTTTATTAGTGAATTTTTATTACAGGAGATAAAGTTTTATATTAAGAAATAATTTTTTTAGCCGAAATAAAATACAGAAATAGAATGTGGGGGTAAGTGAATGGATAAGTCTACAGTAATCGGTCTAATAGTAGGGTTTGTTGCTTTATTATCTGGGATAGTTATGAAAGGAGTAACACTAAGTGTTCTGTTAAATCCAGCTGCTATATTAATTATCGTTTTCGGGACAATTGCTACAATTGTTATCGGATTCCCAATGAATGAGTTAAAAAGAGTTCCAAAGCTTTTTGGAGTAATTTTCAAAGAGACTAAGCTAGTGCCTGATCACGAAGTTATTAAACTGTTCTCGAACTGGGCGGATTTGGCTCGAAGAGAAGGATTACTTGCTTTGGAAAGCAAGACGTCTGAAGTGAATGATCCATTTTTAAAAAATGGTTTAACATTAGCAATTGATGGTCAAAATGCCGATTACATTAGAGATGTATTAACAGAAGAGATAGACGCATTAGAAGAGAGACATGCAGGTGGAGCACATATTTTCTCACAAGCTGGTACATATGCTCCAACCCTAGGGGTACTTGGAGCTGTAGTTGGTTTAATTGCTGCTTTAGGTGACATGAATGATATTGATAAATTAGGACATGCCATTTCTGCAGCATTTGTTGCTACATTACTTGGGATTTTTACTGGATATGTACTTTGGCATCCATTTGCAAATAAATTAAAACGTAAGTCTAAACAAGAAATTCGTCAAAAAACGATGATGTTAGAAGGTATCCTATCTGTTTTAGAAGGAGATGCACCACGTGTCATTGAACAAAAGCTTGCTTCCTATCTATCAATGGCGGAACGCAGAAAAGTATTAAACGAAAGCGGGGAGGCTGGCCTTGGCAAAGAAGCATAAAAAACATAAGGAAGAAGAGGAAATGAGTGAATCATGGCTACTTCCTTATGCAGACATACTAACTTTATTATTAGCACTGTTTATTGTTCTTTTTGCATCTAGTACAGTAGATCAAGCGAAATTAGAGCAAATGTCACAAGTGTTTAATCAAATATTTGATAGTGGATCAGGTTTAATGGAACAGCCTTCACCGGTAAATGTACCAGTTACACCAAATGATTCTGATGTGGATAGTGAAAGTTCAGCTTATGTAGAGGATCAGCAAGCCTTGTCGAAGATTCAAGACAGTGTCGATGAATATATTGCGGTGAATGCTTTAGAGAAGCAATTTGCAACTAAGCTAACAGATGAGGGATTACTTGTAACGATTCGAGATAGTATTTTATTTGATACTGGAAAAGCAGAAGTGAATCCAGAATATAGACAAATTGCAGAAGATATATCGGATCTATTAGTATTTGATCCACCTAGAAATGTTGTCATAACTGGACATACGGATAATATACCGATAGCTAGTAGTGAATTTGCATCTAACTGGGAGCTCAGTGTGATGCGTTCTGTCAATTTTTTAAAAATCCTTGTAAGAGATAATTCAATAGACCCGCTTTATTTTAGTGCAAAGGGTTATGGAGAATTTAAGCCTGTTGCTTCTAATGATACAATAGAAGGTCGTGCTAAAAATAGACGTGTAGAAGTTTTAATCCAACCACGAGTACTAGAAGATGGCACTTTAAACGACGCTCCACAATAACTCGTACTTAAGCTGACAACTATAAAAAATAGTTGTCAGTTTTTAATTTGACTTTTTCAAACAAAAGTTTATAATTAAAACAAAAGTTCGTTCAAGGGAGGTGGGAATTAGATTGGACTCAAAGGAAATGAAAATCTTAAAGTACCTTAGAAAAAATCCATACGCATCTCAATTAGAAATTGCGAATGATCTGCAAATGTCTAGACCAGCTGTAGCTAATATTATTTCTCAGCTCATTAAGACTGGAAAAATAACGGGGAGAGCTTATATTTTACCCGAGAAAAAAGAAATTATTTGTATTGGTGGAGCAAATGTAGATAGAAAATACATTGTAAAAAATAAATTGCAAATGGGTACTTCTAATCCGACTACTAGCTTACAAAGCATTGGTGGAGTTGCAAGGAATATCGCCGAAAATTTAGGAAGATTAGGTCATACAGTACGATTACTATCTGTAGTAGGTAATGATATGGAGTATGAGTCTATTGAAAAAGCCTCTAGCCACTGGATGAATTTATTTTCTGTTGAAAAAATACCGAACCATTCGACGGGAACTTATTCTGCCATATTAGATTCTCAAGGAGAAATGCTGTTTGCATTAGCAAACATGGATATTTACGATCAATTTACAGTGGACTATCTGAAAAAACAAGAAGCTCATTTAACAAATGCACAGCTGTTAATCATTGATATGAACTGCCCTAAAGATGTCATTGAATATATACAAGCACTTTCTAGCGGTCATAAAATACCATTAGCTATTATTCCTGTATCGTCACCGAAGATGGAAAGAATGCCTCAATCCTTAGAAGGGATTGAGTGGTTAATTGCTAATAAGGATGAAGCAGAAACTTATTTTCAAATGAAAATAGAGGATGAAGCCTCTTGGAAAAAGGCTGCCGAACTATTCGTTCAAAAAGGTATTAACCATGTAGTTATTACGAACAGTAGTAAAGGAGTAATTTTGGCAGGACGAGATATGGAAACAGCTTTTGTTCCTGCTATAGTGGTGGATGATGTAATAGATGTAACAGGAGCAGGAGACGCATTTGTATCAGCCACACTCCATGCATGGTTAGAAGGTGCCGAGATACATCAAGCAGTAAGCACTGGTATGGTGAACGCAAGTAAAACTTTACAATCAGCGGAAACAGTTCGAACAGAGCTTTCTAAAGTAAGTTTAATTAATGAATTGGAGGAATATACAAGATGAAAAAATATATAACATACTCACAAGAGGTAGAACAAGGAATGGCAGCAGGAAAGGCGATCGTTGCTTTAGAATCAACTATTATCTCACACGGAATGCCTTACCCACAAAACGTAGAAATGGCAAGAAAAGTGGAGCAAATTATTCGTGACAACGGTGCTGTTCCAGCAACGATTGCGATAATGGACGGAAAGATTAAAATTGGTCTGTCAGAGGAAGAACTGGAGACGCTAGGTACAAGTAAAAATGCAAGAAAAACTTCAAGAAGAGATCTTCCATATGTAGTTGCCTCTAAAGAAATTGGAGCTACAACAGTTGCAACAACAATGATTTGTGCAGAGATTGCTGGTATTAAAATGTTCGTAACTGGTGGTATTGGTGGTGTGCATAGAGGTGCTGAAACGACAATGGATATTTCAGCTGACTTAGAAGAGCTTGCTTCTACAAATGTAGCAGTAGTTTGTGCAGGAGCAAAATCTATCTTGGATATTGGCTTAACTTTAGAGTATTTAGAAACAAAAGGTGTGCCAGTAGTTGGGTTCCAAACGGATTCATTCCCAGCATTTTATACAGCAACAAGCGCATTCGATGCAAACTTCCGTTTGGACGAGCCAAAAGAAGTTGCAGAAATGCTTAAAACGAAATGGGAATTAGGATTAAACGGAGGAGCTATTATTGCAAATCCAATTCCAGCAGAATTCTCATTAGATGAAGCTTATATCAATGACATCATTCATACTGCTTTAAAAGAAGCAGATGAAAACGGTATTAAAGGAAAAGACGTAACGCCATTCTTACTTGGAAAAGTAAAAGAATTAACAGAAGGTAAATCATTAGATTCCAATATTGAACTAGTATACAACAATGCAAGAGTTGGAGCTAAAATCGCAGTGGAATTAAATAATCTATAATAAAAATCCTTCCCTAGTTTAGTTGGGGAAGGATTTTCTTTTTCTATTTTCTCAAGTTTCCTAGCTCAGCTGCAATTGCTTGCATTTCGCTTGGACTGAATGTATCTCTTTTTTTCACCATTTCATATAAATAAACTAGATCATCGTATTCTGTTGCATTAAAATTTTCTGGCTTCATGGCATCAACGTTCACCATACGAAGCTTTTCTTTTATTGTTTCAATCATATACGTTACATTTTCAACAGAAGGTTCTGATAAATTCATCGTTCTGTACCTGCCTTTCAACATTAGAGCCTCAATTAACAATCAGTGGGATCACCGATTGAAGTTTCACTTTATCATTTCATGCTCCGTATAGATTGTCAATTACTAAATAGATTTTGCCGCTTTTGCTGCTTCTTTTTCTTCTTTCAATTTTTCTTGAATTCGTTTTGTTTCATAAATTACTACTCCAGAAAGACCAAGAAGTCCTATTAAGTTTGGAATAGCCATTAATCCATTTGCAATATCAGAGAAAGTCCAGATTAGATCTAAAGAAACTACTGAACCGATAAATACCATGATGACAAATGCAATACGATAAACGATTAATAAAGATGGGTTTTTAAATAAGTATTGGAAACATTTTTCTCCGTAATATGCCCATCCGAATATTGTAGAAGTAGCAAAGAAGATTAATCCAATTGCTACAACGATTGGTCCCCAATCCCCTAGGAAGTGACCAAATGAAGCTGAAGTTAACTCATTTGCTGCAAGGCTAGTGTTTTTATACATACCTGACATTACAATGGTAACACCGGTAATAGAGCATATTAGGAATGTATCTAAAAATACTTGTGTCATCGAAACAAGTGCCTGACGCCCTGGCAGATCCGTTTTTGCGGCAGCAGCGGCAATAGGAGCAGATCCAAGACCAGCTTCGTTGGAGAATACGCCTCGAGCGATACCATAACGGATAGCAGCACCGATTGCACCACCAGCAGCAGCCTCACCTGAAAATGCCATTTTAAAAATGGTAGCAAATGCGTCAGGTACAGCAGTTATATTCGTAACCATAACGATTAATCCTGCTAGTAAATAAAATATGGCCATAACTGGTACGAATATAGCGGTAACATTACCTATTGATTTAATACCACCTAGAATTACAAGCGCAGTAAATACTGTTAGTACAGCACCAGTAATCCAAGTATCTAGTCCAAATGTTGACTTGACTACACCAGCAACAGAGTTAGATTGAGTCCCATTTCCAATACCAAATGCAGCAATTGCACCAAAGATTGCAAATAAAACAGCCAACCATTTTTGCTTTAAACCATGTTCAAGATAGTACATAGGACCACCAGCCATTTGTCCTTTAGCATCTTTTACACGATATCTAACTGCTAAAATAGCTTCACTATATTTAGTAACCATTCCGAAGAAAGCAGAAAACCACATCCAAAATATTGCACCTGGCCCACCAAGTACAACAGCTGTAGCCACCCCTACAATATTTCCCGTTCCCACTGTTGCAGCGAGTGCAGTAGTTAGTGCTTGGAATTGAGAAATATCCCCTTCTGCAGATTTATCATGCTTTTTAGAGAATACTAGTCTTAAAGCAACGGGTAAAAGCCTAATCTGTAAAAAACCGACACGAACTGTTAAATATATACCTGTACCAACGATTAAGATTAGGAGAGGAATTCCCCAAAGAACACTTGAAATACTACCTAAGATCTCATTCAATTTTACCATTTTAATTTACCCCCATTTCAATTTTACGCCTACTATTTAAAATCACTCATTACAATATTCATAAAATTCTGTCTTATAGTCAAGGTAATTTTTAAAAATATAAATAATTAGTTTGATTCTTTTTTGTGGAGGGTATAATGGAATCATGTATATGTTAAATTTGGAGGTAATTTTATGAGTGAAAATAAATTTGTTAAAGGTATTATTTTTGGAGCTATAATTGGTGGAGCATTAACCATGTTTGATAGAAAGACAAGAGATTCTGTAATGAATAAAACTAGGTACGTAAGAAATGAAATTCAGTATTACAGTAAAAATAGAGAAGAGTTAAAAACTACTATTGAAGAACAAATAACAAAGTGGAAATCTGTTTATGATCAATTAGCTTCGGATGTAAGTTATATATCGCAGAAAGTTAATGAAGCGAAGGAAATCACACCTCAAGTGAAAAACTTAGTAACAGAAACGAAAGATACATTTGCCCATTCAAAAGAAGAGTACAAGTCAATTGTTGTTACCGAACAAGATGAATCGAGTATCTTTGAACACCAAAAGCAAAACTAGAAAAGAAAGGAGAGGATGAGGTGGTGGGTCAAAGAGATGAAAAAGATAATACCCCAAAAAAAAATGCTTCATCCTCTACTAGCTGGTTTGAAAAGTTAAAATTATTTAGTATCAAAAAGAAAGAAATAGAAACGGAAGAATCTCATGATTTAACGACATGGATGGGATATTTCAAACAACTATTATTAACTATACAAAAAACGGATATAACGGGTTTTGGAGCGCAGTTAGCATACTTTTTCTTGCTCTCCTTATTCCCGTTACTTATTTTTATCGTTACGTTATTACCTTATTTAAATTTGGACGAAGCACAAGTTTTTCGTCTTATAGAAAACTATGTTCCAATTGACGTTTTTATTCTGATAGAAAAAACGATTTCTGATGTATTAGTCAATCGAAATGGTGGGCTATTATCCTTAGGGATTATAGGTACAATTTGGTCTGCTTCAACGGGTATGAATGCTATCGTTAAATCATTAAATAGATCGTATAATTTGGTGGAATCTAGACCATCTTTTATCGTTAGAGGAATGTCGGTTATTTTCACCTTATTACTGATCATGTTGTTAATAATTGCGTTAGTATTACCTGTGTTTGGTCAACAAATCGGTTCAATATTATTTTCATATTTTGGATTTGAAAAGAGTTTTGTGGAATTTTGGAATAATTTAAGATGGACATTTAGTCCTCTCATCATGTTTATTGTGTTAGTTGCACTGTATTGGATTGTTCCAAATAAAAAACTCTTTTTAAGAAGTGTCATTCCAGGAGCAGCTTTTGCCGCAATTGGCTGGATTGTAGTTTCTCTCCTATTCTCCTACTATGTAAGTAATTTTAAGAGCTACTCTGCTACTTACGGAAGTATTGGGGGAATTATCGTCCTTATGTTATGGTTGTATTTTTCAGGAATTATTTTATTAGTTGGCGGACAAATAAATGCAGTTATGCACGAAAGAAAAATTGCTTTAAAACAAAAAAGGGGCTGTCCAATAAGCCCATAAATTGAAGCAGGTGTAGAAAAACGAGTCTTTTTCTACACCTGTTTTTTGTATACTTTTTATTAAAACTACTATTTTTTGTAGGCAATTGATTGTAGAGAAAGACGGCGATTCCAGCGGGAATAGCATGAGCTGAAGGCCCCGCAGGAGCGAAAGCGACGAGGAGACTGAAGCCATGCCCGCGGAAAGCGTCCGTCTGGAAACGGAAATCAATACATTGGAAAAGGGACCATCACTCAGTCAGTGTATGACTTTAGGGTCAACCCCTTTATATATTTCTATTTAACATTCTTAAACCATTTAGAATAACTAAGATTGTACTTCCTTCATGGCCAATAACACCTAGTGGTAAGTCGACGACTTGTAGGAAGTTGGAAATGATTAAGACGGCAATAATAGAAATAGAGAATACGATATTTTGTTTTACTATACGCTGCATTTTACGTGACATTTTCACTGCATACGCAATTTTCGATAAATCGTTCTTCATCAATACGACATCTGCAGTTTCTAGTGCTACATCGGTTCCTTCTCCCATTGCAAAGCCTGTCGTAGCGGTCGCAAGTGCAGGAGCATCATTAATACCATCTCCGACCATACCTACAAATTTATGCTCCTCCAACAGTTCTTTCATATGCTTCACTTTTGTTTCAGGAAGACATTCTGCAATGTATTGATCAATACCCGCTTCTTTTGCAATTACTTTGGCTGTTTTTTCATTGTCACCAGTAAGCATTACGGTTTTAATTCCTAAAGATTGCAAGAGTTTAATCGCATCTTTAGCTTCTTCACGCACTGTATCTTTTAAGGCTGCGGCAGCTGCAATTCCTTTTTCATCTCGCATAAAGATAACCGTTTTTCCTTCATCAGCAAGAGCTGCTGCAATTCCATCATAGAACGAGAAAGCATCCTCTTTATTAACAAATTCAGGTTTACCAACTAAAATCGTTTGTTCATCAATTATAGCTTGTAAACCAAATCCTGGTTTATCTTCTATATGAAGAAGTGGTAATTGATCAATACCTTCCGACTTAGCATAGGAAGTAATTGCTTGTGCAAGTGGGTGATTAGATTGTGCTTCTATGGTAGCTAACGTTGTTAATGTAGTTAAGTAATCCAAATCTTCCCGTACAAAGAAATCGGTTACGATTGGTTTTCCTTGTGTTAAAGTACCTGTTTTATCAAATGCGATTGCTTTCATTTCACTTACGTTTTCTAAATGCATACCACCTTTAAACAAAATACCACTTTTTGCACCATTTGAAATGGCTGCTAGCGTCGCAGGCATAATAGCTGCGACAAGTGCACAAGGCGAAGCAACAACTAATAAAACCATTGCTCGATAGAAAGTTGTATTCCAGTCCCATCCTAGTAAATAATGCGGCAGGAACATCATCAAACCAACTGTAACTAAGACTAGTTTTACATACCTACCTTCAAATCTTTCGATGAATTGCTGTGCTGGTGATTTTTCATCTTGTGCGCTTAGTACAAGATTAATGATCTTTTGGAAAAGCGTGTCTTCATTTGCTTTTGTCATTTCCATTGTAATGGCACCGCTAATGTTTACTGTACCAGCGAATAACTCGTCAGTTGATTGTTTAAAAACTGGGATTGACTCGCCGCTAATTGCGGATTCATCAATTGCTGTAGTGCCACTAATAATTTTTCCGTCCGCAGGTATTCTTTCTCCAGGTCTCACAACTAATTGGTCACCTAAAAAAAGATCGCTTACTGAAACACGAGTTGAGGAACCATCACTATTTAATCTCCACGCCTCTTCAGGTTGAAGCTTCATCAGTGATGAAATTTCTTTTCTGCTCTTATTCATTGTATACGTCTCTAATGCACCGCTTAAAGCAAAGATAAAGATTAATATAGCACCCTCAGTCCAGTATCCTATAATGGATGAACCAATAGCGGCTAATATCATAAGCATTTCCACGTTTAACTCTTTTTCTTGTATAGTTGCCTCCAAACCTTCTTTTGCCTTAGCAAATCCACCAATAACAAATGCTAACAAATAAAAAACGATAGAGGCTGTTTCATAATCGGATCTTCCAAGCCCCCATGCTACTAAAATTAATCCACCAGAAAAAAGTGCAGCGAATAATTCAATATGGGGAAGTAGCGATTTTAAAAATGATGGTTTCTCATCTTCGTGTATTTGAATAGTTGACATGTAATTTCCTCCTTGATAATGATATTCACTATTAATACTCGGTAAAATAGACTAAAACTGGATTTCTACAAGAGAAGATCCAGTTTTTATAGTTAATATTAATTTATAATTATTATAATCTAGAGGAGTTGTTACGTCAACAAATTAAAATTAATTAAATACACGTTCTTTGTACGCAGATAATTTTTCTAACGAAGATTTATCTACATCAGCATGTAAGCTGTTACCATGAGAGTCCATCGTTACAACTGCAGTAAATTTCTCAACTCGTAAATGCCACATTGCTTCTGGAATACCAAATTCCATTAAATCAACGCCTTCTACACCTTTAATGCAGTCTGCATAGTACTGAGCTGCGCCGCCGATTGCATTTAAGTAAACACCACCATGTTCAGAAAGTGCAGCAAGTGTTTTTGGTCCCATACCACCTTTACCAATAACCGCACGGATACCGAATTTCTTCATAATATCTCCTTGATATGGTTCCTCCCGAATCGAAGTAGTTGGACCAGCAGCGCGTACATGCCAATTGCCTTCATCATCTTTTTGCATAACTGGACCACAGTGATAAATAATTTGTCCGTTTAAATCAACTGGTGCATCATGGCTCATTAAATGGTGATGAATAGCATCACGGCCAGTATACATGCGACCTGTGATCGAGACAACATCTCCAACTTGTAGCGCACGAATTTGTTCTTCGGTAATAGGAGCTTGAAGTTCTACCACTTTTTGAGGTGCTTCTTCTTTTGAGTCTTCTTTAAACTCAATTTTTTCTCCGTCTTGGTAATGCCATTCCATAATTTCACCAGTAGTTGGATTGATATTGATCGCCATACGACGGTATGCCCAACAGTTGTATGCTACTGACACGTAGAAGCTTGCTGGAATACGGTGCATAACGCCAATTTTACAACCTAGTAAAGTTGCTTCTCCGCCGAATCCCATCGTACCTATTCCTAGTGTGTTTGCTTTTTCTACAATATACTCTTCTAGTTTTGCAAGTTCTACATTTGGATTAGTATCCTCAACTGATCGGAATAATTGCTCTTTCGCTAAATCATATCCAGAAGAACGATCTCCACCAATACCTACTCCGATGAACCCAGCGGAACAACCTTGCCCTTGGGCTTGGTAGACAGAGTGTAAAATACATTTACGAATTCCGTCTAAGTCACGACCTGCACGACCTAAGCCTTCCAGTTCAGTTGGTAAGCTATATTGAATATTTTTGTTTTCACAACCGCCACCCTTTAAAATAAGCTTCATTTCAATATAGTCGTTTTCCCATTGCTCAAATTTCATTACTGGGACACCTTCACCTAGGTTATCGCCACTGTTTGCTCCAGTTAATGAGTCAACAGAGTTCGGACGAAGCTTCGCATCCTTAGTAGCAGCGACAATTGCACGTTTAATCGCAGCTTTTATTTCAAGCTGATTGACGCCAATTGGTGTTTTAATCTTGAAAGTAGGTAAGCCAGTATCTTGGCAAATTGGTGAGACATTATCGTCTGCCATTTGTATATTATTTGTGATCGTATCTAAACTCATCGCTGCGCGAGTTCCAGCGTTTTCTGCAGCTTTTGCTTTCTTAATTGCACGTCGAACGTCTTTTGGTAAGTTCGTTGATGTTTCAGTTACTAATTCATAAATACTTTTTTCTAATTGGTCCAATTGCATTATATGTGTGCTCCTTTAGCTATGTAAGTAATAACTCTATTAGTATACTCTTTTCTATAAATGAAAAAAAGAGTGGCTCTTAAGCCACTCTAGGATTTCTTCTCAAACTCGTCACAAAATTATAAACACTTCTAAACGATCTGAGATCTATTCTTTTGAATTTTTAAACTGATCCATTTTAAGTTCTAAATCATCCATCATTTGAATAAGGCGGTCTATATCTTCTAATTCAGTCGTTTCAGGTTCAATTGTATCTAATACTTCTAAAAACATTTGTAATCGATCTTTTAAATAAGATACTTGTTGTTCTGGATTTGAAATTTGTTTACCCACAGAAAAACACCTCACTTTATATATTAAGGATAAAGGAAAATAAAAAGAAAAGATAGGTCCAAAGAGTTATTTTACTTATTGTTGTATTTAGAATATTTACATTATTCTGTTTATGTGTTAAAGTTACTTTAACGCATACATAGAAAGGAGGCCGTAGTGAATAGTCGAAACCATTCAACCAGTAGAAGGAGGGGGTTCAGACATTTCACCGGCAAGACTGCCGCAAATGCAATTATGAGTACTCACAAGGAGAATAGTTATATTTAAAGGTTCAGTCCTATCTTATACAGATATTGACTGAGCCTTTTGTTGTGTCAATTTATATATTAAATGCCCCTGTTAAAATAGGTTGTCGTTTTAGGGACGAAACTCTGTTAGACTCCTTCGGAAAAACGGGTTGCCAAGACCCTGTAACAAGCTTAGGAACAAATCCTAAATCCTCCACATCCATGGTGCAATGGATTTGCTTCTCTCGGCTCCGCGATTCGACGCAGAAAGGGTTGTGACCAACATTCTGTTACCCGGAGTTGGCTTGGCTGTTGGTTAGCAGGAAAGCAAGCGGTTTTTCGGTAGGTTACATCATAATCGTTTAACAGAACCTATTAAATAAGATGAACCTTTGATAAACTAATGAATATCAATAATTTTGAAAACAACAGAAGAGGTAGCTACCATGCAGCAGTTTACAAAAGTTGAACGAAATCGTTTTAGAATTTTAGTTTTGATTGTATCAATATCTGGATTTTCACAGGGTATGCTTTTACCGCTCATCTCTGTCATCTTTGAGCAAGACGGAGTAAGTGCGACAATTAATGGGCTAAGTGCGACTGGTTTATACATAGGTACATTATTAATTTCACCATTTATGGAACGCCCTCTACGAAAATTTGGCTATAAGCCCATTATCATTATAGGGGGACTAACTGTTATTGTATCCTTAATGCTTTTCCCTCTTTGGAAAAGTGTTGCGTTCTGGTTTATATTACGATTATTAATCGGAATCGGTGACCATGCGTTGCATTTTTCTACACAAACATGGATAACGAGTTTTTCTCCTCAGAATCGATTAGGGCGAAATATAGCTATTTATGGATTATCATTTGGAGTTGGGTTTGCGGTCGGACCATTATTTGTTCAACTCGTCGAGATTTTTGAAGGGTTACCTTTTATTATATCCAGTATTCTTTGTTTATGCGCTTGGATACTTGTGTTTTTTATTAAAAATGAAAAACCGGAAATCATAAAAGGGAACACGGCTTATTCAGGAACGTGGAAACGATTTGGTACAGCTTTTGCTGTAGCTTGGGTCGCTTTTATTCCACCATTTAGTTATGGCTTTTTAGAGTCATCTTTAAACGCTATTTATCCGGTATATGCATTACGCAATGCAATAGAAATCACCGATTTGTCCTATATACTAGCAGCCTTTTCGATGGGAGGGGTTGTTTCTCAACTACCTCTTGGCGTATTGAGTGACCAAATTGGGAGAAGAAAAGTACTTATCATCATGTTAGGGCTAGGGGCAGTAACATTTGGAGCAGCAAGCTTCTTTGAAACATCTGCATTAGCAATCGGTATTTTATTTTTTATTGCGGGTTCATTTGTTGGTTCCACTTTTTCTCTTGGAATTACGTATATGGCAGACTTAACACCGAAAGAACTACTTCCAACAGGTAATTTAATATGTGGCATATCTTTTAGTATGGGTAGTCTTTCAGGACCATTTTTGGGCGGTCTTTTTATTCAATTTTTTGAAGGAATAAGTTTTTTAGTACTGATCGCAATCCTACTCGGCATACTGTCGATAATTATTTTTATTTCCAATCCTCATAAAAACAGACGTTTAATCTGAAGCTACAGCATGGTGCATATAACTAGAATAATATAATTTAAAAGAGAGCGAGCCCTTCTTCATGGGGTTCGCTCTCTTTTGATGATTTCGGAAAACAAAATTGCACTCTATAGATTACTGAATTTTTAATCAATTATATACCACCTAACATATTATGGTTATAATGAAATGAAAATGTAAAAATTTGAGGGGGAGTTAAAATGGATTCAAAGTACTCGAAATTTGTATGGAAAATACTATGGCTTGTCGGTTTATTTGTATTTTTATATATTAGTAGCCAAATTGAAATGCGAGCAAGGAACATTTCAGCCACCACTTTTAACATGCTACCCGTTATTTGGATTCGATCCATCGCTCCTTTTGTATTTGGCATTTACCTAGCATTACTTTTTGTCAAAGGATGGTCGATTAAGTGGAATCCCGCAATCATTCTATGCATCACAGTTCCAAGTCTCATCATTACCTTATATTTTCCTGTTCTTATCACAATCATTCAATATACTAATTCTTTTTCCGTACCAATTCCATTTTGGATGAATTCTTCTTTTGATGTAATTGTTCCAATTGTAGCAGGGGTAACTTTAATGGTTGGTTTATTGGATAAGAAAGAGCTAGTGAATAAATAACCACCTTTTTAAATCCACTTCAATCTTTTGTAAAAAGTAATGCAATAAGCCCTCTGAGTAACTTGAATAGTTAAGGATAGGTTACAGTATTTTAAGAGAAATTAAGGAGAAAGAATTCACCCCATGTGCCCGCTATAGGCGGACGCTTTCCGCGGGGTGAGCGATAAGCCATCACCGCCACTACGCGTCGCATGTGATGTCTTATCTGTCTCACTCATCCCGCTGGAGTCGCCGTCTGCCGCTTCATCAACGATATGATAAATGTTCGTATTGTAATGACAAAGTATTATTTATGAAATTAACTCTATTATTAAAGTAAAAGGGGTCTAATAAGCCCATAAATTAAAGAAGTGTAGAAAACGAGTCTTTTTCTACACCTGTTTTTTGTATACTTTTTATTAAAAATACTATTTTTTGTAGGCAATTGATTGTAGTGAAAGACGGCGACTCCAGCGGGAATAGCAAATGTTTTCTGCACCGAAAGCGAAGCGGCAGGTGCATGAGCTGAAGGCCCCGCAGGAGCGAACATAGGAACGAAGGCTAAGAACGCCACCTCGTGTGGCAACGCCTTCGTGACCAACATCGTGTTGGCCTGAGGAGACTAAAGCCATGCCCGCGGAAAGCGTCCGTCTGGAACGGAAATCAATACATTAGAAAAGGGACCATCTCTCAGTCAATGTATGACTTTGGCATGACCAACATCGTGTTGGCCCGAGGAGGCTCGTCCCTCGCCTGAGGAAAGCGAATGCCAAAGCGCTAAATTCTCTTAGCGGCTATTTGATAGATAACCCTCGATATAATAGTGCCATTATTTTTTGTATCTCCAGCCGCCATCATCGTTATAAATCATTAGTTTGGACATGCCTCCATCAATAGTTATTGTTTCACCATTAATGAAATCATTGTTTGGATCACATAAGAAAATGGCAGCTCTTGCGATGTCAGTTGGAGTCCCAATTCGCTTGGAAGGATGTTGTAGGTGATCTTCTGCAGACGATTTATAGGTTTCTCCATTTTCATGATAAGCACTCGTGTCAATCCAACCAGGGCTAATAGCGTTTACTCTGACTTTTCCCGCTAAGCTAATTGAAAGTGCATGGGTTAGCGCAGATATGCCTCCCTTTGCTGCACTGTAACTTTCTGTATCTGCCTGAGACATAAATGCTCTCGTAGACGTCATATTGATGATAGCTGCATGTTTGTTAAAGTGAGATTGGAACAGCTTTGTCAGCATATAGGGAGCAGTTATTCCAACTTGCAATATTTCATTAAAATCTTCATAGCTACAATCGCTTAATATTCCTTTATTACTGAAACCCGCATTATTTATTAAGAAATCGATACATCCGTATTGTTGTATCACTTGATTTGTAAATAATTCGATATCTTCTTTTTTAGCAATATCTCCAGAGAAAAATAAATGATTGCCAGATAAGGAAGCGTGTACTTTTTGCCCAGTGGCCGCATCTTTATCTACAAAAGCAATGGTGCCTCCAAGCTTAGAAAACTCTTCCACAAGACATCTGCCAATCCCGTTAGCTCCACCAGTTATGACAAAAACTTTTCCTTGAAACATGACATCACCATTCTCTCTTATTAAAATATTAGCTTATCATTAAATAATAACGCACAAAAACGAGAGAATCGAGGATAAAGGTAAAAAGCCTTTAGTATAATATTTCTACATTTCGAGGTGAAAAAATGGAAACATTTAAAGTGAGAAGAATAGATACCTTAGTTACAAAAGATCTATTCCATTTAATAAAAGAAAGTAAGAAAGAGGGGTTTCGCTTTCTAGAAAGACTAATGATTGATTATGAAGATGGTACAAATACTTTCCATAGGGCTGGGGAATGTTTATTTGGTGTTTATACAAAGCAAGGAGTACTTATAGCTATAGGTGGACTTAATTTGGACCCTTTTTCTGATGATCAAAAAGTTGGAAGACTGAGAAGGTTTTATGTAGCAAAAGAATTTCGTAGAAGGGCTGTAGGGACATTATTGTTAAATGAAATAATTACGGAAGCAAGGAAATATTTTAACGTATTAGTGTTACATACAGATACAGTGCAAGCTGCTGCGTTTTATCATCATTTTGGATTTTTGGATGTAAATAATTACCCAAATTCTACCCATTATTTGAACTTGCAAAGTTAATAGGATTAACAGTAAAAGAGACCCCCCTAAATTCAATTTCTGATTTTAGGGGGGAGAAATTTATTATTTTAATTCCAACAAGGTAACGGCTTCAACATGAGCTGTTTGAGGAAACATATCTACTGGTTGAATGTATTTAATTTCATAAACTTTTGATAAGGCTTCTAAATCTTTTGCAAGTGTCGAAGGGTTGCAAGATGTGTAAACAAAACGTTTTGGCTTGATATCTAAGATTGTTTTTAATAATTCATCATCCAGACCAGCACGTGGTGGATCTACTGTTAATACATCTGGAACGAAGCCTTCGTTTTTCCACTTTTGTAGCCATTGCTTCGCCGTACCGTGCACATATTTTGTGTTGCTGAATCCATTGCGTTTTGCATTTCTTTTCGCATCTTTAATTGATTCTTCCACAATATCCATACCCCGAACTTCTTTTGCATTTTTTGCAAGCCAAAGTCCAATGGTTCCAACTCCACAATAAGCATCTACTACTGTTTCTTGTCCTGTAAGTGCAGCAGCCTTTTCGATTTCGTTATACAGATGCCCAGTTTGCTCCGGATTCAACTGGAAGAATGCTCGAGCTGATAAGTCAAAAGCAAGTTCTCCAAGTTTTTCATGAATCGTTTCTTTCCCATGCAAGTTAAATGTAGTGTCACCAAAAATAAGCGAGGTATCTTCTGCATTTATATTCTGACTGATGGACACAATATTAGGATCTATTGCTCGTATTTTTTGCACTAGTTCTTCTTTATGGTGCATTTTCTTTTGTGTTGTAACTAGTGTTACTTGTATTTGCCCGGTTTTCAAACCAGTTCGAACGACAATGGTACGGACGACTCCTTTAGAATTTCTACCATCGTAAATAGAGATGTTTAGTTCTTGTAAATATTTTTTTATTTCATTTGTAATATGTGTTGTAACAGGATGTTGTACGGAACATTCGTTAATGTCGACTAACATGTTAGATTCTTCGGCATACAAGCCTGCAATCACATTGTCTCCTAGTTCTCTTACTTGAAATTGACTTTTGTTGCGATAATGCCAAGGATTGTCCATGCCCATTGTTTGTTTCACTTCAATAGTTGGAGCTAAATCTTTCACGTAACGTTCCAGTGCTTGAATGACCAAATCTCTCTTTTCAATAAGCTGTCTTTCGTATGTCATATGTTGAAGTTGACAACCACCACAAGCTTCATAAATAGAGCATGGAGGATTTACTCGGTGTGGAGAAGCTTGTCGGATTTTTTTGATCGTTGCTTCTGCGTATTTTGGCTTTGCTGCCGTTACCTCTGCAGTAATTATCTCCCCAGGTAATGCACCTTTTACAAATACAGCACTGCGCTTGAAAAAGCCAACGCCTTCTCCATTAATTCCTAGTCTTTTAATCGTTAAAGGGAATTGTTGTCCCACTTGAATTGTATCTTGTTCTTTCATTCTTTCACGTCCTTTACAATCATCTTTCTATTATAAAGGAGATTACCGAGGAAGAAAAGAAAGCGGAATATCCAGTTTATTCATGTTTAAATCATTTAGTGTTCCAAATGTATATCCCATTTTTCTTGCATCTTTGATAAATGAAGGTAGCCCTTCTGCATTATCAGGTGAAACAGTATGCATTAAAATAATAGCTCCAGGGTGAATTTGTGACATTAATTGATCATAGGCGTATTTCCCACCTTTTTTCTGATCTCTATGCCAATCAATAAAAGCAATTGACCAAAAGAAGTGTTGGTGCCCAATTTCATTTGCCGCCTCTAGCACTTGCTCATTAAAAATACCTTCAGGTGGTCGAGTGACGGTTGTTCTTTCTAATGAAGTAAGCTCCTTTAAGCGATTATCAAATTTCTGCAGTTCTTTTTTAATTTCATCTTTAGAAAGTCTCGCTAAATTGGGATGCCCATATGAATGGTTGCCAATCTGGTGCCCATCCTCTATCATCCGTTTGACAAGCGGAGTTGCACTTTCTAAATAATGACCTGTTAAAAAGAATGTAGCTTTAATTTTCTCGGTCTTTAATGTATCTAGAATGCTTTCCGTATAACCGTTTTCGTATCCATTATCAAACGTTAAGTAGAGTACTTTTTTATCCGCAGGTCCTTTGTAAATAGCTCCATGTTTTTCGAGTAAAGCATCGAGCTCTGCACCAGCTTCTGCTTGTTTTTCATTTGTAGCCCTTTTTAATCCCCAATGAATTTCTTTTCCTTGAGCTGAGAACGGCTGATACGAGAAGCCAATACTTATTATTAATGCTGCTAAAACGATACCAACAATATGGTGTTTCCACATAAAAACGCAACCTTTCTTTTTTTAGTAGGTTGCGCCATTAAGGTTTGTTTATTCATGTATAAATATCAGTTAAAGCACTGGTTAGGTCAGGAAATTTAAAAGCAAATCCTTTTTCTTTTAACACTTCTGGAATGACATGTTGACCCTCTAGTACGAGTTGACTTTTCTCGCCGAGTGCAAATTTTAAGGCGAAAGAAGGAATAGGGAAGTAATGCGGGCGTTTTAAAACTTTAGCTAAAGATTTACCAAAATCACTCATTTTTTTTGCATTGGGAGCAGCCACATTAAAAGCGCCATGTATATCGTGTTCGATTGCAAAAAGAAGTGCATTCGCTACGTCTTCCACATGAACCCACGACATCCAGTTTTGACCGGCACCCACTGGACCTCCAACAAACATTTTATATGGAAGAGCCATGAGAGGCAGTGCGCCTTCGCTTTTTCCAAGAATGATTCCAAATCTACCAAAAGCTACGCGGATGCCTAATTGCTCTGCTAGCTTTGCTTTTTGTTCCCAATCATCTACGGTTTTTGCTAGAAAGTCTGTTCCAATAATCGTAGATTGTTCTGTATATATTCTCTCGTTGGAGGCTGGATAAATGCCAATTGCGCTTGCGTTCACAAGAACTTTGGGTTTATGGTGTAAAGCATTTACTATTCGAAGAATCTCATCTGTTGCTCGCATACGACTCTCATAAATTTTCTTTTTTTGCGCTTCTGTCCATCTGCCATTATTTATAGATTCTCCTGCTAAATTCACAATGGCGTCTATACCTTCTAAATCCTTTTCAGGCTGAGCATTATTTGTTAACCAGTTAATAATAGCTACGTTGTCTGTATTTTTATTAGCTGACCGAGATAAAATTAAAACGTCGTGTCCTCTTTGCATCAATAGTTCCGTTAATGCTCTTCCTACAAAACCAGTTCCTCCTGTAATTGCTATTTTCATATTTTCCAACCTCCCCTTTTATCAATATAATAGCAGTCCAATCATTTATCACCTACGAAGATATACGTTATAATTGAAGAAAGATGAATGGAGATGTCTAAATGCCGATTATTACAAGAATAGGTCGTCAAAAAAACAATAATGAACGGTATAATATATATTTAGATGAAAAGTATGCGTTTAGTGTGGATGAAGCAGTATTAATAAAATATCAGCTTACAAAAGGAAAAGTAATAGAGGCTTTCACACTAGATGAAATCGTTTTTGATGATGAAGTGAGAAAGGCTTATAATAAAGCGATTAACTTTTTGAGTTACCGTATGAGAAGTGAACATGAAGTGAAACAAAAACTATTAATGAGTGAGTATGGAGAAGCCGTCATTCTAGAGGCAATTCGAAAATTATATGAGCATGGTTTTTTAAATGACGAAAACTTTTCAAAAGCATTAATAGAAACTCAAAAGAAAAATAGCAAAAAAGGGCCCGGAGCAATTCGACAAGAACTAAAGAATAAAGGGATTGAAAAGGATTTAACCGAAGAAGTATTGGCTTCTTATTCGGAAGAAGAACAGCTAACAATTGCTCGAACCCTAACAGAAAAAATTATTAATCAATACCAGAGTAAGACTCCTAGACAAATAAAACAAAAAGTACAAGATACTTTACAAAGAAAAGGATATAACTTTACGATTATATCCCAAGCAATTGACTCATTTGAACTGGAAAAAGAAGAGGAAGAATGGGAAGCAATCATTGCTATACAAGGCGATAAAATATGGAGAAAGTATGCTTCCAAATATAGCAGTTATGATCTGAGAAGGCGTGTGAAACAAGCACTATATCTAAAAGGATTTCCTGCTGAGCATATCGATCTTTATATAGAAAAGAAGGAGCTGGAACAACAAGATGAATGAAAAAAAATATAGTCAGATGACTGAGCAAGAGCTTAGAACAGAAATTGCTAATTTAAAAGAGAAAGCACGAAAAGCAGAACAGCTAGGCATTGTAAATGAATATGCTGTATATGAACGGAAAGCAACGATGGCACAAGCGTTTTTAATAGATCCTGCATCTATTAAGCCAGGAGAAATGTATAGAATTACCGGCGATCCAGGTATGTTTTTTCAGGTAGAATATCTAAAAGGTCAATTTGCATGGGGATATCGTCTAGGTGGAGACAAGTTCGAGGAAGCATTACCTATTTCATTATTAGAGACAATTAAGGAAGGAAAATAAAATGCAGCATAAAATAGAAGCTTTAACAAACCAATTACTTGAAAAAAATGAGCAACTTTCAGCATCAAAGGCTAGAGCATGGATTGAATTACTTTGGTCCGATTTTGAATCATCTTATGCGCGTGCTGGTTACGATTACAAGGGAGCAGCAGTGGCTGAAATGGTAATTAAAAAATGGATTGATGGTTATGGTGGGCAACTTCATGAATTTGCTAGTACAAATGAAAAGTATAAACATCTCCTTGAAGTGGATGATTTTCTTCAGTAAAAAAGCTAGGACATTTTTTGTCATTGCATCAGTTTGACGACACAAGTATTTTTTTAAACGGTTATGAATATATGGCAAGGACCACCACGAAGACTCCTGTGGGAACAGCTTGAGCAGAAGACCCCGCAGGAACGCAGTGACGAGGAGGCTGAAGCCAAGCCCACGGAAAGCGAAGTGGTGGTCCTTGCCGAATTGACATTTTTTTGTCCTAGCATTTCTAAATTTTAATTGGATAAAAAATCTAATTTTTTTCGAAGCTTGTCCTCGCTAAAAATCCAACCTGTATAAGAGTTAAGGATTTCAAGTTCTTCATTTAAATGGACAACTGCAACGAAGGGGTAATAATCATTATTTCGATATCGTAAATCAATTAATCGAACTTCATGTATATGCTCAAATTTCGTAATTTCCCATCTGAAAATGGGGGAAAAGGATGTAAAAGCGCTTAAGTTTCTATCTTTTAATGCCGCTTTTACTAGAGCGGTCTCTGGTAAGGGAACTCGATCAAATTTATCATAAATCGTTATTGATCGTCCGTATGCCCTTCCGACATAATGATGTTTGTCTGAAATAGCGGCAACTCTCCATTGGAAAAACTTCATGGTTGGAGCTACAATAATTTCCTCTGCATCCGGAAGTGTATGTTTTACAGAATTTTTTACAGCACTTTGAACGGCAAATCGGGAAATGTAATAGACGACTATTACGACGTACATAATAAGAAAGGTCGTAACGGGATTAAAACCAAACATCCACAATAATAAACCTACTACATGAATACCGAAAATAATCGGATCAAAGGTATTAATAACGCCAAGCGCAACCCATTTTTTAGAAAATGGCCGTAATGCTTGTGTTCCATACGAGTTAAAAATGTCTACAAAAACATGTAAAAATACAGCTAAAAATGTCCAAAGCCATAAGTGTAAAAAGTTTGCTTCAGGTATGATGAGCCATAGAACACCCGAAATAAGCAATGGCCATAAAAGTACAGCTGGGATAGAATGTGTAATACCACGATGATGTCGAATATAAACTGCATTGTTACGTAACTTTAAAACGGTATCTATGTCAGGTGCTTGAGAACCAATGATTGTGCCTGCAATAACTGCAGTAGTAGTAAGGGAACTACTTGCTACGACAGGGTCTGCTAACGCTAATCCTCCAAGCGCAATACCCATAACGATATGTGTACCTGTATCCATGCTACACCAGCTCCTTTTTGGACAACAAGTTATCTTCATCATAAAATAAAATGGATAGATAACAAAGTACTTATTATTATATACCACGTATTTGTTAACAATAATCGTGAGGAAGGTTCTTACATTGAACGAATTATACAAAAAACAAGTTAGAGATGCACTAGTTTCCTGGTTTCTAGAAGAAAAACGTGATTTACCTTGGAGAAAAACAAAAGATCCTTATAAAATTTGGGTTTCTGAAGTAATGCTCCAGCAAACAAAAGTGGATACCGTTATTCCTTATTATGAAAGATTTATCGCAAAATATCCTTCCCTTGAATCACTTGCTACTGCAAAAGAAGGTGAGCTTTTAAAAGAATGGGAAGGTTTAGGGTATTATTCACGAGCACGCAACTTACAAGCAGGCGTAAAAGAGGTTGTCGAAGCTTACGGAAGTGTCGTTCCATCAACTCGGAAAGAAATTTCGAAGCTTAAAGGCGTCGGACCCTATACAGCAGGTGCTGTTCTTAGTATTGCATATGGCGTTCCAGAGCATGCAGTAGATGGTAATGTGATGCGAGTACTCTCTCGTCTTTTATTCATAAAAGAAGACATCGCGAAGCCAAAAACGAAGAAAATATTTGAAGAAGCAGTAATGGAGTTAATAGACGAAAATAATCCTTCTGCATTCAATCAAGGATTAATGGAGCTGGGAGCGGTAATATGTACCCCAACCAAGCCGAAATGTTTACTCTGTCCAGTAAGAGAATATTGCACAGCCTTTTTTGAAGGCAAGCAAGAAGAGTTACCAATTAAAACTATAAATAAAAAAACGAAATTACATAAAATGAAGGCTGTTGTTATAGAAAGAGATAACGGACAAATTTTATTGGAGAAACGCCCATCCAAGGGATTACTTGCGAATATGTGGCAATTCCCTATGGTAGAGCTTCCTACCGCTACTCACACAGTAGAAGAAGTAGTGGCGCACGATTATGGAATAACGATAAAAAAAGAGAATGAATTAATAGCCTTTAAACATATATTTTCTCATTTAGTATGGGAAGTGGAGAGCTTTGAAGGAGAATTAGTAACAGAGAAAGAACTGCCAGCTCCTTGTAAATGGTTCACAAAAGAAGAAGTAAGTAATCAACCAATGCCTGTTCCAGTAATTAAGATTTGGAATGCATGGAAAGAAAGGAAAAATATATGATGTCAACAAATAAAGTAGCATTAGTCACTGGAAGTAGCCGAGGATTAGGCAAAGCACTTGCCATTGAGCTTGCGAAAAACGGATACGATATCGTTGTTAATTATGCTCGAAGTAAAACAGCAGCACTTGAAACAGTACAAGAAATAGAAGCGTTAGGAAGAAAAGCACTTCTTCTTCGAGCAAATGTTGGGGATGTTGAAAAACTTCGTGCCATGTTCCAAACAATCAAAGAAGAATTTGGTCGCTTAGATATCTTCGTTAGCAATGCGGCTTCAGGCGTATTGCGTCCGATTATGGGGTTAGAAGAGTCACATTGGGATTGGACAATGAATATTAACGCAAAAGCAATGCTTTTTGGTGCGCAAGAAGCTGCTAAGCTGATGCCTGATGGTGGGAAAATATTAGGAATCAGTTCTCTAGGATCCATTCGTTATTTAGAAAATTATACAACGGTTGGAGTATCAAAGGCTGCAATTGAATCCATTACACGTTACTTAGCAGTAGAGCTTGCTGAAAAAGGAATTGCTGTTAACACCGTTTCTGGTGGAGCACTCGATACAGATGCATTAAAGCATTTTCCAAATCGTGAACAATTATTAGAAGATGCACGAGTAAATACTCCGGCAGGAAGAATGGTCGAAATAGAGGATATGGTGAAAACCGCTATGTTTTTATTGTCGGATGACGCCTCAATGATCAGAGGTCAAACAATTATAGTTGATGGTGGACGATCGATAAAAATGTAAAAAAAAAATGAATAATATTTCTTAAAGTACACATGATATATGTGTGCGGAGGTGAAATCCATGAAAAAGAATTTTGGTAAAGGACCAAACTCTACATCCAAAAATGCTGAGTTTGCATCTGAAACAAATGTTCAAGAGGTAAGAGAACAAAATCGCCAATCTCAGTTAGGTAAATCCCAAAAGCAACCCCAAAACACTGAGTTTGCATCTGAAACTGATGTTACAGAAGTGAGAGAACAGAACCGTCAAGCTGAAATGAAAAAACAACAAGCTAACGGGGCAAATAATTCTTCTAACCAAACAAAATAATTACATGGATTCACCAAAAGTCAGCGAAGGCAAAATGCCTTCGCTGATTTTTTTACTACAGTTTTTTCCTTTGGATTGCTATAATAAGTAAATAAGTATAAAATTCAATCTTGCGCTTGATGAAAAGGTGGCTAAGTCATGGCGATTCCAACAGAAGGAGAAATTATTCAAATTCACAGCTATAAGCATAATGGCCGTATCCACCGTGTCTGGCAGGAGACGATGGTTTTAAAGGGTACCAAAAATATTGTTATAGGTGCAAACGAACGTACACTTGTAATAGAGGCCGATGGTAGAACCTGGATTACAAGAGAGCCTTCTATTTGTTACTTTCATGCAGAACATTGGTTTAATATTATTTGTATGTTACGTGAAGATGGTGTGTATTACTACATCAACATAAGCTCACCATTTGTCTATAATAATCAAAGGCTAAAATACATTGATTATGATTTAGACGTGAAGGTTTTTCCAGATATGACCTACACGATTTTGGATGAGGACGAATACGAACAACATAAAAAAGAGATGAAATATCCAGATGAAATGGACGGTATTCTAGAACGGAATATTGAAAAACTACTTTCTTGGATAAAACAAAGAAGAGGCCCGTTCGCGCCTGACTTTATAGACGCATGGACAAGTCGTTATCATTTCTATAAAAAGTTGAATGAGTAGACGAAAAACCTGTTGAATACATACAACAGGTTTTTCCAGTGTTAGAAAGGAAGTAAATGTATGAGCTCGATGAAGCGATATATGCAATTTGTTAAACCATATAACTTACAAATATTTTTAACAATTGTCATAGGTATCATAAAATTTGCAATACCTTTATTTATACCGCTCCTTATTAAAATCGTGATTGACGATATTATTGGGGCAGAAGCATTAACTGATGCAGAGAAGATAAAGCAATTAGTGTATTGGTTAGGAGGTACGGCGTTAGTCTTTCTAATCGTTCGTCCACCTATTGAGTATTATCGACAATATTTGGCACAATTAGTGAGTAATAAAATACTGTACGATATTCGTCAAAAAATGTACATTCATCTGCAAAAATTAAGCTTAAAATATTATTCTAATACTCGCGCAGGGGAAGTTATTTCAAGGGTAATCAATGATGTAGAGCAAACCAAGAACTTTGTAATGATTGGGTTAATGAATGTGTGGCTAGATTTAGCAACCATTCTTATTGCAATTGGAATCATGTTATCCATGAATGTGAAATTAACAATCGTTACGCTAATTGCTTTTCCATTTTACGCATTCAGTGTAAAGTACTTTTTTGGGAGACTTCGCGATTTAACGAAAAAAAGATCGCAAGCATTAGCGGGTGTTCAGAGTTATTTACATGAACGTGTGCAGGGAATGAGCATTATTAAAACGTTCACATTAGAGAAGCATGAACAAAAACTTTTTAATGAAGCGAACGGTGAGTTTTTAGATAAAGCAGTCGATCAGACTATTTGGAATGCGAAGGCCTTTGCTGTTGTCAATACGATTACGGATATCGCGCCACTACTCGTAATAGCGTATGCAGGATATGAAGCGATAAATGGAAGATTATCGGTCGGAACGATGGCTGCATTTATTGCATATATAGAACGTTTATATAGTCCTTTAAGACGTTTGGTTAATTCTTCTACAACGTTAGTACAATCATTTGCATCGATGGATCGTGTTTTTGAATTAATGGATGAAGAATACGACATTGTCGATAAAAACGGAGCATCTACATTAAAAAATGCAACAGGAGAAGTTACGTTTTCAAATGTATCATTCCAGTATGAAAAAGATGGACATACCATTCTAAAAGATATGAATTTCTGTGTGAAAGCTGGCGAAACAGTAGCGTTTGTCGGCATGAGTGGCGGAGGTAAATCAACGATAATTAGTCTGATTCCACGTTTTTATGATGTTACTAATGGTAGCGTTCGAATAGATGGGAAAGATGTACGTGATATTACAATTGAGTCATTAAGAAGACAAATAGGTATTGTATTACAAGATAATATATTATTTAGTGACTCCGTTAAGTCGAATATATTAATGGGGAAACCTGATGCGACAGACGAAGAAGTTATCGAAGCTGCGACAGCTGCTAATGCCCATGATTTTATTATGGATTTACCAGAAGGATATGAAACAAAGGTTGGAGAACGGGGAGTAAAACTTTCCGGAGGACAAAAGCAGCGTGTAGCAATTGCACGAGTCTTTTTAAAAAATCCTACTATTTTAGTTCTAGATGAGGCTACTTCAGCATTAGATTTAGAGAGTGAATCTTTAATTCAAGATTCATTAGAGCGATTGGCAAAAAACCGTACGACTATTATAGTAGCTCATAGACTTTCTACAATTACCCATGCAGACAAAATATTTGTTATTGAAAATGGGGAGCTAGCCGAAGAAGGAAATCACCACGAATTAATGAACAGTAAAGGTGTATATTATAATCTTTTTCAAATTCAACAATTAGATCCTGAAAACTGAAAGAAGCACCCTATAAGTTGTCGACACACTTATAGGGTGTTTTTTTGGTGAAATAATATCTGAATTTTTAATTAATTTATTGTATAAGAATACTTAAATAAGGATATTCAATAAGAAAAAAGACTTATGATATTTCAAGAAAGTATTGCATATAGGATTTTTTTGTGTAGAATATCAATATACACTCAAAAAGATAGAAAATTTGAATTATTGAAAATGAAATGAGGGAGCATCATGACAGAACGTGAAATAATTTTAGAAGTGAAAGACCTTCAAACTTCCTTTTTCACAGATGATGGTGTTATTCCATCCGTAGATTACATTGACTTTCACATTAGAGAAGGAGAAATACTTGGAATCGTTGGAGAATCAGGCTGTGGTAAAAGTGTGACTTCCCTTTCTATAATGGGCTTAGTTCCTAGTCCTCCAGGTAAAATTACGAATGGTCAGATATTATTTAGAGGAAAAGACTTAACAAAATTATCCGAACGGGAAATGCGAAGCATTCGAGGAAATGAAGTGGCAATGATTTTCCAAGAGCCTATGACATCATTAAATCCTTTATTTACAATTGGTAATCAGCTGATAGAAGCAATAACACTCCATAAAAAAGACTGGAGTAAAAAACAAGTGAAAGCAAGAGCTATAGAAATGTTGAAGTTGGTTGGATTGCCTAGAGCAGAAGAATTGATGAAGGATTATCCTCACCAACTATCAGGGGGAATGAGACAGCGAGTCATGATTGCGATGGCGCTTGTATGTGATCCTCAAGTTTTAATAGCCGACGAGCCAACAACAGCATTAGATGTCACAATTCAAGCTCAAATACTCAAGCTTATGCGAGATCTGAATGAACGATTAAATACAGCAGTTATTTTAATTACGCATGATCTAGGGGTTGTCGCAGAAACTTGTGAACGAGTTGTCGTGATGTATGCGGGAAAAGTAGTAGAAGAGGGATCAGTGGAAACGATATTCAATAATCCGCAGCATCCATATACAAAAGGTTTAATTGCTTCTGTACCGGATATGCGCTTTAAAAAACAGCGATTGTATTCCATTCCTGGAAATGTCCCAAAGCCAGGTATGATAAAACAGGGATGTCGCTTTGCAGCTCGTTGTGACTTTATGTTTGGACGTTGTACAGAAGAAAGCCCGCCGCTATATGAAACCTCTAAAGGTCATCAAACGAGATGCTTCTTATACGATGAGAAGGAGGTGGTAGTTAATGACAAAACCGCTGCTACAAGTTGAAGGATTAAAAAAGTATTTTCCCATCCATTCAGGGGTGTTAGGAAAACAATCTGGTTATGTAAAAGCAGTGGACGATGTGTCCTTTTATGTCAATGAAGGAGAGACACTTGGGATTGTGGGCGAGTCTGGTTGTGGCAAATCTACTACTGGCCGAATGCTTATGAGGTTGCTAGAGCCAACTGAAGGTAAAGTAACTTTTGATGGAAAAGAACTTACAAGTGTTTCTAATACAGCAATGCGAAAAGCTAGAAGAGAAATTCAGATGGTATTTCAAGATCCGTATGCTTCTCTTAATCCAAGACATACAGTAGAGAAAATATTAATGGAGCCACTCATTGTTCATAATATTGGAGATAAAGAGAGTCGTAAAAAGAAAGTATATGATTTTCTAGAAATTGTAGGACTTAGTAGTTATCATGCGAAACGGTATCCACATCAGTTTAGTGGAGGGCAGAGACAACGTATTGGAATTGCTAGAGCACTAATGACAAATCCGAAACTAATTATTGCGGATGAGCCAGTTTCCGCGCTCGATGTTTCGATACAAGCGCAAGTACTAAATTTGATGCAAGACTTACAAAAAGAACTAAAGCTAACGTATATCTTTATCGCACATGATTTAGGGGTGGTGCGTCATATAAGTGACCGCGTTGGCGTGATGTATTTAGGTAAAATGGCTGAACTAGCTACGAGTGAATCTCTTTATGCAGAGCCACTTCATCCGTACACGAAAGCATTGCTTTCAGCAGTTCCAGTACCCGATCCAGCATTTAAAAGGGAGCAGATTATTTTAGAAGGCGATATTCCTAGTCCTTCAAATCCGCCAACTGGTTGTACTTTTCATACGAGATGTCCATTTAGAATGGACGTTTGTACAACGGTTGTACCGAAGTTAGAAGAAGTGAAAACTAGTCATTTTGTTGCCTGCCATTTATATAGTGAAGCAGTGCAGCATTGATAATATATTTTACGGAGGGGTAATATGGGGACAAAGAAAATATGGTCATTTTTATTAATGATGTTAGTTGCTCTAACTGTAGTCCTTGCTGCATGTTCATCTGAAAAAGAAACAGGTGGAGACAAAGAAACAAGCACAGATAAAGAGAACGAGGGCACTACAACTGAAGGGGCAACAGAAGAAGCTGGAGAAAAAGTACTTATCTTCGGTCGCGGTGGGGATTCTGTATTCTTAGATCCTATTGCTGCAACAGATGGCGAGTCTTTCAAAGTTACGCAAAACGTTTTTGAAACATTACTAAACTTTGGTGATGAAGATACAACGATCAACCCTGGTTTAGCAAAAGAGTGGGAAGCGTCTGAAGATGGACTTACTTACACTTTTAAACTTCAAGAAGGAGTTAAATTTCACGACGATACTGATTTCAATGCAGAGGCTGTTGTGAAAAACTTCGAACGTTGGGCAAATGGATCTGAAGATAAATTCCCATACTATGCTTCTATGTTTGGTGGATTTAAAGCTGATGAAGGTCATGTAATCGAATCTGTTACTGCAGATGGAGATTACACAGTTGTATTCAAATTAAAACGTGCACAAGCACCTTTCTTAAAAAATATCGCTATGAGTCCATTCGGAATTGCAAGTCCAACTGCATTTGAAGCAGCTGGCGATAAATTTGGAGATAATCCAGTAGGTACTGGACCATTCAAATTTGTAGAATGGAAACGTAATGATTCAATCACTATCGAAAAATTCGACGGTTATTGGGTTGATGGTCTTCCAAAACTTGATAAAGTCATTTTTCGTTCGATTCCAGATAACTCAGCTCGTTTAAATGATTTACTTGCTGGAGCAATTGATTTAGCAGATGGTGTTAACCCTGCTGATGGTGTAACAGTAGAAGGAGATTCAAGCTTACAATTATTTGAACGTCCATCTATGAACGTTGGATACCTTGGTTTAACGACTACTCGCCCTCCGTTTGACAATGTAAAAGTACGTCAAGCAATGAACTATGCAATTGACAAACAAGCGATTATAGATGCATTCTTCGAGGGTCGTGCTCAGGTTGCGAAAAACCCAATGCCACCTTCTATTAGTGGATACAATGATGATATTCCAGGGTATGAATACGATCCTGCAAAAGCAAAAGCACTTTTAGCGGAAGCAGGATTTGCAGATGGCTTTGAAATGGAATTATGGGCAATGCCTGTTCCAAGACCATATATGCCAGATGGAGCAAAAGTTGCAGAAGTTATTCAAAAGAACCTAGAGGATATAGGAGTAAAAGCAAAAATTGTTTCTTACGAGTGGGCGACATATTTAGAAAAAGCACGCAACGGAGAAGCTGATGCATTCATGTTAGGTTGGACTGGTGATAACGGTGATGCTGATAACTTTATCTATGTATTATTAGATCAAGACAATATTGGAAGCAATAACTACACTTACTATAGCAACGATGAACTTCACAAAATCTTAATTGAAGCACAAACAGAAGTGGACGAAGAAAAACGTAATGACTTGTATAAGCAAGCTCAAGAAATCATTTTTGAAGATGCACCTTGGGTTCCACTTGCACACTCAACTCCATTACTTGCTGGAAAAGCGAATATAACTGGCTTCATACCACATCCGACTGGATCTGATAAATTAACGAACGTAGACTTTAAGTAAAATGCTTGGAGGGGAGAGGTCTTCGAGATTTCTCCCCTTACTTGATTTCATAATGGAGAGGTGAAGACAATGCTTCACTATATCGGAAAAAGATTATTACAACTTATCCCTGTTTTGCTTGGCATGACATTTCTTGTTTTTATGATCATACGTGCTATTCCTGGTAACCCAGCTCAAGTTATATTGGGGCAGTTAGCATCGAAAGAAGCGGTAGAAGCTTTAGAAATTAAGCTAGGCTTAAACAATCCTTGGTATACGCAATACATTGATTATTTAATTGGCCTTTTTAAAGGGGATTTAGGGGAATCGATGCGAACGGTTCAACCTGTATCGAAAGAGATTTGGCCGTATTTAGCAGCTACTTTTGAGTTGGCGTTTTTTGCCATTTTGATAGCAGTCATTATTGGGGTTAATGCAGGTATTATATCTGCTTGGTTCCAAAATTCCTGGTTTGATTATTTTGCGATGGTATTAGCTTTAATCGGTGTGTCTATGCCAATTTTTTGGTTAGGATTAATGGAGCAGTGGATTTTTGGGATAGAACTACAATGGTTACCGACGAGTGGTCGAGAAGATGTGAGAAATCCTATTTCATCGGTCACGAACTTATATGTACTTGATACGATTATAAACGGTAGGTTTGAACAACTCGGTCAAGTGTTAAAACACTTGGTGTTGCCTGGGATTGCACTTGCTACCATTCCAATGGCCATTATTGCACGAATGACGAGATCCAGTATGTTAGAAGTAATGAGAGCAGATTACGTTCGTACTGCAAGAGCAAAAGGGCAAAAAATGTTTTGGGTTGTTTATAAGCATGCTTTAAAAAATGCCATTATTCCTGTATTAACAGTTATCGGGCTTCAAATGGGTCTGTTACTAGGTGGAGCGATCTTAACAGAGACAATATTTAGTTGGCCAGGCATAGGTAGATATATTTATGATGCTATTCAATTTCGAGACTATCCAGTCATTCAATCAGGAATATTAATCGTAGCGTTTATTTTTGTCATGATTAATCTATTCGTTGATATTTTATATGGTCTAATCGATCCTAGGATTAAATATGACTAAAAGGAGGAATAGATATGTCCGGAATAGTTCCGAATTTGATAAATGAAACAATTGCAGTAAAAGATCAGTCGACTGGTCCTTGGCGAGATGCATGGCGAAGCTTCCGTAAAAATAAATTAGCGCTTGTAGGAGCAGGGATTGTTCTTTTCTTCATCCTTTTAGCTATTTTTGGTCCACTATTTGCACCGCAAGGAATAAATGATCAGCTTTTAAAGGATCGATTGAAGCCTCCATCAAGTCAATATTGGTTTGGAACAGATGACTTAGGGCGAGATGTTTTTTCACGTATTATTCATGGGGCGCGGATCTCTCTTTGGGTAGGTACTTCCTCTGTAATTGGGTCAGTAGTAGTTGGTAGTATTTTAGGTATTATTGCAGGTTATTATGGGAAGTGGATAGATACGATTATATCTAGAATTTTTGATATCATGTTAGCTTTTCCAAGTATTTTATTGGCAATTGCTGTTGTCTCTGTTTTAGGACCTTCCTTACAAAATGCTTTAATTGCTATCGCTATTATCAACATTCCTAACTTTGGTCGTCTCATTCGTTCAAAGGTATTGAGTATTAAAGAAGAGGAATACATAACTTCTGCGAAAGCAATTGGAATGAGAGATATTCGAATATTATTTTCTCATATTCTACCGAACTCAATGGCTCCTGTGATTGTTGCGGGTACTTTAGCAATCGCTTCTGCTATTATTGAAGCTGCTGCTTTAGGGTTTCTTGGACTTGGGGCAGAAGCACCTGCACCAGAGTGGGGGAAAATGTTAGCAGATGCTCGTATGTTTTTACGAAATGCACCGTGGGCGATGATTTTTCCAGGGCTAGCAATTATGCTAACGGTTTTAGGGTTTAACTTAATGGGAGATGGATTACGAGATGCATTGGATCCACGAATGAAAAACTAAAAAACGTGCCGCCTAGTTATCTGGGTAGCACGTTTTTTTAAAAGATTAGAAAGTATATAATTTTGCGTTCCAGGCGGACGCTTTCCGCGGGGTGAGCGATGAGCCATCACCGTAGCTCACGCGTCCGTTGTGATGTCTCATCTGTCTCACAGAAGAACAAAGGCTAAGAGCGCCACATCGTGTGGCAACGCCTTCGTGACCAACATCCTGTTGGCCTCCGTTGGAGTCGCCGACTTTCACTACAATCAAGAAATGTTTCAAATCACTCATAAAAGAAAGGACAACTAAAAGATAAGGAAGTATATAGTTTTTGAGTGCATAAATTCACTGGTACTTGAGATAGGAAAATGCAGTGGATTGTATACAAGGTAAGGTAGAGGGGATGGATCTGTTAGCTGCAAGAATATTTAAGAAGAGCATTTCTGTTAATTTTCTTCTACTGGTAAAAGAGTATATGACCAAAAAATAGTTAGCATCTATTGTATAGAGGAGCATAAGAGCACCCGAAATTGCATCTTCGGGTGCTTCTTTTATGAGTTGGAAAGCATCTTTTTACTCATTATCCAAAAAGATCTTACCCTTATTCGTACTGTTGAAGGAGGGCGACGGACAGACAAACGCCATAAGATTACCAAGGAAAGAGAGGCTGGTCGTGACGTCAGTCACGACCAGCCTCTCTTAAAAATCAATCGGTAATGATATAGCAATAAGTCCGTCCAAAGACCTCCGAAAACGATACAAAACAGGTTTTGTAAATAGAGGGCGCTTGCGCTTTTCTTAGTAAGGAGTTTCTTCTATTTTCACAGTTAGTTCTTTGCTGTGGAAGTTTTGGTAGGAAGTAATTAGAGTATCCACATGTTCTAATTGTTCTTCGTATTTCAGTATGGATGATAAAAAGTGAAGCAAGTGATAGGTTGAAAACTCTTCTTCTTCTTGAGTTAATGCTATTTGTTGCACAAATATGTTCATTACTTCTTGTCTCTGAAGAAAGGCATCTGAACCGTCCCATTCCATATGTTCGGGTTTTAATTTTCCAAGGAATTTTAAATGTAACTGTTCGTGATACGTTAAAAGAGCATCCAAACGTTCTTTTATCATCATTCGAAAATGCTCTGGTAGCTCCATCAGCTCATTTTCATGAAGGTTGAGCCTTTTAAGTACGTCTAAGCTTTTATAAGAAGTAGAAATTAGTTCCCGGTAAACAACTATTTTTCTTCCCTTTGTATGCATTGATTTCTTGGTATAACCACGTTCTTCTTTAAAAAACAAATAAATTTGATCTATTCGACTAAGGCGGTCTTTTAATTGATTAATAGCTTGTTTTGTTGATTGATGATCTGAAGCACTTCTAACGGCAATTCGAATCCATCGGATAATTTCATCTTGTGTATAGTGAATAGCATTAAATAGTTTTGTTTCAAATTTAGGTGGTAAAAACACTAAGTTAACGACGAATGCGGATAAAACTCCAACAAGAATAGTTAAGAAACGAATTAATGCGAACATTAAAAAGTCATCACTTTGAATTTCCATAATCGCAATAACGGTTACAAGTGCTAAAGAAATCGTTTTTTCCAGTTTAAACTTAAGCATAAGTGAAATGGCTACAATTGCAGCGAATCCTACAGTAATATAATGATTGCCGAAAGCTAAAGCGAATAGCACTGCAATTGCTGCGCCAATTAAATTGGATTGCACTTGCTCGATAACTGTCAAATAGGATCTATAAATCGAAGGCTGAATGGCAAAAATTGCGGCTATTCCTGCAAATACAGGACTAGGTAGCTGAAGTAAGTCAGCCATAAATAATGAAAATACTATAGCTACTCCAGTTTTAAATATTCGTGCTCCCAATTTCATTTAATCCTATCCTTTCCTCATCGGAGATATACATGTTTTTAATAATAGGCTCTGTTAAACGATCATGTTCTAAAGAAACTACAGCCTAATTTAACAGAGCATAATAATAAGAAAGGATAACTATTCTACATAGTAACTCGTTCTTATATAAGCTGAGCAAAAGCTTTATTGACAGCAGTAATTGTTTCAATAATATCATTTTCTGTATGCGCAGTTGTAATAAACCAAGCTTCATATTTGGAAGGAGCAAGATTAATACCTTGTTGCAGCATTAGTTTGAAAAATTTAGCGAACATTTGACCGTCACTTGCTTCTGCTTGCTCATAGTTCTCTACTTTTACATCGGTAAAATACACAGAAAGTGCACCTTTAATACGGTTGATTGTAATCGTTATGTTGTTGTTCTTCGCTGCTTCTAAAATTCCTGCTTCTAATAAAGCTCCAAGTCTATCCAGTTCTTCATATAAGCCAGGGGATTGTAAAACCTCTAAACAAGCAATACCAGCCTGCATAGATGCTGGATTACCAGCCATAGTTCCCGCTTGGTAAGCTGGACCTAGTGGCGCAACTTGTTCCATTATTTCTTTTTTGCCACCATATGCACCGATTGGGAGACCGCCACCAATTATTTTACCCAGAGCTGTTAAATCTGGTGTTTCATTTAACATAGTAGATGCTGCACCATAGTGGAAGCGGAATGCTGTAATCACTTCATCATAAATGACTAGCGCACCTTTGTCTTGTGCCATTTTATGAACAAGTGGTAAGAATCCTTCGTTTGGCTCAACCATACCGAAATTTCCAACGATTGGTTCTACTAGAATACAAGCAAGTTCATGTCCCCATTTTTCCATTGCTTCTTGATAAGCTTTGGGATCATTAAATGGAATTGTTATTACTTCTTTTGCAATCGATTGTGGGACTCCTGCTGAATCTGGTATTCCAAGCGTAGCAGGACCTGAACCAGCCGCAACTAATACTAAGTCAGAATGTCCATGATAACATCCAGCAAATTTCATTACCTTTGTTCTTCCTGTATAGGCACGAGCAACACGAATTGTAGTCATGACAGCTTCTGTTCCAGAGTTTACAAAACGCACTTTATCCATAGAAGGGATTGCATCTTTTAACATTTTTGCAAAAGTAACTTCATGTTTTGTAGGAGTACCGTACAATAAGCCCGTTTGTGCTGCTTTTGTAATTGCCTCAGTTATATGGGGATGCGCATGACCAGTAATGATCGGACCGTATGCAGCTAAGTAATCGATATATTTATTTCCATCCACGTCATAAAAGTATGCACCTTCCGCTCTTTCCATGACGATTGGTGCACCCCCACCGACAGCTTTATAAGATCTCGATGGGCTATTCACTCCACCTACAATATGTTCTAGTGCTTCTACTTGTATTTGTTCCGATAATGTTTGTTTCAATTGTATTACCTCCGCGTAGTATTTCTTTATGTAAGGATTAGAAAGTATAACTTTTCTATATAGTACTGTCTAGTTTCGCCCTGCACTTTTCTTATTTTAGACAATATTGATGAAAAAGGCTAAAGAAAATTGAACATATACATAAAGTTCGTTACGATAGATGTAAATAGAGGAGGGATTTTGATGCAAATATTGGAAGGAATGGTTGCGCCAAAGTTTTCATTGAAAAATGAAAAAGGAGAGTTTGTATCATTAGAGAATTTTGCAGGTAAGCGATATGTCGTTTTATTTTTTTATCCAAAAGACTCAACTCCAAGTTGTACGACAGAAGCCTGTGATTTTCGAAATGCTTATACCGACTTCGCTGATTTAAATGCAGTTATACTTGGTGTCAGTGCAGATGACGAAAAAGCACATACGAAATTTATTGAAAAACATGGTCTTCCATTTTCATTATTAATTGATAAAATGCATGAAGTGTCAGAAGCATATGGAGTATGGAAGTTGAAAAAGAACTTTGGTAAAGAATATATGGGAATTGAACGAACTACGTTTTTAATTGATCCTACGGGTACAGTCGTAAAAGAATGGCGAAATGTGAGAGTAAAAGGCCATGTAGAAGAAGCATTACATACATTAAAATCAATAGCAAATAACGGAGAATAAAAGATGAATATATTATTTTCTTTTTTACCCAAAGAAGAGCAGCAAGCTAATTTAAGAAATGATTTTCCAAAAGCGGTATTTAACTTTCAAAAAGGCTTAGATAAAGAAGCGTTAAAAACAGCTGATATTTTTGTTACGTATGGTGAAGACTTACATGCAACTGACATCGAAACAGCTGAAGAGCTGAAATGGATTATGGTTGCATCGGCTGGAATGGAAAAAATGCCTTTAAAGGAAATAGCTAACCGTCAAATTGTTGTAACGAATGTTAGAGGAATTCATAAAACTCCTATGGCAGAGTCGATACTGGCACATATTCTCTCTATAAAAAAATCACTTCCAATGGTTGCTGAAAATCAACGTAAAGGTGAATGGTCTAAGCGGGTGCCTTCTTCAGAATTATTAGGCTCAAAAGCATTAATTTTAGGACCTGGTGCAATAGGTGGAGAGGTAGGAAGGATACTGCAAGCTTTTGGAGTTCAGACGATTGGGTGCAATCGTAGTGGACAAGCAGCACCATACATGGATGAAATGACTTCATTTGAAAATCTTACTAAGGCATTACCATTTGCAGATTTTGTGATTTCCATATTACCAAGTACAGAATTAACAAAAGGATTGTTGACGTATGAGCATTTTCAGTCTATGAAGCCTACTACTCTATTTATGAATTTTGGTAGAGGGGATGTTGTCAAGGAAGACGTGCTGCTTCGTGCAATAAGAGAGGAATGTATCGCTTTTGTAGTCTTAGATGTTTTTGAAAAAGAGCCGCTATACGAAGGTCATCCATTTTGGGAAATGAGTAATGTAATTGTATCGCCTCATATTTCTAGTCATTCCTCTCAATATGTTGTGCGGGCTCTTGAGATTTTTTCAAGAAATTTAACAGAATGGATGCGCGGTAGTAACCATTTGGAAAATTTAATTGATATGGAAAGAGGCTATTAAGGCTATTTCTTCATTTCATCTCTCTTTAAAAATTTGACAGCCATGCCTTTTCTTATTTATACTTATTATAAATTAACTTATAATAAACATGAAGAGAGGTGCATTGCGATGACGGAAGTACATTTAAGAGATGCTTTAGATACATTAAAATCAACTGGTGTACGTATTACACCTCAGCGCCATGCGATATTGGAATTCATTATTCAATCCATGTCACATCCCACTGCGGACGATATATATAAAGCACTTGAAAAAAAATTTCCAAGCATGAGCGTTGCGACTGTATATAATAACTTACGTGTATTTAGAGAAGCTGGGTTAGTAAAAGAATTAACGTATGGTGATTCATCTAGTAGATTCGACTTTATCACGAATGATCATTATCATATGATTTGCAATGCTTGCGGTAAAATAGTGGACTTCCACTATCCAGGATTAGATGAGGTAGAACATTTAGCTTCTCATTTAACTGGTTTTGATGTAAGTTCTCATCGAATGGAGATTTACGGAACTTGTCCTACATGTAAAGAGCATGCAACAAAAGTTCAATAAGAAAACCGAGCGTAGAAGTTTACGCTCGGTTTTTTATATGCTCTTTTTAAACTTTATATTAGCGAAAGTTTGGCTAGTAATCAGATGATTTTCGCTAGAATTTAAAACCGTATTAATAGGAAGTCAATTATTTTATTTATTTCTAGTCTCTCAATCAATGCTAGAAATAACACAGAATTGACCATCTTTATTTTCTCAATATTTTTGTAGACTATGTTAGTATAAAAAAGCAAAGTGCAAAATTATTTCTTTCGATTTAAATTGGCATCGAACTCTTGTCCTTCAAGAGATGGATCAAGCGTTAAAGGTTCTTTACAGTACATACACATATCTACTCTACCTAAAACTTTA